>JAXDBU010000060.1:0-5104 GCA_034678485.1 Sedimentisphaerales bacterium | reverse complement strand
CGTTTTCTTTTGACGTATCGTCGTCACCGGTTACAATAGTCTATGATGCTCGGGTTCCCTAAGGCCCAGCGCCGTCAACGGTGGCGGTTCGGGCTCCATTGTCGCTTCTTGAGGTAGGCAGGCAAGGACTCAATCGAGAGAGCACGGCGTGGAAACGAGGTTCAATATCTTCGAGATTCTCCAGATTGCCGAGCAGGTGGAACACAAGGGCGCCAAGTTCTTCCTCAAAACCGCGGAGTTGTTCGACGATCCCGCCCTTCGCGACATCTACTATCGCCTGGCCACCTGGAAGGCCAAGCACGAGAAAATCTGGGCCCGCATGAGGAAACGCTTCTCGGAGAAGACCGGGGAATTCGGCACATTCGACCCGGACAATTACGTACTCTCGAATCCCCAGGTGATGTCCGGCCTGACGTGGTTCGGCACCAGGCAGGAGGGCGTCCACCGGCTGACCGGGCGGGAGAACAAACACCAAGTCCTCAAGGACGCCATCCGACGGGCGAACGAAGTCATCATCTTCTATCGCGGGTTGAAGGATTTCGCCCGCGATCCGGCCACCGAACAGATGATCGACAACATCATTCGCGAGGAGGATCGTCAGATCGGCTTCCTGATGGAGGAGATGAAGTCGGCTTCTGTGTGAAATCGCCCGCCATCAGATTGGCGATGGGTTTGAACACGTCGTATTGCATCAGCACGATGCGAATGGCAGCGGTGATCGGAGCCGCCAGGAACATCCCCACGATGCCCCAGAGCAGCCCCCAGAAGGACAGGGCCAGCAGCACAGTCACCGGGTGCAGATTCAGGCCCTCGCCCTGGAGCTTGGGCTCGATGATATTGCCCAGGAGATTCTGGATTGCGCCGGGAACGGCGACCACCAGGACAACGATCCAGGGTGACGATTGAAATTGCACCACCGCGATCGGCAGAGGCAGAAACGTCGCAATGATCGAGCCAATGGACGGGATGAAGTTGAGCAGAAACGCGAGGATGCCAAAGACGCCCGCCAGTTCCAGCCCGATGATCGCCAGGGTCGTCCAGACCAGCAGGCCGGTGATGGCCGAAATCGCCATCTTGATACCGACGTATTTGCGGATCTTCTGCACCACATCCGAATAGACCTGGGAGTGCTCGGTATAGGGGTTCCGGCCCAGCAGCAGGAAGAGCACGAAGATGATGACGAACAACATGCTCGAAATCAGACCCAGGATTGTGCCGAACGCATTGGTCACGATGTTGAAGATGTAGTTTTTCAGGTCCTTGACGATCTGCTGGGTGTCGATGCGCAGTTCTTTGCCTGCCGGCTTGGCCGGCGGGACACCGTCCGGGGTGGTCTCGTTGACGTCCTTCGAAACCATATTCGGGTCCTTGCCCGTATCGTTGGGCCCCCGCGAGGGTGGTTCGGTCGGAGGCCGAACCTCGAGAGTGGTCGCACTGCCCGAGCCATCCACCACGGGGAACAACTCCAAGGGGCCGGTTGGCGTTGGCGCCGGCTTCACCTCCGGGGGCGCCGCCGGAGCCGGGGATGCCACGTCGTTCGGCGCCACGGCCGGCTTGGACGTTGTGTCGTTCGGCGCCGTTGGGGGCTGTGGTTCTTCTTTCCGGTAAATGTACTCGATCGGTTCGAGTATCTTGTCGGCCATATAGGCGAAACGGGCGCTGTACTCGCCCGCCGTCGAAACGATGATCGTCGTAGCCTGCGCAATCAGGAGAAAGACCAACGCGATCACCGCTATGACGACAAGCAATGTAACGACAATGGCGATGGCGCGAGGCAGGCGGAGCCACTTGACCTGGAAATCCTCGATCGGCGAGACCAGTGCGACGATGAACAACGCCACGACGAATGGGATCATGACGACCCGGGTGTAGATCAGTGCGGCCGCCAGCGCGACCACTGCAATGATCGCCAGAGATACCGTGTTCAGCCAGCTTTGTTCCTTGTGTTCGTGCATCACAAGATTCCCTTCGCCTGAAAAAGGCGCCTCATCGGCATCGAATCAGTTGCTCGCGGTCGATCTCCACGTGGGGCAGACGCGTTCGCAGGTCTTCGACAAACCGCCGGCCGTCCTGCCAGTACCCTGCGGTCGGCCTCAGGCCCACGTCCATCTTCCCGAAATACAGGTTCATGCGATCCATCAGAAGCTCGCGGAGGTACTTGCTGACCATAGACGCCAACGAGACCGGCAGATACCGGTCGTCGGCCTGGATCTCGAACCTCAGTCGCACCTTTCTGGTCCCGCTCGACATCTCGTAGACGCTGCACTCATCGTCCTCCTGCACGACCGTCAGTTCCATATCGGGGAAGCTGCGAAGCAGATTCTCACGATAGTGGGTCCGGCCTCCTTGCCGGTCGATCTGCACACAAATGCTCTCGGCGGGGAACTTGCACAACAGCCCCTGAATCAACTGCGTCACTGTGATGAACAAGACCTGCGATTTGTTCCGGACGTTGTGCACCATCCGATTGTAGTACGCAACATCCAAGCAGCACGTCTGCACATCGACCAGCGCCGCCCCATGGGCATGGAGGTCATCCGCGAAGACTTTCGCTGCGATCTTCGCATCGTCAGACCCGGCTGCCAGCCGACAGCGATGCATATCCTGATACCACGGATACCCCGCCAGACGACGCACGCTGTCCGGACACAGGAGCGTCAACAACTCGCTCAGATCCGCCGGACGCTTCCCCATGCACTCCAGAACCGCCAGCGAGGTCCGTTCCAGATGACCCAAGCCCTCGTCCCGGTGATATGCCTTCTTGCTGTCGGCGATCAGGAGCCGACCCATCAAGTGCTTGCGGCACTTGCCGACGCTCCTGGTCAGCGTGTCCCAGAGGTCGGCATCGAGCAATGCCGGTCCGACGGAGAACGCGGCGGACGAAACCACCAGCGGCCCCAGCAACGGCCCAAAGCCTGCTTCATCTATGCCTGCCAGAATCGCCACCCCGGCTGCCTTTCCCGATCCCAACCATCGTTCCATCCGGACGAGCCGCAGAGAGTCGCCCACCTGCTACGTCATAGGGGAAACATACGGTCTTGTCAAGCCCACGTTCGCCAATGCCGCCGCGACGAGATCAGACAGGTCGTGGACGCCATCGACGCATAAGACGGCCGGCGCGACGGCAGACCCACGGGTGACATTGCATGGTGACGGTACACGCTTCATGGTGCGACGTCCATGCCGATCTGCCGGGCAGCGGGGTCATATGCCTGGGATCGCAGTGTCCGGGTCGAACGCCGCTGTCGAAGCAACCCGCGAGCATTCTGTTGCACGTGGTTTCCGCCTGTGCTACACTGCGTCGAAAATCGCACTCGCTTAGGAGCCAGTTATGTTCATCGTTCATGTGTTTGTCCACGTGAAGCCCGACCAGGTCGATGCCTTCCGGGCTGCGAGCATCGAGAATGCCCAGGAGAGCGTCCGCGAGCCGGGCATCGCACGGTTCGACGTGATCCAGCAGCAGGACGACCCGACGCGATTCGTCCTGGTGGAAGTTTATCGCACGACGAGCGAACCGGCTCGCCACAAAGAGACGACGCACTACCAGAGATGGAGGGACGCGGTCGAAAGCATGATGGCCGAGCCTCGCAGCAGCGTAAAATACAACAGCATCTTCCCCGGCCAGGACGGCTGGGACTATCTCAGTGTATAGGTTCTCATGAGATTCGAATTCTCCACCGCTCGCAGGATCGTGTTCGGCGCGGGAGCTGCCGAACAGATCCCCGCCTTGACGGCCGGCTACGGGAAATGCGCATTCATCCTGACGGGCAGCAAGCCGGACCGTGTTCAGACCCTTCTCGATGCCATCGTCGAAAGGGGCGCCGCTACGACGGTCTTCAGTGTCCCCCGTGAGCCGACGACCGAGACCGCCCAGGCCGCCGTCATCGCCGCCCGCGCGGCAAGAGCCACCGTCGTCGTCGCTCTCGGCGGCGGCAGCGTCATGGACACCGGCAAGGTCGTCGCCGCGATGCTGACCAACGAGGGGGAACTGTCGGATTACCTGGAGGTTGTCGGCAAAGGCCGGCCCCTGCGGGAGCAGGCCGCCCCCTTGATCGCGGTCCCCACCACCGCCGGCACGGGTGCCGAGGTCACATACAACGCCGTGCTCGGGGTCCCGCACAAGCAGGTCAAGGTCAGTATGCGCAGCCCGCTGATGCTGGCGCGATGGGCAATCGTCGATCCGCTCCTGACCCACTCAATGCCTCCGGCACTGACCGCGAGCACCGGGATGGATGCGCTGACCCAGTTGATCGAGGCCTTCGTCTCCAAGAAGGCCAATCCGTTGACGGACAGTCTCTGTCGGGAGGGCATTCAGCGGGCCGCAAGATCCCTGCGAAAGGCCTTTGAAGATGGGGGCAATCCTGAAGCCCGCGAGGATATGTCCCTCGCGAGCCTGTTCAGTGGGATGGCTTTGGCGAACGCGAAGCTGGGCGCAGTGCATGGGTTCGCCGGATCGCTGGGCGGGCTCACCGGCGCGCCCCACGGCGCAGTCTGTGGAAAACTGCTGCCCAGCGTCATGCAGGCCAACGTGCTGGCGCTCCAGAACCGCCCGCCGGACGACAGCGGGAAGTCGGGCCAGGATGCGCAGGCGGCGCTGGCCCGCTATGACGAAATCGGACGTCTCCTGACCGGCAAGAACGCCGCGACCGCCTCCGACGCCATCTCCTGGACGGGAAATCTCTGCTCGGCGCTGGGTCTGCCGCCGCTACGACATTATGGCCTGTCGAGCGTCGATTTCGCCACGGTCGTGGCACAAGCCCGAAAGGCCAGCAGCATGCAGGGCAACCCGGTCGAGTTGAGCGAGGAGGAACTCACGGCGATCCTCGATTGGGCGATCGGCTAAAGGCGTCGTGCGTGACGCGTTGATCGTGATGCGGAGGAATCTGTCGAACGCGATTGTCATCCTGAACGGAGTGAAGGATCTGGCCGGCGACCAAGACAGGCCTCCCGATCTCTGTCCAGATCCTTCGGCTACGCCTCCTAAGGACACAGGTCTTGTGGGACGCCCCTGCCTTTCTTGTCATGCTGAACGAAGTGAAGCATCTGGGCCTCGTAGCAGACGTGGCGTCCGAAGTCGAGACGCATCTTTCACTCCCGGGCCGGA
>JAXDBU010000059.1:0-34155 GCA_034678485.1 Sedimentisphaerales bacterium | reverse complement strand
CGTCCCAGGCTGCTGCCTACCCAACTCATCGCCGGCATCCGTGTAGCGAGACTCCGTGTAGATGTTGTCATCCTCAACCGAGCAGTAGGAACGCTTCTCGAACTCCACGTGCGTGTCGAGGAACATCACGTTCTGCCCTTCCTGCTGGTGGGACAGCGCGTTGCCCAGCTTGGCCGTCTCGGTCGTGCCGCCGAAGCCGGTCAGATCGGGCTTGAACGTCGAGAACACCGTCGCGGTGCCCGCAGGGCTGATCAGGAACGGGTTCCTCTCCGATGCCACTGCAAAGCCCGGCTCGCTCGAAACCGTCAGCGCATACGAGTTGTTGAACGGCAGATGATACGAGTAGCTGCAGCTCTTGTACGCCATCGCCTGCGGGCCGAAGTCCCAGGCATCGATCAACTCGAAGTCCGAGGCAAGCGTGGTCCCGCTCACATCGGACAGCTTGAACTCCGACGTGCCCGAGTCGCCCTTGCAGATGAACGACTTCGGCGTCACTTCCGCGTACTTGACCAGCATGTAGAAGCACGAGCTGATCGACGCCTTGCCGCCACTGCCGTCCGTTGAGCTCAGGCCGTAGGCCGTGATCCGGCTGGACGCGGCCCAGTTGTTCCCCGTCAGCGGACCCCAGGTGGTCGTACGACCACCGGACTTCGGCAGCTCATCTTCATAGTCGTTGGCGTAGATCAGCATCGCCTTGCCAATGCCCGCCAGGTTCGTGCCGCAGGTCATTCTGAAGGCCAACTGGCGTACGCGAGCCAGCGCCGGCATCAGAATGCCCATCAGCAGAGCGATGATCGCGATAACGACCAGCAGCTCGACGAGGGTAAAACCTTTTCTTTTCATTTGATTCTCCTTTCACTTCTCTGAGATTCGCAGACCAACCGTTCTCCAACTACGCCACATGGGCCACATTAACAGATAACTGCTTTGTTGCCGCCTGACCAGCGAATGCTCATTCACGCGAATCTCCGGACCAAAATACTTGCATCAGCAGGAGAACGGGCCGGTTTCGTTCCGATAAAGCATTGTGCCTTTCAGGATTTCTGCCTAAGTTGGGTCCGAGACCCTAAGATGCTCCTCACGTTTCGTAGGTTATGCGTGTCCTACAACTCTCAGGCAGGCGGATCTGGATATGAAGTGCTGAAGTATTTATGATGGCGGTACGGATTATGATATAACTGCTACTACTTCAAATCCACCTATCCTTCAATTCAATCTTAACCCGAGCGACAGGACGTGTCAAACTTTTTTCGCCCGATTCATTCATTTCCTTGAATTTTTTTCACTTTGGCGTAAGATCCGTTGCTTTGGGGATTTGGAGAACGCTATGCCCGGACGAACCGACGTTGAGAGCCTCAGAACGCTTTTGACAGAGCACCGGCAGGAGCATCTGCTCGCTTCTTGGCCGCAGTTGGATCCCAGACAACAGGACGCCCTGCTGACCCAGATCGGGGAACTGGATCTGCCCGCGATCGACGATTGGGTCCGAAACCTGGTTAAGAGTCAGCCGCAACCGCCTATCCAGCACGACGTCGAGCCTGCGACCTCGTACAGCCCCAAGCCTCGCAATGCAGACGAAGAGCATAAATACCGACAGGCAATCGACTTAGGGACGAAGCGAATCTCCGACGGCAAGGTCGCGGCCCTCACCGTCGCCGGAGGCCAGGGCACTCGGCTTGGTTTCGACGGACCCAAGGGGAACTTCCCGGTCAGCCCGGTCAGGCACAAAACACTGTTTCGCGTCTTCGCGGAGACGATTGCCGCGGTCTCGCAGCGATACCAGGCCGTCTGCCCGTGGTATATCATGACCAGCCCGCTGAACCACGAACACACCGTCGCGATCTTCGAGGCGGACGACTACTACGGCCTGGACCCTCGGAACGTCTTCATCTTCCAGCAGGGAACTCTGCCGAATTTCAGCCTTGACGGTCGGATTCTCATGGCGGAAAAGGACCAAATCGCCAGATCGCCCGATGGGCACGGCGGGTGCATCCGTGCTTTGGCCCGAAGCGGCGCCCTGGCCGACATGAAGAAACGCGGCGTCGAGCACCTCACCTACTGGCAGGTGGACAATCCGCTGGTCAAGCTATTCGATCCGCTCTTTGTCGGGCTGCACGCCCTCGACGGCGCCCAGATGTCGTCCAAGGCAGTCATCAAAAACGGACCCAAGGAGAAGGTGGGCAACTTCTGCCTCGTCGATGGCAAAGTGACCGTGATCGAGTACAGCGACCTGCCTGACGAGCTGGCCCGGAAGCGCCGCCCGGACGGCACGCTGGCCTTCTCCCTCGGCAGCATCGCCATCCACATCATCGACACCGGCTTCGTCGAGTACCTCAATACGAAGGGGCACACCCTGCCGCTGCACCGGGCGGTCAAGAAGATCCCCCACATCGACACCGAGGGCCGTCGGGTCGAACCGAAAGAGCCCAACGGCGTCAAACTCGAGTCCTTCATCTTCGACGCGATCCCGCTGGCCAAGCGATCGATCATCCTGGACATCGTGCGAAGCGAGCAGTTCGCGCCGGTCAAGAACGCCACGGGCGAGGACAGCGCCGAGGCGACTCATCGGATGATGATCGAGCGGGCCGCGACTTGGCTCGAATCCGCCGGCGTGAAGGTCCCGCGCAAGCCGGACCGCTCGCCCGATTGCGTGATCGAGATTGCCCCCAGTTTCGCCCTGGACGCGGAGGACATCGTCGCCAAGCGGGACCAGATCCCCCCGATCCGCCCCGGCGACAAAGTCTATCTCGCATAGCGACGCAACATCACATATTCGGCGGTATCTGCATTGCCAGCCGGGTCACCCCACCCCCGGCAAGTACTAATTTGTCACATTTTAGTGCATGATCAGTATTTGGCGGACCGGCCATCGCAGTCCGATAACCAGACCATCCAAGCAGTCAAGCCACGCTTTTGCCCGACAGGTCGTCAGATCATCCGCAGCATGTGGGCGGCGGATTTCGTGCCCTTGACGAAGCTGTCCAGGCTGAAGTGCTCGTTCGGACCGTGCGGGCCGTCGCTATCGAGCCCGAAGCCCATCAGGATGACCGGGCAGCCGAGATGCTCCGCGAAGGTGCTGACCACCGGGATCGAGCCCCCGCAGCGGATGAAGACCGTTTCTCGACCAAAGCCCTTGCGCATCGCGTCCTGAGCGGCCCGGATGATCGGGTCCTTCACGTCGAACAGCACCGGCGGACTCATCCCGAAATCGTTGACCTCGATGCGGACCGTCTTGGGACAGACGGACCGGATGTGCTCGACCACCAAGTCGCGGATGCGGGCGGGATTCTGGTTGGCAACCAGCCGGCAGGTGATCTTGACCGTGGCAAACGACGGGATAATCGTCTTGGACCGCTGCCCTTGGTAACCGCCGAAGAAGCCGTTGATCTCGAACGTCGGGCGGGCCCAGAGCCGCTCCAGCGTGCTGTAACCGGCCTCGCCGTGTGGACGCGGGATGTTCAGCTCCTTCGACAGGATCTCGTCGTTGAAATCC
Organism: Sedimentisphaerales bacterium; assembly: GCA_034678485.1. Lineage (GTDB taxonomy): Bacteria > Planctomycetota > Phycisphaerae > Sedimentisphaerales > Anaerobacaceae > PLanc-01. Next base: position 30,662 of record JAXDBU010000059.1, on the reverse strand, counting down.
AGCTTGCGGAAGCTCTCCCGCTCCCAGTCCTGCAGCGGGACCACGTCATCGTAGAAATGCGGGACCAGGACCTTGCCGTCGCGCGAGACACAGGCGGCCAGGATCTGGGCCGCGACCATGACGGGATTGGCGATGCCGCCGCCGTAGGCACCGGAATGGACGTCCGAAGCCGGGCCGCGAATGATGAATTCCAGCGCGACCAGGCCGCGAAGACCGTAGGTCAGCGCGGGCGTGTTGGCGTCGTACATCGTGCTGTCGGAGATAACGATGGCGTCGGGCTTGAGCTCGGCCTTGGCCTGTGCCACGTAGCGGGGCAACGCGTCGCCGCCGGACTCCTCTTCGCCCTCCAGCAGGAACAGAACTTCGCAGGGAAGCTGCCCTTCGGTCTTCAGCAGGCTCTCGACCGCTTTGACGTGGGTCCAGAGCTGCCCCTTGTCGTCGGTGGAGCCCCGGCCGTAGAGGATGCCGTCGCGGATCGTCGGCTCGAATGGCGGGGTCTTCCACTCGCCGACCGGGTCTTCCGGCTGCACGTCGTAGTGCCCGTAGATCATCACTCGCTTGGAACTCCTGCCCTTCATCAAGGCCCGGACGATGGGCTGGCCGCCGACATCGACGAGTCCGGCGTCGAAGCCCAGGCCCTTGAGGTGAGCGACCACCCACTCGGCGCAGGCCCGCGTGTCCTTGTCGTGCGAGCGTTGTGCGCTGACCGAGGGGAACCGCATGAATGCTTTGAGTTCCTCGACGAAACGAACCCAATTCTGATCGATATACGCTTCAACTTTATCCGCCATCTTGCTACATCCTCCCAAGAGCCGGGACGGTACGCCCAGGCCACTCCATTACTACTCGTGCCGGCCGCTCCCTGCGGGGAATACGGCCGGTATCCAGGAACAAGACACTATAAGCCATCGGAGCCCTCCGCGAAAGCAGGAATCCACCGCCCCAGGCGGGGAAATTGGCTCCGTTTTTCGGATTCCGTTTCGGGGCCAATCCGCCATAACCCGTGTCCCAGCCGTGAGTTGCTGTGGGATATGCCCTGAGCCGATTGGCTTCGTTTTGCAGAATCGGCCGCAGGCGGTGCCGACCGCACTGGGCCGAGGCCACCGCGGTGGGACACGTCCTGGACAGATTGGCTTCGTTTCGCCGAATTGGCCGCAGGCCGAGGACCGTCCCGGCCCAAGGTCGCCGCCACGGAACACCGCCGGCGGGACTGATTCGAGCGATGGAACGCTGGAATACCGGAATGATGGGAACTCTTCCGGCCGCCCGGCCAGAACTCAGGACCTGTCGATGCCCAGCCGATTGACGAAGATCCGCACGTCATAGGTCACGATGAACCCTCCGGACCGGCCATGAGAGTTGCCGTTCGGCAGTTGTATACCTATCATACGCACTGACACTTTCTGCGTCAATCCAAAACCCTGAACTTCCGAAGATTTCTGGGAGCGACGGCAGACCGCCGGAAGCCCCTCTCGGGCATCCCTGCAGGGTTCTCGCTGCCTGCGGCAGGCATGGAACGCGAGCCTCACGCCGGACCGGCACAACCGTTCGACGAAATGCCCCGACGCAAGCGAGGGACGAAACCAGCGTCGCAGCCGCGACCACTTCTCGCCGGCAGAGCACACGAATGGTCATGCTCCCCCGGTTCGGGTACATGACCGCAGTTGCGACCTCCCGCAGAGTGACAAGACGTTGACGCGACTTTGTCATTCCTGCGCCAAACAGGAATCCAGAGACCGTGGCATGCGACATATCCCAGGAAGTGGATTCCCACTTTCGCGGGAATGACAGTCCGGGGTTTTCGTGACCTTCTATTGCACGTGCGCAACTACAGTCATGCACCCCGACGGCTTGTGTCTGTGAGAAGAAACTGGCCATCGGGTGGCTGTGGCGAACGACGGCCTGCTTGTAGTGTGCCCGTAAGGGCATATCCTCTGGGCCGAGGCAGATAACGCCTCACGGCGTCACTACGAACGGACCGCCTGCGGGGCGCCCATCTTTACGGCTCCGTCGCGCGCAACCATTTGACGCCCGAGAGCAAGATCGACACCGCGGTCATCGTGGAAGAAGTTCGCGAAACGCGACGGCAAATCGAGCAGGAATTCGATCACGACATCGCCAAGTACCTCGACCACGTGTATGAAGCTCAGAAGAAACATGGCGACAGACTCGTCCGCCGACAGCCGAAGATGCTGAAGCAACGGAAGGCCGTGTAGTCTCTTGAGCCGAAGGTAACACGGAGGAATCCTCTACACGCTTCTGAGACTCGAATGAGCCCCCATTCCCGTCTGTTGACATACCCTATGTCCTCGTCAGGAATCGCTTCCCAGAGGTCATTGACTCAGGCGCTCCATGCGAGACTCCTATCGTCCATGACCCTGCGTCTGGGCACGAATGGACTCACGGCGGGGTATGTATCGGGTATTGCTTGACAGGGGACATGGCAGGTGGTCTACTTCTGGCCGTGCGAAGGGTGTTGAGTTGACTGTGCACTGAGTTTTCGACACGAGGGGAGCATTGGGCATGGCCGAAACGAAGTACATCCTGGCTCTGGATCAGGGCACGACCAGCTCCCGGGCGATGGCCATCGACCGGGACGGCGGCATCGTCTCGGTCGCGCAGAGGGAATTTCAGCAGATCTTCCCGAAGAGCGGCTGGGTCGAGCACGATCCGAACGAGATCTGGTCGAGCCAAGCCAGCGTCGCGGCCGAGGCGATGGCCCGGATGAACATCGATGGGCGGCAGATCGCGGCCATCGGGATCACCAATCAGCGGGAAACCGCGGTGGTCTGGGATCGCAAGACGGGCGAGCCCGTCTACAACGCCATCGTCTGGCAGGACCGCCGGACCGCGGGGTTCTGCGATGAACTCAAGCAGGCGGGATTGACCGAGAAGATCCGCGTCAAGACCGGCCTGGTCCTCGACGCCTACTTCTCCGCGACCAAGGTCCGCTGGATTCTGGATCATGTGCCCGGCGCTCGGCAGCGTGCCCAAGCGGGCGAACTGGCCTTCGGCACCGTCGATTCCTGGCTGGTCTGGAAGCTGACCGGCGGCCGGGTCCATGTCACCGACATTTCGAACGCCAGCCGGACGCTGCTGTTCAATATCCACGAGCAGAAATGGGACGAGGAGCTGTGTAAGCTGTTCGAGGTCCCGGCGTCCATGCTGCCCGAGGTCAAGAGCTGTAGCGAGGTGGTCGGCGTGACGGGGACCGCGTTCGGCGCCGCCCAGATTCCCATCGCCGGGATCGCGGGCGACCAGCAGGCGGCCCTGTTCGGCCAGATGTGCACGGAGCCGGGCATGATCAAGAACACCTACGGGACCGGCTGCTTCATCATGATGAACACGGGCGAGAAGGCCAAGCACTCGAAGAACAACCTGCTCACCACCGTCGCCTGGAAGCTGGGCAACAAGGTGACGTATGCCCTGGAGGGGAGCATCTTCATCGCGGGCGCGGTCGTGCAGTGGCTGCGGGACGGGCTGGGCTGCATCCAGCGGTCCGAGCAAGTCGAGAAGCTTGCCAACTCGGTCGCCGACAACGGCGGGGTCTACGTGGTCCCGGCGTTTGCGGGACTCGGGGCCCCCTACTGGGATCAGTACGCCCGCGGCGCGATCTTCGGCATCACTCGCGGCACCACCGATGCGCATATCGCCCGCGCCTGCCTCGAATCGATCGCCTTCCAGACGAAGGACGTCCTCGACGCGATGGCCGACGACGCGGGCATCCCGATCCGCGAGCTTCGCGTGGACGGCGGCGCGTCGATCAACAACGGCCTGATGGAGTTCCAGGCAGGCCTGACGCAGGTGAGAGTCGTCCGACCCCAGACGCTGGAGACCACCGCGATGGGGGCCGCGTTCTTCGCGGGCCTGGCGGTCGGGTACTGGAGGGATTTGGCGGAGATTCGGAAGATCTGGAAGAAAGGCGCCGAGTTCGAGTCGCACATGGCGACCGAGACGCGAGCCGAGTTGCTGAGGAATTGGCACAAAGCGGTGGATCGAGTGCGGGATTGGGCCCGGTAGTCTGGAGACGTGTGTATGAGCGAGTTTGCAGCAGAGTTCATTGGGACGATGATCCTGGTCCTCCTCGGCGACGGGGTGGTCGCCAACGTCTGTCTGAAGGGCACGAAGGGCAACGCCGGCGGCTGGATCGTGATCACCATGGGCTGGGGGCTTGCGGTATTCACGGCGGTCGTCATCAGCAATGAGTTCAGCGGGGCGCATCTCAATCCCGCGGTAACCATCGCCCTGGCAGCGGCAGGGAAGTTCGCCATGGCCAAGATCCCGCTGTTCCTCGTCGCGCAGTTCCTCGGAGGCGCCGCAGGCGCGCTGTTCGTCTGGCTATCCTACAAGGACCATTACGACGTCAGCACCGACTCCGGCGCGATCCTTGGCACCTTCTGCACCGGGCCGGCAATTCGCAACCCCGTCCGGAACCTCCTGTGCGAAGTAATCGGGACGTTCGTCCTAATCATGGCGGTGCTGTACGCCGCCTGTCCGAAGTTCACGTCGGGAACCGAGCAAATCAAAGTGGGCATGGGGTGCCTCGGCGCGATCCCGGTCGCCCTCGTCGTGATCGGGATCGGCCTGTCCCTGGGCGGGACGACCGGCTATGCCATCAATCCCGCCCGAGACCTCGGGCCGCGACTCGTCCACCAGTTCCTGCCCATCCCGAGCAAGGGACCGAGCGACTGGGGCTATAGCTGGATTCCCGTCGTGGGTCCCATCGGCGGAGCACTGTTGGCGGCCCTCGTCTACTCGTTTGGCTCACCCGCCTGACACGTGCTTGGTCGGCAAGTGCGGGCCAAACAGGCGAGATGGTCGCTTCCTTCGTGATGTGTCACATACGAAGGACCGGCGTCGAATGGAACGCAGAACGGAGGTCCGTATGAGAGAACGGATCGAACTCGTCCTTGCCCTGATCCTGTTGCCCGCCGCAGTACAGGCGGCCGTGGAGGAGCCTCAGTTCGGCAGGATCCAGATCCCGAAGGACGTGACCATCAGAATACGCTGTTCGTTGCAGGGTGACGGCGACCCGGCGGTTCTTCTTCGCGGCGGATACAACCTCGAAGGGTGGAGCATCGCCCGTACCGACGAGCAGGGCGCCGCGTGGACGTGCGACGCTTCAGTCCCTCATGAGAAGAGCGTCTTTGAGGTCGCAGCGGAGGGCCAGACGCAACTCGCAATTGGAGAGCCGCTGGTCTCAACGCTGACGGCCGTCAAGCAAGGTTCCGTCGTCACGTTCCAGCATTGCCTGGAGGGCCGGCTGGGCGAGACCATTTCCATCAAGAGGAATGGCGAGCGGTCCGACGCGCCGAAGCTGCGGATTCGCAATGCCGATGGATCCTACGACAAGGTCCTCTCCTTCGAGTATGGCTGAGGCTCGACCTGTTCGCTCTCGTGGCGAGAGCCCAACGACGTGACGGGACCCTTCGCGGTCACGTCGGAAATCCCCGGACCATTCAGGGTAGACTGCCCATCCTATGACTTGGCCAGTCTGGCCACCGTGGTCGAGGGTGAGACGAAAGAAACGAGCTGGTTCGACGAACTCGAAGGCGATCCGCGTGCATGGGTGGCCCTCTTGGCGATCTGCGCGATCACCACGGTCGCCGGCTGGCTGGCGAGAAGAAGATGGCCCTACGCGACGGCGCTGTTGTATACGCTGTGGGTCGCGGCGGTCTTCGCGCCCGTGCTGCTCTCTCTTGCCGTCGTGTGGGGCAAGCCCGACGACACCCTCAACGACGCGATGGACATTCTTTGCGGAATCTACACCGGAGGCTGGCCTTTCTGGGTGTTCTGCGGGGTTGCAGTTCTCAGCCAGGTTCTGCTGCTGGCCGTGCCGATTCGAATCGTCAAGGAGCGGCCCATCCCCCGTCGGAGCATCTGGGCAACCGCGATCGCGGCCGCCGTGCTGTTCTCGCTGGTCGTCCTGGGCGTGGCGGTCTCGGCCGCCGCGGCGGTCTGGGACGACGACGCCCTCGATGAGAGCGGAGTATTGTTGATTCTGGTCCTGCTGGACTGGGCCCTATGGACCTGGGTCTTTCGGGGCTTCGCGCGCGCTGCCGATCCACACGCCTATGTACACAGGCTGATGAAATGGCTCTTGTGCGGGTCCATCCTGGAGTTGCTCGTGGCCGTGCCCAGTCACATTATCGTCAGGCACAAGGACGTCTGCTGCGCCCACGCGGTGACCGCCCTGGGCATCGCCACGGGTCTGGTCGTCATGCTGGTCTCCTTCGGACCGGGCATCTACTTCCTGTACGCGCAGCGGATACGAAGCAAGTCTCCGAGCGCCAGCATCACACCCGAGTAGACAGGGCCGAGTTCCATCGCCCTCCGAACACGAATTGCAGAATCCTGCCCGCCACAGGACGGGAAGTCCGCGTTTGAGTGCGTGACCGTGCTTGCGCGCATGCAACAGGAGTCCATGGAGACCCTGGATTGTCATTCCCGCGGACGCGGGAATCCAGTTCCTGGGATGCGCCACATGCCATGGCTTGTGGATTCCTGCTGGGCGCAGCAATGACAGCGTCCCGCCCATGCCTCGTCGGCCCATCGGAAGGCGCAATAGCCGACATGCACCCTCCGCGCCTATGTCGGGCGTTTCTCCTTGACCGTCACGCGGTAGAGCCAGAAGGTCACGAAGAGCAGGAGGACGACGCCGACGAGACCGCCGAAGGGGATTTTGCCCTCCCAGAGCGGCATCTCGATGTTCTTCTGTTTCAGGATGACAATGGGGATCGCCACAAGGATGCCCGTGATCGCCTCGCCGGTGATCAGGCCGGAGGCCATGAGCAGGCCGCGACGCTCCGCGCCTTCCATCGCGGCGCTGTCGCTCTTGTTCCTCTTGTGGTACCTCGCGACGGCCACGCTGATAAGCCCGCCTACGAAGATCGGAACGGACAACTGGAAGGGCAGATAGAATCCGATGGCGACCGCCAGGATCGGCACGCGGAACGAGTACTTCTTGGCCTGGAGATACTGATCCAGCGCGATGATCCCCACCGCGGCGACCATGCCCAGGATCACGAAGGACCAGGGCAATCCGCCCTCGAAGACCCCGGTGGCCACCGAGGCCATCAGATTCGCCTGGGGCGACGAGAGGGCCTTCGAGCCGGCGCCCTTCATCCCGGCGAAGCCATAGGCCCCCTGGAGCAGGATGAGCACTGGTCCGATGGTCAGTGCGGCGGCCGCGGTTCCGATCATCTCCATGATCTGCTGCTTCCAGGGCGTCGTGCCGACGAGCCGGCCGCACTTGAGATCCTGCATCACGTCCCCTGCGATGGCGGCGGCGCAGCAGATGACTGCGCCGACGATGATCGCGGCAGCCGGACCGTTCGCCGCCGACTTGCCCATCAGCAACACCAGCAACACCGACGAGACCAGAACGGTCGAGACGGTGACACCGGAAATGGGATTGTTCGACGAGCCAACCAAACCGGCCATGTAGCCCGCCACCGCGGCAAACAGGAACCCGGTGCCGAGCATGACGAAGGCCATGATGAGCGAGACGTGCACCTGCTGGACGTAGTGCTGATAGACCAGGAACAACGGGGCGATGGAGGCGACGATCAGTCCGATGATCCACTGCATGGGCAGATCCCGCTCCAGCCGATCCCCGCCGCCCTTGCCATCCTTGAGCTGCTTGTAGGCCTTCAGCCCGCTGGTCATGCCGCTGAGGAGGGACTTCCGCAGGCGGAAGATCGTCCAGAGTCCGCCGACGAGCATGCCGCCGACCCCGGCGTAGCGGGTCCGCTTGGACCAGATCCGCTGGGCGTAGTCCTTGGCGGGGACGGGCGTGCCCAGTTTGGCCAGGACGCTATCGTTGTGCTTCTGCACTGCGTTGACGTCCTCGGGCGAGGCGTCGGCAGCAGGCACCTGGGTTTCGAGCACGAAGACATTCCAGTGTTTCGGCTCACTCGTGCGATTGTCCCACGCAGCAGCGTTGTTGGGATCGACCATCGCATAGTTGGCGTCCGCGACGGACCAGCCCTGCGGGACGTTCTTGTTCAGGAGTTGATATTCCGGCCACTCGTCGCCGGCGGCGACTACCGGGATGGCCACGTACCAGTTGAGCGCACCGCCGATGAACATCAGCAAGGCGATGTTGAGTCCGACGATGTACCCCACGGAGAGCAGCGCGGGACTGAGGTTGGAACCGAAGTAGGTGATGGACCCGCCCACGCGCCGAGCGCCCTGCATGATCTCGGGCCAGATTCCCAGGGCGTTGGCGCCCACCTTGAACATCGCGCCGGCCAGGGCGGCCTTGACGATGTACTTGATGCCCGAGGTGTCCTTGCGGCCGGTCTCCAGCACTTTCGCGGTGGCGACGCCCTCGGGGAACTGGAGCTTCGTCTCCACGATCAGCGAGCGCCGCAGCGGGATGGTGAACAGGGTGCCGAGCAGTCCGCCGAACCCCGCGATCACAGCCACCCAGAAGTAGCTGAACTGGTCCCAGAAACCGATCAGAAGCAGAGCGGGCATCGTGAAGATGACGCCCGCCGCAAGCGATTCGCCCGCCGACGCGCATGTGCCGATCAGGTTGCACTCGTAGATCGAGCTGTTGCGGAAGAACCGCATGATGCCCAGGGCCATGACCGCCGCCGGGATCGCGGCCGAGACGGTCATCCCCGCGAACAGGCCCAGGTACGCGTTGGCCGCCGATAGGAGGACCGACAAGATCACGCCGAAGAAGACAACCCGGATCGACAGTTCCCGTGGCGCGCTGCTGTTCTCACTCATGAAACACCTGTCTCCAAAAACACACCATTGCTACTTCACAAACTGCTCCACAAAGTACTTTGCGGTCAGGGGTTCGCCTGTGGCGCGTTCGATCATCTGATTCCAGGAGTACACGCTGCCGGCTTCGAAGACCTTCTCTTCCAGGAACCGCCCGGCTTTCTTGCGCCCGACGTAGCTGACATCCTCGCCTGCTTCGACCTTGAGCACCTTGGCTGTCAGGTGGTGATGCAACTGCGAAGCGAGCAACTCGCCGAGCATGTAATTGTGATAGTAGCACGGCGCCGCAGCGAAATGGATCTTCGCGGCCCAGTCCGGGCTCGTCCGCCCCCCCGGCCGGGTGACGAACTGATATTTCTCGACCACGTCCCACCACAACGTCGCCAAGTCCTGGTCGGGATTCGCGTAAAGTTCCTTCTCGAAGGTGTACATCACCATCGCCCAGCGGGCAAAAATGAGCTGCTTGAGCTGGGCGTATTTGCCGCTGACCTTCTCGATCTCGGCCCGCTGCTCATCGGGAAGATCCAGCATCTGCTGCATCCAGGCGGGATTGCGGCTCAGTCGTCCGAAGAACATCGCGATGGCCTCGGTCGTGAACGGGTGAGCCGGCGAGCGGAGCAGATACGGCACATCATAGTCGAGATACTTGTCGTAGACCCCGTGACCCAGCTCGTGCAGAACCGTCTCCATCCAGCTCTCGTTGCTCTTGATGTTGCACAGGATTCGCACGTCGCCTTTGCGGTCGATGTGCGTGCAGAAGGCGTGCGGATTCTTGCCCTCCCGTTCGTAGAGGTCGCTCTTGGCCAGGATCGCCTGGACAGGCAGGTCAATCCCCTTGTAGAACCTGGCCGCCAGCTCTTCGATGTTCTTGCCCTGATAATAGACATCGAGGTCCAGGTCGTAGACCATCGGCGTCTCCTGGAAGAACGGGTCGTGGTAGTGCCAGGGCATGAGCTCCTCCGGCGTGATGCCGCACCTGGCCGCCAGGACACGGTCCAGATCGGCCTTGATCTTCCGGAACGGCTCGTTGCTCAGCTCGTACAGTTCCGTGAAGATCTTGTCGAGGTCCTTCACGTCCTGCTCTCCGGTGGCGAGGGTCATCGTGTGGAAGTTGTCGAACCCCAGCTTGCGGGCGGCCTCGTTGCGGAGCTTGACGAGCTGGATGATGTCGGCCGCCACCGCTTCGCCCACCTGCTTGCCGGCGAGCCAGGCCTGCTGACGCCTGGCAGAATCGGTCTCGTCCTTGAGGATCTGCTTGATCTCGTTGTCAGTGACCTTGCGTCCGTCGATCTCGCCGCGGAATGTGCTGAAATTCCTCTCGATCCGGGTGCCCAGCTCGACGATCTGCTTGAGCAACTCCGGCTCGATCTGATTCGCCAGGTAGGCGTTGTAGAGCACCGTCAGTTGGCGGGCCAGGAGCTTGTCTTTCACCTGCTCGGAGGCTTTGATCTCCTTCAAAAACGCGAAGTCCTTCGGGTCGCTGTAGATCCGACGGATCTGCAGCGTTGTCTCGCTGGAGCGGGCATAGGCACTCGGGTCGCCCGTCACGGCCGCGTCCCACCAGGCCAGATTCGCCTGTTTCTCCAACGGCTTGATCTTCTCGACATGTGCCGCGATAAAACGCTTCAAGGCTTTCTCCTTTGCGCCGGCCGCATACCCGCACGGCGCACTCATCGTTACGACCAGCATCGCCGAAATCAGCAGATTCTTCATAATCGTTCGACTCCCTGAGATCAACGTTCTTGCACGATGCACGCCCTCGACAGGACTCATGCATCCACGGTGTCCACGGGCCTTCGCGCTCTTGTCATCCCGAGCGAAGCGAAGGATCGGGGCCCCGAACGGGACACACCGCTCGATCTCGGCGCGCTTCTCGATCGTGGGCCGGATGCTTCACTTCGTTCAGCATGACGCACAACGCCAACATCTTCTTCCTCCGGCGTCCGGTTTCACTTCACGTTCCCCGAGCGATCCGGATAGATCGGCTTCTTCGCCCGCTTCGGCGGGTTCTTCTCCAACAGCTTCAGCGCGACGCCGACCGCCGTTTCCAACTGCGGGTCGCGCCCCGCCACCAGCTCGGACGGGACATTCTCAACCTCGTAATCCGGATCGACGCCGTAGCCTTCGACCGCCCAGCCGTCCGCTTCGTACATTCCGAACGTCGGGGCGGTGACGTGACCGCCGTCGATCAGCGACGGATTGCCGCTGATGCCGATCAGGCCGCCCCAGGTCCGCGTGCCCACGAGCGGCCCGAGACCCGCCTCGCGGAAGTAGTACGGAAAGGCGTCGCCGCCGGAGCCGGACCAGCCGTTCATAATCATCACCTTGGGACCGGTGTGCGACAGCGTCGGCGTCTGCCAGTCCCGGTGGTCCCGACGGGCCCAGTAATTGTAGATCGGACGATTCAGCAATTCAATGAACCGGTCGGGGATCTGCCCGCCGCCGTTGAACCGCTCGTCGATGACGAGGGCGTCCTTGTCGAATTGCGGCCCGAACTGGCGGACCAGCTCGTTCTGACCATGGGTTCCCGTGTCGGGCACATAGATGTACCCCACGCGACCCTGCGTGGCATCCTCGACCTTCTTGCGATTGCCCTCGATCCAGGCGAGATTGCGGAGGCGGAACTCGCTCGATATCGGTTGGATGAGGACATCATTGGCGTCGTTCGCATCCGGCGTGCGGCTGACGGTCAGTCGCACGACTTCGCCGGCCAGGCCCTGGAACGCGGCCCAGGGGTCCACCGCGGTATCCATCGGCCGGCCATTGACCGCCAGCAGGTAGTCGCCTTCGTTCACTTTCAGGCCCGGCGCTCGCAGCGGCGACCGTGCCTCGGTGTCCCACGCGGCGCCCTCGTAGATTCTACTGATGCGGTACGCGCCGTTCGTCTGGTCCAGCTCGAAATCGCAACCCAGCAAACCGACGGAGAGGCCGCCCGGCCACTCCATGTCCCCTCCACTGACGTACGTGTGCGAGCAGTTCAGCTCGGCGATCAGCTCGCCGATCACGTAGTTGAGGTCCGCACGATCCACGACGTAGGGCAACAGGGCCGCGTACCGCTGCTTCATCGCCTCCCAGTTCACGCCGTGCATGGCCGGATCGTAGAAGTAGTCGCGTTCGATCCGCCAGGCTTCCATGAACATCTGTCGCCACTCTTCTCGCGGATCGATCCACGCCCGGAGGTCGCCCGACGCAATGCGGCCGTCGCCGGTCCTCTTGTTCTCGCCGACGTCGATGATGCCGTAGGTCCCGCCGCTCCTGTAGAGGATCTTCTTGCCATTCGCGGAAAGGGTGTAGCCGTCGATCCCGTCGATGACGGTCTTTTCTTCTCGCTCTTTCAGATCGAAGTAGAGCAGCCGACCCGCGGACCCGCCCCCCCTGCGGGCGCCTCGTGGCACCCGACGAAGGAAGAGCAGCTTGCCTTCCACGCAGGACAGGCCGCCAAGATCGCCTGCCTGGATCGGCAGCTCGATCACTCGCCCTTCGATCCCCTCGAAATCGATCCGGATCGGCTCGGGTTTCTTGTCTTCCTTTTTGTCCTTCTCCTCTTTCTTCGCGTCAGTTGCGGCCTTGTCTTCCTGGGCCTTCGCTTCTTCCCCATCTTTGGGGGCATCCTCCCCACCGGCGTTCTCCTGGGCCGGCTTGCCCTCTACGTCATTTGCGTCCTTCTTCTCCTCCTTTTTCTTCTCTCCGTCCTTCTTCTCGTCCTCTTTTTCCTTCTTGACCTCCTCCTCGTCGCTGCGCGGGGCCAGCAGGGACTCGACGTCCTTCCTCAGGGTCGCCACGTAGAGCTTCGTCGATTCCGGATAGATCCAGGTGGAATCCATGTCGCCGTACAGGGGATCGAACTCGCGGTTGGAGGTGAAGTACAGGTACTTGCCCTCCGCGTCGAAGACGGGATCGGATTCGTTGTAGAAATCACTGGTGATCTGGTGGACCATGCCGTCGTTGGCATCGCAGATCATGATGTTGCCGTGGCGGTTGGCCCCTCGCTTGGTATAGGTCAACCATCGACTGTCGGACGACCAGGAGTACGAACCCATGTTGAACCACTCGTCCTTGTCGATGAATGTCGGCTCGCCCTTCTCGATATCGACGATGTACAGGCTGCCCGTCTTGTCGCCGAAAGCGATTTTCTTGCCGTCGGGCGACCAGAGGGGCTGATAGCGGAACACCAGCCCGCCGTGGGTGAGCTGCTTCTCCTCGCCCTTGCCGTCGGCGGGACGCAGGTACAGCTCGTACTCGCCCGTCCGGTCGGAGAAATAGGCGATCTGCTTGCCGTCGGGGGACCAGACGGGGTCGCGCTCGGCCGCGCCGGAGGTGTTGGTCAAATTCCGCACGCTGCCGTGCTTCTCGGGGACCGTGAACACCTCGCCCCGCGCGCCGAAGAGCGCCCGCTTGCCGGTAGGTGACAGCGACCAGCTCTCGATTCGGTTGGAGACGTTCTTGAGTTCCGAGCGAATCTGCGGCAGATCGTCCGGGACTCGGATGCTCAACGGATGGGAGGTCTCGGCAGCCGGATCGAGCAGGTACAGGAGGCCGCCATTCTCGAAGACGACGGCATCGGGTCCCATGCTCGGCCACTTCACGTCGTACTCGGTGAACTTCGTAATCTGGCGAGTTTGTTTCGTTCGCAGATCGTAGGCCCAGATATTGAGTTTCTGGTGCTCGTCCCGGTCGGAGAGAAAGTAGATCGTGTCCTCATGCCACATGGGCACGGCGTCTGTGCCGGGGAAGTCCGTGAGCCGCTCCGACGTGTTGTTGACGAGATCATAGAGCCACAGATCGCCGGCCATGCCCCCCTGGTAGCGTTTCCACGTGCGAAACTCGGTCGAGATGAACTGGAACGCCATCCGCAGCCCGTCGGGACTGAAGCTGGCCATCTCCGCATACGCCAACGGCAACGTCTCGGGCATCCCCCCCGCGATCGGCTGCTTGAAGAACTGGTTGAACCGCCGGGAGGGACTGCTCATCATGGAGCGGTACAGAATGCTCTTGCCGTCAGGGTACCACTCGACCACGCTGTCGCTGTCGGGGTGATGCGTCAGTCTCGTGGGCGTGCCGCCCCGGGCGGGGATCGTGTAGATATCCGTGTTGCCATCGTAGTTGCCGCTGAAGGCAATGAGCGACCCGTCCGGCGAGAACTTCGGGAGCAGTTCCTGTCCCTTGGGCGAGCTGAGCCTGCGAGCGGTCCCGCCGGTCTTGGGCACGATCCAGAGGTCGCCGGCATAGACGAAGACGATGGCATCCATGCTGACATCGGGGAACCTCAGCATGCGGGCGTCCGGCGTGTGGGTCGATTCCTCTGTCGCGGCGCCGAGCACGACCACCGAGAACAGCACAATTGCGACTGATGCCAATATGTATCTCATCGTATCTCCTTACCCGCGCTCCGTGACCACGTACGGCAAGAACGTCGAGCCGGCATCGTATCAGCTTTGTGCGGTCGAATCAAGGCCGCTGTCGAATGGAAGGGGGCAGCCGGTTCCAGTTGAATGGGGCGAGTTTTCAGAACATGTTGCGCAGAACGTCGATGAAATGGGGCCCGAGGACCAGCAGACCGATGGCGACCGAGCCGATCGCGGAGATGAGGACACCGCCGGCGGCGACATCCTTGGCGTTTTTGACGAGCGGATGGAACTCCGGCTTGGCCGCATCGGCGAGGAACTCCAGCGCCGTATTCAGCGCCTCGGCCGTCCAAACGGCTATGATCGCCAGGATGATCCAGCACCACTCGGCATCCGACAGGCGGAACATGCCGCCCAGGATCAGCACACAGAAGGAGGCGAAGGCATGAAGCCAGGCATTGTGCTGCGAACGAAGCATCAGCGCCATGCCGTGAAGGGCGTTACGGAAGCTCCTCATTCGGCCCGATATCGTGAACGACCCGTTATTCCCGTTGCCGGGCACAGGGAGTTCGCCGCCCGTCGTTGTTCTTTTCGACTCAATCATATGGACTGTCTGTTCGTTCGAGAATGGAGTGCAGCACTCTCTGTGTGGTATCGACCAACAGAGCAGTTGGCTTGATTTTTCGCGGGTCAGCCGTGGTGGGTCCCTATCTGCCGGCAGGAAGTCCCCCTGGCCTGACAAGATCGCACGAGATGGCGTGGTCCGAAAATGTCCGTCCGACCGTCAACACGGTTACGACACGGATTGCAGCGACGATGGCTGCTCTGGCATGGGTCGCAGTCACAGGGGCACTCGCCCACGCGGGTGCGGACGTTCGAGAACGAAAATCGAGGCAGATGGCTGCTTCCTCAGGCCAACTGCACTATGATAGCGTGCCATGAGCACGAATCGATTCTTCATCTTGCCGTCGGGTTTGGACGGCGACCGGGTGCGGCTGAGTCCCGAGCAGTCGCACCAGATCCACCACGTCCTGCGGCTCAGGCCGGGCGACTCGATCATTGTCCTGGACGGCGCCGGGAGCGAGCATGACGTGACGCTCACCAGGGTCGAGAAACGCGAGGTCGTCGGACAGGTCACCAGCACTCGGCGAACTCACGGCGAACCGGCGGCGCACATCACCTTATTCCAGAGCGTACTGGCGAGGGAGAAATTCGAATGGGTGCTCCAGAAGGGCACGGAGGTCGGCGTCTCGCGGTTCGTGCCCGTCCTGACGGAGCGGAGCCTCGTACGGGTCAAGACCCTCGAGGACAACAAGCTGGACCGTTGGCGACGGATCCTCGTCGAGGCCGCCGAGCAATCGCATCGGGGTCGGGTCCCAACGCTCGACCCGATCCACCCCTTCAGCGAAGCGGTCTGTGAGATGGCCCACTTCGACCGCAGTCTCATCGCAGCCACTTCGGGCCCGACTCGCACTCTGAAAGAGGCATTGGGACCGGATGAAGAGCCGCCTGCGTCGGTCGCGATCCTGATCGGCCCGGAAGGCGGGCTCAGCGACGATGAAGTCAGACAGGCATGTGACAGCGGCGCCGTGCCCGTCAGCCTGGGCCCGCGCATCCTGCGGACGGAAACCGCCGCGATAGTCATTCCCGCTCTGATCCTCCATGAACTGGGGGATTTGTAGTCATGAGAAAACGGTGTCTGACATCCGGCACAAGGGCATTCGCCGGCGGAAGGGCTACCGTCCCGGCCTTCGCGATCCTCGCTGCATTCTCGTCCATGGCAGCAGCCGAATCAGGTGGTCTGCAGATTGTCAACGGGTGGTTCGCTCAGGATGGACGCGTGATCTGGGGCGCCGCCCAGCACAACGGCTGGTGGGGCGGCTATCGCCGAAATGACAATTGGGTGCATAACTACAAGGTGCGAACGGCCCTCTGTCGTCGGGACCCCCACCGGGTCGGGCCCAGCTTCACCGAGGATCTGGACCAGCTTACCGATGCCATGGTGCGGTACGGATATCCCGGGTTCGAGCACAACTACGGACTCTGGTTCGACCGCCGACGAGACAACCACGACACCGAGAAGCGGACCGACGACCAGGTGCAACCGCCCTTCCTGGAGCAGCCGTGGACACGCAGCGGAGAAGGCACCGCCTGGGACGGCCTGTCGAAGTACGATCTGACCCGTTTCAATTCGTGGTACTTCGGACGGCTGAGGGAATTCGCGACCTTATGTCGGCAGAAGAGATGTATCCTCTTTCACGATTTCTACATGCAACACGCGCTGCTGGAGCAGCAACCCCACTACGTGGACTTCCCCTGGCGGCCTGCCAACTGCGTGCAGGAGACGGGAATGCCCGACTCCATCCCGGCGGCCAACGTGTTCTACGATGTCACCGACAATCGACGCCGCCAGTTGCATCGCACGTACATCCGCAAGTGCCTCGACGAACTGGGCGACCAGACCAATGTCGTCCACCTCGTGAGCGAGGAGTACACCGGCCCCCTTTCCTTCATGCAGTTCTGGATCGACACAATTCTGGAGTGGGAGCAGCAGACCGGCAAACGAGTGCGGATCGGCCTCGTCGGGACAAAGGATGTCGTCGATGCGGTCCTGGCCGACCCGGTGCGCGGATCGCACGTCTCGGTCGTCTGTTTGAGCTACTGGTGGTACAACGCCGACGGCTCGCTGCACGCCCCCGAAGGGGGCAAGGAAGTCGCAGGCCGCTACACAGGCGAACTGCCCGGCGCGACGAGTCCGGCGTCGTTGTATCGCCAGATCCGAGAGTATCGATTGCGCCACCCCGACAAGGCCATCATCCAGCACCATCGCATCGACGTGGAGAAGGCATGGGCCTTCCTCATGGGCGGCGGGTCCATGATCATCTCGGGCATGCAGTACCGCGACAGCGTACCGCCGAAGGAACCGTGGGAGCCTCCCGATAGCTACATCGCGCCGGAGGAATCGCTCGTCATCCAGCCGACGTATGATTTCCTCCGCACGTATCTCCCAGGCTCGCTGCCCAGGATGAAGCCGTCGGCAGCGACGGGTGATGGGGATCGTTGCTGGCGCCTGGCCGAGAGAGGGCAGCAGTATCTCGTTTTCGCACCTCAGGGTAGCCCGATCTCTATCGATCTCTCCGATGCGCCGGGCAAGCAGTTCAACGCCAAATGGTTCGATCCTCGCAGCGGGGACCTGTCGCCGGCCGGCACTGTGATGGGCGGTGGGACCGTGTCCTTGACTTCGCCTGACGACCACTGCTGGGCACTCTGGCTCAGCGCGGACGACCAACTATAATGGACCGTGATATTCCTCTCAAAGGACCGTCTCGAAACATGCTGTATCTTGTATCGACACCAATAGGGAACCTGGGCGACATCACCGTGCGGGCGCTGGAGACGCTCCGACAGGTGGACTACGTCGCCAGCGAAGACACTCGCCACACAGGCGTTCTGCTCAAGCACTTCGAGATCAGCAAGCCGCAGATCGCCTTCCACGAACACAACGAGCGCCAGGTAGCCCCGCGAATCATCCAGTTGCTCCAGGAGGGCAAGTCGGTCGCGCTGGTCACGTGCGCGGGCACGCCGGGGGTCTCCGACCCAGGCTTCGTCCTCGTCCGCGACGCGATCGCAGCGGGTATCGAGATCACCGCCATCCCGGGGGCCACCGCCTTCGTCATGGCCCTGGTCCTCTCAGGCCTTCCGGTCCACAGTTTCACGTTCCGCGGTTTCCCGCCCAACAAGCCGGGCAAGCGACGCCACTTCCTCGAAGCGGACAAGGAGTCGCCCTACACGTTGATCTACTATGAAAGCCCGTTCCGTCTGCGAAAGCTGCTGGAGGAGGCCCTCGAGGTCTTCGGCGACCGCCCCGCCGCGATTGCCAAGGAGCTGACCAAGGTCTACGAATCGGTCCGTCGGGGCCGGCTCTCGGAACTGATCGCCAACCTCGAGGAGAACCCCAAAGGCGAGTACGTCGTCCTCATCGCGGGCAAGGACACCGAGTAGATCGTGCTTGACACTCAATCTACGCTGATGTGTCGGTCCGACTTTGTCGTCCTGAGCGAGAGCGAAGGACCTGGGTTGCGAGGGGAACGAATGCGCGCTATGACGCCCACGCCAGATGCTTCACTTCGTTCAGCATGACAATGCCGCTGAGGGTGCCGGAAGATCTCGTCACACGCCTTGTGCCGACGCCCCGGATTTGTTGTGGACGGCGAATGGGCCTGCACATAAGATGGTCAGCACAACGCCGGTCGGGGCCGGTCTGTCGAGGACGATAAAAGACAGTCTCAACTGCAAGAGGATGAAAAAGGAGTAGCTGCAATGGCCAAGAAATCCCTACACAGCATATGCCGCTGGACCTTCAACGCGGGCAAAGGCGGCTTCGTTCCTGCAGACATCCGACCCGATTGGGCGGGCGGCAAGTTCGGCACGCCGGAAATGATCGAGCTGGTCGCCAGGAGGATCCGACCGCGGATGCCCCGCAACGTCCAGCTCGGCATCGAGCTGCACTATGACGCGGAAGTCGATGACAACAACGCCGAGGCGGTCGCCGACGCCCTGGTCAGCAACAAGCTGGCCCTCGCGATGCTCACGCCCGGCGCGCACTCGCACTTCGCCTACGGCGGCATCTGCTCGTTGGACCGCAAGGAGCGAAAAGCCGCGGAGGAACTCGGTGTGCGGACCGTCGATCTGGCTTACGGCACGCTCCGCAAGGCATGGGCTCCGGACACGCCGCCTGCTTTCGTGATTTGGAACGGCTCCTTCGGCTACGACATCGCGACCATCGCGATCAAGCAGATGTACCAGAACCTCAAGGAGAGCGTCGCCGGCCTGTGCAAGTACGAGGCCAAGAAGGGCGGCCAGCTCCGCATCGCGTTCGAGCCCAAGCCCAACGAGGGACACCCGGCCATGCTGATCCCGACCGTCGCCAGCGCGATCGTTTTCTGGCGCAAGGTCGCGGAGGAGTTCGGCGTCAACGTGAAGAACAAAGGCGTCAACAAGGAGTTCGGCCACTCCGAGATGATCGGTCTCGATCACGTCGCCGACACGGTCGAGGAGATCGACAACGGCATGCTCGTCCACATGCACCTGAACAGCCAGGGCTACAACGACGGCATCATCCTCGGCGGCCCCGGCAAGTACGACATCGACCACGGCGCCCGCGTCAACGGGATGAATGTCGCCATCGCCGGCCTGATCCAGCGGGCGGGATACAACCGCTGGAAGGGCCACGACATGCAGGCCCGCGCCTACGACAACACCGAGCAGGCGATCAATCGCGTGATCCGCAGCGTCGTGAGCTGGGAGGCCTGCGAGCGAGCGGCCAAGGAACTCAAGACGCGCGATCTCATGAAGGCCCTGGCCGACCGCGACACCGCGACGGCCGAGGACATGATGCGCGCCGCGGTCGTGGACGCCCAGAAGTACTTCGACGAGATGTACAAGTAGCCCAGGACCCGCCAGTCCCACAGGTTCTGTGCGTCCTATTGGAGTGTCTCATGATCCGAGGACACTCGACACGCAGGGAATTCTTGAAGGTGCTCGGCGCAGGGGCGATCCTATCGCCCCTGCGCGAGTGCCTTGGTACGACCGGCATTCAGGCCGCGACCACGCCCGCGAGGCGGCCCAATATCGTCCTGATCATGGCCGATGACATGGGCTATTCGGACATCGGCTGCTATGGCGGCGAGGTCCACACCCCCAACCTGGATCGGCTCGCTATGGGTGGCCTTCGGTTCTCGCAGTTCTACAACGCCGCAAGGTGCTGTCCCACGCGAGCGTCGCTACTGACCGGCCTGTATCCGCATCAGGCCGGCGTCGGGCACATGGTAGAGGATCGCGGCTATCCCGCCTATCAGGGCTATCTCAACGACCGCTGTCTCACCATCGCGGAAGCCCTCAAACCCGCAGGCTATCACACGCTGATGGCGGGCAAGTGGCACGTGGGCGAGAACCGACCCCACTGGCCCGTCGACCGCGGATTCGACCACCATTTCGGCCTCATCAGCGGCGGCGCCAACTACTTCGACATCACCCAGGACAAGGCCAAGAACGTCGTCCGCAAGATGGCCATCGACGACCAGCCGTATAAGCCGCCGAGGGAAGGCTTCTACATCACCGACGCCTTCAGCGACCACGCGGTCCAGCTCCTGGACGAGCACGGTCGGGACGAGAGACCCTTCTTCCTCTACCTGGCCTACACCGCGCCGCACTGGCCGCTGCACGCGCTGCCCGAGGACATCGCCAGGTACAGGGGCAAGTACTCCAAAGGGTGGGACGCCATCCGCGAAGAGCGATATCAGCGGATGGTCAAAATGGGGCTCATCCGCGACCAATGGAAGATGTCGCCGCGAGATGGAGAGAATCCGCCCTGGTCCGAGGAGAAGGACCAGGAGCTGATGGACCTGAAGATGGCGATCTACGCGGCCCAGATCGAGCGGATGGATCGCGGCATCGGGCGGGTGCTCGACAAGATCCGGGACCTGGGCAAACAGGAGAACACGCTGGTCATGTTCCTGTCCGACAACGGCGGTTGCGCCGAGGGCGGGCCGCAGGGCTTCGACAATCGAAAGAACGGCCTCCCGCCCGGCGGCGTGGACTCGTTCATGAGCTATGGCCAGTCCTGGGCGAACGCCAGCAACACGCCCTTCCGGCGGTATAAGCACTGGGTTCACGAGGGCGGCATCGCGACGCCGTTCATCGCCTGTTGGCCCGCGGTAATCCAGAGCCGCGGGACGATCACGAACGAGGTGGGCCACCTCATCGACGTGATGGCGACCTGTCTCGACGTGGCCGGCGCGGCATATCCCAAGACTCGTGACAGTCGGGAACTCACCTCGCTGGAAGGCAAGAGCCTGCTGCCGGTCTTCCGGGAGGGCCAAAGACAGGGACACGAGGCACTCTTCTGGGAGCACGAGGGCAACCGGGCGGTGCGACAGGGCAAGTGGAAACTCGTGGCCGCCCATGGCAAGCCGTGGGAACTCTACGATCTGGAGGCCGACCGGACGGAACTGCACGACCTGGCAAGCGAGCACCCGGACCAGGTCGACGAACTCACAGCCCTGTACAACGGCTGGGCCCGGCGTTGCGGCGTCCTGCCCTGGCCCGTCAAGAAGCCTGACGCGTAGCTGTAATCGCAGGCTCCGCAAGATCATTACTGAGGGACATTCTGTGGCATCGCACATTACGGCGGCCGGCTCGCGTCTGGCGTTCATCGACAATCTCCGGACCGTGATCATCGTCCTGGTGATCATGGTCCACCTGGCCGTCACCTACGGCGGCGAGGGCTCGTGGTACTACAAGGAAGGCAAGCCCGACCCGCTCAGCGGCACCGTGCTGACGCTCCACAACGGCATCAACCAGTCGTTCTTCATGGGGTGCCTGTTCCTGGTCTCGGGTTACTTCACGCCGGCCTCGTTGGACCGCAAGGGCCCCCGCCGATTCCTCATCGACCGCCTTCTGCGGCTGGGCATCCCGATGCTATTCTACGACCTCGTGATCCACCCTTTCATGATCTACTGGCTCGCCCGCAACGCCGTGATCGATCTGGGCACATTCCGGAACTGGGCCGCGAACTACTACACCACATTCCACATCGGCAGAGGACCCTTGTGGTTCGTCGAGGCCCTGCTCCTGTTCAGCATCATCTACATGATGTGGCGACTCATACGCCGGACCGGGACTTCGGCGTCCCCCGGCGTATCCACAACGCCAAGAGGCATTCACCTGGCGATTCTGGCGGCGTCTCTGGGGATCGTCTCCTTCCTCGTGCGACTGTGGAAACCCATCGGCTGGTCCTACGAGCCTCTGAACTTCCAGTTCCCCTTCTTCCCGCAGTACATCGTCATGTTCATCCTCGGCATCGTCGCCTATCGTCGGCAGTGGTTGACGCAGCTCCCAACGACCATCGGCAGGCTATCGTTGATTCTCGCTGCGGTGTTTGCGTTCGTCCTGTCACCCTTGATGGTCGTCCTCGGCGGCGGGACACAAGGCGATGTCTCCACGTTTCTGGGCGGGCCGCACTGGCAAGCTCTCACGATGGCCCTGTGGGAGCAGAGTCTCGGTGTGTTGCTGACCGTGGGTCTGTTGGTGCTGTTCCGCGAGCGGCTGAATCGTCACAACCGTCTGAGCGAGACAGCCTCCGCCAATTCCTACGCGACCTACGTGATCCACGCCCCGGTGCTCCTGGTCTTCACGCTGATGGTCCGCGACATTCACCTGTATCCGTTGCTGAAGTTCGCCCTCACGACGGTGATCCTCGTGCCTTTGTGCTTTGGGCTGGCCGCCCTGATCCGGCAATTGCCTGGGGTCCGCCGGGTTCTGTAGCATTGCGTGGATAGGCTGCCGGACGACAGGACAGATCAGAACCTGCGGATCCAGATCAGGTTCTTGCGGAAGTCCAGGACTACGGTGGTCCTCTTGAAGTAGTCCAGGCTCAAGATCCCCTCGAAGCTCTCCATGAGAGGACTGTCGTGCGCCAGAACGTCCGCCTTGCGGTCCTGCAAGGTCAGCGGTCCCACACGCAGTTCCGGGACCACCACGCGGCGGCACGCAAGCCAGCCGAATTGATAGGATGCATGCCTTCCCGGGGTCCCCGCGGCGCCTCCCAACTCTCGCCAGACGTTTTCTCGCAGGATCAGTCCCGGCTTGGCGCCGCCCGTATCGAACTCGACGTGAGTCTTGCGCTCTCCGACGAAGATATCGACCATCATACGAGGACCGCCACCCACATCCTCCAGAACAAACGGCAGAGAGACCCATTCCGACGGGTCGTTCGGCTCGAATGCATCGTACAGACCGAAAACCGCCTCGCGCCCCGCGTTGTCGAACAGGACATAAGGGAATACGCGTATGAATCGCAGCCCGAGGAGGACGGTCCTGTCGCGATAGAGCGGTCGTCCGAACACGCGGAACTCCCACTGCCTCTGCTCATACCAGCAAGGCGGATTCGTCACAGTGGCTTGTCCGATCCGCAACGCGGGGACTTCACAGATCCCTACAGGACATCCTGTCTCAGTGTGTTCCCCGAGAGGGAAGACTACCAGGCCGCAGTCCCGCACCACGGCGTCGTTGACATAGAGAGCCATCGGACACCCGGTATCCATCAAAGCCCAGTACTTGTGCCTGTCCCCCAGTTGGATCCGCGCAGAGACTCGGCTGAACAGGCGGAAATCGAGGTCTCGGTACTTGGTCGCGAAAGTCCGGGGGCCGTCGAGAGTTGGCCTGACCTCCGCCTCCCCCCACTGAACCGCCCGCGTCAGGCGCGTGTGTCCCGTGTTGGGATCCGGCGCATGGATCTCGATGATCTTGAACGGCGCGTCGTTCGGATCGATCGGACGGATCGCAGGGTCGCTGGAGAACGGCGAGGTATTGACCGGTCCGAGGCTACAGCCGCACACAAAAAACAGACACCCTGTCAACACCAGCAAGCGTCGCATACGCCCGACTCTCTCCAAACAAGCCGCGTCGTCTACATCACAGGATCAGCATGGCATCGCCGTAGGAGTAGAAGCGGTATCGCTGCTCGATCGCGTGGCGATAGGCCGCGAACACCCGCTCCAGTCCCGCGAATGCACCCACCAGCGCCAGCAGCGTAGACCGGGGCAGGTGAAAGTTCGTAATCATGGCGTCGACGATCTGGAATTCGTAACCGGGCAGGACGAACAGGTTCGTCGAGCCCTCGCAGGCCAGCGCCCGGCCGTCCCGAGCGACCGTCTCCAGCACCCGCGCCACGGTCGTCCCGACGGCGGTGATCCGCCCCCCTGCGTCCCTCGCGTCGTTGATGACCTGCGCATTGGCCTCATCGATGCGATACCACTCGTGGTGAATCTCGTGCTCCTCGACGTTCTCGGCGGTGATCGGCTTGAACGTCCCGGCCCCCACGTGCAGCGTCACGTAGGCGAGTCGAACTCCCAGTGCGCTCAGCCGGCCGAGCAGGTCCTCGGTGAAGTGCAGTCCCGCGGTGGGCGCCGCCACCGCCCCGCTCTCGCGGGCATAGACCGTCTGGTACCGCTTTCGGTCGGTCTGGGCCTTCGACCAGTCGTGGTCCCGTCGAATGTACGGCGGCAGGGGCGGAAAGCCGATTTCGTCCAGGACTGTCTCGGCGGCGTCCTTGACGTCAAGCTCCAGCAGACAGACCCCTTCCCTTTGCCGTTCGATCACCCTGGCGGTGCAGTAATCCTGCTCGCGGCCATCGACGATGCGGATGGTTTCACTGGGCTTGAGCTTGCGGACGCCTTTGAGCATGACCTGCCACACGCCGGCGGTGGAGGTCTCGGACAGAAACAATGCTTCGAGGTGCCCGCCGGTGACACGCCGCACAAAGAACCTCGCAGGCAGGACTTTCGTATTATTCAGGACAAGGCAATCGCCGGATTGCAGATGATCGACGATCCGGTCGAACCGACTGTCGGTGAGACCGCCCGTGACCCGATCCAGGACCAGCAGTCGTGATTCGCTGCGAACCCCAGCAGGGTCCTGGGCGATTAACTCGGACGGTAATTCATAATCAAGCTGATTCGTCTTCATGGCGACAGATTATCAGACCTCGCAGACGCGAACAAAAATTTTCCGGCCCAATAATTGCGGAATGGCAGCGGGTATTGCCGGACGGACGATTTTTCCCGCAAGCCTTCCGCTGGCGCATCCGATAGGTTCGGTGCGACCCACTCGTTCCGGGTCGCGGCCCTACACACTCCGTGCGGTCTCGTATGACGAATTCCGCAGGACGCATGACGGGTCGATTCGGATGATTGCCGTCTTTATCACAAGGTCAGCGCCATGAGCTCGCAGGGACAGTTCGAACAACTCGTGGTTTCCATCGCCGCTTTGGGCAGGGATGAACTGAAGAAGCGGATCAAGGACTTCCGTGGCCGGTTCAAACTCGACTTCTCCGACGCCTACCTGGACAGTCTTCCTCTCGACAGACTCCGGCACATCCTGCTGGCCGCTCTGATCAACGCCCGGGCCCGCCAGTAGAAATCGCCCGCGAACCAGGGACAGAGTCTTCACCCAAGCACAACTCCAATGCGAACCTCGATCCTCACTGCATCCCGACAGGCACGGCCCCTGTGTCGGGCCGATCAGTAGTCCTTGTAGAGTCTCATCCACTGCCGCCAAGCCGAGGGGTCCACGCCTCCCGCCTTCGTCCACACGCCATTGGTGTTATAAGTCCGATGCCACTTGAGGGTCCAGAGCTCTTTCAGGCCCACCTTGCGGCAAGACCAGTCGGCGAACAGGGATTCACGAAGCCATTGTGCCGATCAACACAGACACGGTTCATCTCGTTCGTGCCAGGCGTGTCGCCGGGACCGCTCTCCAGTGCCGGCGGCCGATCCGTCGCCAGGGGCCACGAATCCACCCACCAACTCCCGGTGAACACCGGGGATTGATTGCCGTACTGGCTCGATGGCGAGCCCCAGTGACGCGATGTGCGCGTAACAGGGTCTGTATCGTTCCGGTTCCAGCCGTCGGTTCGGAAGCTCTTGGCGCCTTTGAGGTTCAGGATCCAGCCATTCAGACCGTAACTGCCGATGATACGATCGGTTTCCCACGCCGTGTATGACCATCCGCCCGAGGGAATTCCACCGGCCGGCCGAGGCTTCACTGCCTGCGGACAAAGCCACATCTTCGCGTCCTTGGAGTAGGGCGCCATGACGATTCGCCAGAACCCACCCGATCCCACCTCGTACGTACGAGTCACTCCGAAGATCGTGGCGGTGACCGTGCCCGGCCGCCCCCCGTTCACCTCACCGGTGAAGAAGTTGCCGTCGTTGTCCTGGCAGTACATAGAGAACATCAGGCCCCATTGCCTCAGGTTGGCCAGACAGGCCGCCAGTCTGGCTTGCTTCCTCACGCGGTTCAGAGCCGGCACCAGGATGGACATGAGCACCGCGATGACGGCGATTACGACCAACAATTCGATCAACGTAAACCCGTTCTTCTTACGCATCCCATGGCTCCTATACTCTCGCTGGCCACTTTCGCTCCAGACACAGTTGCCACACATCGACCAACGAGATGCGCTCGATCCTCGCCCTGTTCCATCTTCCCGCCGTGACTGTGCAGCAAGCCGGCCAAGAGGGTGCTCAGAGGACACCTTTCTTCAGGATGACGTTGGCGTAGAGGGCCTTTTCGCTGGTCGCGACGACCGCATAGGCCTTCTTCGCCCGCCCGTAAAAGGCGAATCGTTCGACGAACTCGAAGTCGGAGAACCGCTCGCCGCTGTCTTTCACGATGGTGCGGTAGGTCT
Organism: Sedimentisphaerales bacterium; assembly: GCA_034678485.1. Lineage (GTDB taxonomy): Bacteria > Planctomycetota > Phycisphaerae > Sedimentisphaerales > Anaerobacaceae > PLanc-01. The sequence goes on along the minus strand of JAXDBU010000059.1, from coordinate 4,331 downwards.
CCCAAATCGTCGGTTTGGTCTTGTCGCCCGGCACAACGGCCATCAGACCCACCGGCTGATCCACGAAGGTATCCAGAGGAAAGAGCTTCAGGACCGCCTCCAGCAGTTCCGGCACACCGTGACCGTCGCAACGGACGAGCCGCTGGGCGACCGAAGCAGCGGGGAAATTCCCATCCGCCAGCACGATCTCGTCGCCATGGCCCATTTCCATCAGGATCTTCATCAACTCGGGCGACAGAATCGCCGGGATGTTCTTCAGCATACAGACCACCTTTCACAGAGGGATAGTCGTCCGGGCGCCTAACCACACTTGCACGCGTGCAGTACGGGTTCACGAAGCCCCTGGATTGTCATTCCCGCGCAAAGCCTGCCCTCGACCCGATCGGGGGCGGGAATCCACTTCCTGGGATTTGTCGCATACCGTGGTTGCTGGATTCCTGCTTCGCAGGAATGACAGTGTCCAGCCCATGCCTCGTCACGATGTGAGTGGCCGTAACAACGGTCATGCACCCCAGTTTTCACCCAAGTAGCCTGCCGGCCGCCTTCTGTCAAGCCCCTCATGCCGCCGCCTCCAGAGGCGTCGTCACCATGTGTAGTGAGCCTTGTAGGTGATGACCTTCTCCTCGCCCGCAGGGACCTGGACGCGGAACTCGATGGTCTGACTGTCCGTCTTGAGGAACGTGTTCGATTTCTCGACGATCTCCCAGGTGCTCCAGCGATACAGGTGCTCGACCACGCGGACCTCGACGGTCCCCTGCTCCTTGCGATTGCGAAGCTTGATCTCGAAGGACTCATCGAGCCAGTTGCGGCTCATGTCGATCTGGTAGTTGGTTCTGCGACGCTCGCCGACGAGGTCGAAGGCGTCGCCCGTGTATAGGCGGACGGTCTCGTCGCGAGGCGTGTGGTCGATCACGTTCTCGCCGGTGAACTCGTGTCGGCCGTCGTCATCCTGACGATAGAACCGCACCCGACCCTTCGGCAGAGGGATTCCCAGGCGGTTGTCCTGGGAGTTCTTGAACTCTCTCATCACCCAAACCTTGGGATTGCTCTGCGTGCCGTACTCCCGTTCGTTGCGGAGGTCTCTGCTGCCCCGATAGCGGTTCCGGTCGATCTTGGCGCCGTCGTAGACATAGAGCCGCTGGGACTGGACGCCCTCGGCCCGGAGGAACTCGACCTGCTTGGTCTCGCGGTCGTGCAGCGTCGTTGCGCGAGCGAGCGTATACAGGTGGTACTCGTCGAATGCCTTCTCGGAGACGGGGGCAGGTCCCATGCCGCCTGCGTAATCGGCCTCCGCCATGGCATAGAGTGCAGCCCGCTGCTCCGGCTGGATCTTGCTGACATCGCCGGCCATGAGCTTGATCTGGGCGTTCTCGAAGGTCCGTCCGCTCTGGTTGTCCATCGTCACCCAGCCGATCACGTCGATCGTGTCGTCCTTGTCTCCGGCGAGCATGTTGTAGTCGGCCTCCCAGCTCATACCGCCCGTGACGTAGCTCAGTTCCGCGTCGAGCTTGCCCGCCTTGTCTGTTTCGAGCAGCCAGTGGATCGTCGGTTTGAGGATCGTGTCGTCCGCCAGCGAGGGAAACAGCGGCTCGCCCGGCAGGCTGAACCGCAACCTGCCGTCCACCTCGACGATGGGCTGGCCGGAAGAGCCCTGGCTCATTCTCATCTGACTCATGCGATAGGCCTCGCCGTACTGCTGCATCCCCGACTGGTGGGGGACATAGCCGCTGCGAACGATCCGCCCGCGGACGATCTCGTCCTTGCCCTCGCTCTTTCGCACGAGAAAATCGATCTCCTTGCCCTCGTACAGGGATAGCAGCAAGCCCTGGGAAATCGGGTCGGCGCGGTAGTTCTGCTCGAGGATCTGGAGGGCCCGCTTGCCTTGTGGATCGCGGAGGATCACCGAGTCGGGCTCCACATGGGCCGTGATCTCCGTGACGCAGACCTCATTGGTCCCCGCCTTCAGATCGAGGGGCACCACCTCGCGCACCACCGCAAAATCCTGATTGTAGATCGTCAGCGAAGACCTGCCCGATGCGCCTGCGCCAGATGCCAGCACGGCGATCACGATCGTCTGGAAGCACTTCCTCTGGTTCATTGCCTTTCCCTTCCTTTCTGTCTCGGTTCCACAGAACTCGTCTCAACCGGGCCCCAGATGAACGCCCCATTGAGGCCGCCACTTCGTCCGCGTGTATAGACGACAATGGTATCCCCAGGGTTGACTGAATCACAGTAAATTCCCGGTAAAAGGGCACGGGCGCCTCACGAAGCTCATCTGCTTGGAGACCCACCTCTTGTCATCCCTTCACTCTGTTCAGGGCAGGCTCCGAGTCTTCCGAAGGAATCTGGCCCGGGAGCGGAAGATGCGTATCGACTTCGGACGCCACGTCTCCCACGGGGCTCAGATGCTTCACTTCGCTCAGCATGACAAGAAAGGCAGGGGCGTCCCACAAGACCTGTGTCCTTAGGAGGCGCAGCCGAAGGATCTGGGTCACGACCCAGAGGTCTCCCTCGACCGCAGAGCGGTTGCTACCGGGCCGGGGCTTCGTCCTGGATGTGGTCTTTGGGTTTGTACCAGAGGGCCACCGGGATGAATACGAACGAAGTCACCAGCATGGCGATGGCGAAGAACCAGTAGTAGCTCGCGCCGGGCAGCTTGCTCGTGCCGTCGGGATTCTCGATCACCACGTTTACGACCGCCGCGATGATGTTCCCCAGGGAGATCGACAGGAGGTTGAGCGCCTGGATGAGCGACTTCATCTTGTTGGGGGCCTGCGTATAGGCAAATTCCAACGACGTGATGGAGACCATCAGCTCCGCGGCGGTCAGGAAGACGTAGGCGACGACCTGCCAGCCGATAGAGGGCCGGCCGCCCTGCTGAATCTGCGTCTCGATCCAGATCGGGACGAGAAAACTCGCGGCGGTGACGAACATGCCGATTTCCATCTTGCGAAGCAGCGTCAGGGGCCAGAGCTTGTTGATCGCGGGATAGACCACGTAGGCGAACAGCGGGATCATCACGACCACGAGCACGGAGTTGGCCGCCTGCATCTGGGCGGGAAGCCAGGTGATGCCCAGCCATTTGAGCTCCATCTTCTCCGCCTGGAGCACCCAGGCCGACTGCGACTGGTAGTACAGTGCGAAGAACATCGAGAGGAACAGGAAGATGATGGCGATCTTGGCGAGGCTGATGCTCTGTTCCCGGTCGAAGATCTCCGCCCAGGCCTTGGGACCCGCCGGAGGGATGTCCACCATCTTGCGCCCGCCCAGCCAGTAGGCGAGCGTCGCGAGGACCATAAAGCCGGCGGGGACGCCAAAGCCGACGCCGGGCCCGTGCTTCTCCAGCAGGATCGGGCACCACCACATCGAAATCGCGGCGCCGACGTTGATCGAGAGGTAGAACCAGCTATAGCACTTCTCGATCAGGTGCTTGTTGGAGGGTCCGAACTGGTCGCCCACGTTCGCGGAGACGCAGGGTTTGACGATCCCCGATCCCATGGCGATCAGGATCAGTCCCGCGGCCAGACCCAGGCGGGTATGGTCAAACGTCAAGAAGAAGAGCCCGACGCAATAGACGATGTTGAACCAGAGGATGGTCTTGAATTTGCCGAGCCAGATGTCCGAGATCACGGCGCCGACAATGGACATGAAGTAGACCGCGGCGGTGAACCAGTGGAACCACGCCTTGGCGGACTCGTCGGGCATGACCTTCAAAGCCCCATGGGGGCCGAGCAGGTAGTTCGTCATGAACACGACAAGGATGGAACTCATGCCGTAGAAGGCGAATCGCTCGGCGCCTTCGTTCACGAGGATGTACGGCACGCTCGGCGGCATCTTCGTCGTCGCCAGCGGCGCGCTGAGATGTTTGCTCTGGGCCATGGTCGTCCTGCCATCTCCTGATATCGACTGCCAACGGCGGCCATAGTAATTCCCCCGCCTGTCCGAGGCAAACAAAAGTGACTTACCCGCCCGGGATGGGAATGGTAGAATGGGTCGAGTGAACAGGCAAGGAGTACACGGTCTTGTATGGAGGACTCGCGATGTCTCGAATCAGCCGGTCGCCACAACACCCGTATTCGCGGAGATTCACCGGTCTTGTCCTCTGGGGGCTCGCAGTCGTCGGCCTCGCGGCCGGGATGAGCCGGGCGGGCGGAGCCGCCTCGACGGCAAACTCACTCGAACCGTTGAATCGATTCCCCCGCATGGTTCAGGAGTACCTCGTCGATCAGGTCTGCAAGGTGGATGCGGATGTGGACCGACGATACGCCGAGCTGGCAAACCGAGAGGACGCGGAAGCCTATGTCCAGACCGTCCGCGAGAAGATCGAGTCG
>JAXDBU010000058.1:0-50085 GCA_034678485.1 Sedimentisphaerales bacterium | reverse complement strand
TCCGGCGGATCGTTCCTTCGCTGTCGCTCAGGACGCCTGTGCTCGCAGGCCCGAACGGCGCGGACCGCGTGCTCGGCGCCTGCTCGGCCATGTAGACGACCGCCATGCCGCCCTCGCCGATCTTCTCCAGCAGCTTGTAGGGACCGATCATGGACCCCGGACCCTCTATCACCAGAGAGCGGTCGAGCGCCGCCTCCCCCTCGAAGGCGGGGGACTCCAGGAAGTCGCCGGCCTCCTCATCCGCCTTGAGGAGACTTTCGAGCCGCGTGCGAAGGTCCGAATCCTGCCCACAGGCGGTGTCCAGGTAGGACGCACGTTCCGGCCCGGCGTGCCGCTGAAGGGCCTCGTAGTAGAGTTCTTCGACTTGGCTGTTTCGTTCGACCACGGACTTGCCCCTGAACCATCGGTTCTGCAATACAATGCGCCGTTTCGAGGCGAAACGCCTCAGACTCGCAAAGAATCCGAGAAGAAATGCGAGCGGCTGTTACGACTTGTTGATTTCGTGGAACAGCCAGGCCCGAGCGTACGACCAATACCTCTCGGCGGTGGCCTTCGAGATGCCCAGGGCTTCGGCCGTCTGCGGGATGGTCAGACCCGCGAAGTACCGCAGTTTAACCAGTTCTGCCTTCACCGGGTCTTCCTCGGCGAATCTCGCCAGAGCTTCGTCGAGTGCCAGAAGGGTTTCAGGCGGCTCTCCCTTGGGCAGGTCATCGCCCTCCATGGCCACCCGCTGGAGATTGCCGCCTCGTTTGAGACGGAGTCTGGCGCGTGCCCGTTCGACGAGAATCCGGCGCATGGCCTCCGCGGCGGCGGCGAAGAAATGGCCGCGGTTTTCCCAGCTTCGTGGTTCATCCCCAACCAGGCGGAGGTATGCTTCATGCACCAGGGCCGTCGCCTGGAGGGTCTGGCCCGGCGGCTCGTGCGAGAGTCTCTGCGCCGCCAGAAGCCGGAGTTCTTCGTAGACCAACGGCAGAAGCCTGTCTGTAGCTTGTGTGTCCCCCTGTTCGATGGCGTTGAGAATACGAGTGACTTTGCACATATCGACTCTCCACCATCCCGAATCTTGGGATACCATTCTCCGAGACAGGAAGTCAGATTTCAAGCAATTTCGCGTGATTCGACCCGGACTCGGGGTTAGAATGCACCATCGAACGCATCGGGTCTCAGATTACTGAAAGGGCGGAACATGAAGGCACATCGTATGAGTAGACGACAATTCGTGGGCGCTGCTTCGGCCGGGACCTTTGCGGCGTTTGCCTCTCGGGGCATCCCCGCATTCGGCAACGCCCGCAGGAGCGCCGGCAAACTGGCCATGCTGGGCGGCACGCCCGTCCGAGCGAAACCCTGGCCTGCTTGGCCGGTCTGGGATCGCTCCGCCGAGGAATCGGTCCTGGAGGTCCTCCGTAGCGGGAACTGGTTCCGCGGCCAGGGCACGACCGTCACGCAGTTCGAACAGGCCTATGCCAAGCTGCTGGGCGCGAAACGCTGCGTGGCCATGGTGAACGGGACGAATTCGCTGATGACGGCCCTGCACCTGCTCGATGTCGGCGTGGGCGACGAGGTGATCGTCTCGCCGTATACGTTCATCGCGACGTACAACGTGGTTTTGAACTCCTGCGCGCTGCCGGTGTTCGCGGACACCGATCCCGAGACGTTCCAGATCAATCCGGACAAGATCGAGGAACGAATTACCGAGAACACGCGGGCTATCCTGCCCGTGCACATCCTCGGCATCCCGGCGAACATGGACCGCATCAACGAGATCGCGAAGAAGCACAACCTCAAGGTGATCGAAGACGCCTGCCAGGCGTGGCTCGCCAAATGGCGGGGCAAGTGCTGCGGTACGCTCGGCGACCTCGGGTGTTTCAGTTTCCAGAACTCCAAACACCTGCCGTGCGGCGAGGGCGGGGCTGTGGTCGGCAACGACGAGGATCTGATGGACAGGGTCCACGCATACCACAACTGTGGCCGGGCCTTTGGGAACATGCCGAAGGCGGGCCCCAACTCGGTGCTGGGGACGAACCGTCGGATGACCGAGTACCAGGCGGCGATCCTGCTCAACCAGATGAAACGCCTTGAAGCGGACACCGCGTTGCGATGGGAGAACGGCAAGTACCTGACCTCGAAGATCAAGGATATCCCGGGCATCGTCCCGCACAGGCTCTATGACGGGGTGACGCAAGCGGTATACCACCTGTATCCGTTCCGTTATCTGATGGAACATTTCAACGGTGCGCCGCGAAAGAAGTTCCTTGCGGCCCTCAGTGCTGAGGGTATTCCTTGCAGCGGCGGGTACGGTCCGCAGTACCGTGACGGTCTGATCGAAGCGGCGCTGACCTCCAAGAACTTCACACGGAGTTTCCCCAAAGCCCGGCTCGACCGCTACCGTGACGAACTACACTACCCAGGCAACGACCAGCTCTGCCAGGAAGCGGTCTGGATCGGCCAGAACATGCTGCTGACGAGCAAGCAGGACATGGACGACATCGCAAACGCGATCGCGAAGGTCTACGAGAATCGCGACAAGCTGGCGTAGGGTGCGCATTACGCACCCTCTTTGGGGTGTATGACCGAGAGCGACTGGAAAGGACTATCGTCTATGAAGGCGCAGCAGTGGAAGTCTATCCTCGTATTGGGCCTCTTGGGGGTCTTTGCCGCCCGCGCAGATGCTGCGGACGAGCCGCCTGCGACGTGTTCCCCTGCGCTGGATGCTGCTGCCAAGGCGCTGGCAGAGGGGCAATTCGACGCTGCGGCCGAGGGCTTCGAGACGGTTGCGAAAGACGTGGCAGTTCCGTCGTTCGTTCGGGGTTTGGCGCTGCTTGGCTTAGCGGATGTCGCAGTCGCCCGACAGGATACCGCCGGTGCGATCACGGCGTGGCAACGAGCCGCTGGCGATACGATCATCCCGCAGTTCTTCAGAGACACCGCTCGTCAGTCCATTGCAGAAGCGGAGCGTCGAGAACACGGTCTGCCCGGTCGAAATCCTGCCGCCTACCGCGTGCAGTTACCGACGCTGGCGGAGCCTACCGTTGTGCTGCACGTCGCTCCGACGGGCAGCGACGACGGCGATGGCTCAGAGGCCAAGCCGTTCCGCACGGTTGAGAAGGCAAGAGATGCCGTAAGAGCGTTGAACAAGTCGCACGGTGGGACGCTGCCGAAAGGCGGTGTGACAATTCGGATTGCAGGGGGCCGGTACTTTGTCGAGCATCCGCTGGCACTCGCTTCCGAAGACTCGGGGACGGAGGAATCGCCTGTAGTCTACGAGGCCGAAACCGGCCAGAAGCCCGTCTTTCACGGCGGCGTGCGAGTCGTCGGCTGGAAACCCGTCGCCGACTCGAAACAGCGGGACAGGCTCGATCCTTCCGTCCGCGATCGTGTCCGGGAGGCCGATCTGAAGGCACTTGGGGTCACGGATCTGGGGGATGCGACGGCGCTGCGTCGTCGGCCGGAGCTGTTCGTCGAGGGGGTCCCGCAGACACTCGCCCGCTGGCCGAACGAAGGTTTCGTCAAGACCGGCGAGGTCCTCGGCGCCGATACTTTCACCCAGTGGGGCTCGATCAGAGGCTGCAAAGACGGCAAGTTCCAGTATATCGAAGACCGGCCCGGTCGCTGGCTCGACGAACCCGACGTTCGCCTCTACGGCTATTGGTTCTGGGACTGGTTCGAGGAGTACCAGAAGGTGGCTTCGATTGATGCGAGTGAACGGGTCATCACACTGTCCCTGCCATACTCGAACTACGGCTATCGCAAGGACCAGCGTTACTATGCGGTCAACGTGTTCCGCGAGATCGACGCGCCGGGCGAGTGGTACCTGGACCGCGCCGCGAGCAAGGTCTACTGGCTGCCGCCGGAAGGCGTCGATCCGTCGAAGGCCGACACGGTCCTGAGCGTGTTCGACCAGCCCTTCGTGACGATGAACAACGTGGAGCATGTCACGCTCCTGAGGCTGACGTTCCAGGAAGGTCGGGGCGATGCGATTCACATCCGCGGCGGATCCGATTGCTTGGTGGCCGGCTGCACGATCCAGCGGTTCGGCGGCGATGCCATCGTCGTCGATGGCGGGCGCCACCACGGCCTATTCGGCTGCACCATGCACACGCTCGGTTGTGGCGGGGCCCGCGTCGCCGGCGGTGACCGCAAGACGCTTGTGCGAGGAGAGCATTTCGTCGAGAACTGCACGGTCTTCGACATCTCGCGGATCAAACGGACCTATACGCCTGCGGTCCTGCTCGATGGCTGTGGCAACCGGATTGCCCACAACCTGTTCGAGCGAATGCCCTCTTCCGCGATGCGGATCGAAGGCAACGACCATCTGATCGAGCTGAACGTGATCCGCAACGTGGTTCAGGAGTCCGACGATCAGGGCGGGATCGACATGTTCGGCAATCCGCTCTATCGCGGCGTCGTGATCCGCTGGAACCGCTGGAGCGACATTGTGGGAGGAACGCACTGCGGCGCCGCAGGCATCCGCCTGGACGATATGATCTCGGGCATCGTTCTGCACGGCAACCTCTTCGAACGCTGCGGCGCGGTCCAGTTCGGCGGTGTCCAGATCCACGGCGGCAAGGAGAACCTCGTGGATGGCAACGTTTTCGTGGATTGCTTCGCCGGGATCAGCTTCAGCCGGTGGGGCGAGAAGCGATGGCTCGAATCCATCGACCGATTCCTCAAGCAGGCAAGCGAGCCTCCCTATTCGACCCGCTATCCAGACTTAGCCAATCTGAAAGCGAACGCGGACATCAACTGGATCAGCCGCAACCTCTTCGCCCACTGTGGTAGCGTCTTCCTCCGCGATGGCGGCGTGGAGAAGAGCGCCCTCAACGCGGTGACAGATCGTTCCATCGATCCGAAGACGGTGTCGCACGAGCAGGCCATCCGACGCGATCCACAACTCAGATTGCTCCTGTGGTCGCCCATTCCGCTCGACGAAATGGGACCGTATGACCATCCTTGGCGGTCACAGAGTGTCAGCCGATAGCGGAGGTCACTGAGTCTTGATCCGCAGGATCGTGAGCGAGTTGGGCGGGAATTCATGGGTGAACTCGCCGGCTGCCGTGTTCACTTGACTCTCGATTGGTGTCACGCGATTCGGCTCATCGAGACTGTTGTTGTCTGAGAGATTGGCCGAGGTCAGGACGGTGACTGACGCGTCCGGCTGGATGCGATCGAGACCCCGCAGGGTCAGGCCGGCTGTTACTGGTTCCGAGGAGGTGTTGATCGCCTTGAGGATCAGGTCGCCGCTGGTTTCGTCCCGGCCGGCCGTCGCGTAGAAGCGCTCCGTCGAAGGAGCGGTCTCGTCGTGGATCAGTTCGCCGTCCAGGTAGCAGCGGATTCGATTGCCGGCCAGTTCGATCTTCACGTCGTACCAGCGGTTGGTTTCGATTCGTCCCTGCACATGTCGGCCCACCGGGCTCTGGTTCAGCTCGATCGCGTGCTCGCGATTGCCCCAGCCGCCGACGTTCCACCAGAACTTGCTCTGGCCCTTGCGCCCGAAGGCGACGAGGAAGCCTTCATCGCCGCGGGTTTTTCGCGCCTTGAGCGTCAGCGTGTAGTCGGACCACGTCTCGTCGCCGAAGTAGCTCAGGCCCACGGCCTGGCGACCCTGGCGATATGCTCCATCGACGACCGTCCATTCTCCACCATCCGGTTTCCAGTCTGCAGAACCGTTCGAGAAATCCGATGCGTAGAGGATTCTGCCATCCTTCTCGACGCGGACGTCCTTGAATTCCGCAGAAGTGTTCCAGGTGCCCACGCCGATCTCGCCGGCAATCACCGGTGGCTTGCTCTGTTCGAGTTTCACGTCGGTGCGGACGGTGTAACTGGGCCGATTGAGCCCGAAGAGCTTCCAGAGGCAGTACGACGCGGTGCCGAAGACGCGTGTGCCGTCGTGGTAGATCATGCCGTGCCACTCCCAGGTCCGTCCCTCGACGTGGGCCGGCAGCGGTGCGTAGGAGACCATCTGCACAACATCCGCGTTTCGTTCGCAGCCCATGAGGAACACGCCCTCGGCCAGCGCTGCCAGGAGGTTGCCTCGATAGGGTCCGCCGTCCTGGCTGGTCACGGCCACCTCGCCCAAGTACAGCGGCGCAAGACTGCGATCCCGGTTGTCATACTCGTTGAAGCGGTTCATGAACCACGTCGGATTGTTGTAGTAGTGACGGTCCGCGATGTCGTGAAGCCCGGCGGGAATGCGGTAGTAGGAGAGATCCGCCAGATAGACCAGGTTGGGGTACTTGGCCTTCATCGCATCGTAGATGAACCGGTAGCGTTCCTCGTACGCACGCTCGGCGTTCTCGTTGCCGATCTCGACGTACTTGAGTCCGAACGATGCGGGATGGCCTGCGTCGGCGCGGAGCTTGCCCCACTTGGAGTCGGTCGGACCGTTGGCGTATTCGACCACGTCGAGGAAGCTGTCGCGTACCCAGCCCATCTGGTCCATGGGCACATTCTCCATTTGACGGAAGATGCAGGTCTGGCCGCAGAAACCCACCCACAGGGGCTCCGCGCCCAGGTCCTCGCAGAACTGGAAGTACTCGTGGAGTCCCAGGCCGTGCGTGAAGCGGTAGTTCCACGGACCCCATCGCTCCTCGCGACGTTCGATCGGGCCGACGGTCCGCTTCCAGTTGTACGCGGTTTCGACGGTGCCGCCTTCGACGACGCAGCCGCCGGGGAAGCGGACGAAGCCCGGCTTGAGGTCCGCGATCATCTGGGCGATGTCGGGACGCAGCCCGTTGGGCCGGCCCTTCCAGGTGTTTGTGGGAAAAAGCGACACGAAGTCGAGCCACAGCGTGCCGTGCGTCTGTGCGAGGATGACTAATCGGGCCTTGGATTCGGTGACCGACGCGGTCAGCGTGGCTCTGGACTGCTTCCAGTTCTCGCCGATGTCTGCGACGCGGGCACTATCGGAGACGGCCTTTCCCGACGCGTCTTCCAGAATCACGGACACCGTTGTCACCGAGCCTTTGATGTAGAGAGACAGTTCATACTTCTGGCCCTGCTTGACACCGATGCCGAAGAAGCCTTCGTTGGCCACGCCGAACCGGCCGTCCGCAACACTCTCGACGTCCAGACGCAGGCAGTGCGACGACTGCTCTGTGACGCCGCCTGTGGTCTCCAGAGACATGGACCCACGGGCGTTGCCCTGCTGGAGCAGCGACCAGAAGGGGACTCCATCGGTCTTGTAGCCGAACTGGTCGAAGCCGGCGTCGTAGCCTTTGGCGTCGCGCCAGCGGCCGTTTCGCAGGGTGAACCCTTCCGGCGGGCGAGAGTCCTCGAAGCCTCGATTCCGTATCAACTCTGCGTACAGGCCGCCGTCGACGCCGTGATTGATCTCCTCGAGGAAGATGCCGTACATGCGAGGATTGATCGCAGGGCCTTTCCGAGCGGCGTCGATGGCAATGGTCGCAGTGCTGGCCTGGACCGAGCCGGCCAGTAACAGAAGCGTGAGTATCGTGAAGATGGCAAGTCTCATTGTCGCTCTCTCACTTTCCAAGTTCAGTTCACGTTACGATCGGGCGGTTCGACGCCGAGCAGGTGACGGACGAAGAAATCCTCCAGTCGACGCTGGCCGTAGGCGCCGCCCATGCCATGCCTGGCGCCGGGTACGACGAGCATGTCGAAATCCTTGTTGGCCTTGATGAGCGCGTCCACGAAGCGCATCGTCGATTCCGGCGGGACGTTGTCGTCCAATTCGCCGACGATCAGCAGCAACTTGCCCCGCAGGCGGGATGCGTTTTCGATGTTCGAGCACTCCGCGTAGCACGGCCCGACCGGGTAGCCCATCCACTGCTCGTTCCAAGATGCCTTGTCCATGCGGTTGTCGTGACAGCCGCAGCCGGCCGCGCCGACCTTGTAGAAGTCGGGATGGAACAGCAATGCCCCCGCGGCGTTCTGGCCGCCGGCCGAGCCGCCGTAGACGCCCACGCGAGTGACATCGTACCAGGGGTGCTTGGCCGCCGCCGCCTGGTGCCAGAGGATGCGATCGGGGAAGCCGGCGTCCTTGAGATCGTGCCAGCAGACGTCGTGAAAGGCCTTGGAGCGGAAGGCGGTGCCCATCCCGTCGATCTGCACGACGACGAAACCCAGATCCGTCAGCGAGGTGAACCGAGAGAAGGGACTGAAGCTCTTGGGGACGTATGCACTCTGCGGCCCGGCGTAGATCTGCTCGATGACCGGGTACTTCCTGGCAGGGTCGAAGTCCTTGGGTCGACAGATGATGCCCCAGATGTCGGTCTTGCCATCACGTCCCTTGGCGACGAAGACTTCGGGCGCGGTCCAGCCCTTGGCGACCAGCTCGCTGATGTCAGCCTTCTCCAGGGCGCAAACCAACGAGCCGTCCGAGACTCGACGCAACTCATGCACCGGCGGCATGTCCACGCGGCTGTACGTGTCGATCAGATACTTACGGTCCGGCGAGTATTGAACCGTATGGTTGCCGTTGCCTTCGGTCAGAACCACGAGGCCCGACCCATCGAAATTGACTCGGTAGTAGTGGATGAGGTACGGGTCCTGATCCGCGTTCCTGCCGCTGGCATGGAACCAGATCTGTTTGGCTTCTTCATCGACGCGGTCGATGCCGCGAACGACCCACTCGCCCTTTGTGATCTGGTTGCGGATCTCGCCTGTGACGCCCTCCACGAAGTACAGGTGTCGCCAGCCGTCGCGCTCGGACGCGTAGATGAAGTCGTCGCTCTTGTCCAGCCAAGTCACGATCGAGAGTCCCAGATTCTCTGTGTGGGCGGTCCAGATGAAGGTCTCGGTCCGCTCGTCGATCAGGTTGCGCACCCGGCCGGTATGCGAATCGACCGCAATGACGCGGAATCGCTGGTGGCCGCGATCGACTTTCTCGTACGCGAAGTACCGCTGATCCTGGCTCCAGTGCAACTGGGGCGTTTGCCACTCCATTTCGAGCTTGTCCACCTCGGGCTTGGTCTGTTTGCGGCCGGCGACGTCGAACAGGTTCAACTCATAAGTCGCGAACCTGTCTCCCGGCAACGCATAGGGCCGGCTGGAGAACTTCGCCCGCCCGCCGCCGGCAGGGGAGGACTCGATCAGGTACACTTCTCTGTTGTCGCCCGGCTCGACGCGGAAGGCCACGAGGGTTTGCGAATCGGGCGCCCACATGAACGGGCCATAAGCGTTGCCCTCGACGCCGTCGGCGCTGAGCTGAATCTCTTGCTCGCCCTCGGGGGCCTTGAGGAACACGTTGTTGCCCTTCACGAAAGCAGTCCACTTGCCGTCGGGCGAATCGGGTGAGGGACCACGCTCCCGGCCCTCCCGTTCCCACGGGGGACGCCCAAAAGGGCGACCCTCGCGATCCGGGCCGGAAGGTTGAGACATGGTCTCGTTCGACTTGGTGCACGCACAGGACGCCAGGTCGAAATCCCAGGTCGTTTGTTCCACCATGAATCGCAGCACCTTGCCATCTTCCGCGAACTCGATGGCGTCGAAGGGCAGTTGCTCGGCCTTGTATTCCACGCCGCTGGCTTGAGACAAAGCTGCGGCAAGTTTCGCATGGTCGAATGCGGCCTGTCGCGTCCCTCGTTCCGCGTCCAGCAGGACGAACTCCTTGGCGTCGCCGCTGAGGTCGTTGCGGTACCAGAAACGCTTGTTGTCGTCGAACCATCGCGGTGAGATCCGGCCTTTGTAGTAACCCTCCACCCGACGGGGCGGCCCGAATCGGCTCTGTGCCGATGCCTGTTGAACACTGGCGCAGATCGACATTGCAGCGATTGCCATGACCAGGGTCGGTCCGAACGGTCTGACGCGGGCTGTCACAGTCATTGGTCTCCTCGAAGTCGAATTGTCATTGTTCCTGCTCGGGTCCTGCCTGCTCGACGTAGTCGAGCGCCTCGCGATCTCGCGCCAGCCAGACGGCCATCTCGCCCGACCCGCGATGAGCCCACGCGTAGTAGGGGATAGCCGTGAAGCCCTGGTCTCGCAGGACGCCGTCTTCCTGGAAGGCTTGCACGCGTCCTTGAATCACCATGACACCGCCCAAGAGACCGTTTTGCCAGTGTGAGTTCAATAAGACATCGTCGGACAGGATCAGATTCCCGACACGTCTGTCCGACTGATCGCACCACTCGGCGCAGTAGACGAGCGGGCCTCGCTGCAGCGCGACGCGCCCTCGGTCGGCTTGGACTTTCTCGTTGGCCGCGATACGCCGGATGGGCATGGGCAGATCGAGTTCGATCGTATCGCCTGGAGACCAGGTTCGCTGGATCCGCATGAACCCATCGCCGGGGGCATCGACAGTCATCGCTTCGCCGTTGATTCTGGCGGTCGGCCAAGCGTCGCTGTGGTCGAGGAAGCGGTAGAGGTCGCCCGGCAGGACCTCGTTTCTTGCCCAGCCCGGAATCCGGATGGCGACAGAGAATGCACAGCTTTCGTCCGGTTCCAGAACGATCTTCACAGCTCCATCCCAGGGATATCGCGTTTGCTGACGCACGACGACCTTGTGTCCGTTGAGCTCGACTGCGGCATGGCTGGTTACGAAGAGATTTACGTATAGCGCGCCGCGCATCTGGGCGTAGATGTAGCCGGAGAAGGAGGGCAGAAACCTCGCGATGTTGCCGGGACAGCAGGCTACTTCGAACCAGGGCGAACGCTCGGTCGCGCCCTGGTTGAAACGAAACTTGCCGTCGGAGGAGAGCGGGTTCGGATAGAAGAACCGGTCGCCGCTGAGGGAGACGCCCGCGATCAGTCCATTGTAGGCGGCGCGTTCGAGCACGTCGATGTAGAAGGCCTCGCCGTGCAACAGGAACATGCGATGATTCCAGAACACGTTGCCGATTGCGGCGCAGGTTTCGTTGTACGCGGTCAGGTTGGGCAGTTCGTAGGGTTCGCCGAACGATTCGTGCGAGTGCATGGCGCCGATGCCGCCGGTGATGTAGATCTTGCGGCCGATCACGTCGTTCCAGAGACGCCTGGCCGCCGCTTTGTAGGCATCATTGGCGGCGATGGCTGCGAAGTCGGCAATGCCGGAGTACATGTAAGTGGCGCGCACTGCGTGGCCGACCGCTTCGTCTTGCTGCAGGATCGGCTTGTGGGCCTGGATCTGCACGGCGTCGTTGTAGACCGACCAGGGGGAATCCGCCGGATACTGGGGCATGAAGTTCTCGATCCGGCCCCGCACGTCCAGGAAGTGCTGGGCGAGCCTGAGGTACTTGTTGTCGCCGGTGGCGCGGTAGAGTTTGATCAGGCCGATCTCGATCTCCTGGTGGCCCGGCGTACCGGCTCGCTGGCTCGGCCAGGGGCCGAAGGTGCGGTCGAGGAGATCCGCGTTCTTAATCGCTACGTCGAGGAATGTGCGTTTGCCTGTGGCTTCGTAGTAGGCGACCGCGGCTTCGTACATGTGACCGGCGTTGTACAGTTCGTGACTGACTGCCAGGAGGGACCATCGCTCGGGACCTGCGCCGGCCGCGGGATTGTTCGGATCACAGGTGCGGGCGGTGAAGAGATATCCATCCGGTTCCTGAGCCTTCGCGATGATTTCGATGAGACCATCGACGTACTTCTCCAGATCCGGGTCCGGATGCTGTGTCAGCGAGTACGCGGCGCCCTCGATGACCTTGTAGACATCGGTGTCGTTGTACCGCTTGCCTTTGTAGGTCCCTTTCATCAATCCGGCGGCGATCCGGAAATTGTCCATCCGCCCGGTCTCCTCGTTCATGCGGAAGGCGAATGGAATGGTCACCGTGCGGTTGGTCTCGATGCGAGGAGCCCAGAACTCGTCCTCGATCTGCACCCGCGAGAACGGCACGGGCATGTAGGGATAGTTGAGCTGCACCTGGGCGCTGAGCAGGACGATCGTCGCGAGGATCATATCAGTATCCCTTATTGCCTGTACGGCTGGTATCGCCAGTCGATCTGGGTTTCGTAGGCCATCGTCTCATTGACCAGCGCAAAGAGGTCGGGATCGTATTCCTTGAGCTTCTCTCGCGTGTCGATCGGATGGGCCGCATCGGTTGGGGTATCGTCCTGGCCTGCGGCGTCGAAGTATGCGAGTACCCCTTCGACCCAGTATGCGGTTCGATCCGCGACCGCAGCGGCGCCTTGCCACTTGCCTGCGGCCGTCGCCTTCTCGAATGTCTCCTTGAGTTGAGAGTCGAACCGGTCATCGAGACGCCGGACCCGCAACTCGTACTGTTGCCAGATCCAGCGAGGCCGGCTCTCGAAACTCGCATCGACCGGGCGAATGCCTGTCACCCGCCAGATCGCGTCGGCAGAGACCCGAATCACCTGATTATCGCCGACGTACATGTCCCGCGGATTGGCGAGCACGTTCTCCTCGCCCACGACGAGCAGTTTCATCTCTGGTGTGTATGTCTGATAGCGGGTGAGAGCGTCGACGACGTTTGGATCGCCAAGCGCTTTGTACTCAGGCAGGTCGCTGATGTGCTCATTCGGCCCGAGGACGACCAGCCTGACTCCCTCGGCGATGAGGGCTTTGAGGATGTCGTGACGGTAGGCGAACATGCGACGGATCGTCTCGTTGGCCTGGAGCAGTGCCTCATTACTTGCTTGTCGTCCGATCACAGGGAACTCGCGGGCCCAGGTGAACTTGGTGTAGTAGGGATCGATCTTGAACCTCGCAGGCGGCGCAACGACGCAGGGCAGCCTCTGAAGCCACTGGTATCGCCAGTCCTGATCGGGCCGCAGGTGGAAAGCGGTCCG
Organism: Sedimentisphaerales bacterium; assembly: GCA_034678485.1. Taxonomy (GTDB): domain Bacteria; phylum Planctomycetota; class Phycisphaerae; order Sedimentisphaerales; family Anaerobacaceae; genus PLanc-01. The sequence continues at coordinate 37,407 of JAXDBU010000058.1, read as the reverse complement.
GCACAGCTCGTAGCCCATCGGGTCGTATGCTTTGAGCTGCTCGCGATGGCCGACGGGCCCGTGGTTCCAGTTGTTGATGCGATTGCAGTCGAAATACGCCTGAGCGATCTCCGCCCAATACTCGCCTGGGTTCGAACCGGCATACGTGTTGTGGTAGAGCCCCTTGGCCATCGCATTGCGGTACGCGGCCATTACGCGACCCCGCCAGGTCGGGTCGATCTCGCTAAGGGTGGCATCGATGGTGTGACAGAACTCGTGGACGGCGATGCTCTCATCGTCGTAGCGGTCGATGGGCAGACTCAGCAGGTTCTCTTCGCCAAAGCTGGTGGGCAGGCCGCCCGTGCCTCGGACCCGCTCGTTCTGGTAGTCCGGATTGCGACTGTGACGATATTCCGGCATGTCGGTATAAACCTGGTCCTTGCCGATCACGATCAGGTACATGCCTTGCCTGGCCATCGCCTGGAGCACGTCGGGCCGGCCGGCAAGCATGTGCGTGACAATCTCATACGTGCGTTGAAGCGCCAGGTCCGCGACCTCGCTCGATGCCGCGACAGGCAGGCCTTTGACGTCGATGTACTTCTTGTAGAACTCTCGGGCGACCTCGCGGTCGTTCTCCCGAATGAGGTTGAAGAACGATTGCGGCGGTGTGGTTACTGCAGGGACATCCGCTCGGGTTTCGGAAAGAGGAACTCGCCACGCCGCTGCGAGCAGCACGAGCAGAGCAGCATTCATCGTCGATTTCATCCGTCGCGTCTCCAGAGCTTTGAATCAGAGTTGCCTTGTCGATTGCAGGACGATCCTCCCGACATCGTTATTTCACATCCCGGCGGGCCAGGTGTCCAGAATGTGCCGGCAGTTGACGACCTTCTCCACCAGGTCGAGCGGCAGGTAGTAGTAGTGGTTCGATGCTTCATAACCAATCCGCGAATCGTCGAGCGTCAGGACGAAGAGCCGTTTGGCGGTCTCGATCTCGTCGATGACTGATTTCCTGGCGATCTCGATCTGGGCATCGCGTTCGGCGCCTTCGAGCAAACCCGTCAGGAGGGCGTCTCTGGCCATGACGAAGCGAATCTGATTGGCGACACTGCGGAAATGCAGGCCAGCGGCTTGTGCGATGCCCAGATCGGTGTGCAGGTTCGCCCGCTGTGCGGTGGTCCCAGGCCTTCTCTGGGCGCTCTGAAGACAGGAAAGACCCTGTTCCCAGCCGGTCGCGATCTTCTCGAATTGCGAAGCCAGAACCTCCGCTGGGTAGATCGCACGCCACGTATTCACGTCGTCGTATGGGAAACCGACCATGGTTGCATGATAGCCGGTGGGCTGGGCGTACAAGAGATTGGCTGGGCCGCATTGCACGGGACCGGTGTAAACGAAGCCGCCGTGAAAGGGGTACTCCGAGAAAGCGATGCTGAACTTCGACCATGCTGCCAGGGCATCCGGGGCCGCGTCCGAACCATAGCGGGATTCACCCATTTGCGTCAATGCCTGTTCGACAGTGGGGACAGGCTTGGAATCGAAGTATTCCGCAAGTTCCAGGTTGGGCGACGGATACCCGCCAAGACTCCAGCTCATCATCATGCCGTCGATATCGGTCTGGGCCAGGTTGCTGTAGTGCTGGGCGACCAGGTTCATCACGGGCAGGCTGGGCACCGCCGACAGTTCCCACGAGCAATTGGCCTGAATCTTGGCGATGGTCTGCAGCCCTCGCTTCTTGGCCAAGGCCCAGTGCCTGGAGGCCCGCGGGCCGGGACCGACGGCCGAGAGCGAGTATTCGCCGACGCTGCTGCTGATGCCGCCGCGAGTGATGGGCTTGCCCCATTCACTGACGCACATCACATAGATATTGTCGGGCAGGGCATCGATGATCTGTGTGGCCCAATCGGGGCCGCCCCATCCGGCGGGAGTGCCGTCCGGCCAGCCCCAGTCGTAGGCGATGACCCTGGCATTGGGGTTCCCCGCCCAGACCCCTTGTGCGATGGTGCGATTGACCTCTGCGATCACCTCGGGCCCGGACCGCTTCGAGCAACGAGGACATCCCGCCGCAGTCCGTCCGTGACAATAGCAGTTCGTCAGATTCTCTGAGGCGGTGATGGTGAAGACGCCGCCCAGGTCCGGCACTTGCTTGAACACGTAGGTTAGCGAATCCGCCAGCCACCGGCGAACCTCGGGCGCCGACGTGCACAGAGCGAAATAGTCACCCTCCTGGACACCCCTGATGTTCTCACGGTCTTTGAAGAACGAGGTTTCCATTGCACGCGGTTCGTTCATGTAGAGGTAGATATCGATCCCGCACTTTCTTGCCCGTTCCACGAGCCGCCGCAAACTGGCGATTCGCCGCTCGCAGGCGCCGTCCGTGTCGGGGAAGAGGGCGCTCGGGGCCAGTTGTCGCAGGACCACGTGCAGCCAGACGCCGTTGACGCCGAGATCGGACAACTGTTGGAGCAGGCCGTCCGGATACGGATCGAGTTCAGGGTTCAAAAGGGGATCGCCGAAGACGCCGCAGTACGAGTAGAGGAATCGGATCTTCTGTTCACCTGGACGTGGAGCAGGCCGTGTCCATCCGGGCTCAGCGACAGACAGGCTTTGCAGAAAGTCGAATCGCGGCTTCCAGGGCCTGGTGAATTCCTTTGCGAATTGCGAGCGGACCAACGTCCCGATCTGCTCGCATCGTCGAATTGCCGCCTCATTCGGCTCCGCATATCGCAGGACTGGGCAAGACGGCTTGAGCGAACCGAGCTTGATCCAGAGGAAATCATCCTCGCGCAGCGCGAATGCCAGCTTCTCCGCATCCCAGCCGAGCAGTTCAAGTAGCTGCTCGTAGGGCAGAAGGTGCCAGTTCCGGCGGATGATGGAAATATACCCTCGCTGCAAGTACAACTCCGGCGGGGTCTTATGCGGCGGCAGACCCATCGACAGGCCGATTGCGCGGACCTGCTCGGGTGTTGCATCGAGCACCTCGGCCATCCGCTCCAACGAGACCATTTCCCAATTGCGCCAGACGAACGTGTGAAGGCGGTCGGGGAAGTGGCGGACCTCGATGGCCGGCCGCCCACCGCCGGATGGGAGGGTCTCCACTCCGGCGTGACCGACAGAGGATAAGGCGAGGGTAACTGTCCAGACGACGGCGGACAACCTTCCGTTCATCATACGTTCTTCCTTCCGATAGATGTGTGTCCGCTCCGTTTGGAGAGCTGCTCTGAACGGGCGCACAGTTCACAGGCTGTTGTATGCGTTTTCTCGCTGGGACGCAAGGACATACAACTACAAAGGGGGCCGTGACAGTACATCACGGCCCCCTTGAAGGAACAAACGTATGCGATGACCAGGTGCCGACAAGCCGCCGGATTATTCAGATACGGTCAGCGTCGCATCCCAAAGATGTCATCGATGTACATCCGGCCGGTACCGCCCGACTTGGGATCATCCCTGTCGCCCAGACCGATGATCAGTCTCTTGACGCGGGCCATGTTGACGCCGGCTGCGGTGAGCTCATCGAACGGAATCCGCCATTCGACCCACTTGGAGTTTAGCGCGATCGTAGGATCAGAATGCACGACGCGAGCGGTGTGCTGAGAGGCGTCCCCGACCGTGACATAGAGAGGCGCCTTGCGGTTGTTGCCCTTGCCGCGGACATAGAGAACGAGCGTGTTGACATCCCCCACGGTCCAGTCCTGAGCGGAGTCGAACTCCCGCTCGACCTCGCTGTAGAAGGGGGTATCCACATTGTTGTACTCGACGGGCATGGACTGGCTGCCGCGATGGACGATGACCGTCTCGCCGAACGTACCATTGGTGGCTTTTTCGTAACCCACGTACGATCCGGTGTTGTTCGTGAGGCCGTCGATCCAGGTCTCGTAGATCCGACTGCCCTCGTTGTCCGTGTAACTCTCGAATTCATCGATGGGTAGATGCGTGCTGAACGACCAGACGGGACCGGTCGTGACGCCGCCGATCGAAAGAACTTCGTCCACGCGCCAGTAGTACGTGGTCAGGATCTCGAGATCGCCGGGGGCGAAGGAAGTCTCCTCCGTCTCGCCTTTGTCCGCCTCTGCGGCGCCCTGGCTGACCGCGTTGAAATCCATACCGAAGTACACATGATGCTTTTGTGCGTATTGGCCTGCCGCCCACGTGAGCGTCGGCGTCGGCGAGACGTCCGTAGCTCCGTCCGCCGGATCGGGGACATAGGCAGTCAGTGCCTGCGCCGTGAAGCTCCAGACGTCGCCCTGATTCACAGTCACGCCGTCGGCTTCGATCTCATCGACCCGCCAGTAATAGGTGACGCCGGGTTCGAGCTCGGGGAGGTGCCAGTAGGCCAGCATCGTCGAACGAGCTTGGACCAGGTCGTTTGCATCCAGGTCCGGGCTGGTGCCGAGATAGACCTCGTGCAGGGCGCCTGCGTATCCCGCGTTCCATTTGAACAGCGGGACTTCGACGCCCACCGCGCCGTCCGCGGGCGTCGGGTCCTTCGCGATCCGCGAAGGCGGGCAGATTTCCGCGATGTCGCCCGCTGTCAGGGCGTGGTTGTAGATCCGGACGTCATCGATCGCGCCCTGCCAGTCGCATCCCCACCCGTCCGAGCCGATGAGGACGGGCGTGTCGCTGCTGGCGATTTTGCCCATGGCGGTCGAATCCGTCTGCTCTCCATTGAGATAGCACTTCAGGGTCGCGCCGTCATGCGAGCAGGCGATATGGCACCACTCGTACTGATCGAGGTTCCTGCCGACGTAGGCCCAGGCCCTCGGTGACGTATTGAAAGTGAAACACATGTACGGCGATGAGCTTCCCCAGCCGTAGCGGACCTGCCAGCTCCACCCCACGGCGGCGTCGGCTTTGCCCATCGGCGCGGTCTCGCCGCCGCCGGTGCCCTTGGCCTCCGGATTGTCTGCATCGGGCCTGATCCACATGCAGATGGAGATCGGGCCTGCGATGTCCAAACTGGCGTCCTTGCCGCAATCGACGTAGTCCTTGAATCCGCCGACGACGCCCGTGCCGTGGAATTCCAGAGCGGATCCGAGGACCCCCTCGATCCAGGCGGTGGTGCCCACGATGGTGCCGTCGTTGCCTTTGCCGGACGAATCGGCTGCCGTGGTGCCACTGCCCTCATCGAAAGCCCAGTGGCCGACCAGTTCGCCGAAGGTCGCACCGGCCATTCCCAGCACAAGAAGACAGGATACTACAAGGGTTGATCTGTTCGACATGGTGTTCCTCCTTCTCCTGAGCCTCTCCAACCTCCACCCGACAACGGCCACACAGCACGTGTCAAGGCTCTCGACCCGACGTCCCTACAGAATAGAAGCTACTACCCACACACGAATCGCTGCCATCCTGCGTTTACTATATCTGCGATGGGATTTCAACAGGAATCTGCGTAGTACCCACCAATGTTGGGAAAACCTCATCCGCCCCTTGATCTGGCCAGGGGTTTGCGGTACAATAGAATCGATCGGTATGGTTGTAGTGCAGGAGGACGGCCTGTGTGTATCCACCAGTTCATCGTTTGCGTCGGGGGCAGAGGCGACGTCCGCGCAGTGTGTTTCACCCCACAAATTTCTGAGAGGAGATGCCATGTGCACATCGAGTAGGGCAGTACGAGTGTTGACGTTGGTTGCGGTGCTGGCCTCGGTCGGCCACGCCAACTGGTCGGATTCATTCGACAATGGTCAGTTCGGTCTGACGTGGACATTTGTGTCGTTCCCAGCGGTGACCGGCACCTTCAAGCAAACCCTCACGGCTGGAGAAGACGGGAACGGCTACCTCACGTTCACGGAAACCTCTCCGGTGGCGTTGGGTGGTTCGGCCTTTGCGGCCGGTTTCGGCAGCGATGAGAAGTTCAAAGATGTCCGGGTGGGCGCCACGGTCAACGTGACCGGCGACGACTGCCACTACTTCTATTATGGCCTGATGGCTCGCGCCAGCTACTTCATCGACCCGGACGGCAAGCTGACCGGCGTGGCCCCCGGCTTCGTTGCGGACGCCTACATTATGCACGTCGACTACAGCAACGGCCCCGCGAATCTGGCGATCGACATCGAAAAGGTGAAGATGAACCAGAATGTGATGGACAAGACCGTCGCAGCCGCGGTCCCCGGCGTGCTGAACGCTCGCAGCTTCTATGCGGAGCTGGAGGTCGTCGGAGCGGGTCCGGTGACGGTGACGGGACGCCTGTATGAGTCCAAAGGCGGTCCGCTGGTGGCTCAATGCTCGTTCGTTGACACCAATGCCAAAGACCCCTGGGAAGATGCGGCCAAGCAGGAGAAGATCTTCACCGAGGGCCTCTGTGGCATCTTTGCGCAGAATGAGCAACTTGACGGGGAGCCAGCCGGCTTCACCGCCTCCTATGACGATGTGTCCGCTGTTTCCGACTTCACCGTGGAGCCGAGCCTGGTCATCGACGACTTCGAGGGCTATGCCGACGACGCCCAGATCGTGGCCGCCTGGGTCGACAACATTGAGGGTTTCGACTACGCCTTCCTCGACGGCAGCACCGCATCCCAAGGCTACAAGTCCCTGCGCCTGGGAGTCCAGAACCAGTTCGAGCCGTACATGACCGACGCGACCCGCACGTTCGCCACGGCGCAGGACTGGACCGCTGGGGGAACCGATCTGCTCTCCATCACATTCCGTGGCTACTACGTTGATCCCGAAAAAGAAGAAAGCGACACATACGGCTGCAACAAGGAACAGCCGCTCTACGCGAAGGTGGTGGATGATGCCGGCAACGAGGCGACTTTTACCCTCCCGGGGTACGTCATCCAATCCACTTCCTGGCGTTCCTGGAGTATTCCGTTGGCGGATGTCACCGCGGCGGGTGTGGATGTCACAAAAGTGAAAGCGTTGACGATTGGCGCGGGTACCGGAACGCAGTCGGCCCAGGAAGGCGATGATGTCGATGTGGTCTACATCGACAATATCAGTCTGGGCTTCCTCTCGAACTGACGCTGCGGCCGAGCCTGCCTGCAGGCGTAGGCATCTCCATGACAACAGACGGCCGGCAGGGCGCATTATCCGCGCCCTGCCGGCCATTGTCATTGTGTCTGGGCAAGCTCCCGGGCGTCCCGCCCATGATCCCGGATCACGGGCAAGATGCGCGTGCTACGCGATGCCCCTTCGACAAGCTCAGAGCCCGCCCTGAGCGAAGCCGAATGGGGCAGGCCCTTGCGGGCACACCCAGGCCGGGACTTAGCCCTCGATTCCCAGCACGCCGGCATAGGGGTCGCTGCACCGGGCAGTTCGATCCACGTCCGTCGCGATTCCCTCCCCCCATCACGCAAAAAGCCAAATATTTTTTCTTCCGGTGTGTAATAGTATTCGCTTTCGGGCGTCTTAATCGTTGAAGAGCGTGATATGGAATGGACAATGATACAAGTGAATATGATGGGCAAAGCCTTTGTGGGACTGGCTCTGCCCCTGTTGCTCACCTCGGCGGCCCTGATCGGCGTCGTCCTGCCGATTCAATCCGCCCTGCGAGGACGAGTGCGTGCCAGCCTGCGGTACTGGCTGGTTACGTGCATCCTGGCGTATCTTGTCCTAATCCCTTTGCTTTCACTCAATCCTCCTTCTACCCATTGGCCGACTGGCGCGAGATTCCCCGTCGCAATCCTGCGACTGTGGGGGTCTCAAACTGCCTACGCAGTCCCGACGTCCTCTGCGCCAGCGAGCCACACACACGCTCCCCTATCCCCGCCCGCCACCGGACAGACCGGAGCCCTACCCGCCACAGAGGGTGGGTCCAGGGCCTCCCAGACCACTTTGGGCGGGATAGGGGAGCGGCCACGTACTCTCGGGTCCTCCAACGCGACCCCCTCGGCATCGAGCGACGCCGCTCATCGAGACGCTGGGGGGACCCTTTCTTGGCAGGGAGCGATCTTCTTGCTCTGGCTGACCGGCATTGTCGTTTTGGGTGCCGTGTTGTTCGCTCGCGCGATGGCTGCCCGCAGACGGCTTGATCCTGTGCCCCTTGCCAATAACCTGATGAACGATATCCTTCTGTATTGCCGTCATCGCATGGGTATCACAGGCAAGGTCCGCCTGAAGGTCGGACCCGCGGATATTCGGCCGTCGGTTTGCGGCCTGTTGTATCCCGTCATCATTGTGCCCCGCAATCTTGCACCGACACTGGGGTCGCGGCATCTTCGCGACGTCCTGTTCCACGAGCTGGCGCACATCAAGCGCCACGATCTATGGGTGAATCTCGCACAAAACATCCTCCAGGTGGTGTACTTCTACAATCCCTTGATTCTGCTCGTGAACGCCGCAATCCGCAGGCTCCGCGAGGAAGCCGCCGACGAAGAAGTGCTCGAGACCATCGGAGATCCCGATCACCTGTACAGGCAGCGACTTGCGGAGGTCGAGACCATCACGATCAAGGACCCGCCGCCCAGTTTCCACCTCATCGGCATCGCATAGCGCCTTTGATGAGCGAGCGTCCCCATTCCGTTGAGGCACTCGCCAGTCTCCCATAGAATCCGTGGACTTGCCGAAAGTCCCTGGACACAGTATGTTGTGTCCGGGCATCCCATTCGTGTGCATGGAAGACTGCGATGGCGGTTCAGTTCATTCTCGGACGTAGCGGGACAGGGAAGACGAGCTCCTGTGTTCGTGCGATTGTCAATGCGCTGTTGGAGTCCTCCGAGCAACCGCTGTTGTTCCTTGTGCCTGAGCAGGCGACGTACCAGGCGGAGCGGGCGATCCTGAGCGATCCGAGAATCAAGGGCTACCACCGCCTGCACATCCTGTCGTTTGACCGACTGCAATTCCTCCTGTTGGGCCGGAACACCGCCCGACCTGATGTCTCGCGTATCGGCCGGCAGATGATCGTCCACAAAGTCCTCCGTGATAATCTGGGCAAGCTCCAGGTCTTCGGGGAATCTGCGTTGTTGCCGGGCTTTGCGCGCGAGATGGCCGACACGATCACGGAACTGCACCGATACGCACAGGGACCGGATGATATCGACGGATTCCTCTCACGCATCGACTCTGCCAACGACAGGCGTCGGCTATCGTCGCTGAAGTTCGCAGACATTGCCTTGATCTTCCGCTGCTATACGGAGGCCCTGCGGGACAGGCTCATCGATCCGGATGCCCAGACTACGGCCGTGTGCAGAGCTGTGGGAAAGTCCCGGATCATCGGGCAGGCTCGTCTGTGGGTAGATGGTTTTGCCTCGTTCACAGGCAGCGAAATGGCCCTGCTGGTCGAGTTGCTCAAGGTGGTCGAGCGTGCCTGCGTTGCACTCTGTATGGATCCATCCGACGCGGGAACCGATACACCGGCCTCGGGAACACCGGCACGGGCCGAACTCTTCGAGCCGACTGTTGCCACGTATCGCGAGATGACGGAGCGGCTTGACAAGGCCGGAGTCCCGGTAGACAAGCCGGTTCTGCTCCATCACGTGGGGCGTTTCGCAGCCTGTCCGGCCTTGGCACATGTGGAGCAAAACCTCTTCTACCTCGGTGCCTGCAAGGCGAAGGCGGGGGGCAACATCCGAATCGTGGCCGCGCCAAACCTGCGAAGTGAGACCCAATGGGTGGCCAGGCAAATCGTCTGTCTCGTGAGGACGGAGGGTTATCGGTATCGCGATATCGCAGTGGTAGCCTCCGACTTGGGCCAATATGAACACTATGTTCGCGCGCACTTCGAAGACGATGGAATCCCCTTCTTCATCGACAAGCGCAAGCCGCTCAACCGGCATCCGGTGGTCGAGCTGATCTGCACGACCATGCAGATCGTGATCGGCGGTTTCCAGTCTGCCGAGGTACTCGCTTATCTCAAAACGGGCCTGACCCCAATCAACGCATCGCGTATCGACGCAATAGAGAACTACTGCCTGGCATTCGGCATAGGGGGTCGGGATTGGCTCGGGTCCGGCCCCTGGCGGCATCAAGCGCCGACCGACGCGACGTTCGATGAACAGGCCGTCAACACGACTCGCGATAAGGTCGTCCGACCCCTGTTCAGGCTCAGAGAGACCTTGTGTCCCGACGGTGACATCCGGCACAGGGCAGCACCTGTGGATATCGTACGAGCGATCTTCGAGCTCCTGGACTCGCTGCGCGTCCGAGACGCGGTCGCCCGGTGGATCGAGGAGTCGCATTCCCGTGGCGACCTGACTGCGGCAGACGAACACCGCCAGTTCTTTGACCGTCTGGTGGATGTCCTCGATGAGTTTGTCGAGGTGTTCGGACGGGACGAATTGACTGCGCCGGAAACGCTGGGAGTCCTGCAATCCGCCTTCTCGCAGATGACGCTGGCTTTCATTCCGCCGAGCCTGGATCAGGTCCTTGTTGGCTCCATCGAGCGGAGCCGGCATCCCAACCTCAAAGCGGTCTTTCTCCTGGGAGCCACGCAGAAGCATTTCCCCATCCCCGTGCCGCCAGCGGGTCTGCTGACGGATGGAGATCGCGAGACGGCCGAAGCGGCGGACTTCCATCTGGCGCCGGGATCGGCCCAATCCCTCATGGAACGACGCTACCTGGCCTACATCGCCTTTACGCGCCCTTCGGCACTCCTGCACATCAGTTACCCCTGCGTCGACGCCCGCGGCGGGCCGGTCGTTCGTTCCGACCTCGTAGACGATCTTCAGTCGCTGTTCAGCGATCTGGAGGAGGAATCGATTGTCGGCATCTCTGACGACATTCCGGCGGTCTGCACCGAATCGGAGCTTCTCGAACTGTTGTGTGCTTCGCTCGGTCGAGATGGCTTCGGAGCGACGACAAGAACGAACCTTCAGGCCGCCGGACTGCTGCACGCGATGCGATCCGATGAGGTGCTTGGTCCCTGCGCCGACACCGTGACCGCTGCGTTGGAATATGACAATCACGCCTGCCTGCATGATGAGGTGCTGGAGGACCTCTTCGCAGGCGACCTGAAAGGCTCTACAACGTCGCTCGCGACCTTTGCGGCCTGTCCCTTCAAGCACTTTGCCCGCTACACGCTGTCTCTGACCCCGCGACGGGAGTTCAGGCTGGAGCCTCTGGACCTGGGCCAGTTCTATCACGGTGTGCTGGACGCCCTGCACAAACGTCTTGTTGCCGACGGCTGCAACATGGGAACCGTCGATGAGCACCGCTTGATCGAGGTTCTCCGCGGGCAGGTCGCCGATCGGGTCCACCAGGACCCGTTCATCGCGGCTTTCGTGCAACACTCGAGGCACAATGCGTTCCTCATCAACCATGCGGCTGAGGTGCTCGAGGAAGCGGTCCGCGACTTCGCGCGAATGATTCGGGCGGGATCGTTTCGTCCGGCTCTCTCGGAGGTGGGCTTTGGCGACCTCGCCGACACGGAGCAGAATCTGGGCCGGCTCTCGTTCGAGTTGCCGAACGGTCGGACCCTTTCTCTGCGCGGAAGAATCGACCGATTGGACATCGCAGAGATCGAAGGCAGGAGAGTGGCCCTCCTCATCGACTACAAAACCAGCGAGGCCGGCGCCAAGTTCAGTTGGCCCGAATTCCATCACGGCCTTGATATGCAGCTTCCGATCTACCTGCTCGCTCTCTGCGACAGCGGGACCAACTGGGCGGACGCAGCCGTCGGGGCGTTCTGCATTGCCATCGAGCGGCCGCCTGAGAGCGCCGCGCTGAGGAGAATGGAGCAGAAGGACGATTGCTTCGGCCGCAAAGGGAAGGGTCTGTTCAACGGTGAATACGCCGGGAATCTGGACCCCAAGGCCGGGTCTCGATGGAGTCGATTCTACAATTTCGCAGTCACGACCCAAGAGGGCCAGTACGGCTACTATGCAACCAGCGGGGCGCTTCGCCCGGACGCATTCACCGCGGTACTCGAACATGCCAGGAACAAGATCGTCGCCCTGGCGAGCGAAATCGTCGCAGGACGAGTCGATGTGCATCCGTATCGCATCGGGACCAGGGCCGCCTGTGCCCATTGCGACTACAAGGCGGTTTGCCGATTCGACTGGCAGATCAACGAGTACAACTTCCTGACATCAAAGGGCAAGCTCGACCTCGTCGGCGGGGCAAGGGACAAATGACAACCGCAAAGACCATCCAATGGACCGATCAGCAGGCGCAGGCGATCGCAGCTCGCGGCGGGAATGTCTTCGTTGCGGCCTCCGCCGGCACGGGGAAGACCGCGGTCTTGTCGGGACGATGCGTCCGTCTCGTCTCGGATGCGTCCGTTTGTCCCGATGTCCGATGCATGCTCGTTCTGACGTTCACGGAGGCGGCTGCCGAGGAGATGCGATCGCGGATCGCCCGGCGGCTTCGAGAAGCTCATCACCAGACGCGGGACTCGCGTCTGAGCCGGCAGTTGATGCTCCTGCAGGGCGCCGACATCAGTACGATCCACGCATTCTGCAAGCGGCTCATCACCGAGCATTTCCACAAGTTGTCGCTGGATCCCTCGTTTCGCGTGATCGACGCCGACGAGGCGATGCTCCTCAAGACCGAGGTCCTCCAGGAGACGATTCAGTGGGCTTGGGAACAGCCTCGCCTCGTCGAGGCTTTGCAGTCGCTGCTTCGTCGTCGTGACCTTCGCGAGAACGGAGGTTTCCTCGACGGCATTCTCCGACTGGACGACTTCCTCGACGGCGTCGTGTCACGGGACCGCTGGTGCGAGCGAGCTTGCACGCTGGCGAATCCGGCTGACCTACAAGACAGCGAGCTGGGCCGGGCCCAACAGAAGATCGTCGCCAACCGTCTCGATGCGATCCTGGGTCAGCTTCGCGGCGCTTTGCGGATCTACGAGTCGCAGCCCACGGATGGCAAGTGGGCGGCGGCGATGCAGGTGGGACTCATCGAGCCCGTGGAGGCCTGTCTGGAACGTTGCCGGACGGGTGATTGGGATTCGTGCGCCCGGATGATTCGCGAGTTCGAGAGACCCAGGGCCCCGCAGTTGCGAGGATTCCCGGACGACCTCGCTAAGATTGCGAAGGGGCTTCGAGCCGCTGCACTCGACGAATTCGACGAACTGCGGGACTTGGCGGTGCTGGAACCACGTTATCTCGATCTGGTGGGCCGGTCGGTGGGCGTGCAAACGGACGTTGTGATCGAGCTGGTGCGGAGATTCGACGGTCTATACACCGCCAGGAAGCGGACGCTCAATGGCCTGGATTTTGCCGATCTGGAACATCAGGCTCTGCGGCTGCTGAGCCTGGGAGAACTGCTCGAGGGAAGTGTCGTGCCGTCCGAGACCGCCCTGGCGCTCCGCGGCCGGTATCGACACATCTTCGTGGACGAGTACCAGGACGTCAATCCGGTCCAGCAGGCGATTCTGGACACGCTCAGCTCGGGCGACAACGTCTTCGGCGTCGGCGACGTCAAGCAGAGCATCTACGGATGGCGAGGAGCCGAGCCGGAGATCTTCCTGGAGCGTCTTGCCTGTGCTGCTGTCGAACCGACACGATTGTCGGAGGGCCGGCGGATCGACCTGAATCGCAACTTCCGCTCGGTCGAGGGGATCCTGGACTTCGTGAATCGTCTGTTCGGCCGGATTATGACCTCCACGGTGGCCGACGTCGATTACGATGAAGCCGCTCGCTTGCGACCGCCGGACGGACAATCCTCCCACAGCAATGAGCCTGTGGTCGAACTGCACCTTCTTGACGAGACGGCCAAGGACGACCAGATAGATGCGGATGACAGCATGGATGCCGATGCGGACGCACCCACGGACTCCGTGACGGCGCGCCAGCGGCAGGCCATGTGGATCGCCGAACGAATCACGGAGCTGGTGGGGGCGTGCCCCGGGCGGCCTGCGAGCCAGGTCCGCGATCCCCGAACGGGTTCGCTTCGCGATGCTCGGTACGGCGACATCGTGGTCCTGATGCGGTCGTTGGCCAGGAAGGCCAACGACTACGTGGAAATCCTCCGCCTGGCCGGGATTCCGGTCAATTGCGATGCGACTGCCGGCTACTTCGAGGCGACCGAGATCAGCGATGCCTTGTGCCTGTTGAAGGTCCTGGACAATCCGCAGCGTGACATCGAGCTGGCGGCCGTGCTGCGTAGTCCGCTGTTCAGGTTCACGGACACGGACCTCGCCCGCATTCGACTTCACGGCCGGACGATATCCAGGACACAGGGTTTCCACGCTTGTGTCACACTCTACAGTCGTGAGGGTACGCAGGCTGACCTGAAGGATCGACTCGCCCAAGCCATGCAGAAGCTGGATCACTGGCGCAGCATTGCCCGTCGTGGCAGTCTGGCAGACCTGCTTTGGCGAATCTACCGCGAAACGCGGTATCCCGCGTTCGTTTTGGCGTTGCCCAACGGACAAGCGCGTCACGCGAATTTGCTCAAGCTCCACGACCGCGCCATCGAGTTCGAAGGCTTCGCCAGCAGTGCCGGGATTGCCTCGCTGACGCGGTTTGTCGCGTTCGTCGAGAAACTCCAGGAAGCCGGACAGGATTGGACGCCTGCCCAGCCGGGCACGATGGGAGACGACGCCGTCCGGATTCTCAGCGTCCATAAGAGCAAAGGACTCGAATTTCCCGTCGTCTTCCTGGCCGAGCTGGAGACACCGTTCAACCTGCGGGACATTCACGCAGACATGGTCCTGGATACGCGGGACACACTGGGCCTGCAGATCATCGATCCGCAATCCAACGTCAAGCTCAAATCGCTGGGCCATCAGATCATCGCAGAGAAGAAGCTGGCGGCGGGCTTGGCCGAGGAGATGCGGATTCTCTATGTGGCGACCACACGGGCAAGGGACCGATTGGTTCTGACGGCCTCGCAGAAGAAGACCCGCTGCCGTGACGTCCTGACGAAGGGCCTGCTGCTCGGCAGCGACACGGTGCCCGCCTGGCTGTTGAAGAGGTGCAGAAACTCGTTGGAATGGGTACTCTATGGGCTCTCCGATCAATGCCTCCTCCACAAGGCATTCCACACCGATCTGGAGGTCCGCGCACGCGACGACGGTGTTTTCGATCTGCACCTCCGCGGAAGTGACGAGTTGAGCGCGCTGTCGAATCGTGTCCTTGAATTGCGTGCGGCCAAGGTTGTGCATGAGGTTTCTGAGGTGGCGCGAGTCAGCGAGGCGGATCTCGCTCTCCTCGCGAGGATCAAGGGTGAACTGGGCTGGCAGTATCGGTTCCCCGACGCCGTGTATCGACGCGCGAAGGACTCCGTCACGCGCCTGACGCACCCGAACGACGAATTCGTGGTTCACGACAGTACCGGCGCCATGGAGCGATTGCCGGCGGCGCTCCTTGGGCATGACGGGGCGGAGGGTCCCATTCCGGCACGGGTACTCGGCACCGCAGCCCACCTGGTGATCTCCTCGCTCGATTTGAAGCGGCCTGTGACATTCGATGTGATCGAGCAGACTCGCGACCGACTCGTCCGCGAAGGGGCCATCCCGGACGACATAGCGGACAGGATCGACATGCAGGGAATTCTCGCGTTCTTCGAGAGCGATCTCGGCCGGATCGTGTGTGACAAGCGGAACACAGTCTCGCAGGAGTGGCCCTTTACGTTCGGTCTATCCGCGTGCGAAGAGACTGCCCCGAAGCTGCAAGCAGACAGCGAGATTATCGTCGTTCAAGGGGTGATCGACTTGCTTGCGCAGACGCCGGAGGGCCTGTTCGTCATCGATTTCAAGACGGATCGTGTCTCGGGCTCGCAGATTCGCGAACGGGCAGAGGTCTATCGTGGCCAATTGGAGCTCTACGCCAAGGCAACCTCAGCAATCTGTGGTCGGCCCGTCCTTGAAAGATGGCTGCACTTCCTCACCCCACGAGAGGCGGTGCAAGTTTGACGCTTGCCATTTCCAGGCTGCGCGCATAATGTGTCATCCTATGAACGTGTCGAAATTCGGCAGGAAAATCGCAGTGCAGTCGGGCATCGGGCAGCTCATGGACGACCTGGGAGCGACCCTGTCCGACCAGCAGGAGGTCTTCATGCTCGGGGGGGGAAACCCCGCGCACATCCCCGCCGTGGAGCAGCAGTTTCGCCGGAGCGTTTCGGCGATGCTCCAGGACGGCCGCCGGTTCGACCGGGCCCTTGGCGATTACGATCCGCCGCAGGGCAATATCGGATTCGCCGAGGCGATCGCCGGCTTGCTGACACAGCAGTTTGGCTGGAAGATCGGCCCGCGAAACGTCGCCGTGACCAACGGCAGCCAATCGGCTTTTTTCCTTCTGTTCAACCTGCTCGCAGGCGACTTTGAGGATGGAAGCCGCAAGAAGATCCTGTTTCCGCTGATCCCGGAGTACATCGGCTACGCCGACGTAGGTCTCGGTCCCGACCTGTTTGCCGCAAGGAAACCGCAGATCGAGCACATCGACGGGCACACATTCAAGTACCACATCGATTTCGACAGTCTCCGGATCGCCGACGAGATCGGCGCGATCTGCGTCTCACGACCGACGAATCCTACGGGCAACGTGCTGACGAACTGCGAACTGGAGAAACTCAGTGCTTTGACTCGCGCCCGAGGCATCCCGCTCATCATCGACAACGCCTATGGACTGCCGTTCCCGAACATCGTCTTCACGGACGCCCAGCCGCACTGGGACGAGAACACGATTGTCTGCATGAGCCTGTCCAAGCTGGGCCTGCCCGGTGTCCGAACCGGCATTGTGATTGCGCGCGAGGAGATCATCGAGATGGTCTCGCGGGCCAACGCGGTGATGAGCCTGGCCCCCGGCGGCCTCGGGACTGCCCTTGTTACGGACATGATCCGCTCCGGCGAGGTCATCCGCATGAGCCGGGACGTGATCCGCCCGTTCTACGAGCACAAGATGCAGGAGGCGGTCGCCCAGGTCCACAGGTGCTTCGCGGGGCTCGATTACCACATCCACAAGCCGGAAGGGGCGTTCTTCCTCTGGCTGTGGTTCCCCGACCTGCCGATCACGAGCCAGCAGCTCTACGAGCGACTGAAGCAGCGAAACGTCCTGGTGGTCCCGGGCCACTACTCTTTCCCCGGCCTGACGGAACCCTGGTCCCACACGAACGAATGCCTGCGAGTCAGCTACGCCCAGGATGCCAGGATTGTCGAGGCCGGCATTCAAGCCATCGCCGACGAGGTTCGTCGTGCGGGGAGCGTCCCGCGTGGTGCGTGAAGCAGAAGGGCAAGGAGGATACTCATTTCAATGTTCTCCGGACAGGCAGAGCGTGTGGCAGGGGCGTCGGGATATGTCTCTGTGCGTGTGTGTCATCCTGAATGAGGCGCAGCGCAATGAAGGATCTGGCCTGTGACCGGGAGACACCTTGTGCCCGATATCCATACCCTTCGGCTTTGCCTCGCAAGAAACCCGGTTTTGTGGGTTGTCGGCAAGATGTCCCTAACTCCTAAGGACACAGGTCTTGTGAGACGCCCCGGCCTTTCTTGTCATGCTGAACGAAGTGAAGCATCTGGGCCCCGTAGGAGACGTGGCATCGGGAGTCAAGACACATCTATCACTCCTGGGCCAGATCCCTTCGGAAGACTCAGGGCAGGCTCTTCGCGTTGCTCAGGACGACAAGGTCGAGACCCCTGCCAGGTACCTTCGCGTTACTCAGAACCTGCTCTGAACAGAGTGAAGGGATGACGAGCGGTGGGCCTCCAGGCATATGAGCTTCGTGAGACGCCCGTGTCCTTCCCGACACCGGCCGCGAAGCGGCGGGGCGACTCGGGAGGACACACCCCAATCTGCACATGAGTCTTTCCTGATCCGCATTACTTCCGATTCTCTGCCGTCTGCGCTTGCAGAGCTGTCTTGGTCGGGCCTTCAATGGGTACGTCGAGGAGCTTGGGTTTCTCGGTTGCCCAGCGGTTCTGGCCGTAGTTGAAGGGGATTGCGGTAAGACGGTCTTCGGTGATTCGCAGGACGGTGAACTCGCCATCGGACTTTGGCGCGGGGGAGGGACACTGGACGAAGTTGATTCCACGGTACCGGCTCACCACGGCCTTGTGGTAATGGCCACCCAGGACAAGAACCACATTCGCATCGCCGAAGGCATCCACAAAGTCATCCCGGTTGGCAATTGCATCGAAGCATAGATGTGTTGCCACGACCACCGGCTTTCCCTTTGGGACCTTCTCAAGCGTCTTCTTCAGGTAGTCGAGAGCGGCCTTCGAGATGGGCTGGGCCGGGTTGTTCAGGGTCTCGTCGTACTCCGAGAACAGGGCAATGAAAGCCACGCCGGACTTCTCGAAGGTGTAGCGGAGCGCCCCATGCCTCTGAATGAGCCAGTTGAGGACGGTGTCGCTGGGAGAGAGGCCCCCGGTGTCGTGGTTGCCCGCAATGTCGTAGCTGCGGAACTTCAGTCGCTTGATGATTAGCTGCTCGTACGTGTTCTTCGCAGCGACCGTCGGCCACTCTGTGATATCGCCACACCCGAAGACAAAGGCCGGCCTGGCGACTGCGCCGCCGATAAACTCGGGATAGGCAGTGCCGGGCAGCGAGTTCATCGCGTCGATTGCGGGGATCAAATGCTCGCCGTTGCCGTCGGTCTGCACGTGCTGATCCGACCAGGCGAAGAGGGTCAGGGCATTCTCCTGCCCATTGCCGACGCTGACCGCAAGGAACAGAACAACGAGCCAACCCACGAGGGTCTTTCCGACAACGCGATCTCGACCAACAGTCATGTCCATTCTCCCGACAGCGATCTCTTTCGATGAACCTATCGCGAACCCCCGAAGGCGATCTCTTCGGGACTGCATCCAATCAGGCGAAGCGGATTGGTGAAGCATACCCGCACGAGGTCGTCCGCGTCGAGCAGGTCCAGCGTGCGGAGGTAGTCCACACACTGCGGCATCGTCGCGGAGGAGCCGGCCATGTAGCCCGTCGCGGGGTCGTAGAGCCGCCCGTTCTCGGTCAGGGCGACGTTCGCTCCCATCGATCTGTACTTGCCCGGCGGCATTCCCGCCAGGGGGGAGGCGTCACTGATCACGATGCATCGCTCCGGGCCCTTGGTCCGGAGGATCGTCTTGAGCAGAGCAGCAGGCAAATGATGCCCGTCCGCGATCACCGTAGCCGAGAGGCCGTCGTTCGCCAAGCCGGCCCAAACGGGATTGCTGTGCCTGTCGAGCAGGGCGGGGACGCCGTTTCCGAGGTGGGTCAGGGCCTTGGCTCCCGCTTCGATCAGGCGGTCCAGGTCCTGCTCTGTGGCCATATGGTGACCGAGAGACACGATGATTCCGTGTGCGGTCGCATAGCGAGACAGATCCTCCGCCCCATCCTGGTCGGCTGCGATCGTCAGCAGTCGAATTCTGCCGTTTGCCAGTCGGATGAGTGTCTCAAGATAGCTGATATCGGGCTTCCGGACCCACTCGGCGGTGTGTGCCCCACGCGCACCATCCTCCCGAGAGATAAAGGGCCCCTCCAAATGGACGCCGAGGACCCGGCCACGGAACTCCTGCTGATCGAGCACGTCGGCAATGAGGGGCAGGTTCCGCTCGTAAATCCTGGCGGGACTCGTGATGAGAGTGGGCAGGAAGGCGGTTGTGCCGGCCGCAAGCAACTGCCGACACGCCCGCGCGAAATCCTCCTTCGTCAGATCGTCGCCGGAGAAGTCCACTCCCTTGTGGCCGTTGACCTGGAGATCAACCAGCCCCCGCATCTTCCCCGGCCCGGTTTGCACTTCGTCGTCGCTTTGTTCCATGAGGCCATGTCTTTCTGGTTTACAACTGCCGGTTGACCACTTACGATCTGAGCGCTTTCGTCGCCCGGCGCCAGTTCAAATAGTAATTCGTAAATCGCAAATAGTAAATCCCAAAGGGGATCGATGGCTCCAGAAGTGACGCTCTTGCATCCCGTGAGAGAATGGCTCGCTGCGGCCCAGAACCCTGCCGGCGAGTTCAACCGCACGCTGATGACGATCTGTGCCCATGCCGAGTCGCAGCGTATCCAGGCGGTCCAAATGTGCATCGGCGCACTGCAACTGTTCGGCGGCTCCTGTGGCATGGACCGAGAAACACTCGTAATCCGTTCCTCCGGACGGGTGAACATCCTGGGTACCCACATTGATCACCGAGGCGGCTCGGTCAATCCAGTGGCCGTCAACCACCTGTGGCTGGTCGTCTCGCCGCGCGACGACGATCTCGTGATCGCCCGGAACGTGGAGTCGGATTCGTTCTCCAATGAGCGGTTCCGGATAAGCGAATGCCTGCCTGATGGGACGAGGATTTCCGATTGGGACGCCTGGTGCCACGCCGAATACGACAAACGAAAGGGCGACGCCTCCGTCACGTGATCGAACTACATCCGTGCCGCCGTGTTGTATTTGCAGCATGTCCACACGACCGACGACGGGACATTCTCTCCGTCGCTCAAAGGGATGGACATGGTGTTCTGTGGCAATATCCCCCGCGCAGTCGGACTCAGCTCTTCGTCGGCGGTCGTCGTCGCAACAGCGGAGGCCGTAATCCGACTGAACGGCCTGAACGTCAATCGCACGGAGATGGTCCAGCACTGCGGCTACGGAGAATGGTACGTCGGGACACGAGGAGGCAGCAGCGATCACGCGGCCATTGTGTTCGCCCAGCCCCTTGCCATCCTCCACGCGAAGGGCTTCGCGGCCGGCGTCGAGAGTGTCCCGATTCCCGAGGGCGACAGCCTCGTACTGGCCAACAGCATGATCGAGGCAAAGAAACAAGCGGGGGCCCGCAACGCGTTCAACAGCCGGGTGGCGGCATACATCTTCGGCCTGATGCTGATCAAGAAGCGTTTCCCACAGTACGCAGGAAAGCTCGAGCATCTGCGGGACGTCAATCCGGAGACGCTCGGCGTGTCCGAGAGTGAGATCTACCGGATCGTGCGATCTCTACCGGTCTGTGCCGGCCGGGCAGAACTGCTCGAACAGCTTCCGCACGACCGCGACAAGATGCATCGCGTGTTTCGGAGCCATGATGAGCCGGCCGAGGGGTATCCGATTCGCCAGGTGTGTGTCTATGGCATTGCCGAGTGCCTTCGCGCGGACAGGGTTCCGCCCTGTCTCAAAACGAACGATGTGAAGCAGTTCGGCGAACTGATGAACCTCTCCCACGACGGCGACCGCGTCACACAGCTCGTGAACGGGCGACGCGTGCCTGCCGACAGCAGCTATCCCGACAAGAAGATCGACGCTCTGATCGACGATCTTGAGTCAGGTGATCCTCAGCGAGTCGAAAGGGCCCACTTATGGCGCCAACCCGGTGGGTATGGTGTCAGCCTGCCGGAGGTGGACGAACTCGTCGACATCGCCCTGGCAACGCCCGGCGTATTGGGAGCGGGACTGGTCGGAGCGGGCATGGGCGGCTGCATTGTCGCCATCGTGGAATCCGACCGAGCCGGTCTTCTCATCGAGCGCTTGGCGCGAGAGTACTACCGCCCGCGCAACCTCGCTCCGAAGGCCGAGATCATCACACCTGTGGGCGGCTTGCATACTTTTCGTTTGTGAGGCTTTATATGGGAGATCACGCCGCCGTCATTCGCTGGCCAACAGCGAGGCCGAGTGCTCGTCGAGGAAGAGCGAGCAGTTCTCGTGCTGCTGCAGGATGGAGGCAGGGCACTGAGGTGTCACCGACCCTTCGAGTGCGGCTCTCACCGCCCGAGCCTTTCGCATATCCGGCACGGTGACCACGAGCTGCCTGCTCTTGAGGATCTGGCGGATGCTCATGGAGATGGCCTGGGATGGAATCTCGTCCATCGAACGAAACCAGCCTTCGCCGAGCTGCTGTTTGCGGCATTGCTCGTCAAGCTGGACGGTGAGGTACGGCTCCTCGGTTTCGAAATCAGCGGGCGGATCGTTGAACGCCAGGTGCCCGTTCTCCCCGATGCCGATGCAGGCGACGTCAATAGGATGGGCCTTCAGCAGTACGCCAAGCCGGTGGCACTCCGCTGCGGGATCTTCCGCGTCTCCTTTGACGAAGTACGCGGCCCGGAGGGGGGCGACCTGATCGACGAAGCGTTCCTCGAGGTATCGACGGAAACTGGCCGGATGATCGGCGCCAAGGCCGATGTACTCGTCCAGATGAAACATGACCACCTTGAGCCAGTCGATCCCCTGGCTGGCGACGAGTTGTTCGAGCATTTCAAATTGACTGGCCCCCGTGGCGAGGATGATGTTGGCCTGGCCATTGTTGCGAATCGCGCTGCGAATTGCCTGGGCTGCACAGTTCGCCGCCGCCACGCCCACTTCTCTCTTCGTTCGATAGACGTACTTGCTCATCTTTGCCATTTACTATTTCCCATTGATTGCTTACTATTCCCTGATGTCTCATGGTGACCTGGATCGAACGACAGGCTGTATGCTAAGTCGTAAACGGCAAATAGTAAATAGGAAATCGGGGACTGTCATGAGGTACCTGCTTGCGTTGGTCGTCGTCTGCGTCATCACGAGCTGTCCCTTCAGCGAGGCATGCGGCTCACAATCCTCTCCCATGTTGTCTTCGCTCGTGGCCGAGCACCCTCGACTGATGTTGAAGGAGACCGACCTGGTCTACCTGCGGGCCTCGTATTCGGAGGACCCGGCCCTCCAGAAGTGCGTGTCGGACGTGAGGAAGGACGCCAACGAGTGCCTGAACAGGCCGCCCCTGATCCACAAGCTGGAGGGCCCTCGACTGCTGAGCGTCAGCCGGGACTGCCTGCGACGGATCTACTCGCTCACTATGGCCTACCGCTGGACAGGCGATGAGCGGTACGCCGCCAAGGCCAGGGAGAACCTGCTGCAGGTCTCGGCCTTCCCGGATTGGAACCCATCGCACTTCCTTGATACGGCGGAAATGTCCCATGCCGTGGGGGTCGGCTACGACTGGCTTCACACCTATCTCGATCCGCAGACTCGGGACCAGATCCGATTGGCTCTGATCGAGAAAGGTCTCAAGCCGGGACTGGACATCTACGCCAAGGGCGGCTGGTGGGTCCGGAGCGAGTACAATTGGAACCAGGTCTGCAACGGCGGCATGATCGTCGGGGCGCTGGCTATTGCGGAGACAGACCCGGACTACGCCGAGCGGATTCTCCCAGCCGCGATCAAGTCTCTGCCTTTCGCGCTCAAGAGCTATGGGCCGGACGGCGCCTGGGGCGAGGGCCCGGGCTATTGGAGCTACGCAACACATTACACCGCCTACGGCCTGACGGCGCTCGACACGGCGCTGGGCAGCACCTTCCACCTGATCGAGGTGGATGGCCTCTGGAAGGCGGGGGCGTTCCCGATCTACACCGCTGGACCGACGGGCCTGTACCTGAACTTCGCGGACGTAGGGGAGCGAAGCGCCCGCAGGCCGATGCCCTGCATGTTCTGGCTGGCCCGCACGTTTCACAATCCGCTGTATGCCTGGTCGGAGCACGAGCAGATCGCGGCTCGCTCCGCCAGTGCGGCCCATCTGATCTGGTACACCGCGAAGTCACCTGCGAAGGCGATTCGAAGACAGCTCGATGCCTGTTTCCACGGGCCGGTCGAGGTGGTCACGATGCGAAGTGCGTGGGACGACCCGAATGCCCTCTTTGTCGGCATCAAGGCGGGCTACAACCAGGTCAATCATGGGCACCTGGACCTGGGCAACTTCGAGCTGGATGCCCTCGGCGTCCGCTGGGCGAGGGACCTGGGCTCGGAGAACTACAACCTGCCGGGCTATTGGGCAGGCGGGCGAGGTGGCCAGCGCTGGTCCTACTACCGGCTCAACTCGACCAGTCACAATGTGGTGACGTTGGCGGGCCGCAGCCAGGACGCCCTCGCGAAGTCATCCATCGTGAAGGCCGAGATAAATGGTTCACAGCCGGTGGTTGTGGTCGAGTTGACCGATGCGTATGATGACTTCGTGACTTCTGCCCGCCGGGGGCTCACGATGATCGAGGGCAGGCGGGCGGTGCTCATCCAGGACGAGTTTGAGATCAAGGCGCCGTGCGAACTGGCGTGGGGCATGACTACCGACGCCCAGATCGATATCCAGGAGGCCACGGTCGCTGTGCTCAGGCTCGACGGCAGGGAACTGGCCGTCCGACTCATGAGCCCGCAGGAGGGGGCGTTCACTGTGGAATCGGCCGAGCAGGAGCCGCCGCAGCGCAGGAATGACGGCGTCAGGCGACTGGTCGTGAAGTTGCCCCAGGCAAGCGGCAATACGTGCCTTGCGGTGCTCTTCTCGCCGCGATGGAAGGATGGCAAGGTCGTTGAGACGGCCCAAGTCAGGCCGCTGGCGGCGTGGTGATTGGTGTTCAGGGAATAGGGGTCTGCTATGCGAATTGTGCGGAAGTCTGTGGTGGTGATTGCTCTGTTGATGTCGTGGTCCGTGTGGGCGGCCGTCGAGGAGCCGCAACTGTGCGTGGGGAACTACCAGACGGTGGAACAGGCGAAAGAGCAACTCGCCCGATTCGCCGGGACGTACTCGACGCAGGCCGAGTGGCAGCAGCGGGCCCAGCGCATCCGCGAAGGCATCGTGCGCGGCGCCGAGCTGATGCCGATGCCGAAGAAGTGCCCCCTGAGTCCGGTCATCCACAGCAAACGTGAGCACGACGGCTACACGGTCGAGAACGCGGCCTTCGAGAGCCTGCCCGGTGTGTTCGTCACCGGCAACTTGTACCGCCCGACGAAAGGCAAGGGACCCTTTGCCGGCGTGTTGTGCCCACACGGTCACTGGAGTGATCCGAACGACTACGGCCGGTTCCGCCCGGACATGCAGAAGCGATGCGCCACGTTCGCCCGCATGGGCGCGGTGGTCTTCGCCTACGACATGGTCGGCTATGGTGACTGGGCCAACGCCGGCTGGAAGCACAACCGTCCGGACGCACTCAAGCTGCAACTGTGGAACAGCATTCGCGCGGTGGACTTCCTCACGTCGATGAAGGACGTTGATCCCAAGCGGATCGCGATCACCGGCGCCTCAGGCGGCGGGACACAGAGCTTCATGCTGACCGCGGTGGATGATCGCGTCGCGGTCTCGATCCCGGTCGTCCAGGTCTCCGCGCACTTCTTCGGCGGGTGCGTCTGCGAGAGCGGCATGCCCATCCACAAGGCCAAGGGCTACGAGACGAGCAACGTGGAGATCGCCGCCTGTGCGGCTCCGCGTCCGTTGATGCTCATCTCCGACGGCCAAGACTGGACCAAGAACACGCCCAACGTCGAGTACCCCTACATCCGCAACGTCTACCAGTTGTTCGGCGCCGCAGACAAGGTCGAGTCCCTGCACTTTGCCGATGAAGGGCATGACTACGGCTGGTCGAAACGCATCGGCGCCTACAAGTTCCTCTCGAAGCACCTGGGCCTCTGTCTGGCGAATGTGATCGACGACGCTGGCTCCATCAATGAGGACTTCGTCGCAATCGAGCCCAAGGACACTCTCTACGTCTTCGACGCGCAGCATCCCCGGCCCGACCACGCGGTCGACCCCAACGTCGCGGGATTGCCTTGGGCGTGGTGATGACGGTGGGCTTGCCTGCCTCCTACGTTCCCGAAGCAGGCCGTTCTGCCAAGGTGACGACCCTCCTGCCGTGTCGTTTCTGATGGCGCATGGCGTCGCGCAACATGGCCTCGGCGTCGTAGTGGTAGCGAGCTGCCAGTTGATCCTTGATCCTCCGCACCTCGGCTACGATGGAGTCCCCGTCGAATGTCTTGTTCTTGGCCATGACTACTCTCCCAACAACTCGGCTGGCGTACAGATCACGGGGCACTCATAGCCTTCGATTGCACAGGCGGCTTCCACCGACTCGAATATCTCTGCATTGGCCAGATGCGCACAGTTCCACGTGAGGAGGAAGTGCATGCCGTGGACAGCAGAAACCGCTATATGGGCGGCATCGCCACTTGACGTGACGGTCCGACCTACGATGACCGAGCCGTCGGCCGAGACGGCGCAGGCCTCGCCCCGCAGACCGGTCAGGGCCGACCATGTGCCCGAAGCGTACTGCGCAGGTGTCTCCTGGTAGTGACCCATATCGCCCCATCCGACTATGACCGATCCGTCGCTCGATACGGCACAGGCTTCGGAACCGTTAGTCTCTCCCGATATACCGCCCAAAGCGACCATGCCGTCTGCGGCTGTCCAAGTGAAAGCCTCCGGTTGGGCTCGTGTGCCAAAACAGAGTCGCCGGATCCGACGACCACGGAACCATCTGCTGACACTCCACAAGCATATGAACGGTAGTCGCCGCCGGCCAAGTCGCCCAGCGGTTGGAACAGGTCCGTTGATGCGTCTGCAACTGCTGGAGCCAGTGCAGGAAGCACCAGAGTTATAACAACCAGAACAGACCATCGGCACGTCAGACATCGCCTCATGCATCTCGCTGTTCTCTCCTCCACGGTTTTGCTGTGACTTTTGCTGCAACGTCGCACAACAAGCCAATGCTGGCGCTCATGGCAGTACACTATGTCACCCATTCTGAACAGGGGGGGACATTGTCAAGAGAAAGAATGACATTTCACAGCATTCTTCAGGCCAGGAGTCGGATGTCGCCGAGGTGCGCAGCCTCTGCCTATGGTGTATGTCCCGTCTGCTCTGGCCTGCGAGGGGGATGGATGGGCAATGCCTCACGGCGTCACTGTGAACCCTGCTATCCGCGGTCGGGGTTCTTGAGATCCTCGGCCTTTGGGAGGTCCTTGATGGAGTTCAGGCCGAAGACTTCGAGGAATTTCTTCGTGGTGCCGTAGAGCATGGGGCGACCCAGGATCTCCGCCCGTCCGGCGATCTTGACGAGGCCCTTGTACATCAGGCTGCGAATCACCTCGCCGACCGCGACGCCGCGGATCGCTTCGATGTCGGCGCGGATGATCGGCTGCTTGTAGGCGATGATGGCCAGGGTCTCCATCGCAGCGGGACTGAGCTTGTTGTCGCTGCGGACCTTGAGCATCTTCTTGAGCCAGGGATTATACAGGGGCTGCGTCAACATCTGGTAGCCGCCCGCGATCTGCTCGATGCGGAAGGCGTTGTGGTTGGCTTCATACCGCGCGTTGAGGCTCTCGACGCAGTCGCGGACCTGCTTGCCCGTTGTCTCGACGATCCCTGCCAGGCGGCTCTCCTGCAGCGGCTCGTCGGTGGCGAAGAGGACTGCCTCGATCACGGATTCGACGGTGGGGGACTGCTCCTGAGCTGGGCCCGTCGCCTGCCCCGGCTCCGGACCGGCAGGCTGAGACGACGCGACCTCCGCAGGCGATTCAGTCTGTTCGTTGGGTGCGTTCTCCTGCTCGCCTGTGGCGTCGAGCATCTCGACCAGCGTTTCGCCCGTCTGGGCAGCGGGTTGCGACTCGGCTCTCGGCTCCGGACCTTCCGCCTGTGGCGTCCGTATCTCCTCGCAAGACGATGCGATCTCCCCCTCGGGCGGAATGCTCTCCGCTGGTGTCTGCGTCAAGTCGCGGACCGACTCCTCGGCGACCTCCTCAACTCGATCCGTCTGTTCCTCGACCACGGCGGGTTGCTCAGGGGTCGCCTGCTGTTCCTCGTTCGGTATTTCCCTGCTGTCGTCCATCAAACGTTCTTCCATGTAAACGGGTCGGCGTCCTTCTTGCTGACCCTGACGTTCAAATCCTTTGCCAGTTTCTTGACCTGTCCGGCCACCTTCTTGAGGATGAACCGTTCCGAGACCGTGTGGCTCAGGCAGATACAGGTCAGGCCGGCCTCCTGGGCCGCCAGGGCCTGATGGTGCTTCAGTTCGCCCGTCAGGTACAGGTCGGCGCCGCCGGCGATGACGAGATTGAGGATCTCGCCGCAGGTGCCGGCACAGACCGCGGCCTTGCGAACAAGGCGCTTCTGGTCGCCCACGAGTCCGACCGCCTTGGCGCCGGTCCGGCGTTTCACCTGCTCGATGATCCGATCCAGCCGCATTGGCTGGGCCAGCGTGCCGATTCTACCCAATCCGAACCGGCTTGCATAATCGAAAAGCTTGATGACGTCGAAAGCCGGCATCTCATACGGATGCGACTTCTTCATCGCCTCCACGACTGCCTGGAGCCTGGCCGCGGGGACGATGGTCTCGAATCGATACTCGCGAACCTGCTCCAGCTTGCCCTGTTTGCCGATGGCGGGATTGGCCCCCTCCAGGGGCAGGAAGGTGCCGGTCCCGTTCGTGTGGAACCCACAGTCGCGATAGTTGCCAATCCAGCCTGCGCCGGCCTCGAAGACTGCGTTGGAGACCGCCGCCAGGGCGTTCACCGGGACGAAGACGACGAGCTTGTACGCCTCCTGCGGCGAGTACTCCACGTAGTCGCCGATGGGCTTGGGGTCCTCGATGCCGACGATCTCCGCGAGGCCGTCATTGACGCCGCCCCCGACGGCGTCCAGGGCCGTGTGGATGCAGAAGACCGCAATCCCGGCGCGGATCAGCTCATAAACCGTCCTGGACCCGTCGTCGGTTCGGATCTGCTTGAGTCCGTTCCAGATGACCGGGTGGTAGGCCAGGATTAGGTCCGTCTTGAGAGCCTTCGCCTCTGCGACGACCGCCTGCGTGATGTCGATGGTCAGCAGGATGTTCTTGATCGGTCGGTCGGGATCGCCGATGAGCAGTCCGACGTTGTCCCACGACTGGGCCAGGCCGAGCGGGGCGATCTTCTCGACCACAGCCCCGATGTCCTTCGCTTTCATGGTTGTCTCCCGCATTCCTGTTCCACGGCCACCACAAAGCTCTCACGGAGCCTCTGCGTGACGGGCCCGACCTTTCCGTTGCCGACTGCGTGCTGCTCGATATGGGTCACCGGCAGCACCTCCATGATGATGTTCGTCAGGAAGACCTCATCGGCGGCGAGGAGGTCGGCAATATGCAGATCCTGCTCGATGGCTTCAATCGACTGCTCCTTCGCCACCTGCAGGACGGTCTTCATGGCGATCCCCGGCAGCACGGGCGTCTGTACCGACGGCGTGTGCAGCACGGAGTCCTTCACGAGGAAGACGTTGCTGACGCAACCTTCGGCCAGTCGGTTGTCGGTCGTGAACCACAGCGCCTCGGCGGCCCGCCTGCGATGGGCCAGACTCAGAGCCAGCAGACGAGGGTAGCAGCCGGTCGTCTGGTGTCCGCAGGTCGGGTCCGCGGGATTCTGACGAAAGGGACACAGCACAACGAGCACGCCGGTCTTGTAGTATTCTGATGGATACGGCGCGAACTCCGTCGCGGTGACGAGCAGGGTGGGTCTTCGCTGATCCTCCGACTGTACGAGGGGGCCGCCGGTCAGAGTCAGCCGCAGACGGGCGTCCTTCAGTCCATTGGCCTCCAGCACCCGATCCAGGGCGCCCCGAAGGCAGGGCTTGTCGAACGGGTGGTCGATCGACAGGGCCGCGGCGCTGAGGAGCAGACGATCCAGGTGGTCTTCCACGCGGAAGACGACGCCGTTGCGACTGCGCATCGTCTCAAACAGGCCGGCGCCGTACAGCAAACCGCTGTCGGTCGCCGACACCCGTGCCTGGTCGGCATCGAGCAGCTCATCATTCAGAAAGATCTTGCTGGGCATCGTGGCACACTTCTCTTCCAGAAACCGAAACGGCGGTGATGATAATCGTTCCGATGGGGATGTTCAAGCTGTGATGAAGATGGTGCATGATATGCACCCTACAGGCCACGGGCCATGTGTGTCTCTCTTTAACTGTGCAGCGGCTCTCGGTCGATGGTGTAGAGCCACCATCGGAGTTTGCTCTGGCTCTTCGACCTTGCCTGGCGCTCGAAGCAGAGCGTCATTTGCGGGCCTTGTTCGGTCGCGATCTTGAACCAATGCTTGCGGAGATACATCTCGCCGCTGCCGTGTCGGCAGGGGCCATCCTCCTTCCAGACCTGCAAGACCGCCGCGACGGTGTACTCGGTGTCTCTCCACACGAATCGCTGCGGCAGTCCGGGCTCGCCACGGACCATTCCCGCTGTGTCGAACGTCCCCGCTATCGGCCGGATGGGCTCACTGACGAATTGCTCCGCCATCGGCGCCAAGTCCCTCCATGATCGCAATGCCGGCGGATGTGCCGATTCGCTCGGCTCCTGCGTCGAGCATCGCCATCGCCTGTTGAGCGGTCTTGATCCCGCCGGAGGCCTTGATCCTGCACCTGGGTGCGGTCTGCTTCATCAAGGCAACGTCCTCGACGGTGGCCCCGCCCGCTGGGTGGAGGCCTGTGCTGGTCTTGAGGAAATCGACCCCTGCCTGTTCCGCAATCTGGCAAGCGAACACCTTCTGGGCCGTGGTCAGGGCCGCCGATTCGATGATGACCTTCAACTGGACGGCAGGACGCACCGTCCGGCATGCCTTGAGCACAGATGTCAACTGGTGCAGCAGGTACTGCGCGTCGCCCTCGATGATCGCCGCGAGGTCCGCGACCATGTCGATTTCGTCGGCACCGGCGTAGATCGCGTCCTGCGCCTGAGCGATCTTGACCTTGGTCGTATCGGCGCCCAGCGGAAAGCTCA
Organism: Sedimentisphaerales bacterium; assembly: GCA_034678485.1. Classification (GTDB taxonomy): domain Bacteria; phylum Planctomycetota; class Phycisphaerae; order Sedimentisphaerales; family Anaerobacaceae; genus PLanc-01. The sequence goes on along the minus strand of JAXDBU010000058.1, from coordinate 7,186 downwards.
CGACCGCTGCGACAGAGACCGCCGTGCCCTGGAGCCGGTCAGCGACCACGGGGACCCATCGGGAATTCACGCACACTGCGTGAAAACCGTGCGTCGCAGCCTCCTGGCACACGCGGACGATCTCCGCCTGCGTGACCTCCGCCTTCAGGAGTGTATGGTCGATGCATCGCGCTACGTCGGCTGTTGTTATCTGTGATCCAGGCGTCATTCTCAGAAGCACCACAAGTTCAATCATCATCTCTTTGTCGAACCGTCGAATAGGCGCATTATAGCTCATCCACCCGCAGCAACACCACCTTATCCGCTGGTCCAAGAAAGTCGTAGTGCCGTGGTTTCTGGCTTCCTGGGATACACATTTGGACAGGCATGTCTTGGAAGACGCATGAGGCCATCGACAGCTACACGTACGATTGAGCCATGTGTTTCCTTGGGAAACGTCGCCGCCTGTCCTGGTGTGGCATCGAGCGACTCGCCGACGAGAAGTGAATGACCGTATCCGGCGTCTGCCTCCGGTTTCCGTTCCTCGCTTGTACCGCCGTGACTTGCCCTTGTGCCGTGTGCCTGAGGGCCTGCCGAGTGGGCATTACACAGATCTGCGCAGCCGCAGACCGGCAGTGCCCAAACCGAGCACGCCCAGCAGAACGGCGCCTGGAACCGGGACAACGCCTATCAGGACGTTGTCGATTCCTGTATTCTCTTTCTCGCCGCCCACGGCCGTCCATCGAATCATGTCGATGGGCGAGGTCGAAGTCACGCCGAAGAAGCCCACCTCGGTGTAATTGTGGCTGACGCTTGTGCTTGTCCACAATTCATTGCTGAGAACCTGGATCGTGACGTCCCCATACTGGTTCAGGTATGTATCGAAACCCACTGCGGTGACGGGAGTGGCAAAGGTTATGGCCAACGTGAAATCCTCAATTCCCGTTAGCCGTCAAAACGGTCGCGTCCGGAATCTCAACGCCGAAGTTCTCATACGGATAAGATGTCACCCACACGTTGCCGCCGACGACGGCTGGGGCATAGGTGACCCCCTGGCTGGTGAACCAAGGCAACTGCGTGTCCTTCGGAGCAACCAAGTCAAAGGTCTCGACGATGGAGATCGCCGTGTCCGCGTCAAACGCAGCCCGATCGCCAACACCGTAGAACGTTAGATCAGCTTCGGCCACGGCCGCAAGCAACAACAGAGGCAGAAAAAGCGAATCCACATTTTTTCATGTCGGTCTTCCTCCATCCCCACTGTGCACTTGCCTGCCCTGCAAGACACGACCCTGCTCTGCGCCACTTCGCATCGGCGGATATGCACGCACTGGTTCACACCCAACGGCGACGCAAATGGCCACCAAACGCCCGTGCTGCAACACCAACTGTGTTATTATCGTACCATCCGGAGCAAGGCGGCGTCAAGTCTTTTTTACAGAAGGATGCGTAGCAGGGGCTCGACTGAAGCTGGAGCTAGCGCAAAAACGGTTCCGTTGTGGCATTGCGACCGTGTTTTCACCCCCTTGAATGGGGTTTTTCCGGCTCCTCTCAGGAAATGGGGAGATTTCAGGTATTCCGAGAAAACCGGGGACCGCCATTCACAGTTGCCCGCATTGTGTTACTCTGAGTCTCAAGAACCCTCCTGTGCTACCGAATCGCTCGTGATCCTCCCGAAAGACCGTCTTGTATCTCGTGTGTTAATGTGCCCCGACGGCAAGCAGGTGGCCGCCGGCATCCGGGCCGAACTCAAGGACGAGATCGCGAGACTCAAAGACCGGGGCATCACGCCGGGACTGGGCGTCATTCCGGTCGGCGACGTGGACTTTGACGCGGTGAAAGAAAAGGCCCTGCTCATCACCCCCGTCCCCGGCGGCGTCGGCCCGATGACCATCACGATGCTCCTCAACAACACGGTCGAATCCGCCAAGCGAGCCGCAGGGCTCGAGTGACCGACGTGGGGATACTGGCAACGGCCATCAATCGCGGAATGCCGAAACTGGTGTCTGTTCCCCGGTTTCCCCGCTCATCTTCCCCATCGATTCCGGCCCCAAACTCCGGGAATCGCTTGGCTTGCGCCAAGATGACTCCATGCACCATACGGGATTTCTGTGGCAGTAACATCGAAACCCCTATGTCAGATCGGGGATGATCGTCCGTCGGCCTTCGATGTAGTCCGCAACGATGGCATTGGCCAGTTGCAGGCGATCCCGCGGCGGAATGTCCGCGCAGTCATGCAGAAGCATCATACAGACGCTCAGGAGGTCGCCTGTACCCGCCATATTCTTGTACTGGCGCACGGGTACGGCGGGGGCAACCGTCAGTTGGCCGCGGTCATAGTAGCCCGCGCCGTCGGCGCCCATGTGGACCACGATGGCGCCGGCGCCCCAGGCGGTGGTCTTCCGCAGCGTTGTGTCGAGATCATCCGAGTCGGCGAACCGGTTCAGCTCTCGGATATTGCCGTGGACCAAGTCGACCAATGGCAAGATGTTCCGCACCGCCGCCTTGTGCTGGGCGACATTCGCGGAATCAGCGGCGCCCCATTGCGGGTCCCAATTGATGTCCAACGAGGTGGTGACACCCTGATTTCGTGCGGCGAGCAACAAGGCCTCGTTGCCCCCGGCAAGCATCGGTTCAGAGAACCAGACGTCAGCCCGCAACAAGTGCCTGGCGCCGGCGAGCAGGGCTGAAGCGATGTCCGACATCTGCAGGCCACAGTTGTTCGGCTGGCAACTCACGAAATGCCGGCAACCGCTCTCATAGCTCAGCACCACGGAACTGCCGGTGACAACATCCGGATCGTGGTGGAGAAATGTCTTGACGCCCCGATGAACGAGCGACTGTTCGAGCCGCTGTCCCAGGACATCGGCACCGACCTTCCCTGCAAAGCGGACGTCCGCGCCAAGGGCTGCGGCCGCCAGGGCGCTATTGGCCCCGCCTCCGCCGATCGTCTCGGTGATGAAGGCTGTGGGCGTCTCGCCATCCTCCTGGAGGTACAGGCCCGGGCGCAGCGGTCCGGTCTTCACGTCGCGACAGATATTGCCGACAATCGCCAGACATCGGCCTCGAAATATCGCCTCATTCAGCATGGGCCAAGAACTCCTGAACCCGAAGGAGAGGAGGAATCGAAGTCCGCCCGCCGGGCACGGTCGTGGAGAGTGCCGCGGCTGCCGCCGCCAGCCGCAAGACGGTTTCGATCGGCAGCTCTTTCAACATGCCATAGGCAAACGCCCCGTGAAAGACGTCGCCCGCCGCGGTCGTATCGACCGCTTTGACCTTGAAGGCCCTCGTGAGCTGGTAGTGGTCGCCGGTGCCCCAGAGCAGCCCCCGTTCGCCGAGCGTGATAACCACAGGGCGCCCATGGTGCTCATGAAGCTTCCGCATGGCGGCCGCTTGCTGCGGATGGGCGTCCAGGTCAGGCAGGCCGCTGAGTTGACATGCAAATCGCTCGGAGGCGACGAGATGGTCGACTCGCCGGGCCAGTTCCACCGCCCCCGGACGGGCCGAACCCGCGTCGAGGATCGTCCGTGCATTGGGGTACAGTCCCATGGCATCGAGCGAGGCATCCAGCTCATGGCCGTCGAACAGCAGCACCTTCGGCGGTTCGGCCCAGGGGCCGGCAGCGGCCAATCGCACCGGCGATGACGCGGCGGCCGCCTTGCGATTGACAATTGTCCGACTGGCCGTGTGCTCGTTGACCAGGATGATGGAGACGGCGGTCGGGTCGAGCGGGCTGCGGTGAATCAGGCTCACGTCGGCGCCCACACGGACGAACTCGTCGATGATGCGGTCGGCGTAGACATCGCGGCCGACGGTCGCCGACAGGGCACAGGAGACGCCCCAGGACGAGAGCAGCCAGGCGGCGTTGGCTGCCGGGCCGCCGCCGCATTCCAGCAGCGTGCGCGTCTCGCACTTGCTGTTCTCTGCAGGATATTCATCCACCAACACGCTGATGTCCCACGCGGCGTGGCCCACGCAAAGGACGTCCATCAGACGTCTCCTTTCGCGAGCAGCCCGCGCAGGAGATCCATCAACAAGTGCTCGATGACCAGATGCGTTCCCTCGGTCTGAGGCGTCGACTCGACGGGGACCAGGACCGAATAGGTCGACTCCTGGTGCAGCGTGCCGCCGTCGAAGCCGACCAGGGAGATCGTCTTCGCACCGACCTCGTGGGCATACCGCATACCGTTGACCAGGTCGCCCGAGAAACCCTTGCCCCCGTGTACGGAGATCAGAATGACGACGTCTTCGGGCTTGAGCAGCCCTCGCATCTGATTCGCAAAAACGTCTTCTCTTTTTGCATCATTGGCCCAGGCCGTGAAGAGCGAGACATTATCCGTGAGGCACCGTGTGTCGAACGGCCTCGCGCCGCTGGGGATGACGAATTTGGCCAAATCGCAGGCGAAGTGCTGAGCTGTCGAAGCGGAGCCTCCGTTGCCCAGGGTCCACACACGTCCCTCGCGCTGGTAACACTCGTGGAGCACCTGGGCAGCTCCGGCGATGGCTTGACGGTCCAGGCGTCCGAGCAGCGTCACCGCCTCGTCCAAGTAGTCATTGATTCGGTTGATCAGTTCGTTCATGTTGTCGTCCACACTCCAATCTATTGATTCCGCCCACAGGCCGATGCCTCTGAATTCGGCATTCCGAAAGGCCGCCGGGGGCACAACGGTTCTCCACACCTTCACACTATCATGCGGATGGGGAGACGGCAATCATACTATCGGGCCTCGCACAGAACGGAGAAACACGATGGCAGCCAAGGCTGCAAGACCATGTGGAAGGGATTCCTCAGAAACCACTGGAATGTGCCGGCCGCCGGCGTGGAAACCTGATCGAACGGTGTGTGAATCAGATCAAGCATCTTCGTGGAGTCGCCACGCGCTATGACAAGACCGGGTCGTGGTCTTCTGGCATTTGTCCAGCTTGCGGCACTTCTTCGTTGGGTACCATGAATGTCAACACGACGTAAGCCTCAGCGGTTGCCACGTCTGTTCGAGCCGCAGCGAAGGCGTCGGCGGCGTCGGCCCGATGACCATTACGATGCTCCTCTACAACACGGTCGAATCCGCCAAGCGAGCCGCACGGCTCGTTTGACCGCCATGAACCACGCCCGCGAGAATCGCCATTTCTGTCTGTCATCACGATCCGCCGATGAAGGTGAGATGCGCAGATTCGATCCCCAGTGCCTGCCCAGGAACCTGCGTCAGCGGTGAGGTGGGCTCCGCCCGCCGTTCTGGCTCACTCCAGAATCTGGACGGACACCCTGTCCCAAACGGCGTTCTGCTGATCCAAGAGCTCCAGAGAGAGTCGAATCGTTATGCCGACCCAGTCGGATGACAGGGGTCCCGAGATGGTCATTTGGGCAGCGCTGATCCCGCAGTCGTCCAGTTGACCGTCAAATTCGGCGCAGACTGTCGTATCCGGCAGCGCAACAGGCAGGTTCCCCGTGAGTTCTGTGTCGGCAGAGAGGGAATACGCCAGATGATAGCTTCGCCGCGCGTTATCGAGGCCGGCATTCATATAGACTTCGATCGTGCCGCCTCGCTGGGCCGAGACCGCGCTGACATTGGCGCCCAGGGTGGTCACCGTGAAGGTGTGAGCCTGTGCTTCGCCGATATAGGGATGTGTTTCGTCCCGGCCGGAGGCGTCCTTGGCCCGCACGTAGTATTGGATGATCGTGCCCGCGGGTTGAGCGGGGATATGAGCCAGGTACTCGTGGTCCTTCGAGTCGGGCTGGCGGCTCATGGGCAGGGAGTTCCACGACTCAGGCGGTTGTGCCTTGCTGGCGTCGGCCGCCGTCCGCCACAGGACGACCGGGGTCCCCTCTACGAACTCCGTCTCGCTGTGGGCGACGATGTTGGCGATGACGGGGAACCCCTGCGAAGCAGGCGGGCGATCCAGCAACGGGATGTGTTCGATATACAACATCTGTTCATCGGCAATGCCCATGGTCATGCAGTGCAGAGCGATACCCGGCGACCACGCGGTGTCGTTGGTGCCCTCAAAGCAGTTGCGGACTCCGATGACCTCATAACCCGGCATGGCGGCTTCATAGCTGGCGAGGGCATCGGCGTCCGCCTGGCTATCCACGATGGGCACAAAGACCCTCCGATTGACGATCAGGGAGTTGATGTACGGCTCCGTGTCGGGCAAGTCGCTGGGCGCGTCCACACGCACGATGCGGTAGGGCGTGCCGTAACAACTGACTTGTCTGCCGAAATAGGCCGCGATCCTCTCCGAGCATTCATGGTGGATGTGCGATGAGGGCTGTCTGACCACCATGACGGTGTCCGGCGACAGGAGCTTGGCCACGCAGTCGATATGGAAATACCCGCCTTCGCCGTACTCGCTGTTCGGGGCGAACAGATATTTCTGGACGCCCCAATAGTCGCGGACCCGCTCCATGAATTCATCGCCCATCGATTCATGGCGGACCCGGGTGTCGGACAGAGAGATAGCGGTGCCTTGACCATCGGTCATGAAGTCGCCTCCGTCGAGGCGCAAGCCGCTGCGATAGATGGTGTATCCCTGCTCCAGCCCGTATTGGGGAATGAACCACTGATCCTTTTCGGTCTTGTTCTGTACGAAGGCCGTCTCATTGTCATCCGTAAACAGCAGCCACGGCATTCCGTCTCGCTCCATGAGGCCGCCCGAGACCTGGTAGAACTCACAGTGGTCCAGGTTCACGCCGTACTCACGAAACCGCGCCCGAATCGCTTGATCCGCCCCCTGCGATTCATAGAGCGCGATCAACTTGAGGTCCTCGGCGATACACCTGTGCAGGACGTCCGATCTGATCCCCGGGGAGGCAATCACGGCTTGCATGGGCTCGAATTCCGCCGGGATTCGAACGGGTTCTGGCGGCGGCGTGTTCAGCAGGGGATCGCCGCCCGCGTACACGAGTCCCCCCATAGACAACAGGACGACGGCCAAGCCAGGCAGATGGAACATCGGACGCCTCGGAGTAGTGTGGATCCAGTTCATGACTGCGTCTCCTTTCTCCCGCTGTGGTGTGCGGCGTTCGCCCCGCCGACCCCGAAATACCTGGTCGCTTGCAGTCAGGGAAAGACGGCACGCCGGATGTAATGGTCTTGGGAGGGTTGGCCGGATCATGGAAACCCCTTCGCGCACAGCTTCTCGACCGGTTCGCACTCTGATGACAGGGTAGCCGAGAGCATCGAGATTGTCAATCCCTTCTGCGAATGATGTG
>JAXDBU010000057.1:0-38050 GCA_034678485.1 Sedimentisphaerales bacterium | reverse complement strand
TCCGGCGGATCGTTCCTTCGCTGTCGCTCAGGACGCCTGTGCTCGCAGGCCCGAACGGCGCGGACCGCGTGCTCGGCGCCTGCTCGGCCATGTAGACGACCGCCATGCCGCCCTCGCCGATCTTCTCGAGGAGCTTGTAGCGACCGATAATCGTGCCGGTGGCCTCTGTCAGATGGGAGTCGTCAAAGACGATGTTCTCGCCCACCGGTGGGCTCTCCAGGAAATCGCCGGCCTTTCCACTGGCTGTCAGCAGGGCCTCGATGCGGGCCCGCAGCGGGGTATCCCTGCCACAGGTCTCATCGAGATAGGCGGCCCTCGCCTGCGGAGCGGTCCTCTCCATCGCTTCGGCAAAGATGGCCTTGATTTGTGGTGCGCTGTCCATCCTGACCTCCCAGGGCGCGATCCGGCCCGGGTTTTCCGTTCGTCAGACAATGCGACAGCCGGGCCCAGAACCCGCCAGGCAAAGAGGCGATTGGGCGTTTCTTTTTCGGAAAGTGATGGGTCCAGAGCGATCCACAGGATCGCCGGTCACCGGGATTTCGTGATCTGGTCATAGAGCCAGGCTCGGGCGTAGGCCCACTCTCGTTCGGCCGTACGCAGCGAGAGGCCCAGGGCGGCAGCCACCTGCGGCAGGGTGAGGCCCGAGAAGTACCGGAGTTTGACGAGTTCTGCAGCCGGCGGGTCCTCCTGAGCGAGCTTCTCGATTGCCTCGTCCAGGGCGAGGATGTCCGCGGAAGGTCTCTTCTCTGGCGGGTCGAAGGCGGCTAGATCGACCCGTCGGCAGTCGCCCCCGTGCTTGATCCGTTGCTTCCTTCTGGCGTTTTCGACGAGAATCCTTCGCATGGCCTCTGCGGCGGCGGCAAAGAAGTGCCCGGAGTTGTCCCAGTTCTGCGGCTGCCCGCCCACGAGGCGGATATAAGCCTCATGAACCAAGGCGGTTGCCTGGAGGGTCTGCCCGGGGGGCTCGTGGGCGAGCTTCTGGGCCGCCAGAAGCCGGAGTTCTTCATACACCAGCGGCAGGAGTTCGTCCACCGCCTTGGCATCCCCCCGTTCAATCGCGCTCAAGATGCCTGTAACGTCCGTCATCCTGTCTCTCCACGACTCCGTGCCCCCCGCAGACCCATTATCCCACGCAAAAAGGCGGCTGCAAGGCAAAAGAACGCTCCCGCATGGCGAACTCGGGTTTGCGGGAAGCGTATGAACAGTTACGACACATTTGTCAGAAAAATGCTAAAAGGTGCTTGACGGGGTGTCGATAGGGCGATAGAATGGCCCAATCAGTGGACGAAGTGGTCATCACTTGTGAAAGGTAAACAAGTTTTGAAACACGTGCTGATAACCGAGAAACTGAAGCTTTGACTGCCGGTCGGCGTAGCCTCGATGAAGGTGCCTGAACCGCTCGCAGTAAAAAGCAGCGGTTTTTTTGTTGCTCTCTTGAAATTGAATGTGTATAAACCGACTTTCGAACCAACGCCTTCGGCGAAATCCGAAGCACGAAACCCGAGATCCGAAACGAAATCGAGGTTCGGAGAGATAGAACAGTCTGGCGGTACCGCGGTTTCGAATTTCGACATTCGGATTTCCAGTTTCCGCGGATGCGGCATGGGCTCGTAGCTCAGTTGGTTAGAGCGCACGCCTGATAAGCGTGAGGTCGGTAGTCCGAATCTACCCGGGCCCACTTGGAATTGATTATTGACGATTTGCGATTGATGATTGATTCGCAGGTCGGGTGATCCGCCGGGCTGCAGGCCGGGCGTGGTTGGCGATGAATCATCAATCATCCTTCATCGGTAATCAATGTCCCGGGGACGTAGCTCAATTGGGAGAGCGCTAGCTTTGCAAGCTAGAGGTTGCCGGTTCGATCCCGGTCGTCTCCACTGGTCCTTGTGACATTTGAGGGCCGGGGGTGAGAAGGTCAGGATCGGGGCGGCCGCCCTCGTCGGAAACGGCGGGACACGGCTCTCCGGGCAGGCAAAAAATTTTGCAGAAAATGTGGAATTGGCGCTTGCAAAGGGAGAAGCCTGGAGTAAAATCCAAGGCTTCCAGCGGTGAGAAGCCGCAAGGATCTTTGACAAGTTCAGATGCGGATGCGTGGGAATAAAGAATTCCCAAGCAAGTTTTTCCGAAATCACCAAGATGGGAAAAACTACAATTCAATGAGCGCTTAGGCGACTTGAGAGAACCTGTTCAATCATCGATTGATATGGTCAAGTTACTAAGGGTGTATGGGGGATGTCTTGGCGTCGAGAGGCGAAGAAGGACGTGGCTGACTGCGATAAGCCCGGGGCAGGTGTCGAGCAACCGTTAATCCCGGGATTTCCGAATGGGGCAACCCGTCGCCACTGGGCAACCAGATGGCGTCACCTGCGGCTGAATGCATAGGCCGTAAGGAGCGAACGCAGGGAACTGAAACATCTAAGTACCTGTAGGAGAAGAAATCAACCGAGACTCCGTAAGTAGCGGCGAGCGAAAGCGGAAGAGCCCAAACCAGGGAGCTTGCTCCCTGGGGTTGCGGGCGTCGACATGGCAAGGTGCCGGTTAGTGGAACGATCTGGAAAGTTCGACCACAGAAGGTGATAGTCCTGTACGCGAAAACCGAATCCTTGTGTTGGCGTTCCAGAGTAGCACGGAGCTCGTGAAACTCTGTGTGAAGCTGGGGGGACCATCCTCCAAGGCTAAGTACTCCTCGGCGACCGATAGTGGAAAGTAGCGCGAGCGAACGATGAAAAGAACCCCTATTAGGGGAGTTAAAAGGACCTGAAACCATACACCTACAAGCGGTAGGAGCCCTATGATCCGCCTCGGCGGATAACGGGTGACTGCGTGCCTTTTGCATAATGAGCCGGCGAGTTACTGTCTGTGGCAAGGTTAAGCACTTCAAGTGCGGAGCCGTAGCGAAAGCGAGTCTTAAAAGGGCGATTGAGTCGCAGGTAGTACGACGCGAAGCCAGGTGATCTACCCATGGCCAGGTTGAAAGGGATGTAAAAATCCCTGGAGGACCGAACTCACTAACGTTGAAAAGTTAGGGGATGAGCTGTGGGGAGGAGTGAAAGTCTAATCAAACCTGGAGATATCTCGTTCTCTCCGAAATAGCTTTTGGGCTAGCCTCGAGTGATTGCCTTACGGGGGTAGAGCTACTGAATGGGGATAGGGGGCCACCAGCCTACCTACCTCAACCAAACTCCGAATACCGTATGGTCTATCTCGGGAGTCAGACTGCGAGCTATAACGTCCGTGGTCAAGAGGGAAACAACCCTGATCGCCAGCTAAGGTCCCGAAGTTCTGCTAAGTTCTTAAGGAAGTTGAATTGCTGTGACAGCCAGGATGTTGGCTTAGAAGCAGCCACCATTTAAAAAGTGCGTAATAGCTTACTGGTCGAGCAGTTCGGCGCCGATAATGACCGGGAATAAGCAGAACACCGAAGCTGCGGGTTTGCAGGCTGCTGCGGCGGCTTGCAAGCGGTAGGAGAGCGTTGCTATCCGCGCGGAAGCCATACGGTAACGAGTGGTGGAGCGATAGCAAGTGATTATGCCGGTATGAGTAACGATAAAACAGGTGAGAATCCTGTTCGCCGAAAGCCTAAGGTTTCCTGGGGAAGGTAAATCCGCCCAGGGTTAGTCGGGTCCTTAGTCGAGGCCGAAAGGCGTAGACGATGGGCAGCAGGTTAATATTCCTGCACCATGTTGCCGGACGAAGTCAGTGACGCATCTTCAAGGGTCATCCCACGACTAGTCGTGTGGGTCCCGCAAGGGCGAGGCCGATTTACGATGCCGAAGTGGCTGGAGAAGATGCCGAGAAATAGCTGGCGTAGGTTGAGGGCAGCATGTCCGTACCGCAAACTGACACAGGTAGGCGAGGAGAGTATCCTCAGGCGCTCGAGAGAACCGTCCTTAAGGAACTAGGCAATTTCCCCCCGTAAGTTCGCGATAAGGGGTCCCTCCGCGTGTGCTTGATTTATCAGGTGCATGGCGAGGGCGCAGAGAAATGGCTCTGGCGACTGTTTATCAAAAACACAGTTCTGTGCCAACTCGTAAAGAGGATGTATACAGAATGACGCCTGCTCGGTGCCGGAAGGTTAAGGGGAGGGGTTAGCCGCAAGGCGAAGCTCTAAACTGAAGCCCCGGTAAACGGCGGCCGTAACTATGACGGTCCTAAGGTAGCGAAGTTCCTTGTCGGGTAAGTTCCGACGTGCATGAACGGCGTAACGACTGGAGCAGTGTCTCAAGGACGGACTCGGTGAAATTGTAGATGTGGTGAAGATACCACAATCCCGCAGCAACACGGAAAGACCCCATGAACCTTTACTGTAGCTTGGTATTGATGCCTGGCATGGCATGCGTAGGATAGGTGGGAGGCTGTGAAGCTCTGGTTCTGGCCAGGGCAGAGCCAACGTTGAAATACCACCCTTGTTATGTTAGTCACCTAACCATGGCCCGTGAATCCGGGCGTGGGACAGTGCTAAGTGGGCAGTTTGACTGGGGCGGTCTCCTCCCAAAGAGTAACGGAGGAGTTCAAAGGCACACTCAGCGTGGTTGGCAATCACGTTTAGAGCGCAAGGGTACAAGTGTGCTCAACTGCAAGACTCAATGCGTCGAGCAGATGCGAAAGCAGGACCTAGTGATCCGGCGGTTCCGTATGGAAGGGCCGTCGCTCAACAGATAAAAGGTACTCTGGGGATAACAGGCTGATGACACCCGAGCGTTCATAGCGGCGGTGTCGTTTGGCACATCGATGTCGGCTCATCACATCCTGGGGCTGAAGGCGGTCCCAAGGGTCGGGCTGTTCGCCCGTTAACGTGGTACGCGAGCTGGGTTCAGACCGGCGTGAGCCAGGTCGGTCCCTATGTGCTGTGGGCGCAGGAATCTTGAGGGGCCATTTCCTTAGTACGAGAGGATTAGGAAGTACTGACCTCTGGTGCACCGATTGTCGCGCTAGCGGCATCGTCGGGTAGCTACGTCGGGAAAGGATAACCGCTGAAAGCATCTAAGCGGGAAGCCCACCCCAAGATGAGGATTCCGTGGTCTTCGGACCTGAAGGGCCCTGGTAGACCACCAGGTTGATAGGCCGGACGTGTAAGTGCAGAAATGCATTCAGCTAACCGGTACTAACGCCCAACGACTTGACCATATCAATCCTTGGTTGCACAGATCAGGGAGCCAAGTGCTCATTGACCGCATCCGCATCGAATACTTCGCAGGTGGCAGGTGACTTGTGATGAGCTTAGACGACGTTCCGGCCGGTCCCGAACCGAGCCGAGGTCCAAGCTTGTCGCTTGTCCCCTATCACTTGTGACTTTATCAGCCGCAAGGCTGATAATACGAATTTCCTGGTGACTGTACGTGCGGGGAAACGCCTGTTCCCATTCCGAACACAGAAGCTAAGCCCGTCACGGCCGATGGTAGTCCTCACGGGTGAGAGTAGGTGATCGCCAGGAATTTACAAAGGCCGGTGTCTCTGAAGGACATCGGCCTTTGCCGTTTTATGGCGAGGCCCTCGCAGCACGGGCATCCCCCGCATCCGCGAGGGCAGGCTTTGCTCGTGACTCTGCGTGCCGAGGGCATCCCGCCCTTGGGCGTCGAGGGCGTCTCGCCCGCGCCTTCCTCTGATCCTTCTCAGGCAAAGACGCCAAGCCCGCAGAGGTGTTTCCGGAGTGTCCTTCCCGCGAAAGCGGGAATCCATCCGCGCCACGGGTCACGAACCACGGCCCTCGAACCGCTGATGAACGCGGATGGACGCGGATTCGGGCCTGTCATTCCCTGGCTTCGCCCGGCCTCCCGTCATATGAGGGCGCAGGAATCGTCGAATCCCGTTCTTGACCGGTGTGGACAACCGATGTCTATGGTATCATAGTTGTCGTGTCGGTAAATGGCTTGGATGGGATCATGGCGAAACGGCTGTTCAAAGACCTGTTGTCGACGACGCTGGAAGTGGATTTGGAGCGGCTGAATCCGTGGTGGCGCGGTCTCCCCCAGCCGCACCTGCCGCCGGTCCGTCGGTGGGCGTATCCGGTCGCCATGCGGCGGCTCCAGAGCGGCCTGACCAAGGTCACCGTCCTGAGAGGCCCGCGACAGATCGGCAAGAGCACCCTGCTCCGTCAGATGATCGAAGGCCTGCTCGGGCAGGGAGTGCCCGCCCGGTCGATTTTCATGGTGCAGTTCGACGAACTGCCGGGGCTGCTGGAGGTCGAGGAACCCATTCTTCGCTTGACCGATTGGTTCGAGAAACGCATCCTGGGCAAGACGCTCAACGAGGCGGCGCGGGCCGGGCAGACGGTCTATCTCTTGCTCGACGAAGTGCAGAACCTCGACGACTGGGCTCCGCAGTTGAAGTTCCTCGTGGATAACAGCGATGTCCGCGTCATGGTGACGGGCAGTTCCGCCCTGCGAATCGAAGCGGGACGCGACAGCTTGGCCGGACGCATCAGTACCCTGGAAATGGGGCCGCTTTTCCTACGCGAGATCCTGGAAATCCGGGGCGAAGGGGCTTTGGAGCCGCTCCTGCCGTTCAACGGCCTTGCGGCATTGAAAGACAAGGACTTCTGGTTGAGCCTGCGACGGTTCGGCCTGGAGCATCGCGAGCGACGGGACCGGGCCTTCTCCTTCTTCTCGCAGCGGGGGGCCTACCCCATCGCTCACGCCCGCCCGGACGCCCCCTGGGAGGAACTCGCGGCCTTGTTGACCGAAACGGTGATCCGCCGGGCCATCCAGCACGACCTGAGAACCGGGCCCCGGGGCCGCAAACGCGATGAACACCTCCTTGAGGAGGTCTTTCGCTTGGCCTGCCGCTACATCGGCCAGTCGCCGCGACAGATCCTCTATCTCGACGAGATCAAGCGGGCGATGCACGCCAACATCGGCTGGCAGCGCATCCTGGCCTATCTGAAATTCCTCGACGCCACGCTGCTGGTCCGGCTGATCGAACCTCTGGAGCTTCGTTTGAAGCGAACCCGCGGGCCCTCGAAGTTGTGCCTGTGCGATCACGCCCTGCGAGCCGCGTGGCTGCAGGAGGTCATCCCGCTCGACGGTCCCGGCCTGGACGCCAGTCCCCACCTGCGGGACTTGGCAGGCCGGATCGCGGAGAGCACGGTCGGCTACTTCTTCCGATCCCTGACCGATCTGGACGTCGCCCACTTCCCCGAGCGGGGGGCCGAGCCGGAGGTCGATTTCATCCTCACGATCGGCGAGCAGCGAATCCCGGTCGAGGTCAAGTACCGCTCGCACATCGACTTCCAGGACACTCGCGGCCTGCGGAGCTTCATCGAAAAGAGCGTCTACAACGCTCCCTTCGGCGTCTTAGTCACCCAGACCGACGCCCTCACCACGGACGACCCGCGAATCGTCGAAATCCCCCTCGCCTCGCTCCTGATGATGCGATGAAATGGGAGAGAAGACTGTCCGCAGATTACGCCGATGAACGCGGATTCGACCCTGTCATTGCGAGTCGGGAAGCCGCTTCGCGGCGGGTGGGTGGAAGAAAATGGGTTCATCGACCAGTGCATTCATAAGCTACGCCAGTAACGACCCTTGTGACAATTCTCCGCATCCGTTGTAGAACCCATTTTCTTAGGAGCGCAGCGCGGCAATCTCGTTCGGGGGAATCGTCGTGGTCGCCGTGGTTCTGACCATCGTCTCCAGTGCTCTCGCCAAGTACAGCGGCGGGACAGGAGAGCCGAACGACCCATATCAGATCGCCACGGCCGCCGACCTGATCGCCCTCGGCGAAGAGCCGAACGATTACGACAAGCACTTCATCCTGACCGCGGACATCGACTTCTCCGACTATCCTGCGGATCAGTACAACTGCATATCTTCGTTCTCGGGTGTCTTCGACGGCAATGGCCACACGATCTCGAATTTCACCTCGATAGGCGAAGGGCATGATGCTGCGCTCTTCAGCTACGTGCGGGATCCCAATGCCGTCATCAAGAACCTGGGGTTGGTCGATCCGAATGTTCAGGCAACAACAGGAGGGGCGGGAGGACTCGTGGGCGATCTGTGGGAGGGCTGCGTGCAGGACTGCTATGTCAGCGGCGGCCGGATACTGGGAAACTACAATGTTGGCGGCTTGGTGGGATACAGTCGATCGACAGGGAAGATCATTGGCTGCTATTCCACAGCAGTTGTTTCCGGCGGATCGGTGGTCGGTGGCTTGGTCGGCGTTAATGGCGGGACTGTGTGGAACTGCTACAGCGTAGCCGTGGTCTCGTGCGATGGCTGGGGTGCTGGTGGTCTCGTGGGACGCAATGGTGCGTCGCTTGCTACCGGCGTCCAGCCGGGGAGAATCAGGAACTGTTACGCTGGCGGAGCCGTCCAGGGCAATTCGTCAGTCGGCGGTTTGGTGGGGTACAATGAGTACAGCTTCGTTACAGACTGCTACTCCACGGCCGACGTGACTGGCAGTTCTGAGGTCGGTGGTCTTGTGGGGCAGCAGAACCTCGCCAGCATTGTTCGCTCCTATGCCGTCGGTCGCGTCACCGGCGATGAGCGAGCAGGGGGCCTGGTCTGTCTTCCATGGACGGCGAACACTGGTGGAGGGACCACCAGGACGGGAGGAGGATCTGTCGAGTCTGAGGAGAGAAACACGGTAGTTGGATCCTTCTGGGATACGGAGACGAGCGGCCTGTCCGTCAGTGGCGGCGGTACCGGTGTGACGACGAAAGAGATGCAAGATCCGCAGACTTTTGTTGCGGCTGGATGGCACTTCGCTGGGATGCTCGACGGTCCCTCCGACATTTGGGCACAACCTGCGGGTGAAGGATATCCAATCCTCTGGTGGCAACTGCCCGAGTTGCCAGAACGGCCTGTCTTTTCCGGCGGCAACGGCGACCCATGCCATCCATATCTGATCGCAACGGCCTCGGACTTGAATAGCATAGGATATAATCCCCGGCTCATGACCTCCCATTTCAAGCTAACCAGCGACATTGATTTGGCGGGCACTTGGTTTCACCCGATCGGAGACGGTGACTACCCATACTCTGGGGCATTTGACGGCGGGGGGTTCCGTATCCATAATCTGACGCTTGCGTCCTCAGGGACGCCATGCTTGGGTCTGTTTGCCTGCATCGAAGGGAGAGAGGCACAAGTGAAGGACCTGAATCTGACCGATCCGTGCATTGTGGCGGAGGATGAAGATTTCGTCGGCGCGATGGCAGGCCGGCTCAGATCAGGCTTCCTGACGAACTGCAGCGCCTCGAATGTTGACGTTCGAGGTGGTGAGTGTGTTGGCGGTCTGGTCGGTGGCAGCGCCGGCACCATAACGAGGTGCTCGTCCGTTGGTGGCGTTGTGGGTGATAGATTCGTTGGCGGTCTGCTGGGGATGAATGAGTCCCTTGGATACGACAATCGGGGAAGCGTATCCTACTGCTGCTCCGCAGGCGCGGTATCCGGCACCCGGACCTGTACGGGCGGGCTGGTGGGCGACTCCGCGCTTGGTGATCTGGGCTGTTCCTATTCCAGGTGCGATGTCACAGGCCAAGCGGCTGTGGGTGGTCTGGTCGGGCACCTAGAGTATCGCAACGCGGTTGCCTGTTACTCGACTGGGAGTGTGACTGGCAACAGCTATGTGGGGGGGCTTGTGGGTCTGGGACCAGAAAAAGCGTCGCGATCATTCTGGGACACCGAGACGAGCGGCCAAGCAGATGACGGCAGTGGCATGGGCAAGACGACGGCGGACATGCAGATGGCAGCGACCTTCCTGGAGGCCGGATGGGACTTTGAGGATGAGACCGCCAACGGGACTGACGACATCTGGTGGATCGAGGAAGGGCAGGACTACCCTCGTCTGTGGTGGGAGCCCAGGCCGGCTGTGAGACTGCCGGTCATCGACCTGGATGCGACGACGTTCGACGCCGGGATTGCCGAGGGCGTTGTGCTGGTGGACTTCTTCGCGACGTGGTGCTCCCATTGCACGACCCAGGCGCCCATTCTGGAGGAAGTCGCAGACCGGCTCGAAGGCGAGGCGCAGGTCGCCAAGCTGGATATCGACAAGGCGCGGAGCATCCTCCAGCGATACGGCGTCACCGCGGTCCCGACGCTCATCCTGTTCCGAGACGGCGTCGAGATCAAGCGATTCATCGGCGTGACGAGCGCGGATGTGCTCGTCGCGGCCATCCTGGCGGCGGTCGAGTTGGAGCAGTGAGATCAGGCGCCGGCGCCGTTCCGGGGGCACGCTCCGACGTGTTGTCTGCCGGGGCGCCGGCCCACGGCGAACAGGACGGCGATGAGCACGGCGATGGACAGGACGATGCCATAGATGGACTTGAGACCCAGAGCGCTGGGGATGTAGGCACAGACGAGGGCCACCGCCGCGACGGTCACGCTATAGGGCAGTTGCGTTCGGACATGCTCCAGGAGGCCACAGGAGCTGGCGGTTGAGCTGAGGATCGTCGTGTCGGAGATGGGCGAGCAGTGGTCGCCGAAGATAGCGCCGTCTAGGACCGCCGCAAGGCTGATCATGGTGATCTGGCCGTAGCTGTTGCCGTCGAGGGCGAACGCGGTGGGGATGGCCGTCGGGATCAGGATTGCCATGGTGCCCCAGCTTGTGCCGGTGGCGAACGAGACAATACACGCAACGATGAACAGCAATGGCGGGTACCAGTGCGGCTGGATTCGCTCGGCCAGCAGGCCGGTCAGGAACTGGCCTGTGCCCAGCGTATCGCAGCAGCTCTTGAGCGACCAGGCGAGCGTCAGGACCACGGCCGGCAGGGCGGCCCGCTTGACGCCTCGCCAGAGGCAGCCGGGGAGGACGGCGGCCTTGAGCGAGCCGGTGAGGCCGCCGCACATCAGGGCCAGAACGATCCCGAACAGGGCCGCGAACAGGAGCATATGGTTGCTGTGCTCTGCGGCAGTGATGACTTGGCGCCAGTAGTCGGCGCTGACCAGCGAGTGGACGCCGGCGAATCTCGAGATGCCGCCGCCGTCGAGCCACAGGCCCGTCAGGTGGAACGTCACCAGTCCGCCCAGCGGCAGCAGGGCGTTGATGGCCCTGGCGGCGGGGACCCCGGTTCCGGCCGGTTGCAGATCTCGACTGCTTCGCGTGTCGCTGTTGCTGTTGTTGTTGCGGGCTCGATTCTCCGCCTCTCGCATCGGGCCGAACTCCCGACCCAGGAGAATCTGAGTGAACATGAATCCCAGCATGAGCAGGCAGTAGAAGCGGAAGGCCAACGCGTCGAAGAACATCGCGTAGCCGGTTTTGTCCAGTCCGAGCTGCTCGCTGACATCGGCGAACAGGCCCACCTCGTAGGCGATCCACGTGCTCACGATAGCCAGTCCCGAGACCGGGGCGCTGGTGGCATCGACGAGGAAGGCGAGCTTCTCGCGACTGATCCGGAAGCGGTCGGTGATCGGCTGCATCATCGAGCCGACGATGATCGCGCTGGCGTAGTCGTCGATGAAGCACACCATCCCCATCAGGCTCGTGGCCAACTGGGCGGATCGATTGGTGCGAATCCGGCGCAGTAGCCAGGTGACGATCCCGAGGAAGCCGCCGGTGGCCATGATGATCTCGACCATGGTGAAGATCGGCGGGATGAAGGACAGGATCAGACGGTTCGTTCTATCGGCGAGGGTGTTGCTGAGGCAGTTGCCGGTGGCGCCAAGGCCGTGGAGCCAGGCAGCGAGGTCTCCTGTGGCCCCCGGAACGGTGCTGAGGAACCCGCCGACAAGCAGCGCGACCCCCAAGCTGAAGATGACGTGGTGTGTCAGAAAGGCCAGGATGATTGCCAGTGCCGGCGGTACGATGCTGTACCAGGGGAACTGTGACAATCCGCCGGCGCTGCCGCCAAGCCAGGCGGTTGCACACAGACTCGCGAATGCCGCGCCTGCGACGACTATCCTGATGTGCGTGTTTGCCTTCAATGTGCTCCCGGTTTTGAGACGACGCCGACCACAGCAAGTGGAACCCTCCACGCCGCTGTGCCGCACGCATTGTCCGTGAAATGACGGAGAAATCAAGCCCAAACACAACCCGAGGAGAATTGCAGTCAGGATGGTCGTAAACGCTTTGCTGAAATAGAGTTACATGCATTCTGCATGACAGCCCAGTATGCGAATTCTCATGGGTGCTTTGTCGATGTACGAGACCATGGATTCTCGGACGTGCAGAGGGTGCTCCGGCGGTGGAAATACCCTGCGGTTTCATATCGCCAGGTGTCCGATCTGTGATATCAGGACTGGAAGGCTTTTTTTTCTTGCTATTTGTGTTGACATCATGTACAATACGAATTTAATATTTTTCTCCACGTTGGGTTCGTTCTTTCTGCATGAGGATGTCCCCTCTGCATGGGCGTTGTGGAAAGGTTGGAGAACCGGGCATGAAGAAGGTTGTCGTCGCGTTGTTGGTTCTGTCCTTTGTTGCCGGCTGTGCCTCGATGGATCGGCAGGGACTGCTGGCCGCCGGTTATAGCAGCGAGTACGCCGACGGATACGTGGATGGGTACTCCGCGGGATGTCACGCGGCCGGCCATCCGTTGTGTCGGTTCACCCGGAACGTCGTTCGGTACGAGCAGGACCGCCAGTACAACCATGGTTGGAACGACGGATTCACCATTGCCCGGTGCGACTACGCCGCCATGTGGTAAGCGCCGCTTCGCTGTCCATCCACAGTCTCTGCCTCGAGCAGCCTGTTCGAGCAGATGTCGACAGGTCCGGATCTGTCGGCTCATCCCTCTGTCAACGCTCGTCGTCCTCTGTGCCTTTCAGAGCAAGTGACTTCCAAGATCGGCTCCCTGCGCACGAACACGTGGTCCGAATGCCGTCGGTTTTCGGCAGTCCGTGGCACTGCAAACCGGACCAGGACGCGCGCCGATGCTTGCGGGATCTGATGAATCGGCGTGGCCTCATGGCGGATCGGTTTGGCGAGACGCGGAATGGTTCGTAGACTCTGGTTGGCGATCTGCACGGGCGTGCCGAGATGCGCCGGCTTCCTGCACGCCAGTCTACTTGTCTGCCGACAGCCCGTACTCTCACGAGGCTGTTGTGTGTGATTCCAGCGCAGGCTGGATAAATTCGGTAGTGGCACGCACCGCTCCGCCGCCTCTGGTGCGTGCCTCTTTTTTTCCCTACCCGAGTGGAACAGAGCGGACGGCTCATGTGAGCGGGCGTGATGGTTGGTTGCGAAAGCGGCAATCCGGGCGCCGCGATCCGGGCATGAAGAGTGTGGCGCTTCTGCGCGGACTTGAAAAACAGAGGCGGTGGCCGGCAGTCACTCTGCCTTCTCCACCGCCTTCGCCATGTACACTGTGGACTGAGTTACGCCATTACAGGGGTCTGCAAAGAGCGTGTGGAATTCGTCAGAGGACGACGACCGCCTCGTCCTGGGGGATTGCCCGGCGTTGGGGGCGGGCCTCCACCGGATGTCCGGCATCCTCGCTGTTGTCGTCCGGATTGAAGGGGCACCATCGGCTCTTGGCCTTGTTGACAATCTCGATCAATCGGCCGATGACTTTCTCCGGCGTGTCGTCGAAGGGATCGACGACGAAGCTCTTCAGTTGGTCATACATTTCGTCGGATACCTTGAAGGTCCTCATGGTTTTCTCCGTGCAATAGTGGTCCTATACGCGTGTGGCACGCTGCCCATGCCATAAGAAAGTGTAAGAATGAAACCGCCGGCTACCAAAAGCTCCGCGGGGACCGGCGGCGACGAAGGCGAGCCGAGACGTCCTCGGCACAGCGGGCAGCGATCGAGTTGATGCCGGGTCTTCGTGTCGTGGTGCGCTCGTCGTCTGCCTGCCCGATGAGTTTGCCGGGCCGCGACGGTGGCCGATCACAGGATGTGCAGGGCAGCCGGCTCGACGATGGCCTCGGCAGACCGGGGCGAGGCAGGGCGAAGGCCGCCGGGGTTTCCGGAGTTCCGTATCTCGTCGATGAACTCCTGGGCTTTGGCCACGTCCTGGCTCACTCTTCGCATCAGCTCGGCGAACTGTGCCGCCATCTCCCGACGCTGCTGCTCCACGACTTCAAAGGCGCCCTGGATGGCGCGGAGAATGTCCGTCTGGGTTACGAGACCCAGAAGCTCTTTCCCCTCCATGATGATCAGGCGGTGGACATGCATGGTCTCCATCTTCCTACTGGCGCTGAGGATGGAGTAGGTGGAAGGTATGGTGACCACCGGGAACGACATGATCTCGAATACGCGCGTCTGCGTCGGGTTCTTGTGCAGCGCGACGACACGCCGGAGGATGTCCTTCTCCGTAACGATTCCCGCAGTCTCCTGGTGATGCTGTGCGATGACGCAGGAGACGTTCTGACCCGACATGATCCGGGCTGCCTCATCCACCCTCGCTTCGGACACGACGGTTGCCACCCGGCCCGTCATGATATCGCAGACGTACCGCAGGGGATTCAACGACACCAGCCCGCGTGTGATATCCGTTTCGGTGACGATGCCGACGAGTCGGTCGTCCCGGACAATCGGTAGACGTCGGATGTTCCTGTCGCTCATGATGCGTCCGGCATCGAGGATCGGCAGGTCGGGCGCAATCGCCACCGGCGGACTGGACATCCGCTCCTGCACCCGCAGACGGTGGAAATCGATGTCTCGACCGGCGACCCCCTTGAGCACATCCTTCTCCGTGAGGATGCCGATCGCTCGATCTTGCTCGACTACCACGACGCAGGAGACGTTGTGCTCCGACATGGTCCTCGCGGCCGAAGCGATTGTGTCCTGGGGGCCCGCTGTGACGGCGTCCCTGCTCATGATGTCGCCCACTCGCAACGGGCGGCAACCGGACCGGCACTGCCCGGACGTGGTGTCCGGCAGGTCGCTCATCGCCGGATTTGGCAGTTGCGGCGTCTTGTCCATAGCTCAATCCTGACAGTTGATCCTCCTGCGCTCCGTTGTCCGCACACGCTCTATCTCCCATCCTTGTGTTCATGGGACGATTGTCTGCCTGTGTATCGGCAGATCATCTCGACGAATTAGCCAAAAACCAGACCCCCTGGGCTCCCCCGCAGAATCACGCAGGCTTGCCATGGTCTGCACGCCTGTTCTCATGCTGTACCGAGCATGCGTATCTCAGTGAAGATCTTGGCCATGTTGATTCCGGCGGCCCTGATCGCAGGGACCGCGAGTGCAGAAGCCAGCAACATATGGGGTGTGAATCCCTCTACAGTGGGGGCGGAACTCATCAACATCAACCCCTTCACCGGGGTGATCGTCCAGACGTACAGCCTGCCAAACGTCACCGTTACGGACACGGAGATCGGCCTGGTGGGCTGGACCGATGCCCTGTACTACGTCAACAGCGACTACGATCCCGGTCTGGTCTCGGTGATTGATCCCGAAGATGGTTCTGTGCTGTACACGTTCGGCGTGACCGGGGGATGGGAGATCGACGGTTGCTCTGACAGGCATCCAACAGCAGGTCGAACCGATGGGCTGGGGACCAAGACAGTCGCAGCCCATCGGTTTGAGCAGCCATCACAGGCTGATCGAGTCGCAATTGCCATGTCTTGAGTCCGGGCGAGTCGGGCTCAAGGCACACCTATGCCCACCGGCAAGATGACCCAACCGTGGGGCGCAAGTCCAGCCAGAATCTTCTTGGCTTGGAGCCCGACTTCGTGTAAAATAGGTAATTGGTAGAATCTGGTGCATCCGAATAGGAATGTGTTCTCTGGAGAGCTGATTCGCAATGAAGAGTTATCTCCTTTTTGAGGCGGTACTTACGGCGGTTCTCGTCGGTGTGTGTTTCGCGGCGCCGGAGCCTGCGCTGGTTCAGCGGCCGGGCCAGTGGACTCTGGAGGTTCGGTACGAGCATCTGCAACAGCTTGTATTGCCGTGGGGACCTGGCGGGGAGCAGCGATTCTGGTACACGATCGTTACGGTGACGAACCGCACGGGGATGGACGCCGACTTCTATCCAAAGTGCGACCTGATGACCGACACGTTCCAAATCCTGCCGGCCGGGAAGGGGGTGCCGCCGGTCGTGTTCGACATGATCCGTCAGCGCCACGCGGGCCGATATCCGTTGCTCGAATCCCTCGAAGGCGTGCCCAACCGGGTCCTGGAGGGGGAGGATAACGCGCTGGATATTGCGGTCATCTGGCGGGACTTCGATCCGCAGGCCACCAGCTTCCACGTATTCATCAGCGGCCTGAGCAACGAAACGGCGGTTGTTGCGCACCCCGTTGCAGTGGATGCCGACGGCAATCCGTTGCCGGTCTATCTCCGCAAGACCCTGGAGATGAAGTACAATTTGCGCGGCGATCCGGCGCTGCGGTCATCCGTCGAGGTCGCCTACAAGGGCCAGGGCTGGGTCATGCGATAGCGGGACTTGACCCAGACGCAGTTCTCTGACTCGCGCATCCACGGATTCATACGCGCTGGTTGACTTCTCGGCCTCTCGTGGTTTAAATCCGTTGTCGCGGCCCCTGTCGCGGGGTGCGCCACGAAAGACAGGGGGCTCCCGGTGCACGATGTCGCGTTCGGGACTCCCGCAGACGGATCGAGGTAGTCATGCAGCCCAACGCATATCGGAATGTCACCATCATCGGCGACGGCGGGATGGGGACCGTGCTGTCGATCATCCTCTGTGAGAAGGGCGTTCCCACGCGGATGTGGGGCTATGACGCCGGCCAAGTGAGCGAGATCGAACGTTCGCGCGAGAATACGAAGTTTCTTCCCGGCTACAAGCTCCCCGATTCCCTGGTGTTCGAGGCTCGAGACGACCGGGCGATGACGGATGCCGACCTGATCGTTTCGGCTGTTCCCTGTCAATACATGCGCGCAATCTGGAACCGGTTGCGTCCGCATGTTCCGCCCGACGCGCCGATCGTCTCAGTGGCCAAGGGGATCGAGAATGGGACGCTGCTGCGCCCCACGCAGATTCTCGGCGACGTGCTGGGCAAGGACGTTCCGCGAGCCGCTCTGAGCGGGCCGACGATCGCCGATGAGCTGGCGCGCAGGCTCCCAGCGACCGCTTGTGCGGCTGCCGGGGATGAGACCCTGGCGCTGCGAATCCAGTCTACCTTCACTTGTCCTTGGCTGCGTGTCTATACGAATGCGGATTTGATCGGCGTCGAACTGGCCGGGGCGATGAAGAACGTCGTCGCTATTGCCGCCGGTATCATCGACGGCGTCCACGCCGGTGACAACGCCAAGGCGGCTCTGTTGGCCCGGGGTCTGGCGGAGATCACCCGACTAGGGCTGGCCATGGGGGCGAGTGCGCACACGTTTGCCGGCTTGACCGGGCTGGGGGATCTCGTGACGACGTGCATCTCGCCGACCGGGCGCAACCGTTCGTTCGGCGAGCGGATCGGCCGTGGAATGACGCGCCGGCAGGCCCAGGGGGCGACCGCCTCTGTGGTCGAGGGGGTCTCCACCTGCCAGTCCGTCGTGGCTCTGGCTTCGAGACACAGCGTCGAGATGCCGATCGCCCAGGCGGTCCACGAGGTGTTGTTCGAAAACAAGCCCGTGCGGACGGCCATCGAGAACCTGATGAACCGTCAGCTCAAGCCGGAATGAGCCGACGGGGTGTCGTGTCGAAGTCGTCCGCCAAGGCCCTATAACTGTCCTGTGATGCTCCAATCACCTCTCGCATTACACTTCGACAGTGATCTGATCTCTTCAGTCCGCTTGGCCGAAGGTCCCCGTGCCTTGGTCATCCTGAACTCGGATGCGACCCCGCGGAGTCCCTGCTGATATTGCGTCCTCATCGGGAGGTGCGGGTTATCGGCCCTCGTTCCGGACCCGCCAGACCCTCGATTGGGTCGTCTTCCAACGATTCGCATGCTTTTGGTTCGGCACGATTCCATTTCATATACTTTAATCGGCGCCGGGCAGATTGTCGAAACACAGTCTGCCGGATAGCCATAAGGAAGAATCGGCCTCGTCAGGTCATGGTTTACGAAAGGGGGTCCGAACGGACAATGTGAGATGGTTGTAACCCATCATCGCTTCGATCCGGAGAAGCAAGCTCACATTTCTTCTAAGGTCAGCGTCCTATGTTTGGATTTGGCAAAAAGCAGTCATATCTCATCGGGGTCGATTTGGGCAGCGACAGCGTGAAGCTGGCCCAGTTGGCGAACGGCACGGAAGAGATGCATCTGATCGCCGGTCTGTGCGTGGCTCGCCCGGCGGATGTCACGGCGGGCACCGCGCGATGGCAGCGCTGGGCGATTGACGCCATGCGTGAATCCACCGCCAACGGCCGGTTCAAGAGCAAAGAGGTGGTTGCGGCCCTTCCTGCCAGCGACGTGTTCATCGATCATCTGAAGTGGCCGAAGAAATTCGACGGCAAGATCGAAGACGCGATCTTCACGAAGATCAAGCAGAAACTGCCGTTCGAGCCGATTCAGAAGAACACCCTGATCAAGTACATTCCGGCCGAGCAGGACAATGTGATCGTACTGGCGGCCGAGCGGGTCGTGATCGACCGGCACCTGGCGATCTATGAGCGAGCGGGACTGTCGATCAAGTCCATCGGCGTGTGGCCGGTCGCTCTGGCGAACTGCTACGCCCAGTTCTTCGGGCGCCGCAAGACGGACCTGGATTCGATCGTCCTGCTGCTGGATATCCAGCCCGATTGCACGCACGTCGTCATCAGCCGACACAGGAACCCGCTTTATGCGCGCTACGTGCCCGTCGGCTCCAAGCAGCTCAAAGAAGAAGCGGCTGTCGGGCGACTCGTGATGGAACTGACCGCATGCCGTCGGGAGTTCCTGTCGTTGTACAAGAATGTCCAGATCGAGCGCCTGATCTTCCTTTCCGGATTGGCCGTGGATGCGGAAATCTATCGTACGGTCGCAAAACAACTGGAGGTCCAGGCGCAGATGGGCGATTGCATGGCAGCCGTCGAGCTTCAAGACCCGGACCGTTTCGGGCTGGAACGAAGAAATGGCACGGTGAGCTGGGCCTTGGCCTTCGGGCTGAGTCTCAGTTAGGTCGATTATCGATGCCCGAGTGGGGATCAAGGGAACCAATTCCTTCTTCCCCTTCTCGATCATCCATGATCTGTCATCGACGATGGAGACATGACGATGTCGAACATAAACTTCGTACCGGATGATTACATCCAGAGCAACGAATCGCGCAGGGCCAACCTGATGTGCTTGATTCTGTTCTCGGTCGTGATGGCCGCACTGGGCGGCTCCTTCGTGACGATCAAGATTCGCCAGAAGGCCTGTCGCGCCGAGGAGTCGCTCGTGAATGCCAAGATGGCCCGCCTGGAGCAGTCGATCAAACAGTTCGAGGATCTCCAGACGAAGCGCAAGGAGATGATGCGCACCGCCCTGACGACGGCGGAACTGCTCGAACCCGTCCCGCGAAGCGTGCTGCTGGCTTCGCTGACGAACAGTCTGCCGCCGGGCGTGTCCCTGAGCAAATTCAGCCTGATCCAGAAAGAAGAGAAATCCCGGGCGTCTCAGAGCAAGCCGGCCAAGACCAAGTACGAGGCCGCACAGGCCAAGACCGCCAGCCAGCCACAGACGGACACCTCGACCGAGAAGGCGATTTCAGTCCGGCTGGATATCGAGGGAATTGCCCCGAGCGACCTGCAGGTCGCCGCCTATATCGAACACCTGGGCGATTCCATTCTGTTGGAGGACGTGTCGTTGATCGAGTCGAAGGAGAAGAAGATCGAGGACATTGCGTTTCGCGAATTCAAGCTGACGGCCATGCTGGACCCGGAGATTCACCTGACCAAGGAGGACATCGATGAGATCCGAGCGAAGGCGGAGCACACGGTGTATCAGTTTTAGCGGGCTCCAAGGCGCGGCGTATCGCATGGGAAACACGGGATTGTGGGAGCAGATATCATGACGAGCGGTCTGAGACAAGCGATCTTCTTCGTCCTGCTGGTGGGTGTCACGGCGGTAGGATACCGGTACATGATCAAGCCGGCCAATCAGGACCTGGCCGAGGCGAAGCGGCGGGTGGAAGGAAAACGGGCGAAGCTGGCCGACTACGAACTGGCCACGGCCCAGACGGAAGACTTCAACAAGCAGGTCGAGCAGCTCCAGGAGGCCGTGCGGTTCTTCGAGAGCAAGCTGCCTCCGACCAGCGAGGTCCACAAGGTCCTGGAACAAGTCACGGTCATCGCGCAGAAGCAGGGGCTCAAGCCCAAGACCATCAAGACCCTTCAGCAGAAGGACAGCAACGGGTACGTTGAGCAGCCGATGACGATGAAACTCGTGGGAGATTTCACCTCCTTCTATTCGTTCCTGCTGGAGCTGGAGAAACTGCCGCGCATCATGAAGCTGCGGGAGCTCAGGCTCGACAAGCAGCAGAATGAGACCGACGGCGAAATCGGGGCCGAGTTCATTCTGAGCATCTTTTTCCAGAACAAGACCGTCTGACCCGGGGAAACGGTCCGTGGCGAGCCACCATGGCCATCCCCCAGGCAAGGCATTGATGGAGTTGACTTATGTTGTCTTTCATGCGTGAACAGGAAGCCGGAACCTCATCCGATCATCCGTCGGTGGGGACGGATTCGCAGGGCGTCGGACCCGCCGGGGGTCCGGAGGCTCAGGAGTTCCTCACGGTGGCCGCCAACAGCAAGAACGTGCGGAGGAGTACCGTCCTGGTCGCCATTCTGGTTGCCATCGGTCTTGTCTGCCTGCTGTTCATGATTCGCAAGAGCCAGCCCCAGGCCGCGTCCGCGAAGCAGTCCGCCAGCGATGAGACGAAGATCGAAGCGGCGATCAGCCGGCTGACGGGCGTCCGATCCGAGATGGCGGGGCGCATGGATGAAATCATCGAGAAATTCTACGAGTTCTCCGACGTGTTCCAGGTGCGGGTAGGCGAACTTGTGAAGAATCCTTTTCAGGTGGAAGAGTGCTTGAAGGGGATCAAGGCGACGACCTCCCCGGAAGAAGATCCCCAGGTGGTGGCCGAACGGATTCGTCGCCAGAAGATGCAGGAGCAGGCCGGCACGTTGAAACTGCTGAGCATCATGCGGTCGGATAGCGGCAACTCCTGCATGATCAACGACCAGATCCTGCGCCAGGGAGACGCGATCGAAGGCTTCACGATCACCCAGATCGGCAGCAACTCCGTCGAGCTGGTCTGGTCGGACGGGACCCCCGGGCCCAGTGCGTCGGAAACCACAGACCTGACCATTACATTGAAGTTGTCCGAATGATGTTGCGATTCCTATCTCCAAGAGACAAGTCCAAGGCCCCGGCGGCGTCGAACCGCACCGGGCAAGCTGCTGTCGCGTCGGTCCCGATCTACCCCGACAATGCCGAGGTGCGCGGGCTGTGCGACCTGTATTCACCCGAGCCGACGAGCTGCACGCACATACGCGACGTGGTGGACGTTCTGCTCGAGATGAACAGGATTACCGATGAGCAGTACGGCCGATTGCGCCGTGAAACCCTGAGCAAGGCCGGCGCCGATCCGGCTTCGACGTTGCTCAAGGAAGGCGTCATCGGCGCCAACGACATCCTCGAAGCGAAGGCCCGACTCAACGGCTTGGACTTCCGTCGCATCTCACCCCAGGACGTGGACAAACAGGCGTTCCAGAAGCTTGACACGGACTTCATTGCGAGAAGCAACATCGTCCCCATTGCCGTCGATGCCGGCAAGCTGGTCGTCGCGACGAGCGAGCCAGCCAATATCTTCGCCATCGTGGACGTCAAACGGCAGACGGGAATGGAGCTTTGCGTCCTGGTCTGCGCGCCGGAAGATATCACCGCGGTATGCGAGGCCTTCCGCGAGCAGCCGGTCGAATGTGTCCTCGACGACATCATCAGCGACATGACCGAGGTGGAGGTGGTCCAGGACGCCGAAGACGTCTCGGAGGACCTGGAGCAAATGGCCGGCCAGTCGCCGGTCATCAAGTTCGTCAACTACCTGATCAGCAACGCGGTCCGCGAGGGGGCCAGCGATATTCACATCGAGCCGAAGGAAAAGCAGACGAAGATCCGCTACCGTATTGACGGCGTCCTCTTCGAGGCGATGCAGGCGCCGCAGAAGATGCACCCGGCCATCGTGTCCCGTATCAAGATCATGGCCAACCTGGATATCTCGGAGCGACGTGTACCCCAGGACGGCAAGGTGGCCGCGATCATCGGAGGACGGGCGATCGACCTGCGCGTCTCCACGCTGCCCCTCAACCACGGCGAGAAGACCGTGATTCGTATTCTGGACAGCAAATCCATTCGGCACGGACTGGAGTACATGGGCATGGAGCCCGACGCCTGCGAGGCCTTCCGCGAGCAGGTGAAACTGCCCCACGGAATTCTCCTGGTGACGGGACCGACGGGCTCGGGCAAGAGCACGACCTTGTACTCCGCTTTGGGAGAGATGGACGGCAACGAGCTCAATGTCTCCACCGTCGAAGACCCGGTCGAATACGAGCTGGACTTCTGCAACCAGGTGCAGGTCAACGAGAAGACCGGCCTGACGTTCGCCGCGGCGTTGCGCAGCTTGTTGCGACAGGACCCCGACGTGATCATGGTCGGCGAAATCCGTGATAACGAAACCGCGAGAGTCGCGGTCCAGGCGGCCTTGACGGGCCACCTGGTTCTTTCGACCCTGCACACGAACGACGCGGCGACCGCCGTGACGCGATTGGTGAACATCGGCATCGAGCCCTATCTGCTCGCGGCGTCCATGAACGCGGTCCTCGCCCAGCGACTGGTCCGACGGATCTGCTCGAAGTGCAAGGAGCCGTACAAGGCCCCCGACCAGATGCTCAGGTACTTCGAGCGAGCGGGCATCAACGCCAACGAACTGGTCCACGGCAAGGGCTGCGATGCCTGCCGCGGATCCGGATATGTCGGCCGAGCCGGCATCTTCGAGTTGCTCATCATCGACGACAAGTTCCGCGACATGATCAACAGGGATTCCTCAGTCGGCAACATGCGCCGCGCGTTCCGCGAGAGCGGTCGAGACAGCCTCTACGACGACGGCATGAAGAAGGTCCGCCAGGGGATCACCACGATTGAAGAAGTCCTTCGCGTCACCGAGGTATACGGGCAGAGCGAGGACGAAGAGTTTGTCGAAAACCTCGGCTGATCCGCACGGGATCGGCCCGAAAGTGTCCAAGGGACGATATGATCGACATCAAGCAGGTTCTGGAAGCGGCCATTGAGAATCGAGCCAGCGACGTGCACATCAACGTGGGCATGCCGCCGGTCCTGCGCAAGGATACCGAACTGATCGACATGGACTGCCCGCCGGTGACGAATCAGGACGCCCGGGCCATGGTGCTGGCCATGGTCGGGCCGGAGCGGATGAAGAAATACGATGAACAGCGCGACCTGGATTTCTCCACATCCATCGCGGGCGGGCACCGGTTCCGTGTCAATGCACACTATCAGCGAGACACGGTGGCCATCTCGTTCCGTGTGATTCCCAACCAGGTGCACACGATTGACGACTTGCACCTGCCGCAGATCGTCAAGGAACTGACCGATCTGCCTCGCGGGCTCGTGCTGGTCACGGGCCACACCGGTTCCGGCAAGAGCACCTCGCTGGCCGCCATGGTCGGACTGATCAACTCGCGGTACAGCAAGCGCATCATCACGCTGGAGGACCCGGTCGAGTACCACCTCGAAAACGAGAAGTGCATGATCGAGCAGCGGGAAATCGGCTCCGACTGCCCGAACTTCGCCTCGGGCCTGCGTCACGCGTTGCGTCAGGACCCGGACATCATCATGGTCGGCGAAATGCGCGACCTGGAGACGACGAGCTTCACCATCACGGCGGCCGAGACCGGCCACCTGGTGTTCAGCACGCTGCACACGATCAACGCGCCGCAGAGCATCGAGCGTATCATCGATATCTATCCGGCGGGGCAGCAGAACCAGATCCGCACCATGCTGGCGAACACGCTCCAGGCGGTGATCTCGCAGACCCTGTTCAAGCGGGTCGACCAGCCGGGCATGGTGCCCTGCACCGAGATTCTGTTGTGCACTTCCGCGACGCGAAACTGCATCCGCGAGAACCGGATCTACGAGATCCCGAACATTATCGAGACCTCTCGCCGGCTGGGCATGCAGAGCATGGACAACAGCATCGCCGAGATGTACTTCAAGGGATTCCTGGATCGCGACGAGGCCATCGTCCGGTCGAGCAATCCCGGCAAGATGGAGAAGACCCTGGTCGCCGCCGGGAAGCTCAACGACCCGTCCAAGGCGGCCCCCGTCGGAACGACGAGGTAACGGAGAATAAGGATGGCAACACAGACGATTTCCAAACAGGAAGAGACCGCCGCATCCGAAAGCTGGCAGGGTGCGAATCATCGCGGTTCCGTGGACGGCGCCCGCAGCCACAGCCAAATGGAAGCAAGCCCCTCCGGCGACGGGTCCGTGATGGACAAGCTGCGGTCGTTCCGCGTCGAGTTCGGACCCAGCCGCAAGGATATTCTCCATTTCACCAGCCAGTTGGCCGTTATGATTCGCGCCGGCATCAGCCTTCAGGATGCCCTTGACGGGATCGGCAGCCAGCAGGACAACGGGAAGTTCCAGGCGATTATCCGCGACCTGAAGCTCCGCATCGAGGAAGGCAACAGCTTCTCGCAGTCCCTCGCGGAGCATCCGCAGGTCTTCACGAATCTCTACATCAACATGGTGGCGGCGGCCGAGGCGTCCGGCTCGCTCAGCGACATGTTGCAGAAGCTCGCGGAATACCTCGACGAGGAAGCCGAGACCCGTTCGCAGGTCAAAAGCGCGATGGTGTACCCGGTGATTATCGCCGTGATGGCGATCAGCGTGACGGTCTTCCTGCTGTGCTTCGTGCTGCCTCGCTTCACGGCCATCTTCCGAGGCAAGGAACACCTGCTGCCCACGCCCACCATCATCCTGATGACGACCAGCGCGTTCCTTCGTCATTGGTGGTACGCGATCATCCCGTGCGTCGGCGCCGCGATGTGGGGCTTCTATTTCTTCATCAATACGACAATGGGACGCCTGTGGTGGGACCGGGCCAAGCTGGTGCTCCCGCTGATTCGCACGTTGTGTCGGAGTCTCTACATCACTCGCGGCCTGCACACCATGGGCGTGCTG
The DNA here is from genome assembly GCA_034678485.1 of Sedimentisphaerales bacterium. GTDB lineage: Bacteria > Planctomycetota > Phycisphaerae > Sedimentisphaerales > Anaerobacaceae > PLanc-01. Next base: position 13,100 of record JAXDBU010000057.1, on the reverse strand, counting down.
ACCCGAGCCGGCGTCCCGATCCTCAACACGATCTCGATCACCGCCCACATCTCGGGCAACACGCTCTACAAAGAGATGTGGCTCTTCGTCTACGAGGAGGTCCGACAGGGCAAGAAGGTGGCCTCGGCGCTGTCGCAATCCAAGCTGATGCCCAACAGCGTCGTGCAGATGATTCGCAGCGGTGAGGATTCCGGCAACATGGCCGACGTTCTGAGGGACATCTCCAACTTCTATGCACGTGAGCTCAAGGCGGTGATCAAGGCGGTGACCTCGATGATCGAGCCGATCATGATCGTCTGCATGGGATGCCTCGTCGGTTTCATCGCGATGAGCATCATTCTGCCGATCTTCAAGATGTCGAGCCTGGTCTCGGGGAAATAGCCTCGCACAGTCCCGGGGGGGATGAAATATGACCGTTCGCAAGACCACACACCAGGGATTCACCCTGATCGAAGTACTGATCGCGACCCTTTTGGTCGGCCTGTCCATCGCGGCGTTGGTCGGCGCCAACAGCTCTTTCAGCATGGCCAACGAGGCAGGGACCGATATGTCCACGGCGGAGTTCCTGGCCGAGCAGGTCCGGGAGTTGACCGCCATGCTGGACGTCGTGGACCCCGATACGGAGACCGGGTTCGATGCGAAAGAAGGCAATTGGACCGGCTACGACGACGTGGATGACTTCGACGACTTCGACAGCAGTTCGCTCGGGGGACCGATCAGCGCCGCCCGGACCGTGCTGACCGAATTCGCGGCATTCAGCCAGGAGGTGACGGTCAAGAACGTCAGCGCTTCGGACTTCGATTCGGAAGTTGGCGACAACGGGAGCGACTTCCTGCGAGTGACCGTGGTGGTCCGCCAGAATGGGCAACAGCTCGTGTCGGCGAGCTGGATTCGGGCGAAGTACTGAGAGAGTGGGAACGATGAACAAAAGGGGTTTCACACTGGTCGAGTGCCTGATCGGATTGGCCATTTCGGCGATCCTCCTGGCGGCCGTTGCCGTTGCGATCAACGCCTCGGCGGTCAACTACGGCGAAAACGAGGATATGTTCCGTGCCATCAACGGCGCGAGGCAGGCGCTGGCCAGAATGACCAGCCAGATTCGCACGGGCCGTGACTTCGACATCACCGCGCCCGCCAACCGGTGCAGCTTCTTCACATCGGCGAACGTCGATACCACATACGAATACCGCAGTGCGGACCAGAAGCTGTATCTGACGCAGAACTCGACTGACTATGTGCTCTGCGACAATGTGACCGCCGCCACCTTCACGAAGATGCTCAACGACGCTGGCGATGACTACAAGAGCGTGCAGATCTCGCTGACCGTTCGGAGCGGCAACGACAGTCGCAGCGTCAGCCGAACCCTCTCGGGCGCCGCGGTGGTCCGCCGAAACCTGGGATCATAAATCCTCGTCGATTTGCAGAATAACTGCTTGCATTCTCCGGCCAGCCGGGTGATACTACATTGTCTTAGGACTTCGGTCTTGGGCGGCTAGCTCAGATGGCTAGAGCACCAGCTCGACACGCTGGGGGTCAGAGGTTCAAGTCCTCTGCCGCCCACTATTTCATTCTGCGGGGAAGTGCAATTCGCTGCTGCGGGCTGCAAAACCGCGTTATTATCAGACCCACGCCCACCCGCTTGCAGTCCCCCGCAGGCCGTTTCACGGGTTTGCTGTGCCGGATTCTGTGCCGCTTTTTCTTGCCCCCCGCCAGATGCCTGCCGGAAGTGCTCATCAGTGACTTGTAGGTAATGCTCGCGGGCAATCACCCGGCTGTTCCCCAGCCAGGCGCAGACGAGGTATTCGGGCCACTGCTGGGCAAGTTCGGTCTGCCTGCTGGATCTCATGTTTTGAAGCAACTTCGGCCAAGGTTTCACGCCTGCTCTGGCCATGATTCGCAACAGGTGCGTTCGAAGGTTCGCCCCTCGCCTGCGGTGTTTGGCAATGACGAACTCGGCCCCTGGTTCAGCCTCGGCGAAAGCCTCAAGCAAGTAGGATTTCAGCTCGGAAAACAGTGGGACGCGGCGGGATTCGCCGCCGGGATGATGCTCCGTCTTCGGAGAATGTGCCGTGAACCAGCCTTGCTCCCAGTTGATGTCACTCCATCGTAGCAGCAGGGTCTCGCTCGGCGTTCGCAAACCAGCGTACCTTGCCAGTAGGACGACCAGTTTCCATTCGACGCAGGGGCACATGTTCACGATCTTCTCAATGTCTTCCCTCGTGACGAAGTGCTGACGAGCGACGTTACCCTTGACGCCGACCTTCAACTCGGCGAAGGGGTTCTCGACGATCAGCCGGCGTCGGACGGCCGCCCGGAAGAACTGCCTGGCAACCCCGCAGGTGCGGTTGACTGTGTTCGGGGCAAGACCGTAGTCCACGAGGTGCAGCCGCCATTCATCGGCGTCGCCCGGAGTGATGTCACCCAGGAGCTTGTCGGCCCCAAAGTGCTCGACCAGGTGCTTGCGGGTCCGGCCGTAGACCAGCGTGGTGTTCACCTTCACGTCCCGCCGGCTGGTGATGTAGCTGTCGAGGAAGGCGGCCAAGGTCTCGACTGTGGCAGGGGACTTCGATCCAGACGCCGTACTCGGCCGCGCGGGGACAAGACCGACCGCGACCAGTTTGGCATACGCCCTATCCCCGAGCCCGCCGAGCCAACGGGCGACCTCGTCATCGATTCGGCCGGTGAGCTGGCTCGCGACAAGAGACTCGACCTTCGCCCTGAGTGATGAAGCTTGCGTCATGCTGCTCTTGCCGAGCCGGAGAGTCTTGCGCTTGCCGTCACCAGCTACGAAGAGAATACGCTTTTTCCCGCCTGGATCTTTACCGACGCTTGCCATTGCTCACCTTCTTTCTTCGCCGGGGCCGCAGTTGCAGCCCCAGGTACATACAGAGCTTGTCGAACGTCTGTAGGCTGCACGTCCGCCCATGCGTGACACGCCAGAGGATTGTCGGGTCGATGCCGGTCTGGACGCTAATCTGATTGCGGCTCTTCCCGCTGCGTTCGATGGCTTTTTTTACTGATTCGAGCAGCATATAGAGCCCACTATATCGTGTCTTGACAATCTGTCAATGCAGAATCGGGAGAAGTCGCAGGTTTTCTTTCCGAGTGGTCCCGAATCCACTCCCGCAGCACATCGAGATCATAGCGCACGCTGCGGCCGATCCGCACGACCGGGAACAGGCCCTGCGACGTGTACGTTGCCAAGGTCCGTTCGCTGACGCCGAGAGCCCTGGCTGTCTCTCTGGGCGTTAGCAGCAGCCGGGGCGTGTCGGTCTTGGGGGCATCAAACATGCTCATTGTGGATCTCCCTGGATGTTCCCGCTGGTCTGCCGCCCGGCCCGCTTGCCGCGGGCCTTCGCGGGCGACTCCGCCGGCTGGGGCGATTCTGCGGGCTTCGGGGGCGTGCGACGTGAGTGAATCGCCTGGAGGACCTCGTCACGGAATCGCTGGAGCAGCTCGAGTTGCTCCCATCGGTCGGCTTGTTGCGCACGCCGGAAGGCAAACGTTTCTCGTATGCGGCTCAAAAGCCCATCTTTCGCGGCCTTGACGTGCGATTCCAGGTCGGGGATATCGCGAAGTAGCCGATCCAGCAGCTCGCCAAGGACCTCCCGCACCGTCGTGCCCGCCAATTCTTGATTGATGATGGGATCAAAGAAGACGGCTGCCTCAGAGAGGCGCGTCCGATCCTGCAAATCCATGAGTGCCTGGACCCTGGCGGGATCATAGCGGTTTGATCCATCGTGCTGCCTGTCGCGCAACCCGAAAGAAACCAGCAAGGCCTCCATCTGGTCGCGACTGAGGCCATGCCGCGCGGCCAGTTCGTCACTGTTCAGCGTACTGTTCATCGTCATACCCCTTTCGTGTTAGATGTCGTTTATCCGCCGGCCCCGCCGGTTCGGTTTCGTTTTTCTGCTCGCCAGGTTTGCGTCAGCTCATCGAGGTAAGCGGGGTGGCTTTCGTCGTCGTATCGCCAGCACAGCGATAAGTTGGTCAGCTCGTCCAAGCCATCGGCACGAACTCCTGCCCGGACGAGTCTGGCGGCCAGGGCGAGCCCCTGGCACGCGCCCCTTCGGTAGCCCTGCTCTTCCATTTCCATCGCCTTCAGGGCTGCTGGGGTGAAAAACTCTTGGTATAGATCCATGTTACCCCCTCGCGCGCGCACGCGCAGGAAGAGAGATTTATTGTCTTTTCTTGTCTGTTCTTGTCTTTTCTTGGCGGTGATGGGAGGGAGAAGGCCATCACCGCCATCTCCATCGCCGCCAAGAACGGCCAAGAACCGCCAATGGCAGACACAGTCACACGGCCTCCTTCTTCACCCACGCATCGAGGTTCATTCCTGGCCTGCCCCACCAGACGACCCGCTCAGTTCCGAATCCCACGGTCGCCCTCGCCACCCCGATCCTGTCGGCGGCGCGGTGCAAAGTCCGCTCCGAACAGATCCGCTGCTCGTCGGATCGTGTCCGGAGCGTCGTGAAGGGAACGGGCCCCTGGGCATTGTCGAGCTGCTCGCGAAGCCAAGCTTCAGCCTTCGTCGTGCCTGCAGGCCGTCCTCTTGCGCCCCCGGCAAGCGCCTCATTCGCCCCCATCGTCAGGGGGCACGGGTCCCACAGGAGCGTCTGGTCAGCACGATCCAGGCGGAACACAAGCGAGTCTCCTTCTGGGGCGTAGGATTGCTTGATCGGGGTAACGATGCGGCGTTTCTCCCACGCGGGTTTGTCTGCGTCTTCCGGGTGAATGGCGACGCCCAGGACGGCGCGAGCGATGGCCATGAACCCCATGGAACCGAGCAACCTGAACGCGGCGTCATCGTCCTTTCGCTTGTTCAAGTGTGTGATTCCTATCACGGCGATGTTGTGCCGGTCGGCCCACGGATTGACCGGTCGGAGGACATGCCGCACTTCCGCGTTTGCATTGGGATTCACCTCGAACCCGAGGGAGTCGGTGAGCGGATCGAAAAGAATGAGCCCTGCGTCGGGGTACTTGTCCATCAGGGCGTCGAGCGGTTCCAGGCCGCGACTGAGTGTGAATGGCTCATCAGTCCCCTCAACTCTCAAACCCTCGAATACCTTGATCTTGCTGAGGTCGGCGCCCATCTTGCGGAGTCTCCCCCGCAAGACGCGAGCAGCGCTGTCCTCCTCGCCGATGATGATCGTTGTCCCGGTCCTTGCGGATTCCTCGCCGGCCAAGGGCATTGGCCAACCCCGGCTCAAGCACGTGGCATAGCCCAACGCGAGGCTCGTCTTTCCGCTGCCTGGATTGCCCCCGATGATCGTCAATGCGCCGAGGGGAACGTAATGCTTGTGCAGCCACTCAGTCTCACGCTCTGTCACGTGGTCGAGATCGACCACACGCAAGTCCAAGTTTGACCTCGGTTCAGCCTCCTGGACGGGGTCTTCGCCTGGCTCGCGGGTTCGTGGTGCGGTTGCTGGCCGTTTCGGCTTGCTCGGGCTTCTGCCGGCGGTTCGCTTGGTGCCCGGCGGCCGCTTGGGGTACTTCATGGCGTCCTTGAGGGTGCGTATGATCTCGCCATCTTCGAGAGGCGGCTTGTTCAACTGGTTCCACTGTCTCAGGATTTCCAGTGTCTCTGCTTCAGACAGACCGAAGTCGTTCCATAGCTCCTCCATGTGACGGAAACAGGTATTGTGCCGGCCCGGTTGGCAGACCCCCTCCCAGCGACTTGCATATTGCAGGGCCCGCCCGTGCACCTCCATCGCCTCGCTGACCGGCGGCGTCGGACCGGCCGTCTGGATGTCTGACGCAGCGGGCTTCTGTGGGGCAGTCGGCATCTCGTTGCAGTGCGACAGGAGTTCCGCCAGGTCGAAGAGCCGCGATGGGTCCGCCTCGATAATGAAACACGGCACGGGAGCGGCGGGGTCCTTGACGTTGTCGAAGCCCGGCAGCCGCATGATTCGTTCGGGGTTCTTGATTGTCGGGTCTGAGCCGAGCGTCAGGATCACGCGCTGCTGGGCGGCAGTCCAGACGTCGGGTGCAATGCTCTCGGTCAGCCGCCAGTAGGCGTGGATGCCGTGTCCGGAGAAGACCCGCAGGGTGGGCCCAGGCAGTCCGGCCTGCAAGATGATCCCACAGGCCAGATCGTCAAAGCACACCCCAGGATCGTCGGAGAGATGATCGAAATCCACAAAGAGCGTGCGGGCCAGGGCCACGCCCGCGTCCGTCGTCTTGCCCTGCCCGAGCCTCGGATTGACGCCGACGTAGCAATTGAACCCCTGGGCGTTCAGGGCGGCGAGTGGGTCGCCCTGGTCCGCGAGCTGCTCGGCGAGGCACCAGACCCGCTCGATCTTGTGGTCCGCCGGCCGGATGCACCGCAACTCCGTCCAGTCGCCAGGATCGTAAACGCCCTCCACGTAGCGAGCGATTTGATCTACGGGGTTCATCACTGGCGACCCTCCTGCACACGAGCCAGCACGGGCAAGGCACGATCGCGACGAGCGAAGCGTTTCGGATTGAATAGGCTTGCGGCGAGCGAATGGGCGAGATAGAATCGGCGTGTCGTGTTTGTCCTCGCCGCCTTCTTGCCCCTGGCCGGGCGGGCGGCTTTTTTCATTTGTGAACTTCGCACGGCGTGGCCTCCTTTTGCCGCGTTGATCGCGAAAGCAGAGCCTCGATGACTGCTTCATCGAATCGGACTTGGCCGTCTGGCAGAACAATGTGCGGTATTTGCCCTGCCCTCGCGAGTCTGAGTGACCGCCCAGCGGGGTAGCGGAACAACAGGTCAACTTCGCCTGGTTTGAGCAGTTGCATGTTCACGACCCAAGACTACGAACATCTTCACGGGGGAAAAAGGGCACAGGTAGTGAGTTGGCGTGAGTAGCAGTCGGTCGGCGTGAGTAGTCGCCAGTTGGCGTCAGCTTCTGGTCTGTTTGAACAAGCTGAGACTACGCCTTTTCAAGCTTGGCGCGTTCGTTTGGGGCGCAGGCGTTGAGCCGGACCTGCCAGAGTTGGCGGTTGTCCCCGACTTGCTTCAACTTACCTTTCGCCCAGGTCGCAAATCGCTTCTGCCCGTCGATGCCGAGTGCCTTCATCATGTTGCTCTTAGACATCGGTCTCGACAGGGGTTCATCCATTGCCGTCGGCCCGCCGGCCTCCTTCTCCATTCGCTCCAGCTCATCCGCCCAGCGAATCACCTGATCGAGGAATGACCTCCTGTCGGGGAACGCCAGCGGCCCGACGAAGTACCCGGCCCAGCCTCTGAAGTCTCCGTGCTTCATGGTGCCCCAGTCGATTTCGGCCTTCCCAAGACAAGTGAAGACCATGTTCATCTCAGGGTTCCATGAACAGTTGTCCCGGCACCACTTCAGCAGACGCAGATTGTGCACCATCAGGGTCATGGCCGTCTGTGCTGTTGCCCTCGCTCCTTCCGACCGTTGCAACGCCGGGTCCACGCCCGCTCCATAGAACTTTGCCCATTCCCTCAATGCGGCCTCGATCTCCTGGAGTATCTGCCCGTCCGTTGGTCGTGCTTCTGGTGTCTCAGGTCGGCGTGCAGTCACAGCCCCCTCCGCGCATGAAAAACGCCGGGGTGCTATCGGTGGTCAACCGCGCCGGCCCTTGCGGGTCCGGCTCCCCGGCGAGAAGGCATGATGACGAGCTATTTCTTCGACCGTTCATAGCTGACGGTCATTATCTCGCACACGCGCTCGGAGGTCAACCCGGTCCAACCCGAGACGCCGACCACCTTGCCCGCTTGGTCACGAGCCGCTCCCTCGCGATAGTCGGTTGAGGAAAATCACTCGCCGACGATTCCCGGCTCGGTCTGTCGCGCCCTTTCGAGCAGGTCGATCAGCCGGATTGTCTCGTCCATGGTTTTCTGTCCGATTTGGCCATTGGTTCGTAGTTCCTGCAACTGGATGCGGGCCTCAGCGGGGTCGCTGGGCAGGACGTACATCAACGCTTCCACCTGGTGCCGGACCTCGTCCTCCTCGTTTGGTTCGGCGGTCCTGAGAGTGACATCGGACCGGGGGTTGAAGCCGTGGCGGGACTGTAACACGAGGGCCACGATTTTGGAGTTCAACTTGCTGCTGACACCGCCTTCCAGCAATCGACTGCACTGGACCGTTGCCACAAGGGACAGGGCGTTCGAGAACAGCTCGTTTTGGCCGGCCCACACACTCACGTACTCGACGGGGATACGCTCCTGGGCGCACCACGTTTCGAGAAAGAGATGATCCTCGTTCTCGAAGAACTTCAACAGGCTCGTGGCCTTCTCCTCGATAACCTCGTCCGTCCACACGCGGGGCCGGCCGAGTTTGGCCTTCAGGAGTGGTGTCAGGGGGCTCTCTGTAATGCTCGTTTCCATGTCACGTCCCTTCCTGTTGAGCCGGCGGCGAAGACTGTTCGCCGGTTGAGTCCCCCTTGGCCGTGGCCGCATTTGTGGTGTACCCTGCCGGCACGGTGACCAGCATGTAAGGTGATTCTCTATGGCCCTGCTTGTCCGCGATCGCCACGAACAAAGTCGTGCTGAGCACGCGCTCGGACTTGCCTTCTCCACGAATCGCCATCTGTCACCTCCCGTCTTCAGGCCGGCATGCCGATCGCGGCCAGGGCATTCATCATGCCCGCGTTGTTCGAGTCGGAACCCATCTGCCCGAGCGAGCTGAAGAAGTTGTTCGCCGCATCGTAGCCCAGTCCCTTGCCGCGGTTCTGGCTGGAACCGGTCCTGTAATCCATTCCGAGCAGGGAGATCATCATGTTCAGGACATCGGGGTCCGTGATCTGGTTCTGCTCAGCCCACTTCTGCATATTCGCGGCGATCTCGGCCTGATTCTGCTGCTGCTCTTGCGAGGCCAGACCGTACAGGGCGTTGGTCCCCTGGATGCCGCTGAGGGCCTGACTGATCGGCTCGGCGTTGTAGGAGAGCGCCGAGGCGACGGACGACAGGGCCCGGTTCGCGGCCGATTCCTGGAGTTCTTTGTTTGCCGCATCGGCGTTGTAGGACAACTGCGCGTGTTGACTGGCGAGCGTGTCGTTGAGGTCCTGGGCCCCTTTGGCGACGGCGTTCGCCCGGGCGCTCGACCAGTAGCCGGGCCCGCTATACGCCTCCTGGATCGTGGGCCGGGTCGTCTCCTGCCATTCTTTCCGTGCAGGCGCCTGATACGCGGCCTTGAACAGTTCATCGACGGACTGCTGCGTATAGGGCTCGGCCCCCATCTCGCCGGACAGCAGGTCGCACAGCGTGGCCCCCGTCTGTTGGTACAGGCCGGTATTCGTCGTCGGCTGGAGGTACTGCGCCCAGTTGCCCAGCGACCCCAGGAGTCCCTGCTGCGTACCCGTCAGATTGGCGACTCGGTCCGGAAGCCTGTCCCTGACCCACCTGACCGCCGTACTGGTTCAACAGGTTCGTCAGCCACGTCGCCTGAACAGGCAGGTAGCCGGTCGATTCCTCCTGTGTGCCGCCGGTACTAAAGAAATTCGATAGCCAGCTCATCGGTTCTCCTGATTCTGCCTCTCGCGGGCCGCTGTCACCACACGCTCCGCAAGGCTCCAGACCACCGGACCGAGCTGCTCTACGAGCCCGCCCCATCGCCAACGGCAGATCAGCCGTTTCACGTGTGCCGGCGGCAGCTTGTCAAATGTCCCCTCGTGGTTGAACATGGCACTGCACAACATCACAACCCCCATTTCAACTCTACCTCCATTCCAGCGAACCAGCGGCTTTTTGTCAACCCTTCCCATCCGCAAACATCCCGTACTGCATGGGACCCGCTCTATATCCACGCCTCCGGACAGCAAGGACACCCCGGACGAATCCCCCGGATGGCCTTGGCCTGATATCGGGGCTCCTGCGTCAGCTCCACGACGGCCGACACCTCCTCCCGGCAGTACTTGTCGTACTCTCCCACCATCACGTACGTCACCAGCGTCTTGGCGAACAGCAGGGCCGCCAGCAGGCCATTGAGGCTTTCGACCGCCTCCAGCTCCCTGTGCTCGAGGGGCTTCTGTCGATCCTCAACAATCGCCTTCACCTCGCCGCTGTGTAGAACCGCCAAACAGACGGCGGGCAGCAGGAGGTAGTCGCCGGGCTCCAGGGCAATCGGCTCATGGTTGCGTAGGGCCTCCAGCAGCGCCTCGGCCCGCCCTTTGTCGAAACTCACGTCACGCATCAAGCCACCCTATCCCTTTCCGCCGGCGACGCCGGCTGTGCTCCTGTATCCCGCCAGGAAGCCCCGACCCTACTCCGGTATGGGTCCGGGGGAGATCGGGCCTGCGGCGCTCAACGGCGCTCGTTTTTCGCGGTCCGCACGGAAGCCGCAGGGCGGATTAAGCCTTTCTCAGAGCCTCTTCTTTTTCTGCCGCATCTTCCTGCCCGGCTCTGCGTACACAGGCGGCAGACCGATAGGGGCGATACGGGTACAACGGGCATCGCCTGTCCGTGCAGAGCGTGACCTCCTTGCGGACATAGCCAACGCACTCCTCGCAGAACGCCTTCACCGCAGCCGTTCGCGACTTGCCCGTCATGGCCTTCTCGTAGGTCCCACGCATGGATTGCGGTAGCTCTCTCGTCGTCATGGTTGTCTCCTTACCCCGAAACCCGCTTGAAGAGCGGGGGTAGTAGTACCGCGGCGAGGGGGGTGCCGGGGGGGGGCTCCCCACCCCCGTGGGGGGCCGGGTGCGGGCTGAGACCCCGGCCCCCCGTGTGACATCAACCGTCCAACATCGTCCGAGCCAACCAGGCTCCCAACACAGTGCGGGTCTCAAGGCTGACAGGTGCGTGTTCGTCCTGGGCTGCCTCGATGAGTTCCTGTTCGTACTTATCGAAGATCTCGTTCGCGAGTACGCCGCGATCGCCCTGATCCCCGTCCGTCATCGTCCACAGCAGGCAAGCCGCCAACTTGGCCTCCAACGGCAGCGACAGCAGCCAGGTCTCGACCAGGTCTCGGCCTTCTCTCTGTTTCGGCATCGTTTCATCGTTCGCCATGACTTCATCTCCTTGCCCCCCAGGGTTCGGCGTCGTCGGCCGCTCACACGAGCCGCCCGAACGGCGCAGGATCTACATCTACCGTTCGGGCGTCTCACCGCCCGTGCTGTCAGTATGTTCCCCGGCGCCCGTCGATTGCCCGCCTGCATCGGGTGTCCGGATCGAGCTTCTGACTGTGTGCAGGATCACCCGCCGGATGTCGGGCTTGAGGTCGTGCCAGTGCCGGACGATGAATGCCAAGTCGGGATCGAAATCGGTTTCAAGTGTGCCGGATTCTGTGCCGCGCGGGGAGACAATCGGCGTTTTTGAGGGCGTCAGTGCGGTTTGTTCAAGTCCTCTGCCGCCCATTCCCACTTTTTCTGTACGCTCATCATCCAGCCCGCTAATCGCGAAATCTGCGTTTTCGGGGCCTTCCAGCTGGTTCTCGCTCGGGCTTGTGCAGTGGCATGCGGCGGCATACTGAGTTGCTTCTTGAGCCGCGTGCGCCAGAGCTGTTCTTCTTCGCCGTCCAAGGCGTCGATTCTCGCAGAATACGTAGTCTTCCCAATTGACACCGCGGTACTGCTTCTCGTACAATCATATTGGATGAGTGTTGAGGAGCCTGCCGACGGCGGGTTGGCGGGCGGAGTTTCTCGTGTTTCAGATATAGAGAGGGTGCGTCCCAGGGGAGGTGGATTCCGCTTCCTCCCGGGGAGAGCGGGTTCGTGAGATGAGGAGGAGACTATGAACTGTGTACATTCCAACGTCGGTGTCGCCATCTATGGGAACGAAGACAGACAGAGCGCGAGACAACGGGCGACGGTTCTCAAGATGTGTCTTGTCATGTTGCTGTCTGTGGCTCTACGGGCAGGATCGGCCCAGGGGGGACACATAACCTTCCTTGATTGCTCCTACCATGTGTACGGACACGTATGGACCGGCCCGTCCGACAGACAGTATGACGAGTTGTCGGATGTGCCGGTGATGGGTCATGTTCGACATAGGGATGATTGGCTCGAGTCTGACGAGATGTGGTATGAAGGTGAAGGTGGTGGGTGGGCCTATTCCGCTGCGACGCGTTTCTCAGCATACGCTGACGCATACACTTGGGCTTATCCTGAAGAGCCGGGGATCGGGGCCGTGGCTCGCGCGGAATCCATCTGCCTCTTCCAAACGACACTCGGCCAGAAGGACGTGGTGGTCTACTACTATGAGGCGTGGGCTCAAGATGGGGTCTCCATCGGTCATATCAGATTGACTGACGTTTCCAGCGGCGAGGTGCTTGTTAATTCAGGCACCGTGAGCACGGGTCTCTATGCACGGGCAGCCGTGGATGGTTGGCCTGGCCTGGACGTGTACGAGCCCACCTATGCGATTTTCTTCGGCCCCTACTGGGAGAGTTTCAGTGTAACCTTTGATCCGACGCACACCTATGAGCTCGCGATTTCCGTGGAAGCGTGGGGTTGGCCGAATTGGTACCCGGGCACGATATGGATATCGACGAATCTTCTCATCCCGGCCCCCGGCGCCATCCTGCTGGGTGTGATTGGCACAGCTCTTGTCAGCCGGCTGCGCAGACGCAGGGTTCTCTAAAGGCCCTGGAAGAAGGTGCCAAGCGTCTGTGTCGCGAATGAGGCCCGACTGGTCAGGTGAGCAGGCGTTCGAGCTGATTGAGGAAGGGGGCCTGGCTTGGGAGGATCTTCTCCTTGGCCTCCGGCAGAGTGAACCAAGCGGCTCGGTCCACCTCGGGGAACGAGGCTTGCCGGCCGGAGTGGGGCGGGTATTCCATTGTGAAGGAGTTGCTCCTGGCTGTCTCGGCGTCACAATTGCCCTCGAACGCCCAGGCGTGGACGACCTTGCCGCTAGCCTGCCGGATCGTTTCGAGCAGGCGGAACTCCCCCTCGGCAGTGAAACCCGTTTCCTCGTAGAACTCCCGCCTGGCGGCATCCAAGGGGGCTTCGTCCGTGAATTCGCCTTTGGGAATGGACCACGCGCCGAGGTCTTTGCGAGCCCAGAAGGGACCGCCGGGATGGACGAGAAGCACCTCGATCTGTCCCTGTCGTATCCTGTACATCAGCAATCCGGCGCTCTGTCTCGGCATCATTCTCACTCATGGAACGAGACCCATTGTTGATGTCCCGATAAGAAGTCGCAGGTGGCGAACCACAAGAAATGGGTCACCACC
>JAXDBU010000056.1:0-110344 GCA_034678485.1 Sedimentisphaerales bacterium | reverse complement strand
GACGAGGACGCGTACGTCTACGGAATGCCCTCGTATGTGTACTCGTACTGGGTGTTGCTCTCCTTCCCGGGTGTGAGCGGCGTGAGATTATCCGACCCACGCCACAAATGACTGTGGAATCGCAGTTTTGGATTCGCGTGCTGCTCCTGGCCAACGCCTCCGAGTGCACCGTTGAGATCCCCTCTTCTTTTCACGTCCTGCAGGCCGATCCGGGTCTGGGAATCGCGCCCGGCTCGCCCGCGAAGGAACCACTTGCCGGCCCGACCCAACTCAGCCTGTTTCGCGGCCAATTCGTGCTTGGCACAATGCCGATCGCAGGCAAAGAGGTCGTGATCCACCCCGGGCCTCCTCACGTCTTCGGTCTGAACGGACGGAACTACCGCGGCAAGCTGAAGTTGATCGTCAATGGCGACGGACAGACTTTCGACGTCCTGAATCTGGTGCCGCTGGAGCCCTATCTGGCCGGGGTGGTCGGGGAGGAAATGCCTGATTACTGGGAACCTCAGGCATTGAGGGCCCAGGCCATCGCCGCACGCACCTACTGCCTGTACATCAAGAACCGCTTCGGCGCCAATCGCAGCTACGATGTCAGCCGGACTCAGGCCAGCCAGGTCTATGGCGGCGTCGCGGCCGAATCCTCACAGATCTGGAGTGTCGTCAACAGCACCGTTGGAAGAGTCCTCGTCGAAAGACCAACCGAAGCCGGGCGGGATTCCCATTCCGGCCTGTTGGCCCGCGGGTTGTTCCCCACCTACTTCAGCTCGGTTTGCGGGGGTCACACCACCGACAGCAAGGACGTATTCGGCGACTCGTTCGCACCGCTGGGTGGCGTTCCCTGCCCCTACTGCAAGGACGTCGCCCGTCTGGACTTGTTCTTCTGGCCCATGACGCAATTCAGCCGCAAGACCCTGACCGAGCAATTGACCGCACGCTACCCCAAGCTCAAGGCGCTTGGGGAAATTCGGGAGATCGTCGCAACCGAAAAGAGCGACTACGGCCAGTTCGCCCGACTGACAAAGATCAAGCTCATCGGCTCAACCGGCCAAACGGACACGCTTCGCGCCGAGGACATGCGCCTGGCCATCGATTCAAGCGGTCGGCGGCTCAAGAGCGCGATCTGTCACATCGTCCCCTGGGGCGACGGCTGGGCCTTTCTCTCCGGGCGAGGTTGGGGCCACGGCGTCGGCATGTGCCAGTGCGGCGCCGAGGGAATGGCTCGACAGGGCTACACTGCCGAGCAGATCCTTCAACATTACTACCCTTGCGCCGAGATCGTGAGTGTCTATTAGTCCATGGCTTGTTTCGAACTGCTGAGCACCGATTCGAACAGTACCGCCCGTCGCGGCGTGCTGACAACCGCCCACGGGCAGGTCCAAACGCCTGCCTTCATGCCGGTGGGCACCGTGGGGGCAGTCAAGGGCACCACTCCCGACCAACTGGAGGCCACCGGCGCCCAGATCCTCCTGGCCAATACCTATCATCTGCTCCTGCGTCCCGGCGTCGAAGTCGTCGAGAAACTGGGCGGACTCCACGGGCTCATGGCGTGGGACCGGCCCATTCTGACCGACAGCGGCGGATACCAGGTCTTCTCGCTGAGCGCCCTGACGAAGATCGACGACGAAGGCGTCGAATTCGCCAGCCACCTCGATGGGACCCGCGTCCACCTGAATGCCGAGATTGCCACCGAGATCCAGGTTCGGCTTGGCTCGGACATCATCATGTGCTTCGACGAATGCACGCCGTTCCCGGTCGAGGAAGAGAAGCTCAAACGGGCCGTCTCCAGAACCGTCGAGTGGGCAAGACGATGCAAGATCGCCCACGACGCGATAACGAGACCCTCTCCGGACGCGAACCCCATGGACCATTTGAGTCCTATAAGTTCCACCCCTCGTGCTCGCAGCCTGCTTTTTGGAATCGTACAGGGCGGCATCGATCCCGGGCTTCGTCGCTGTTGCGCCGAGCAGATCGTTGACATTGGATTCGACGGGTATGCCCTCGGCGGCCTGAGTGTCGGTGAAGGGCATGAGGAGATGGCCCGGACCGTCCGACACACCACCCCCTGCCTGCCGGCAGAGGCCCCGCGGTATCTGATGGGCGTCGGAATGCCCGCGGACATCCTGGCGGCTGTCATGGCCGGGGTGGACATGTTCGATTGCGTCCTACCCACAAGAAATGGGCGAAACGCCTTCGCATTCACACGTCATGGCTCGCTACGCCTTCGCAACAGCGTCCACAGCGACTCGTCCGAGCCCCTGGAGGCGGACTGCGACTGCTACTGCTGCCGGCACTTCACGCGCGGAGCCCTGCGACACTACTTCAACAGCGGCGAAATGCTCGGTCCGATCCTGTTGTCCATTCACAATCTGCGGTTCTACCAGAGGCTGATGGCCGGCATCCGCGAACACATCGAACAGGGCGATTTCGCCGCCTGGGCGGCCTGTGAGATGGGCTTCTATGCCCAAATTGAGCCTGGCCAGTAGGATTTCCTGCTTTTCAGCCGCCCAACCGCATTTGAATTTGACATTTCCCGCCTTCTGATGTAGGCTATCGCGATTGTCTCTACATTCGAAAGGAATCCGTGATGGATTATGTGTGGGTATTGGCGCAAGCAGAATCCGGTCAGGCCCCTTCGCGAATCGGCTCCGAGCCGGTGCAGACCGGCGGCGAAGCGACGACCACGGTGTCGGACTCTCCCCCCGGCGCACCCGAGGGCGCTCCGCAGAGGCAGTCCTCGCCGCTAATGACTTTCCTGCCGTTCATCGTCATCATGGTCGTCATGTACGTCCTGATATTCCGCGGGCCGCGAAAGCAGCAACAGCAGCACAAGCAGATGGTGCAGTCGCTGAAAAAGAACGACCGCGTCCGCACGATCGGCGGCATTTTCGGGACCATCGTGGACATCCGCGGCGAAGAGGTCGTTCTCAAGGTGGACGAGCAGAACAACACGAAGATTCGAGTCAGCACCTCCGCGATCGGCAAGAATCTGTCGCAAGAGGGACAGGAATCGTGATTTACCGTTTGCTGTTGACTATTTTCTGTTGGGCCTGCCGGGCCACACTGCCGATTGGAGTGGCAGCAACAACAAGACGCCCGGTATAGCGTCCGGCAGTGAATCGAATCGCAGATCATAAACAGCAGTTTCTATAGGGAAGTCTTATGAGCAGGAATTTGACGCCAAAGATCATTCTGATCCTCGTTCTCGTGGCGGTGGCCGTGGCAGTTCTGTACCCGCCGAGCAAGACGCTCAAGCCCGGTATTGACTTGGCCGGCGGAACCAGTCTCATCTATGCCATCAACACGGAGGGGCTGGGCTCGGATGCGGAACGGGATCTGGCCCAGCGGATGATCACCATCCTCCGTCGGCGTATTGATCCGGCCAACATTCAGAACCTCGTCTGGCGCCCTCTGGGCAACACCCGATTCGAGATTCAAATGCCGTTGGCCAGTAAGGAGACGCAGCAGAAGAGGGACGCATACCTTGGGGCGTTGGATCGCCTGCTCGACAAGAACGTCAACCCGGCGGTCATCCTTCGCGTCCTGCAACTGCCGGCCGAGCAAAGGACCCCGGAGATTGCCAGATTCGCTCAGGGCGATCCCAACCGCATGGAGACCCTCACGAACCTGGCGTCTCTCCACGACGAGCGCAAACAACTGCAGGTCCGGCGCGATACGCTCAACAAGGATCTCGAAACCCTCGGCCAGACTCTGACTGCCGCTCAGGTCAATACCGAGCGGGTCCAGGCCAACCGCACACAGTGGATCAAGCTCAGCGACGAGACCCTCCGCAAGGAGCTGACCGACTTCCTCGGCTCCGAAACGCAGATCGAACCGCTGACCAGCTACGTTAAAGCCTATCGCGAGCTTACCGAAGCGTTCGGCAAGCTCACCGACCAGGGCGGCCTCAACGAGCGGTACGAACAGGCCAGACGGCAGTTGGACCGTCTGAACGTCTCCGAAGAGCAAGTCACCTCCATGCTGGAGATGAGAGGCGCCGCCCGGAATGATGCTATTGGAGCCCTCCAGGCGAAATTCCCGGATCGCAGAGACGCGATCCAGCAGGTGATCGCCGCATATGAAGAGTACAGCCCCTACCGCGGGCGACTCGACGACCCCGCCGATCTGAAGCGAATGCTCCAGGGCGCCGGCATCCTCGGATTCCGCATTCTGCCCACGACGGATCGAGGCGAACCGAGCATTGCCGAGAGGGAGCGGTATCTCGAAAACCTGAAAGAGAAGGGACCCAAGGCGGCGTCGGACAACAGGTACGTCTGGATCGAGATCGAGAACATGGACGAGTGGAAGACCCCCGGCTCGATCACGGGGCAGTTCGGCGACAAGTCCTATGTCCTGGCCAGCAACCTCCCCGATGAAACCATGCTTCACGGCTTGGCCGGTCGGGAATGGAAACTGGAGAACTCCTACCCCACGAACGACCAGATGGGCCGTCGGGCCATCGGGTTCACTCTCAACATCAAAGGGGGAGACCTCTTCTACAACATCACCAGCAAGAACCCGAACCGGCCGCTCGCCATCCTGCTGGATGACGTGGCCATCTCCGCACCGAACATCACCGCCGAGGGGGGTATCCGCCAGCGCGGCATCATCCAGGGCACCTTCACCCCGACCGAGATCAGCGACATGGTGAACAAGCTGAACGCCGGCTCGCTGCCCGCCCGACTGATCCCGCAGCCGATCTCCGAGAAGGTCATCGGTCCGTCCGTCGGCGCCGATAACCTCGCCAAGGGCATTCGCTCGGGCCTTATCGGCCTGGCGCTGGTCGTAGCCTTCATGATCGTCTACTACGCCATCGGCGGCTCCATCGCCGACGTGGCCCTGCTGCTGAACATCCTGTTTACCCTGGCCATCATGGCCGCCATCCGGGCAACGTTCACTCTGCCGGGCATCGCCGGTCTGATCCTGACCATCGGCATGAGCGTCGACGCCAATGTGCTGATCTTCGAGCGAATCCGTGAAGAGCAGGAAAAGGGCTTCGGCCTGGCAACCGCCATTCGTAACGGTTACCAGCGGGCCTTCAGCGCGATCTTCGACTCGAACTTGACGACGATCCTGACGGCAGCCATTCTCTACTACGTCGCATCTGAAGATGTGAAAGGCTTTGCCCTCGTCCTGATGCTCGGTATCGGTTCGAGCTTGTTCACCGCCATCTTCGTAACCCACGTCATCCTCGACATCCTGGTGTCGAAGCGGGTCATCAAGGACCGCCTGGCGATGCTGCGTCTGATCAGGGTGCCGACCATCAACTGGATGGGTATGCGGCACATCTTCTACACGATCTCCGGCATCCTCGTCTTCGGCGGCCTGATTCTCTTCTTCGCCCGAGGCAGCTCGAAGTACGACATCGAGTTCACCGGCGGAACCAGCGTCCAGATCACGCTGAAAGACGGCGTCTCTCTCACCCGCCAGAACGTCGAAGACCAGCTTGTGGCCGTTGCCCAGAACAACGCTGATCTCAAAGCCGCGACGGTGTACAGCGTCGGCGAGCCGCTCGGCGAGACGCCCAGCGGGGAGAAGGTATACAACCAGTACGAAATCACGACAACGGCGATCAACACGCTCGAGACGGTGGTGACGTTCAGCGGCGCGAGTCCTTCGGTCGCAGACGCCACCGCCCAGATCCGCAAAGCGGAAGCGGACCTCTCGCGGCAGGTCGGCAAGTTCGAGATGACCCCTCGCGGGGATCATGCCTGTGCCATCACCACCAGCCGCACCAGCCCGGCGGTGGTCCAGGATGTCCTGACGAAGGCGTTCCCCAACGCGACAGTCGCTGAATCTGTTGTCCAGGCGGTCGTAACGGATGCCATCCACCAGGCATTCAAGGGACAGTTGGAGATCCAGCAGAACCTCCAGCCGGCGATCACCGCCACCGACAGGATCACCGAGGAAATCGTCGATACCTATCCCGAGCTGGCGGACTACATCGGCGGCATCCGGATTGAGACGACCCTCAAAACCGCGGCAACCCTGGCGGAGATCGACCAGCGACTCAAGGACCTGCGGTTCCGCCCGGACACGCAGGAAATCGTCTGGTATCCCTATGCCGTGTTCGGTCCCGGCCTCAAGACCATCGAGCCGAACGAGGCGGTCAGCTCGTTCACCTTCGTCAGCATCGAGCCGGAAGCCGGACTGCGGCAACTCAGCGACGACGAATGGCAGCAATTCGTCGAGAATGAGAAATCCAGAATCCTCCTGGCCACCCAGCGAGAGGCCTCCCTGCCCCGCGTAACACAGATCGATCCGTTCGTCGGCTCGGAAGCCAAGACGCGGGCCATCATCTCCATCGTTCTGTCGCTGGCTGCGATCGTCGGCTACATCTGGGTCCGGTTCGGCAACCTGCGATTCGGATTGGCGGCCATCATCGCCCTGTTCCACGACGTGTCGACTGCGCTGGGTGCGATTGCCGTCTCGGCCTTCCTGGCCACGACTGTCATTGGCCCGATCCTGCTGATCAGTGATTTTCGCATCAACAGCACCATGATCGCGGCCGTTCTGACCCTGCTGGGCTACTCTCTGAACGACACGATCGTCGTATTCGACCGGATCCGCGAGAACCGGCGCAAGGTGCAGTTGACGGCACAGTCGATCACGAACAGCATCAACCAGACCATGTCGCGGACCCTGATCACAGGCGTCACGACGATAATGGTCGTGCTGGTGATGTACATCTTCGGCGGTCCCGGCCTGCGAGGATTCAACTTCGTGATCTTCCTCGGCTTGGTCGTCGGAACGTATTCCTCGATCACCATCGCGGCGCCGCTGCTGCTGGTCAATCTCCCGACGGCACAGCAGGACAAGACCGCACGGGCGACCAAGATCGAGAACATCGCGACCGGATCAAAAGTAAAGGCCAAGTGATCCGTGAGCCGATGACAAGGGATGATGGGCAAGGACTTTAGAGTGGGATTGATGACGGGGGTCGTGTTGGCCGTCGTCGCCCTGATCTGGGTGGCGACGCGGCCCAGCTTGAGTCCCCGGGCAAGAATCGCCCCTGCCGGAGCAGCGCCTTCGGGAGTTGAGCCGGCAGGCGACGATTCCTCGCCCTGGGAGACTCAGGATGCTGTCCGGACGGCACTTGGCGCGACTTCAGAACTCCCGACGCCGGCAGAGGCTGCTGATCGGCAGGAACCACAAGAGACGGCGCAGCCCCCGGAAGGGGTCTCGGCGGAGCCTGCGATGCCACCCGCGATGCCCGACTTGACCGCTCACGAGATGAGCGAGCCCATCAAGACGACTCGGTTCCACATCGTTCGCAAGGGAGAGACGCTGTCGGCAATCGCCCAGCAGTACTATGGCTCGTCGGACAGATGGCGCAAGATCGTCACGGCCAACCAAAAGGCCATCAAGGACCCCAACAGAATCTCGCCGGGAACGAAACTGACTATTCCCGACTGATCCCTCGATGCCCGGGATCGAGGCAGCACGACACGTCAAAGGCTCCTGCCCATCGCATCGCGATCCACCAGCCACGTAACCTGTTCCAGAATCGGCCAGAGCACATGAATCGGGTATCGTCTCTCGTTCGGTGCACTCGTCAGCACCTCGTGGAGGGTCTGTGCCTTCTCGCGGCCTGAGACCAGCACGGAGAGCCGTCGGGCCGCCAGCAGAACCGGTGGCGTCAGCGTGATCCGGTCAAGTTTCACGTCGCCGCTCGCCTGCACCACACAAGCCAGACAATCCGTCTCATGGATCGCAGGAGAGTCGGGGAACAGCGACGCCGTATGGGCGTCGCGACCCATGCCCAGAACGATCAGATCAAACTGCGGAACCTCGCCCTCTCGCAACCCGAAGACCTCGCGCATCGTCCGCTCATAGGCAACGGCCGCATCGTTCATATTCTCGTACTGCGTCGGGATCGGGTGGACGTTGGCCTCGGGAATACTGATCCGGCTCAGGAACGTTTCGGCGACAAGACGGTAGTTGCTGGCCTGCGAATCGGGCGGAACAAAGCGTTCATCCGCCCAGAACACGTGTGCTCGCTCCCAATCGAGAGCCCGTGCACGGGGATCGCTCGCAAGCCGCTGCAGGAACAGTTCCGGTGTGCGCCCCCCGGAGAAAGCAGTGTGAAATGCGCCGCGAGAGACGATCGCGCGTTCGGCCGTGGCGACAAACAACTGCGCCATCCGCTCCGCAAGATCCTGTGGATCGCGAGCGATTTCGACCCGTGGCTCCCGCATGTTTCACTCTTGCTGAACCTGGGCCGGCGATGCAACGCCCGGCTCGGCCGCCGGACCCTGGCCCACGATGGTGCCCATGGCCCGTTGCGCCGCCAGCTTGGCCACCACGTGACGATAGATCGCTTCGTAGTAGTTCACGCGGGCCGTGGTCAGGGCTGACTGGGCGTCGATCATCTCCACCTGCGTGTTGATACCCTGCTCGTATCCCACTTCGGCCAGCCGCAGCCCTTCCGTCGCCCGCTTGAGATTCAACTGCTGTGACTGCACGAATTCCTCGGAATTCTCCATGCTCAGCAGGGCCTGAGTCAGCTCGTATAACGCAGTCTCCTCAATATCCACCAGACCCAGCTCGGCCTGACGCAGTTTCGCCTTCTCCTGAATGATCTGGCCCTCGCGCTGGAACCCATCGAAGATCGGCCAGGCGGCCTGCACACCCGCCACCCAGGTGTCGCCCCACTCGATTGTCGGACTTGCGAAGCTCTTCGGGTCGGGTCGGGCCCATGTGTTGGTGAAGTACGCACCGACGGTCGGCAGGTATCGGCTGCGTGCGATCCGCAACTGCTCCCGCTGCTGGCGGATCTGGATCTCCTGGCTGTACAGGTCGGGACGATTCGTGAACGCGGCTTCGACCGCCTGTTCCACCGAGACCTCCATCGGTGCGAAGGCAAACTCGTCGGCCAGGACAAAGTGGCTGTCCTGCGAAATCCCCATCACCTTGATCAGGTTGGCCCGGGAGATGTTGATGGCGTTCTTGCTGCGGATCAGGTCCGCCTCGAAGTTCGACAGCTCGACCTGGGCGCGAAGGACGTCGAAGTCGGAGGCGACGCCGCCGGCCCGACGCTTCTCGACATTCTCCAGGTGGGCCTTCGACGAACGAACCGCGTCCACGCTGATTTCGACCAGGTGCTGACTGAGCAACAGATCATAATAGGCGGTCTGGGCTGCGTAAACCACATCCTGGGTGGCGGCACGAATCGTCTGATCGGCAAACAGGGACAACAGCCTGGCTACACGCACCCTCGCAGAAATAGCGCCGCCGGCGAAGATCGGTTGACTGACGGTCAACCCCACGGAGTAGTTGTCCACGTCGCCGAGTTGGATGGTTTGCCCCTCCATCTCGAAGGAGGAGACCTCATCGAGCCGCTGATACTCGCCGGACAAAGACACGCCCGGCAGATATGCGGAACGAGCCCCCACCACGGCGCCGCGCGCGGACTCGGCCTCCTCCATCGCCGTACGCAACATCTTGTTGTGGGCCAGCGTCAGCTTGACGCTATCCTGGAGAGCCAACTTGCCGTCGATACGCGGCTGCTGCTCGTTCTCACCGGCATCGCGATTCTCCCACTGCCGATAGGCGGTCATCCTCGCCTGGCGGATCTCACGCGAGGTCTCCCTCTGACTGCCACAGCCCGCCAGGATCATCGGGCCGGCCCCTGCAATCACCAGACAACCAATCGTCGCTCTCGCCGCTCTCATACCTTGCGCCAACCCCCAATCAGTCATGCATTTCCGTTTTCAGTCACATAAGCCCGAATGCCCGCTGCCGAGAACCTGACGATGTGATCCACCAGGTCCTCGATCTTCATCCGGAACGCTCCCGGGTACCCGCTCTCATCGAACATCTCCTTGGCGCACACCATGTACACCAATTGCCCCACGATCAACAGGATCACCACCTGAACGTTGGTTTCATCGAGCCAAGGGCACAGTTCCCTCAGCGCCGCCCCCAGAGCCGACATCACAGGCGTCGCCATCTCATTGAGAAGCGTCCCCCGAGGCAGGTGCGGATCCATCATCTCGCGGGCCATCAGATTGATGAACCGGCATTGCCAGTCCCCTTCGATCAGGGGGCCAAGGAAGGAAATAGCATAGGACCGCAGCAAGTCCTCCAACCTCGGCGAGCCCCCCGCCGACATGACCTTCTCGATGCTCGTCAGACGAGTATCCTTCACCTGGGCCAGCCGGCGACGCCAGACCTCGATATAGAGGTTCTCCTTGCCGCCAAAGTAGTAGTTCACAGACGCAACGTTGCATCCGGACGCGGCGGCGATATCACGGACGCTCGTTTCATTGAATCCCCGGCGACAGAACAGATCCTCCGCGGCCTCAATCAGCCTGTCCTGGACGCCTCGTCCGTTGCTGTCGCCGCGAATGTCCTGATGCACCGATGCCATGATACCCATCTCCAAACAGGCGTTTCATACGACCATTTTAAACAAATGTTTAAGAAGTCAACAGGGTTTCTTCGCATTCCTAATGAGATTGCAGCCAAGCCCCGCTAAGCCGCTGGCAAGAAACAAGTTAGAGCATCAGAGCTCTTCTCTCAGAGGCGGTATCTCCGGCACAAAGCCTGCGGCATTCAGACTAAGACCGTTCTTCTACCGGCGGAGTGTCCCGACATCCACGGGGCCGATGTCGTGACAGATTCCTGAAATTGTGTGAAAAACGATTGACAGGGTGGGCCGACCCCCGCTATAGTATGAGGTCTGTAGAATTCGGGGCCGTAGCTCAATTGGTTAGAGCATCGGACTGTCGATCCGAAGGTTGAGGGTTCGAGACCCTTCGGCCTCGTTGCGTAAGTTGAGGGCCAGCAAGCACTTGTGTTTGCTGGCCTTCTTCGTTTCCGGGCGGAATCAGGGGTGCGCGCCAAGCGCGCGCCAAAACTTGGCCCACGGCGGCATCGCTCGCCTGCCGGGCACGATCCACCAAGTCATCCGCGACAGCCAAGTAGAACCGGTGGGTCGTCTCGAATTTTGAGTGCCCGGCCAGCCGCATGACCTCGTACTCCTTGAGGCCCATGCTAAACCAGTTCGTCAGGGCCGTGCTTCTGAGGTCGTGGAATCGGCCATCGGCGATGCCGGCCCGTTTGCGGATCGCGGTGAACTGCGGCCGGAAGTTGTTGATGACCTTCAGACGGGAGTCGGAATAGGTCCACTGCCCTGCCGCTCGACGCTTCTGGATTTGGTCGTACCGCTCCGGGGGCACGAAGACATAAGGGTAGCCTGCCGGCCGGCTCGCCTGCAGATCGGCAAGTTGAGAAAGCACAGCCGGGGTCAGCCCCAAGGTACGACGGTCCGTGTCTTTGACCCGCCAGAGCCAAGTCTCGGCGGAATTCGCCTTCGGCTGGACTTCGACAAGACCGGCGTCAAAGTCGATGTCGCCCCAAACGAGATTGAGCATCTCGCTCTTTCGCATGCCAGTGACGAGACCGAAGGCAATGAGCAAATCCCATTGCACAACCCAGCGGTCGCGCACTTCGAGCGATGCCCGCAACAAGCGGTCGCACTCGTCGCGGCTGTAGACCCTTACCTTCTTCTTCGGCGTCTTCGGCTGCCTGATGCGTGCCAAAGGGTTCTGATCAAGCTGCCCACGGTCAACAGCCAACTGGAAGAAACGCTTGAGGTGCCGAATCTTTTTGGCTACGGTGCCCGCGCTGTCGCCAGCATCGAGTCGGGCCTGTAGGAACCGCTCGGCATGCTTGTGGGCGATGCTCTGGTAGTCGAGATCGCCCACGACCTGGACGAAATCCGTCATGGCAGCCGCGTACTCCGCGCGAGTGCTCTCGCGGATCTGATCGCCAGTGCGAGTCAAGCTGTCGTCGGTGAATTCGCTCAACTTCATGGATTGCGGCTCTACAAACCCCATGCGCAGTTCGCGTTCCTTCTGGGCTCGTTCGAGTTCAGCTTTGCGGCTGTCCGCATGTCCCAGAGAAACCCGGTGCCGGAGACCATTCTCGTCAACGTAGTCGAGCATAAAAACGAACTCTGTGCCGTCGCGTGACGGCCGTGTTCTGAGCCTTACCAGCTTTTTGGGCATATCGTCATGCCTCCTTTCTGTTTGGCCTTAGCTGGTAAGACCGGTCCGCCCGCATCATACGACGGACCTTCAGCGATGTGGATCGAAAAATCACCGCCGCTCCTTTTGGACCTTGTCCAGTATCCACTGCCGCACGGCTTCGAACGGATACAGGGATGTCTTGCAGATATGGATACAGGGGAGACCGTGCATTCGTTTGAGGTTCTCGATGACATTGTGAGGATTCGCTCCACGACTGATTTCGGGGATTCGCAACAGGCCGATAAGCTCACCTTCGGTCAATAGGAGCGGATAGAGATATGGGACAGGAGTGGACGACACTCCGGCCGCAAGATCAATGTGTTGCAGTGCTCTGTCAGAATCTCTCACGTCCATCGCATGCCTCAAGCTGGGGGCTGCTTCTATACAGCATTCAGACAAGAATCAGACATCATTCTGACGCGTGCCGTGGAAGTAATTGAAAAGGGACCGGATTACTTCGGGATCAGTCGGTTTCTGACCGGTCCCTCGCAACTTGAGTTGGCCTAACGCCTTGCGGATCTGGGTGGCAGTTACCGACAAGCACATTTCCCGGAGAATAGTCCCAGCTTGCCTCAACTCAGAATCAGGCTTTCTGACCTCTCGTCGGTCGTAGAACCGGACAAGCTGACCATTGACACCTATGCCAGTCTCGCGGATTCTGAAGCAGATCTCCTGGAGGTCCAGGGGGTAGAGAGGCATTCGGCTTACGAGGCAGTACACCGGTGGAGGAAACACACCCGCCGTCATGAGCTGGTAGAAGCGTGGCCGCGACAAACTCAGTTTCTTGGCCATCTGGGTCACAGTGCAGACAGCCTGGTGGTCGTGATGCATCGAGTTGTCCATTTGATGCTCTCCGTTACTTGGTTTGCCAAGCAGTTGTCTCCAGGTGCTTCCTGCCTGCCTCGGCGAGAATCCTCCTGGATGAAATGTCTTTGGAAACAAAACCCTGCTTGAGAAGGTAGGGTTCGACGATGCCCTGAATGGTTCGCGATGGTAGACCGAGCGTGGCAGTCAACACGTTCAGTGATGTGGGGCCGTGTCGCAAGAGTGCCCTGAGGTACCGACGATCAAGGTCATCCAGACCCAGTTCGTCAACTTGGAGGTGGTGAAAGGCCTCCCGCATGTCGGCCAGGGTGATAACATCGCGGTCATGACTCAGAGCCACGTGGCGGCATGTCGTGAGGTTCCTCTCAAGAGCGTAACGGGCGATGCCTTTCGCTCTTTCTGCGACCATCAGCGGAACATCCGGGGATTCATAAGCCCAACCCAACGCGTTGGCACGCTGGCTAACGATCTCGATAAGGGCAGGCACCGAGTAGTAATCGAAACGACAGTACACCCGCATGCGGTTTCTCAGTGCATCCTGAAGCAGATACTCATGAGTGGTGGCTAGGACTAGCGTGAACGGTTTCAACGGAATGCCATACCGGTGTCGCGACAGAGCACCTGCTATGGGCAACAGCCTTTCGGAGATGGCCGTCAGGAGAACGTGCTGGGTTTTGGACTTCATTCCCTGCGCTTCATCAATGAAGACCGTTGTGTTCTCATCCGCATTGAGCAGAATCGCGAACAACTCAGGTGGCTGGTTGAGCGTTTCACCGTTTGTTTGGGTCAATTGTAGGTTCCCAAGTTCGGCATGGAGAGCTTTAGCGACCAGTGTCTTGCCTGTGCCTGATGGCCCGGCCAATATTGTGGGTCCAAGCGGCTGGTCAACCCTCCCCGTTCTGTACCTGGTGCGAAAATGCGCGTCTATGTGGACTTGAAGCGTCTCGATTACCTGAGGCTGCCCCTTGATATGAGACAAGGTGAGCGGCTCACCCTGGCACACGTCGACGCCCGCTAAGCAATCAGTCATGGTTGTGCCCTTTCAATGGCGGCCGTGGGAAGGGACCCCTGCACAAACGGCTGGAGCCGTTTGGCAGACACGTGTAGATGTCGCCCGAAGGTGAGAACTCTGCGGGGAATCGGTCCGGTCTGTTCCCAAGGTAGACGATGACCGAAGGAAATGGGGCGGAGTTCCGGGCTTCGCCGAACTTGAGGCGACCGGTGACAAAGCACTTGGGGTAGGGACGCAATACCCGGAACCACTGAGTGTCGGTGCGGGCCGGCAAAAGGGCGACGGCTTCGGAGACATACCCTGCCTGGTAGGCGTCGTGCAGTTTGCGGACCCATGCGCCGATTTCCCGACCATAGGGTGGGTTCATATAAACACGACCTGTCCAGACTTGCGTCAAGCCCTCTTCCTGGCTTGTGAAGTGCCTGCGGGCGGGAACGTTCGGATTGCTCTTTGAGTTGCTGCAAGGGTCCAAATCGACCGAACCAAGTACCGTGAGGACGCGGTCTACCACGTGGCGTGGTGTGTACCATTCGGGCGTGGCGCTTGAGTAGAAGACATCAAGGGAACGCAGGCGGCGATGCGTGCTGGGAGCCTCTGGGACGCTGGCGAGTATCTGCGTCTTTCGGGTGCGTGCTTCCCCGAGCGTCGCGACGCTGGCGTCTGTTGTGCGTGATGGGCTGTGGCGTTCGTCCTGCTGCAATGCCTGAGTCATCGCCAGGGACTTCGGGGCGATAGTGGCTCTCGGGTTGGTGCCGGCCTTACGCCTCATGTGACTCAGATCCAAATGCCTTTCACGGTTGGCTTATATCTGCGTTCGATCATGCTTCTATTGTCTGAAAACCACGTGAGTCAATTCCAGAGCATGTAGGCGCAAGGGATGACCAAATCAGGGGCAAATACAGGCAGAGAGGGTTATGGAACCTGGGGGTGACCAGATGTGACTAAGGTTCTGATTCGCGCTATCCTTGTGGCGGTGAAACAGTGTTTCACCGGTGTCAGGACGCAAACATGTGGACTGGCATCATCAATGTGAACTCCGACACCCGGTAAACCCGGCCTCACCAGCCGGGCTAAGGGGACGGTCTCATCAACCGTCACGTTGGAGGCACGTAGAGCCGGATGCATCGAGAGATGCTCGTCCGGTTCGAGGGAGGCTGCTGTAAGTAAATCTCGTAACGAGTCAATCTACAGCTTCTATCCCATGCTTTGGCGGAATACGGGCGACCGAGACAGACCGGGCTCAGGCCCGGCCGTGGTGCTCGAACGGGTGATGCCGACAGGGTCGGCTAATCCCTCCGGGGGGTTCGGAACGAAGGAAGCCTTCGGTTCGTTCAACCTGGGCCGCCGTGGGGAGCCTGCACGTGGTGACGCGTGCAGCCGGGCCGATGACAAGGCTCGGTGTTCGGCTGAAAAGGCCGACAGTGAATAGCTCAACCATGAACGGGGCGTAAGGCCCTTGGCGGTAAGCGCAAGCGGAGACGGTGCCGAACAGCGTTAGAAAGACCTTTCCTGGCGGGTAAGGGAGAGCTTCTAGATTCTGCTCCCAGAAATCGCTCGGAACCATCCGAGTGGAAACTATGCCGGGGCGGGAGCCCTGGACATACGGGAATTGGTCAAGCGACGTGACCGCTCGCGCGAAGAGTACCACTAATCGGGGAAGGACTGAGGCTGCCGGGGTGATGCCCGGTGCCCGTGCGTCAGACGGGTGTTTCAAAGGCCTTAGCCTGGGAGAGTGCTGCAAGTAGAAGTCCCTGCGGGGAACGAGTTCATGGCAAGGCAGTCATGAACCGCTGGAGTGCCAACGGGTGGTGCCGGGCATAGATCCACGACGAAAGCAGCGACGTGCATCTTTTCACATTGGTGGTCCCGCCGGCAGCCTTTCTGCAAAGGCAGAATGGTTGCCGGTGCCTCGGAAGAGGGCCACATGGTCAGAGCAGACCGGGCCGGAAGGACGGTCTGCTCTGGCAGCGTTCTGGTGTTGCCGGAGTGGATGGCAGATCCATGAAGGTTCAGCCGCCGCTACGTCTATGAATTGCGATTCCGCCATTAAAGGAATTTAGCAGTTCAGGATGAAGCAGGCGCACAGGTTGTTGCGGGCATCTGCTGTTCAGGTACCCCTCACGGTGTTTCGAACGCATCGATGCAATAGGGTTGAAAGGAGATGATTCACTTTGCGTGACGGCTTTAGGGAATTGTGCCTCAACAATTCCCACCTTTTGAGCAGTTGGAGGTGAACCATGATGTATCGACACGTTGCAGCATCGCAGAGTGCATTCGTTCAGCAGTTGGCCGTCGCGTATGTGAATCACGGATACTGGTACTATGTCACAGGCATAGTGCCGGGGCACAAGGAAGCGTCCACCGTGGATGAGAAGCTGATTGAGAAATACGGCATCGCAATCAGCAAATGGGCACGGGCAAGGCGAAAACAACAGGGTCTGGCGAACCTGCACTACCTGCGGCATGAGCAGTTCTTCGTTCTCATAGCCACGCAGGGTGAGCATTCATTCTTCCAGGAAGAGGGTTCCTGCATCAAGGATATTCGGCGGCACCCCATTCGCTTCGCCGGCTACAGCATCAGCTACCGCCAAGGGGCGGACCGGAAATGGCATGCGTCCGTGCGGATTCAGCCTGAGCAGTACAATATGATGAAGCAGTACTACGTGGATGTGGCCACCCATCGTTCGCTGGAGCAAATGCGACAAGAACTGGAGTCGATACCATTTGAGCCTTATGCCCCTGTGAGAAGACAGGTGCTCAACATCCTGCGAGCCATCAACCGAGCCCGCAAGAAGGCCGGATTTGAGCAGGTTCCTACTTCGGCCCTGCGGCTGCGGCGGCAAGTACTGCGGCCTTTTGTCGGTGAGGAAGAATCAGAGCCAAACGATGAAGAGGAGCTAACCCAATGGGATTTGACAGAGCAGAGTTTCTCTGAATCGCTTGGAAGATACCGCCCAACGAAGAGAAGCGGCCGAACCCCAGAGGGAGACGAGGGGGACTGATACAGCAAAAATGTGAAAACTACATCTGGCTGCAAGTCCTGCTCATGAAGTGACTTAGTGGCGTGCGGCCATTTGGCTGCAAAAAAGTCAATGATTTTATTGATTTAGGATTTGACCTGGGTGGATTCGGTAGTATAATTTATACGATGGCTTTCCGTCCTGGGTTGACCTATGTGGCGACTCGGACAAGGCGGGAAAGGTCACACGTCGCGTCCTTCCCCTGCAAAGTTCATCACGAGAAATGCTGTTTGTGCAGAATTGTTCTGCGGCGGCAGGCATTGACGCACAGCTTGTCGTCCGTTTGTGCACATGTGCGTCTGTTTCTCCTCTCGGCCAAAGCGCCGGGATGAAAGGAGCAACGTTATGAGTACCGTTTCTACAACCACGCCCGCCCAAGACCCGAAAGTAGAACTGATTGCTGCTGACACTGCCCTACTGTCGCTGCGTTCGTCGGGGCACGACTACTGCAGTGCTGTCGGTGAGGTGATCGACAACAGCTTGCAGGCGGATGCCAACAACATTCGCTGCCGAGTCTTCACCGAGAAGAGGAAGGTGGGAGAGAACAAACGGGCCACAGAAGTGGTCTCCATGGTGGCTGTGGGTGACGATGGTAACGGGATGGACAGGGGGACGTTACATAAGTCACTGATGCTGGGATACTCTACCCGGTACGATGATCGAAAAGGCATGGGCCGCTTCGGGGTCGGAGCCAAGATGGGTGGTATCTCCCAAGCTAGACGGATTGACATCTATAGTCGTCAATCCGCAGATGCCCCATGGCTGCACACGTACATTGACCTTGACGAGATCAAAAACGGAGAAATGAAGTACATTCCATCGCCAGATCAAGCCCAACTTCCCGAAGGGTGTGCGGATCTTGTGGGAGAGAAGGGAACACTCGTACTATGGTCAAAGACTGACCGCTTGGAGGAGACGGAAGCAGGCGGGGGACGCCGTGCTGATACGGTGCGGACTGACGTGGTACAGTATATCGCGCGGACCTTCCGCAGGTTCCTTGATAGCGGTAGGAATATAGAATTTGATGGGGCCAAGATCTTCCCGCACGACCCGCTCTACTTGATGAAATCGACGCGTTTCCATCAGGATGGCAAGGCTGACCCCGTGGCCGAAATCAGGGTCAACGAGACAGTATATTTCCCTGTTCCAAGTGATCCGTCGCGTAAGTCACCGGTACACGTAACACTCACGCTATTGCCAAAAGACTGGAGGCGTGTTCTGCCCGGTGATGGCAAGAGCGATTTTGCCAAGGAACGGCGAATTCCGCAAAATGAGGGTGTCTCGATACTCAGGGCAGATCGCGAGATCTTCTACGACTATCTACCTGGTGTGCAGATGTCTCTAGAAGGGCGTCAAAAGGATCGTTTCATCGGCAAAGAAATTCGATTCGAGCCGGAGTTGGACGAGTGTTTTCGAGTACGGAATGTGAAGAAAGGTGCAGAGCCTATTCAGGGGCTTCGGGATGTCTTGAGTCCCATCATCTTTAATACGATAAAGACGTTGCGTGATGAGATAAGTCGTCACGCGCAAGATGTGGAAAATCAACAGCTTCAGGAAGGGGGCCTGCATAAGGATGCGGAGCAGGTGGCAGCCGAGACTGCTCGTACGGCACGCAAGCCGAAGGCCGGCAAGGACGTACCTCCGGAGAAACGCGAGAGCGAACTTGATGATGCTGCGACCAAATTGACGCAAGAGGTTCCTGAAGAGCGCCGCGAGGCAAAAAAGCAGCAGGTGAAAGCCCGCATTGCATCGCAGCCAATCACCATTATTCCGGACACTTGGCCTGGCAAAGAGTTCCTGGAGGTAAAGCATCTCGGCTCCAACGCATTGGTACGGATCAACACCTCACACCCATTCTATACTGAGGTGTATTCCAAGTTGGTTGCTGCCGAAAAGCAGGATGGGGATGACGAGAACAAGCAATTCGCACATCTCGTTCGCGACGGAATTGACTTGCTTATTGTCGCCTATGCTCGCGCCGAAGGACAATACGATGATGACGTGATCGCAGAATTCTTTGACAGCTTTAAGACAAATTGGGGATTGGAGCTTCGTGCTCTGATCCAGCACTGGTCGAAGAAATAACAACTGGCAATCAGGGGCTGGGTTATGTTGACCCAGCCCCATTGTACCGGTGCAGCACCGGCTCTTCAGCGGGGTGGTATTATGACGCAGACGGTAAAACACAGGGCCATAATTGGGGCTCTTCTCCTGTTCGCGGTCATATGGAGCCATGATCTATATGCGTTGAACAGATCGCGTGAGGTCGTACTTGGCAGGTTGATGGCAGCCACTGTACCTGACCTGAAAGACCCGGATCGGGGCATTGTGTCCAAACAGAGCGTCACCGACTCCCCCACTCACGTACAGTTGAGTCCGGCAATAATCGCGGCATTTGTGGCAGGTGGTATCTCGCTTGTCACGGCGGTAATTGCCTCTGGAATAAACTATTGGTATTACAGTCGCCAGCTTCGGCTGAAGGAAACCGAACAAGAGGTACAGCGTGTCCAGGGTCTTCTTGATGCATTCTACGGGCCGTTCAAGACGCTCAAGAAAACGAACGCAAACCTGGAACGCCTCTTGAAGCTGGAACTGACGGACCAAGGGCCAACACGTGGCGACTGGCGGACGCTGGAGCTCTTGTTGGAGGGGCATGAATTCTCCGCCAACCAGAAAGTCCTCATCGATATTATCATCGCAATTGATGGCGAGCTTGACCGCCTCATAGATGCCCATTGTGGTCTGATCACCAGTGCAGAATTGCAGGAAAGAGTCCATCTATTCCGCGCACATTACCGTGTAATCAAAGCAGCCTGTGAGAGACGGCTGCAGGGGGAGTTCTGGCGGTTCAGAGACTATGTCTATCCAACTGGACTTGACGATCTGATCGACCAGGAGACAGCACGACTTCAAGAGCATCTCGCATCATTGCGCCGTGGGAAGCGGTAAGTGTGCAATAGTCAGCCACGGGTTGGTTGTCTGCGTAGAAGCATGTTAGTCCACATGAGTGAGTCTCGGCTTCCGAGTTGGTCGGGGCTTTCCCAGCAACGCAAGACCTCGGCATTGGCGAACGCCGCTACTATGTCCGTGAGGCTTCGGCATGTCTGGTCATTGAAAAGGCGTCCATCGTCAGCTACACGATCTGCCAGCCCTTTCTTAAAGCACACGTAGAGAACGCCTCGTGGTTTCAATGCGAGAATGAGTCGTCGCAAGGTGTCTGGCAGAACCTCGCGGGGCACATGTAGGAGCGATGCAGAGGCCCAGATTCCATCGTACTGCTCGCGAACATCAAGTTGTTCAACTCGGAGATTCTGAACAGGAGCACCGCTGTATTTGCCTGCTATTTCTGCTAGATTGGAGGCAGGTTCGATTCCCTCAGCCTCATAGCCATGGTTGCGGAAGTACCTGAGGTCTCGTCCTGCACCGCATCCTACGTCGAGTATTTTGCCTTCCTTGGGAATCAGCGGCAGAAAGGCACTGTAGACATGGTGCATGTCGACATCTCTGGTCTGTTCAGCATATGCCAGTGCATTGACTTCGTAGTATTCAATCGTTTTAGACACACGAGGATCGAGCATACGCTCATGTCAGGTCTACAGGGGCCTGATTGCATCAGTATCGTCAAATGTGACAGAATGAACACGGCAATGGGCCATCTTCTTCATCGAGACGAGAGAGGACGTCCATAAGCCGGTTACTCCTATTTCTTTGTTTCACGGCCATGATACGTTGCTCATGCCGCTCCAGGATCTCTTTTACTCTGTCAGGCATCTCTAGTTCGCACAAATATTCATCATCGTTCCACGTATGGCGCTGGTCATTGCTGGTCTTGCCCATGCCAACTTCGTCCCGCTTCTTACGGGCAAAATCTTCCTCATACCATTTCGCTTTTTCAAACAGGTCGGGGTGGTGCTCTTTCAACCCAAGCCACTCACGCTTCTGCTGGAAGAAGCAGAAGAAGCAACCAGATCGTGATCGCCAACGGTAGTAAGTCGGAAAGCCAATTCCACTTCTCTCAAGGATGCTGTGAATATCGTCTATTGTCATTCCTTCTTTGACGAAGGGGTATACTGGATGAATATTGGTCTTGTAGGGTTGGTATCCGCCACGATTCTCATCGGCGCGTATGCCGATGTACAGGTTCACCTCGTCTTCCCCGATGTACTCCTCGAAAGGTCGAATCTTCAACATTTTCGTACACCATCGCATTCGAGGGGATGGTAGGAATCCGCTGTAGACCTCCAGCCAATGATCGAAGCTGTAGTCAGAGTGAAGACGCACGATCCTGGCCCCAAGGTACGCTTCTAATTTGTCCAGATACTCATAGGTTTCCGGCAACTCCTTATCAGTATCCGAGAAGACGTACTCGACATTAGGTATTTGTCCTCTAAGATGAATAGCCAAAGCCGTGCTATCCTTGCCGCCGGACAACGACACAATGTGCCGAATGCCACTCTTGCTCATTCGCTGCCTCCCTGTGGAGAAGCTGTTCCTTGGAGCCGAGATTGCAGGGCTCGACAGAGAGCGCCTATTGCAGTGGCACGATCGGGACTGCTGGCAATGGCGTTCTCGACGAGAACTTGAATCTTCCGCACTTGCTTCTCAGAACCCTTGTTGAGGTGTATTGAGTGATCAATCTGCCCAAAGCTTGTCCCCGTTAGCGAGACACGGATCGAATCGACCGACTTGGCTGTTGCCTTCGCTGGCCGATCTGCGACCGTGGCCTCTAAGAGGTGAATGCGACGAACGAACTGCCGAAGCCGAACGTTGAAGTAGGCGCGATCTTCATCTCGCCACTTGGCGACCGGGCGTTCACACAAAAGGGATGCGACACCCTCAAGCCAGGCATCTTCGTTGGAGTCATGCTCCAAGAGCCGGGACAAGAATAGTCTGAGGTCGGGTTCGACGACGAACTCCAGTACACCGGCGGTGTCGGTCTGGATGGCCTCTCGAAGTCGTGGTGTGCCTGACGGCAGGCCAAATCCTTCTCTAAGAGAGTCCCGAACGGCGTCCAACAGACGAGGGTAGGCCGCATGGAGTTCACGGAACGCAGACCTGATCGTCGCCACGTATGTCACCACATCAGTTGATCGGCCATCGCTCTTCTGTGAAGCCGAGAACGGAGGAAGCCCACAAGCATTGGGCAGGCTCTCGAAGAGCAGGACATCTGGCTCGGTGGCTTGTGCAAATGCATCGCGAATAGCCCGTGTCTGCGGCGATAGGTCCGCCGTTTGCATGGTGTACTGCTGTAGGGACGAGACAAAGTGCAGGAGGGGACGAACGATGCGGAGCAACCTACGTTCCTTGGATTGAACCGAGACCTCTTCGCCGAGCACTACCCGCTCAAGTTCTTCGAAGACATGCTTGCGGATGCCTGAAAGCTGCCATTTGCGGATTGCGAAGCGCTCAGGTGACTTGACCAGTCTGTCCATCATCGCGGCCGTTAGTGTTGGACAGAAGATTCCGTTCTCATAGAGCGCTATGTCCGCATCCCTGGCCAGAAAAGCAGCACAGATGAGGACTGGTATAGGGCCGTCGCGCAGACCGAAAGGTGGCTTACGTAGCAGTTCGAAGAGTTCCGTTAGTTCGCCTGGGCCATCTACAGTTTGGTCAACGAACTGATCAATCGCAGCAAAAGCCTTTGCCGCGGGAGATTTTGGTGAGGGCTCGTGAAAAGCCCAAACACCATCTGCTACTTCGCGGTGAAGTGCTAGGCCCCCTTCCTCACCAAGCAAGGACCTGTAGATGCTCCGCTCAGGCGGATTACCGGTCAGCCCCAATTGCGCTTGATCAGGGGCTTCAATCATCCTCTGAATCAAGTTTCGCCGGGCAGCGGCGGCTGCACTTGATAATTGACGCCGATTGATGATCTCATTATCAATCGGCGGAGCATCACGATATATCTCGTCACAAACATCAGAGAGCTTCTCATTCAGGACACGGGCACTACTGATGGAGAGCCTTGTACCTAGATGATACCAGTCGCCGTGAATTCCGCTGTTACCGTAGAGGATCTCAAGAACAAGTTGGTCTAGGGATCGGTGTATAGCTGTAGCACGCGCACACAACTCACGACGGGCCGTGGCGTCATTATCCAACTCAGGAGTATTCTGTCGTACCCAGTCGATGGCCGCTAACTCAAGGGCAAACTCAGCGAATTGGCCTTCAGCTTCCAGTACGCGTACTAATGTGTTCTCGCCGAGACCCTTGCTTGCATCGACAGCGGCCTTCTGATCATGCAGGTTCCTCGGCAGGACCACGAGAATTTGACCATCACAGTCGCCATCCGTGGACCACTCGTGTTTCTGTAGTTCCTCTGTCGTTACAAAGTCCACCGCGAAGAACCTAAGAGTGCCGAAATGAAATGAATGGCGGCGTGCCAGGACCGGACGCACCGGGTAATAACGTCTTAGGATCG
Organism: Sedimentisphaerales bacterium; assembly: GCA_034678485.1. GTDB lineage: Bacteria > Planctomycetota > Phycisphaerae > Sedimentisphaerales > Anaerobacaceae > PLanc-01. Next base: position 87,040 of record JAXDBU010000056.1, on the reverse strand, counting down.
GAGCAACGCTGCCTTTGCTCAGGAAACGCTGTCTTCCCTCTGCAAGACGTGCCTCGACATCGATGTCGCTTCCCTCCCACAAGGCGTAGCTGTCGTTGTATCGACGGCGAATCATCAGCGAGAGTGATTCGAGGTGTCGCAAAGCAGTCTTCACCTGTTTAGGGGAAATGCGATCTGATAGTGCATACTCCAGAATTGCCGGGGAGGCTTTCACATTGAACCAACGTGAAGCCGTCGAGAGAAAGGCGACGGCACGGAGAACGGCAATCTCCTCTTGTCCCAGATCAGGATGTCTTGCTTCTGCTTCGAAAGCTTCAGCCCAGCGTTTCGCGTCTGCTGTGTTCAACAGAGAAGTGCCCAGAGACGAAACCAGATACTGATACAGGTCAACTACATCGAACAATCGGACTTCATCCGGGCCTCGTTGCCTCATCCAATCGCGAAGTGCTCGTGGCTCCTCGGATGCGAGAAAAGTGAAGGCTGATCGCTCGTTTTGGCCAATTCGACGAAATAGCGGGCCGAGAATCAGTGCCGTCAGGGGATGTAACGGTGCACACTCACCGAGTAGCGGAATCCCACTTGTCTGAGCCAATCCGCGAGGGACAAGATCATAGGTCCATAGTTCTGAAGCAAGTGACTTTGCCCGTTCTGTATCCCCTGGACTGATATGGATGGCTTCGGTCTGGCAAAGCCGGTCCCACGCACCTGCAACGAATCTCAGAAGTTGATCAGGCGGTTCTTCGAACGCAATGTCTTCAAAACGCCCACGGATCTTCTCCCACTCTGCCCTTTCAGCGGGGGGCAGAGTGTTCGCATAGGCTTTGAAATCCTGATGGAGGGCCGCGACAAGTAGCAACCTCCCCCGGCTGCGTGCGGCTGCCTCTGCAAGCTGCTGGAGAACGAATGGATCAGAATTGTGGGGATGCTTAGCGGCATACTCAAGTAGCTTACCGAGTTCATCAATGAGAAGAAGAATACCTTGTGGAGAGACATTTTTGGCCACACCATCAGCGGACACTTCCTCGATGATGTCGATCAGTTCGCGGCTACTCGGTGTCGTCTGCCGGCTCTCCGTTGCCACAAGCAGTTGCAGGCGCCGCCTCTGCTTAGGAGTGAGCGTGAGAGATCCTCTACGGCTTGCGTCCAACAAGCCCCGGAGAATTGCCGACGTGATTGGCTCGGGCGATCCCGAAACCATAACCGGGACAAGGCTATGCTTCCGGCGAACCTCTTTCAGAGGGTCCGCAGCCAATTCAGGGGCCGCCCTACGGAGCAGTTCCTGAGATTGAGAGACACTACGGCTATCTGATTGCCGTAACAGATTGGACAAAAACACAAAGAATGCCGACTTGCCGGTACCAAAAGCTCCTGTGATCGTCCATGCTCCTCCGTCGGCACGAAGTAAGGCATCGAGGATACGTCTGGTGGTCCGCAAAGCATTAGGCGTGAGCAAATAAGAGGAAAGCACGTTTGGATTGGTGAGGTCGTGCTCCGTACTTATTGAGCGAAGAAACGTCGGGCACGGTTTTGTGCGAGCACTACTTCGCATTACTGTACTCCCGGTCCACTGAATACTCATAGTGCCCCTTTAGTATATCTAACGCGTCCAAGGCATCAGCGTGCCGAATCACCTGTCGCATGCCTGATGTGCTATCGAATCCGATTCTCGCGCCCGTGCAGCCGTGAAGTGCCTCAAGGAGTTCAACACAAGCGTTCTCTGTGAGTTTGAAGACTTGGCCGGGACTACCGGGCTGATAGGCTATCTGCTCGAATGCGAGGGTCTTGGCGTGGGGGGCAGTCCTTTCCCAATACTGGCACACGGCGTAGGCGAAAATGTTTGGCGAGAGCGTCGGCCAAGAGCCGCGTTCGAGGATGATCCGACGGGTCTCAGGCTCTCGTCTGAGCAGAGATAGTTCTGTCAGAGGAGAGTCATAGGATTCTTCCTGTGACACCCGCCGATCAGGTTCAGACGCGATATAGCTTCGAACGAAGCAAGCCACGTCTCTCTCGACAGTGCCACGGTTAGGTTTCTTCTTGGTGGGGGCATGCTCTACGAGCCTGAGCAAATCCCCCACGACTTCTGATAGGGAGAATGAGGAATCACGTAGCTCATTGAAAATCCAATACCACGTGGTCGGGGAGGTCTTGGGGTCGGAACAGAGTTGCCAATGGATCAGCCAAACCGTTGAAGGGTCTTCTATGTAGGGATCGAGCCCCTCACTTCCGAAGATAGCAGAACCCAAAGGCGTGGGTCTGTAATGCCCTTTTGATTTGTCTGCGTCGATGATGATTCCGCAGCGTACAGCCCAATGCCTCATGGATCGTACCATGTTCTTGCCGACACCCAATGTGACAATGGCATCGGGCCGGTTGAACAGCCCCGCGTCTTTCTCCGTCTCCCGTACCGCTTTTGCGAGCCACGAGAAACGAAGGGGGAAACTCTCATGACCTGAAAACACCAACTGGATGGCATCGGCTCCAAGCATCCAGTTAGTATAAGAGTCGTTGTGTATGGCTGCAAGAGCATTCGGGGGAAAAATGGGAATGTGGTCACCAGTGGATGGGCGATCACGATGTAAATATTTTTCAGATAAAGACTTAGATGCTTGCTTCCGATTTGGTACGGTGGAAGCCCTGCCCCGACTGCATGTGGGGACAGCGCGTGCCTGGTGAATTCTGGTAGAGAGAAGGTTGGGCGGCGCAAGTGTTTCCCAACCTTTGATGCCAGCATGACGAATTACGTAGGAGATCCGGCCCGGCTGGCTGCCTTGGCTTTGCCAACAGGCTTGTCTCCGCCATCGTCCTCTGACCGGCCCAGACCGTTCTGGGTCTCGATGAAGATCCACGTGTGGGCAAGGTCTGCGACCTTGGCGAGCAGGGGCAAGTCGTCCCGGCCGAAGGATTCGCTGGTTGCCCATGTGTCCCCGTCCCGGTAGAGACGCTGGACACAGACGTTGTGACGGACTCCGGTGTCGGTCTGGTTGGCCCAGATGACGGCCTTGACGTGCCCGAGCCGGATCTCGTGAACTGGTCGGTTTGACATGGTCAAAAACCTCCTTTCTTGCTGATTGTGCGTGGTGATTACGCGGCCAGTGCCAGCAGCGTAGACGCTCTGACATCGGCCTCCGTGCGGTCTCCGGCGTTCCGTTCCTGGCTTGCCAGTTGCGTCAGGGCGTCCACGAAGGCGAAGATCGTGAACTTGCCCTGCTGCTGGGCAATCTTGAGGGCCTGGTTTGCCACGGCCTTCTGGATGCCGTGCTTGCGGAGCACCTCGATCATGTCCTCGGCCTTGTCGGCAAGGGTCGTACTCATGGCCTTCTTGATGACGTTGACGAAGGTATCCCGCCGCTGATCACGCATCTCCACGAGCCGGGCCAACATCTGGCGGACGTTGTTCAGGGCTTCGTGAACGTTGGCCGTGTGCTTGCGGGTGTACTCGCACACGTCAACAGCATCCCAGACGATGTGGTTCTGGCAGACAGCCTGAAACCAGAATGTCTGAATCCCCAGTGTGCGTCTGCCGACTTCGGAATTCCAGATGAAGAATCCCGGTGCGAAGGCCTCCCCGTCGATGTCAATCCATCCGGTCGGGTCGATGAGGAAGCAGAACATGTCCTGCTCTCCGCAGTACAGGCCGGTGGCCGGTTGGCTGTCGTCCTCGTCCGGGGACCCGGTGCGTGCTTCCTGGGGTGGCTGAAAGCCTACGGCAAACTCTCGGATTGTCGTGAGCAGTTCGGCGTTGTACAGGCGTGTGTAGCTGGCCTGGTGAACGGACCGGATCGAGTCCTCCGCCGCGAAGACCTGGAGGGGCTTGGAGCCCACGGGCCAAGTTTCCGCAAAGACGCGGGTGGCCGTCTCCGGCGACAGTCGGTTGACGGTGTCCTTGCTGACGCCTGTCAGTGAGCACAACTGCGTAAAGCTCCAGTCTGTCAGACTCATCGGCTGTCCCTGGACCTGGAGGGACAGGCCATTGTCAGACGGTTCGACCGAGAATTCCGCCGGGGGGACCCATCGGACGGTGGACCATTGCTTCATGTCCTGGCAGTGCTGCCAGAGGTCTGTCAGAGAGCCAAACCGCTCATCTGGATGCCTTCGGAACAATTCATTGTGTGCACGGGTAAGATTCTGCATAGAAAATCTCCTTTCTACGTCGCCAGTTAGGCAACGTGGGAACCTTGGTTCTTGCGCCGCCAACCTCTCAGGCCGTGCGTAAGGTACAGTAGCCTGAGAGGCCGGTCGGCCTCATCTACTCATGCCAAATTGTGAAAGACCGAGAATCTGAATAACGTTATGCGAGGAGACGGTAACCATGTTGCATAGGGCGTGTACTCTGGGCTTGGAACAAGTTCAAGGTTGCTCTGCCGTCTTCGGCCGTCGTCGTCGGGGCTCACCCGGAAAGGCCATCAGGCCTGTGGCCCCGACGCGAAAGGCCGGAGACGGCGGCGTCTGCCTTCTTCTATCTGCCGGATCGGTTCGGAGTCAGAGGGGTTCGTACGCAAAGTCAATAGAGCCGGGCATTCGATGCCGGAGAAATGAATCGGCCGCTTCACCAGCAGTCACGAAAGGCCCTGAATCACCGGTTCTCAGGGCCTCTACTGATGAAGCGGCCGATACTGTGACCAATGTCGGTAACGACTATCTTGTCAGCATGCGTTCCTCTACCATGACTTGGCCAAGCTCGATCAGGTACTGCTGTGCCTGGCAGATCTGGTCATGCTGCTCGGGAGACACAGCGGCGATATTGGGCAGGTACCCCCAACGGGGTCTCGCTTTGTCTCCGGGGAACGTGGCAATCACGAGGAGTTCGTGAAGACCCGCCGCAGTCGGGTCGAGTGCCCCCGCAGCCCTGAGCTTTGACAGCGACATAGGCTGCCTTTCGTAACTGGGCACGGACTCACGCGGTATCCAGTATCCTGGAGTGATGAACGGAGCCAATAGACTCCTCACCTCATCGCTGTGAGCGAGCACAACCTTCTGCTCTCGTGTAGCCCGCGCGAGCATAGCGGCGCGCGTGAGCCCTGCACGAATATCTTTGGCTTGACGCTTAGCCTCAGCGTCTTTACGAGATCTTTGAAGCTCTGCAAGGTCATCTCTGTACTTCTCTTGTGCGGCCGCGAGATCTCTTGCGGCCTCTGTCTTTTGCCGCAACAGAGCCGTCTCCGTCTCGGCGTTGATCTTGAGAATCTGAGCTTCCATTTCCTTCTTGCGGCTCTCCACATCAGCAAGGGCGCGTTGCACGCGGGCGAAGCACGCTGCGTCAACCGCAATCTTCTGTACTTCGGGAGCAGCTTTCTCTTCGCCCTGCATGCGGCAGTCAGCCAGAGACTTGTCGAGCGCTGCTTCCAACCCGTCAAGGATGACACGCAGTGTCTTGACCTTGGCAACATCGATGTCACTTGGCGCCTTTCGCAGAAGGTCATTGAGAGTGGAGATGTCACGATCAAGTTGTTTAGATCGATCCTGGACCCAGAAGTACAACTCATTCACTTGGTTTTGTGTCTGCTGACTGGGTGCAAAGCCAACCTCGGGGCCAGACAGACTCATTGACAGGCGGTCAAGCAAGGCAGAGCCTTGATCGGTACGGTCGGCGATCTCTGTGAAGGAGACACAGGGATGGTCTTTCTTGTCTTTGAAGACGCGGGTTGCGATAGGGTCAAGGGCAAGCTGCTTGCCCCTATCGCTGTCCAAAAGGGTGTCCATATTCTTGAAGAAGGAATCGGCTTTTGTTTTGAGGACAGCCAGAAGTTCCTGAGTCTTCTGGGCACGACTGTAAAGCTCCCTGAGGGATTGCCGAGAGATGGCTCGACGCTCAGCGTCCGCGAGAGCGGATCGTTCCACGTGTAGTTGTTGTTGACGGATGTCCTCAGGGCTGACGGGTTGCTGAGACAACTCCGATGCCGATGCAGGGGAGCACAGAATTACGACGAATAGAGTCCATGTGACGACCGGTGGGTATAGCATTCGGTTCATTGAACAGATCTCCTTTCTGAGGCGGCAATTGCGTGCCTGCCGGGCGAACCATCAGGCGAAAAGATGACACGAAACGCATCGAGATCCACTTTGTCAACCGCTCGCTGCCTTTCCCTAATGCAATTGAGCGACTGAGAAAGGTCAAATGAATGGGATTCGCTGATCGTGTGCTGCTGGAGGTGTGATCTGATTGCGGCGAGAGCTTGCTCCCATGCGGTGAACTGGGCTGGACTGACTTGGGCATTGACGAGGTCTGTCCAGGCATAGAGGAGGGATTGGGATGTAATCAGAGCCCTCCTGACGTGGACGGGTGGGGCCGCGATGGCAGCTTGCACAGACTGGCCAAGCAACTGTTCAACCTCCGTGGTGAGCTGCGCCTGGGAGGACCGGAGTCTATCGAGGGCAAGAGCCACGTCATTCATACGCTGGGCGACAGTCTCTTCAAGGGCGAGGTCGCGAGCCCGCTGTTCAGCTACGAGGGTCTTCTCCTGCACCTGAAGCAGGTGGGCTTGGGCAAGGTGGTTGAGCGGATCGCTGAAGAGGAGAGCCCCAGCCAATAGGAACAGGAAGACGGCCAGCACGCAGATAAGAAGGACGGTAGTTGAGGACGTGAGGCCCGGTCGCTTACGTAGGGATGGACGGGGACTGTCTGCTCTGAGCGGAAACGCCCGCTGAGGTACGCAGGGCGGCAGACTCACTACGTCAGACGAACGTTGGCGTGGACGTGGGACAGAGGCCGGCTCAGGAGGCGACCTGGGAACCACGATCGGGCCTCGGGAACTGGGAAGATCCAACGGATAGATGGACACCAGAAGGTGGAGCCCCTGGTGCGGCTCGGGGTGATGGGGGTCGAGCATTTCGACGTAGGGCTTCGCCAAGGAATCCCCCTGCGCCTGTAGGGTAGGGAACAGGCGCTGAATCGCGACTGGAACAGTCAAGTACGGTCGGGTCTTCATGGTATCTCCTTTCATAGAATACGGTATATGGGAGAACATCACGGCATGTCCTCAATGTCTTCATGCAAAGTCGAGGGACGGGACTTGAAACGCATTCGTGAGAACTCATCTAGCGACGGGTCCTCGGGATCGTCGATACTGTAGAGTCCATCCGGCAAGTACTGCTCGCTGTCGGGGCGGGGCACGAAGTTCGGAGCAGAGCCCTTGGAGCAAAGCAGATGAGAAAAGCGAGTAGGTCCGCAGTAGATTCCCACCGAAGGCGTGACGCAGTAGCTCCAGAAACGTTCGCGGTCGGCAAGAGGCAACCGGAGTAGTTGTGAGGGAAACACGGCGTCTTTCTTGACGATTTGCTGATTGCGGGAGTCTTTGCCGTCAGGACCTACGGAGCGAGTCCACTGCTCATACTCGGCCTCACCGATGATGCGAGACGCCCACCTGGCCGTCTCCTCACTGTCGGTGCGAAGGAAGCACTTGTTGGCAGCCATGCCAGAGATTTCGCCTGCGAGCTTGTCTCCATAGACATCACAGAGCCCTTCGAACGTCTGGAAGGCAAGAACGGCACGGACCCCTTTGCTGCGGCCTTTCGTGAGCAGTCGGGGCAGAGCGTTGAGTCGTCCCATCTCCTTGAGTTCATCCAGGAAGAACCACGTCCGCCGCGTGGCGGATTCCGATTGGCTCAAAACAAGTTCAACGAGCCTCTGAAAGAGGGCGCGATTGATGGCGTCAATTGGATAGCGAAGGTCCTCCATGTTGCCCAGCACCAGGATGGAGTTGCTGCTGATCCAGTCGCGCAAGCTGAATCGGCGGTCGGCGTGATGCCAAAGGGCTGCCACGGGGCGAAGGGACGCAATGTTGGCAGAAATCGTATATTGCACGTTGGCCAACGTGCGTTCATCACGCTGGAAATGCTCCATCGCGGCATCTCGCGTGTAGGGCACTTGTTCAAGCAGGGTGTGGGTTCTTTCCGTACTGGAGAGGACGGAAAGAACGTGGCCAAGAGTCCAATCGCCGGGGCGGGTGTGATGCAGCGCGACGATAACGGCGGCAAACAGATCGCGAGCGGCTTTGGAGAAGAACGAATTCTGTCCCTTCTCATCTTCAATGATAATGCTCGCAAGTTGCAGAGCAGTAGCTGGAGTGGTGATGTCTTTGGCTAAGTCCCATGAGACGGAACGGGTCTCAAAGGGGTTCAGAATGATCAGGTCGCACGAGAGGGACATGCCAGAGAGGATCTCAATCATGTCTTGTTTCGCATCGTACACGACAGCGCGGCAGTCAGAGCCGGGGGTAATGCCGGGCAGCACAGACTGCATCATCATGCGTTGCGCAACGGTCTTTCCGGAGCCTGTGCCACCTGCGAAAAGGAAGTGCTGCTCGGAGAAGCGCTCGGGGAGCGGGAAGCCTACCCAGTTGACTGTGGGCTCGCCGGGGCATGTGATGTGATCGACCCGACGCCGGGCCTGGGCCTGCGTCACAAGGGCGGTTCCACGAATAACGGTATCGCCGCTACCAGAGCCGATGCGTGCGACGTAGGGCAACAGCAGGGTTACAACGGTACCAATGATCCAACCATAGTAGGGAGCGGTTGGGACAACGCGGCCGCCAAGGTAGATGGCAACGGGCGTAAAAGCAAACCACAATGCCTTTCGGAGCAAGCGAGCGGCGATACGCATGGGAGAAGTGTAGCCGTCATCCTCGCCGGTCATAACTCGGACGAATTGGGTGAAGCTGCCCCAGAACAAGAGGCCGGCTATCGCGAGCATGACGACCGAATCCGTGAGGCTCGGTGTTTGATGGGCGGTCGCTCGCATGGCGGCCACCGCCGCTGCAAAGAGGATGAGGGAGAGGCTCAGGCCAAGAAAAGCCAAGACAGGCGCGGCAGACTCGTGTGACGTGTGAGTGGATGCGTTATCGGCCATGTTCCATACTCCTGGAGGTTTCTTGGGTAGGATGAAGGTCCTGAGTGCTCTTGCTTCGTGGGGCCTGTGTCATCGACGCAGGCGACGGCTCCTGGGTCTTCAGGCGGGCCACTTCATTGCAGATACTGCTGAATGCAGTGAAGATAGGCGTTTCATGGCCTTTCGGCCCATCGCCAGCAAGGACAAGGCGGCCCCCCTGCTTGGCGACATCGCGAGTGAGGTCAGCCATCTGTTGGAAGCTGAGGCGTTCAGTGCCATCCACGACAAGAACGGTGTCCTTGGTAATCTTGAGCGGCTCCAGAGCAAACGTGGGCTTCTCACGTGCCGCACGCCAGAGTTGGCGTAGGTGATATCTGATTTGGAACTTCGCGGTTGGGTGCATCATCAGTTCAAGACGCTTGAGCGACATAGTCTCAATGCCAGTTTCCTGATACAGTCGTTTGACTCCTGCGTTGGACAGGGAGACGCCTATGACGTTGTACCCCGCCCTTTGCCAAGCTTCTCGGCAGCATGACAGGACAAGGTAGCGGTCGTTGGATGCCCCTTGGGTGATGGTGGCAATACGGGTGCGACTACGGGTGATGTCCTTAACGGCGGCAATGTGCGTATCGTTGACCGTGCGTTGCGCGCGTCGGGCAATGCAATCGCGGTCTATCCGGTATGTCTTCTTACCCCCAGAAGCTGCTCGGATAAGCTGGCCGATGTGATACTTGAATTCCTCCAGGATCGGGTCGCGTGGCTTGGAATGGTGCCCGATGGCGGCATCAACTGCTCTGCGAGACAGGGGGCGAAACGCTGGGGAAGAGAGTTTCCGGATTGACTGGGCAATTTGCCTCCTGCGGGACAGAGCATCAGCGGTTGTGTAGTCTTGGTCTCGTCCAGAATCTTCGGCCTTGAAGATGTCGGTCCCATGCTGGAGCCGCCGGTCGATGGTCGTCCCAATGATGTCCGGGCTCAGACCGTGTTCGACAGCGGCATAGAGCGATTCCCGAAAGAGTGACCTCCTATCAAACGCGGAGAATCTGGCCGCGATCGTGCCTATGGCATGATCGACAGTCTGGGCGGCGTGGCGTGGATCGTTGCTTGGCTGGATCTGGTGAAGCAGGCGCGAGGCTTTGTCTGGAGTAAGACCGAATTGCGCTGCTGTCTCCTGCCACTGTTTGAACAGCACGGACCTGGGGGGCACGGTGTCCTTGGCGTGGCGTGTCTCGATGGCGGCGACTGCGGCGGCGGCGGCAGTCTGCTGGTTCTTCTCGGTCAGTCTACTCACAATCGCTTGGCGGCGTTGGGACAGGTGATCGCAAAGGTCTTTGGGCACGCCTGCCAATTCAAAAGACGTGCCGGTACGGATGATCTTGAGGCCGAGACGCTCTTGAAGCAGATGAGCGAGTTCAGCCCGGTACACGGCTCCAAGAACCATTTTGTGGTGATAGAGCGGTTTGCTTTCGAGCGAACCGGTTGTGCCATCGGGTCGGATAGCGATATTCAGTATTATGGCGTGAGTGTGCAGTTGGCAATCGCCGGTCCGGCTGGTGCTGTGTTCGTGTGTCGTTACAATGATCTTCGCAGGGTCCATACGACAACCGGCTTTGCCGCGACGCGAGAAGGCGGCTTCCTGCTCAAAGAACCTGATGGCACTGGTGACGGCTTCATGCTGGCATCGCTGGATGACGTGGCGAACGTCAGATGAACTCACAGCCCAGTAGATACTCACCGACTTTGGGCTTGAGAACGCGGCATCATGTCCTGGGCAGCGACGAGGGTCATTTGCGTTTTGAACAAGTGGTGTCCCGTCGGGTTTGCAGCCGTGGAAGAGGGAGCGGAGATCGTCTTTGGAGACCTTCCCCTTCAGACCGAGTATTCGAGCCCCCGCAGTCTCCAGGTATACGCCTTCTGGTTCTCCGCCTTCGGTGTAATAGTCTTCCCGTGCTGCCAAGTTGCCGTAGTACCGGTACTGCTCTCTTCCGAGTTTTCCTATGGACACAATCAGAAGTGCGAGGATCAGCATAGTGGGAAGTTCCTTTCTACCCATTCGTGGGCTTCTTGATGGGTGACCTTGCCAGCTTTGGCGAGAAGGGCCGCCACAGCCGTGGCGAAGTCTTCTCGAAGAGAACGGACCTCCTTCTGGAGATCCGTTATCCCCTGGCGGACTCGGTTGCGCTCGGCATCTTGGAGGTAGGCGATCACGATCTGCCTGGCGCACTTGTGGACGCTGGAGACCTTCCACTGCTGAGCCTTCTGCTCCAACTGAGCGAACACTTCGTCAGACAGCTTGAACGTTACCGTCATCATGACAGAAACCTCATAACTCTTTTTCTGCACTCGACTTGTGACTGGAAAACGGGCAAAAGTAAACGCATGAGAAACTCTGCAAATGACAACATGACCAGGACTTGCGTCGATTTCCCGCACCGTTGAGGTGCATCAGGTGTGAGTCCGAGTCTGAACTTCAGAGCCATCCCAAGGTGAATGGGCAGGGCGCATTTGTTTTCGCTTGAGAGCCGGCCTGTAAGGATGAAGCGTACAGCGACTGAGAAGGGGTCGGCGTGGTGGACAACCGGGACGTAGTGGATCGTGTTGTGTCGTACGCGATTCATACCACCAGCCTCGTAAAATCGCCTCGTCAATGAAAGTGCAACCACACACAAGTACGGCTCATGTTGGGGGCAAAAAGGAGGGGCTTGGTTAGACGGCCACCGTGAACTGACACCATTTCGCAAGAGCGTCCACGTCGCGGTATAATGACTTGATACAGGGACGCGAGTAGCCCCTCGCGGAAACCGATTGGAGGTCAGAGAATGGGAAAGAAGAAGGGACGCAAGGAGCCAATATGCTTGGAGTTGATCAAGTGGTACCGCGACGCACTCTGCGTGAATGATGAAATGATCTTCTTGACGCGTTGCCAGGCATATCAGTCGCATACGCATGCCACAGGACCGGACCCGAGAACGATCCGGGAGGCCCTCAGATCGGGCAGAGCAATGGGGAGAACACGCGACACCATCCTGGGGGCACTCCAAATGGCGTGGCAGGAGGGTGCTGATCGAAAGCAAATATCGCCAGAGGAAGTCCCGAAGCCCTTGAGCCTAACTGAATGGCCGGTCGCACTGAGCAACGCGGCAAGAACGCTGGCTACGCAGCAAGCAAGAGCTAGGGGAAAGACACGGGATGAACAAGTCGGGGTGGTCCGCGAGATTGGGGGCGCGAGTGCGAGATCGCGGGGCTACAGCGTACTGACTGCTGCCGATTGCGCCGCAGAAATGAGTCAGATAATAAGGAACTCGCAGCAATGTTGCACGTTGTATGCCGCCCTCGGGACCGGCAAGATGGTGGCAAATGTGTTTAACCGTCTGGTAGTGGATGTGGGGAACATCGACAAGGTAGTGCTCCGCTGCCTGTCGGATGACTATCTCATTCAATTACAGGCACTCGGATTGATTGACCCGGCACTCCCGACTGATTTGGAGGGTAACGTCAACACAATCCAGTACGGACTGACAGAACGTGGCGGGATTCCGGTTGTAGTCGAGCCTTGGAAGCAGATGGCCCCAATGCACGGGATGATGTACGCGGGGGAGGAGATACTCTATTGGGGGCCGTGGCAGTTTAGTTACGGGATCTTGAGCACGATTGATTCCCCGATGTTCAGGCTAACGGCCGAAGACGGAGAGCTATTCAGAGTGTGTAGGGCCATCCTGAGAAGAGGCGATTCCGTTGGTGAGGAGGGAATGAAGATATTCTGGGACCAAGGAAAGAGGGAATGGGGATAAGTGAGAGAAGAAAGATCCTCCAGATGGGGAACGGACGGGTTGGCAGACGAAGGCACACCAGCATCAATCGGTGATGCAGGTGAGTCCGCACACGCCTGTGCGGGACCGTGCGGCATGTGATCCGAGTGCTCAGTCATCATAACCTGAGTCGTCTTCCATTCGGCTGGGCGGGGGCGGCAGCGCAAGGGGTGGTTGATCAGCGTTCTTGCGAGTCTGAATCCACGCATGTGCGTCGTGCAGAGCCATGATCAGAGTTGGTATGTCCAATTCTCCGATGGAACTGGAATCATGCCACTGGTCATCCTTCTTGTAGCAACGGCTTGCTGTGACGTTGTAGAAATCACCTAGCGGGGTTGCATTCGCCCAAATACTGACTCGGATTGCTCCGTAGCGTATCGTGTGCAAAGGTCTGTTGTTCGTCATAGTCCCTCCTGCGTGACGTTGTTTTACTCTCGTTATGGTGGACCGGGCCGCCCGCGTGCTCTACCGCGGTGGGAGAGCCCCGGCGTATGTGTTTCGCGGGGATAAACGGCGATTTGAGGACTTGGCAACGATGGCAAGAGGTTGTAGCGTTGAGGGCGGTGGAAGCGTGATGGCGGCCATTTATGCGGTGGGCGTCATCACAACTGTGCTAACATAGCTGGTGGGTGATTACCTGTCTCCCAGCCGGGACAATTCTCATGGGCGTGAGGCGTTGTCAGGCTGAAAGGAGGGGCACGGTGCAGTCTGCGGCTGCGACGCTCTTCTTGTCTCTTTCGTAGCCCAAACGGCAGCGTTTGTCAACTCTTCGGGTCCCCTGCTCCGTGCAGACGGCCTCGGTCCTGAGGTGAGCCCATCGGCCCGTAACCCGCGAACACGTTAAGTGCGCGGATTCTCTTGGAGGGCTCAAATGGAGGTAGATCAAAAGGGGTGTTTGCCACTGCGGTTTCGGGCACGAAAGCCGGCTGGCGGGTTCTTCTTCATACCCGTATCCAGGGTTCTCAATGCTTGGGCGGCGCTGGGTTCGGGTGAGATCACGCTATACGACCTGCGTGTGTGGCTGGCTTGTCACGAAATGGTGGCAAGGCGGTGCTGCGCCGAGGATGGGGTAGAACCGTCCTATGGGGAGTCTGAGGTGCTTGGATTGGTTGGCAGCGGTCGGGAGTGCAAGGTCAGAGGGTCGCTCAAGCGGTTACAGGAAGCGGAGTTGATTGGCTGGAGCAGCAAGCGGATCGATCTCGATATGGGGCAGAAGGAACTGCCCGTGTGGATGGAGGCGAAAGTAAAGAACACGCGACGGAAGATCCCGGTCCCCCGGCGTATGCTGCGGTACATGGCGGCGTGCCGCAGCCGCGTCGTGATTGCCACCCTGCTCGGCCATCTGGTGCGGTGCCTGTACTATCGGAAAGGATGCTGCGTCTCGGGGGGACGGTGCAAGGCATCGTGGATTGCTGACGTGTTTGGGGTGGACATCCGGGGTGTAAAGCGCGCACGGAAAGAACTGGTCAGAATCGGCTGGCTGGTACCGGGTCAGGCCTCACAGCAGGCTATGAACCGTTGGGGGATGCAGGTTGTGATCCGGGTGCAGCGGGCCGATGAGAAGGCCGTTGATAGGACAAATTTGCCACCCCATGAGGCAGCGGGTGCGACGAATTCGCCACCCCCTATGATAAACAGGAAACTCTCCGATAGGAGATATATGAACCAGAAACTCGGTCGATGTGTTGGTGATGAAATGGAATCGCAGAGAAAGGAGCGTTTGAATTTGAAAAGGATTCGCCTGGAGGACCTGCGGCAGCCGCATCGGTTGGAGGGGCTGTACCGAAAGGCGGTAGCTGGAGGCCTAGTGCCGGGAAGCCCCGCAAGCAGGCTGCAATGGTTCGCGGCAGCGGAACACGCCGTGGAGGCCGGGCAGCGGAATCCTTGTGGCCTGTTCGTGTCGATGTACCGACGCGGGCTGTGGCGTCACATAACGCAAGGGCAGGAAGACGTGGCACGAGCGAAGCTCAAAAAGCTCGATTTCGGAGAAGAATCTCGCGGGCGGGGGCAGACACAGGAGTTCTCGGCAGATTATGGGGAGCTTGCGGCGTAGGTGATGTTGACGGTGAAGGATCAAAAGACGCGAAAGCAGCCGCCCCTGGGCGGGACGGCTGGCTTGACTCAGGACTCAGATGTGAGCATCGAAGACGTGGACTCTTCCGTGAATCTGGAAAGTGAATACGTCCCCGCTCAACTCCATGTCATTCGCGATGCCTTCAAAGTCGATGTGATACCGGATGAAATCGGGCAGGGCCTCCAGGGCGTCGCTATAACAGTCCTCCACAAGCTCCTGAGCATAATCGGTGAGGCTGTCAAATTCGCCGCGATAGCCGTCCTCCATGTACCGGCGTGCCTCGTCAAGAGAAGACGTTCCACCCAGATATCCGAGCAGTGAAGCGAACACGGGACCATGCTCCGTGATTAGAGAGGCCGCTTCTGCGACGCTGTCGATGTCCTCGTACTGAGACAGTCCCAAGTCGCCAAAGCCTTCATAGTCATGGATGGCCCATTCCTCCGCTATCGGCTCTTTGGATTCCGCGAGCATCTCGGCGATCTGTTCGCGGATGGCTGCGGCTGGCTGGTCGGCGTCAATCCACCGTCCATGCAGGCGGCCTGAGTTGTAGTCCGCCAAGGATGCGACATAAACGCGTGGCGTCCCGGCAGTGTGTTCATGATTCGTGCAAGTACGTGTCATATATTCTCCCTCAAAAAGCCGTTTTTCCCCAGAATGGCGGGCGGCGGTTTGTTCTTTCACCCACGGCTGAAGAACAAACCGCCAGCCCCCCTTCTGGAAAAGGGAAACACAGCGAAGCGATCAGCCTCGTGAGCCGGGCCTTGAACGGCTTGAGCAAGGTGCGTGACAGGCCGGCGCAGGTCCTTCAACAGAAGGAGAACGACAGGATCGGAGAGAAGGCAGTAGCACCTAAGGCAGTGTCAGACAATAACTGAAGGATTTTGAGCTTTCGTCCGATATAAGACATGTGGACGCAAGCATTGTCAAGGCGAAGTTCGAATCGTTGGTTTGTGCCTTGGATGAGCGGGGCCGCCGACTCTGGGCGGCGACCGAGGCCAAGGCGATCGGCCATGGAGGGATTGCGTTGGTGTCGCGTGCCACGGGGGTTTCCTACTCCACGATCACGCGGGGTTTGAAGGAGTTGGAGTCGGGTCTGCTCCCGGAACCCGGCCGTGTCCGTCGCCCGGGGGGTGGCCGCAAGAAGACGCTCGCGAAGGATGCAACGCTCCTGGCCGACTTGGACGGGTTGGTCGAACCCAGCGTTTCGGGAGACCCGCAGTCGCCCTTGCGCTGGACGTCCAAGAGTGTTCGCACCTTGGCCAGGGAACTGCGGGGCATGGGACACAACGTCAGCCATCAACTGGTCCTGGAGTTGCTGTATGCCGCTGGCTACAGTCTTCAAGCCAACCGCAAGAGCCGCGAGGGCTCGAACCATCCGGACCGGGACGCCCAGTTCCGCTACATTCAACGCAAGGTCCGACGCTTCCAGGCCCTCGGTCAGCCGGTTATCTCGGTCGATACGAAGAAGAAGGAACTGGTGGGCCATTTCAAAAACGCCGGGAAACAGTGGCGACCGAAGGGGACGCCCGAACCGGTCCGGGTGCACGACTTTCGGATTCCCGAGTTGGGCAAGGCGATTCCCTACGGGGTGTACGATCTGACGCGGAACGCCGGGTGGGTCAGTGTGGGCATCGACCATGACACCGCTCGTTTTGCGGTCCGTACGATCGGCCGGTGGTGGCAGAAGATGGGCCGGCCGCTGTACCGAGGCACCGAGGCCTTGCTGGTCACCGCCGACGCAGGGGGCAGCAACGGTGCACGAACGCGCTTGTGGAAATGGGAACTTCAGCAACTGGCCAACCGCACCGGGCTTTCAATCACCGTGTGTCACTTTCCGCCCGGCACGAGCAAGTGGAACAAGATTGAGCATCGGTTGTTCTCCTACATCAGCACGAACTGGCGTGGGCGCCCCCTGGTGTCCCTGGCGGTGATCGTCAACCTGATCGCCTCGACGCGAACCCAAGAGGGCCTGCGAGTCCGGTGTGAGCTCGACAAAGGACGCTATCCGAAAGGCCAGGAAGTCTCGGACAAACAGATGGCACAAATCCGTCTGGCTCCTCATCGTTTCCACCCCGACTGGAACTACACGATCCATCCTCACGGGAAGAACTGATTCGTGCAGTTATTGTCTGACACTGCCTAACTCCCGTGTGACTTGCGGTCATTGAGCTTCGGACCGGCTACCCCATGCCACCGGAGCATGCTCTCGGTCATTTCGATTGATATTAGACCTTGGTCTTTGAGGTAGCTAAGAAATGAGAGGACAACCGTATTGAGCAGGAAGTATTCCTGCACGGACCGGATTACCAAGCCAAGGGAGCCACACAGTGACTTGAGCAGGTCCTGAGCCGTCACGCCCGTCGCGGTGGTCTGCAATATGGTATGCTGGATTTCATCAAGCCTCTCCAAATTTGCCCGTGCGATGTCTGAAACATCATGCGAAGGCATGGCATGGCACGGAACGAAGAAGGTGAATGCCTTCCGTGCATCGCACAGCAGAGTGAGAGTCTGCCTCGTTGCCCCGATGTCGCTGAAATACGGAATCTTGTGCTTCTCAAGCAATTCCAGAGAGAACAATGAGTCAGCGCAGAAGAGAACCCCGTCGCACGATATCCCTGATTGCCAAGGCGTGTGACCTGGGAGTGGCACTGTACCAATCTCAGTCTCGTCAATGGTCAAGGCCGAAGGGCTATTTGGTAAGCGCCTATCCACCGTACAATCTGATCCGCGAAGGAATTTGCCCGTAAGTTCCGCGATTGGCCGCGCACCGGAGAAGAGGTACATCGGCTCGATATCAGGGGCCTGAATAATCTCGGCTTCTCCTGCAGGCGCACAGACGCTGGCTCCCGTGGCGGCGACGATAGCCGCATTGGCCCCAAAATGGTCCGCGTGGGCATGGGTATTGATGATGGCCACGGGCAAGAGGCTGTGAGCAGCCAAGCTGCTCAGCAGCCTCTTGCCAGCATTATCGTCCAAGCCTGTGTCGACAAGGATGCACTTCCCCGGCGTGCGGGACAGTATGACGCCAATGTTCGTCTTGCCGGGAAGATAGGCTACACGCTGCGTAACCCATATCAGATTCATGAGTGCCGCCTCATACCAAGACGTAGCAATGGGACATCGCCGGCTCGACGGGGCCGGAGACGATCTGCATGTCCATGTTGTCGTACATTCTCGGCTGTGTGTCCAGGGGCTTTGCCATCTCGAAGACCATCTTGATCTTCTCCGGCAGCAGGTACTTTTCCGAACCACAGCCGGCGGCGTGGTAAGTCCGGTGCTGCCAATAGGCTTTGCACACACAACCACCACCACAGGAGGGCAGGTACGAGTGGGACGCACACTGAGGGAAAGTCGTCGGGTCGCGGAGTAGGACATCATCGTACACAGCGGTCTTCTCCAACCTCCCATCTTCCGCCAGCCGCCCCACAGCATGTTCCTTCAGCCCAACGAGTTCCCAGCACTTGTAGACTTCGCCAAAGGGGTCAGTGATGAACGATCCATCCGCAATGCTGCTGCAAGGGAGTGGCTGCGGGTGCGGCCTGATGTCGAGTCGAAAACCCCGCGAATGGGCTTCTCGCCACAGGGTAGGCATCACTCTGAAGAGCATGCCATCGTCCAGAATGTGTTGTCCGTATGGGGCGCAGGCATTCGTGAAGGCTGTGATATAGCAGAAATCGGTGTAGAGATGGGTGAGGCCACGCTCTTTGAGACTGTCGAGCATCTGCACCATCGAAGGGTAGGTTTCATCGGTAAGGCTGATACGAATATGGGTCTCTATGCCGGGGCGGTTGGTCAACGCCAGCGCCGTAGTCACGTCGTTGAAGGACCCTCGGCAAGTTTCATCGCGGTCTTTGTAGAACCTGATGCGATTATGCTGTTCCTCGGCACCGTCTACTGGCACCTGAAGGCGTAACCGATACTGTGAGGCCCACTCGACGAAATCCGGCGTAAGGAGACTCCCATTCGATAGCAGGTGCAGCCGAAAAGCCACGTTGTTCTTGGCAGCCCAACGAGCCAGTTCGTCGGTGACTTGGCGGCACGCCTTCTCCTCAAGCAGTGGTTCACCGCCATATAATACCAACTCCATTCGCTTCGACTGACGTTCTTCGACGGTGCGTTTCACAAATGTTTTGAAACGCTTGATCATCTCCTCGTCCATTGCCTTGAAGCCGTGAATCCGCTTTCCAGTATCTCCTCTGCCCTGATAACAATATGGGCAAGCGAAGTTGCAGTCGTAGGTCACGAGCATGTTGAACTCCGCAAGCTCCGAGCCCGATTTCCAGCGATTGTGCAGTTGGCGGTAGACATCCAGTTCGTCGCAAGTATCGGGCACGAGGAAGCCGTTATCGAAGAGGATGTCATCATAGTCCCCGGCGATCAGCGACCAGACGTCACCCTCCCTAAGTACCCTGATGAAGTTCCTGTCTCCTCGAAGGATGGCCCCAGTTAGGGCATTATATACTAACTCATCTCCATCGCCATCGGGGGACGGGGCAAACACATTGTACCGTGAGGCTTTCATTTCTTCCTTCCTTTCACTTTCCATACCGAGTCTTGAGCGCCCAATTGCTTGATTTCTTTCGCGTGCCAGCATTGTCATTGCTCCTTCAGGTTGTGCCCCGCGTCGCGGCTTCTGTAGACGGCCTTTCGACACCAGGGCGGTAACGATGTTGTGTTGGGTTCGCTGGACTGCCCCAGCTCCGCGCGGCTGGGGCAGGTCTTGCGACACGGAATTAGGAACCGAACCGGGTCTTGCTGATAAGGAATCGCTGACCTCCAAAGCTCCCGAGTTCCACGCGGTCGATGTGGTCCCGGTCGGCCACCAGCTTAATCTCACTGGTCAAAGGCGAACTGGGGACAATCTCCCGCAGCAACTCGAACGGCTCAGGACAGGCGGCTTCGTTCGTCAGCGGCGTCAAGCCGGTATTGGGCAAGTAACTCTTCGTCATGGCTTGATCTCCTTTACGTCCTTCATGGCCGGGGGCGTGCAGGCGCGGCTGTCGATTCCCGGTCATGGGCTGAAGTGCCACGTGCTTCAGCCACCTCGTTTGTCCGCCCCTACCCGGTGGCTCGGGCAGCGGCTTCCGCTTTGCTTCCTTGGCTACTCGGTCGCCCTATAGCATGCACACACATTCACTTACTTTCTTACCTTTTCTTGAATATTACTGTAGTGCGCATGTTCTGTCAAATATATTCATGCATTTTTTTTGACTGGTGGCCCGATACGATTTATGATGGAAGTGCTGGCCGATAGACCGATCGGTGTCAAAGAAACTCGTATGGAGAAGAATGTGGCGAAATCCAAGCAGCAGGTGAATGATGCCTTCGCCAAGTTGCTGAAGAGCACTCGGGAAAGCAGAAGAGTTACTCAGGACGCCCTCGCGCGGGCGGCTGGCGTCTCAAGCAGGACAGTTTTCAAGGCCGAGAAGCCGGAGTTGGTTCCTCGCGCCGACATTGTTGCACGGCTCGCCCTTGCTCTAGATCAGGACCCGAAATCATGGCTGAAGACTGCGAACCGAGTCCTGTCGGAAGGGAGCTTGGCCGAACTGAAGACGCAGTCTGAGAAGCGGCGTGAGTCAGCCCCGCCCACGTTCCCCGGCCAGCTTGAGCCGCAGGCCTTTGCCAGCGCGTTGAAGGAAGACTTGAGGGACGGGACGCCTGCGCTTCTTTGTGTTGCGTACATGTCTAAACCCACGGCGAAGTCCCGTAGCACGATCCTCGATTCGTTCGCAAGGTTGATCGGCGAGGGCTTGTGGCTCGCGATGTTCTGCCCTTACCCAAAAGTAGCCGCCGGGTCCGAGGTCGCGTCAGACCTCAATCGCCATTACAGGGACATCTGCCTTGATGTCGCATCGCTCGCCCGGGACTATTGGCAGCATCCACTGGTGAGTGGGCACTTGGATCGGATCAGAGTATTTGTTCCCATTTCTACAAACGTAGTGGTCCCACCCTCAACAGCGCTTCGCATTCGACCTACGCTCGTAAAGAGAACCGAGAAGAAGTCGCCCTCCGAGAACTCAACCCATGGCCTTTTCAACCCTGATCTCTACCGCGTTGGCATGATGATCGATATCCCGCCATACGACCAATCCCCGAAGTGGATCGACATGTTCAACCCCCAGAGTCAATGGTTCCAGGCATCTCTGGACCTCTTGAACGTCTGGCGCGACTACTTCATGCCGGCTCTCAAGCCCTGGCACGCGGAGAATGGCAAGTGGTCGAAGACAACGTTCGGTGATGCATGGAAGGATGAATACGGCGGCAGTTGGGCAGTTGCAGACAGCGTGCCTGAACTCGAATCGCTGCTCAGGTGAATGCGGGCGATGTGAACCCGGACATGATTGAGGAGAAACCACATGGCTTCTGGAAGGATGCGCGAAGCGTTTACATTCTGCGTGGCGGCTCTTCTACTGGGCATGAGCGTATTCTCTATGGTCCTTCTGAAGGGGTGCAGCCGGACGAAGGACGAAAAGGAATCGCTCGTGCTCCATCTGGGCTACCGGCCCAAGGCACTGGCGGATGTGACTCCGGTTGTCCTGCAGGAAGCGGGACTTGTTAGGGACGCGGTGAAACTGGAACTCGTGCCTGTCTCTTCCCCGGCGGACGGTTTCACCAAGCTGCAGACGGGCGAGATCGATGCACTTGCGGGCATGCCGATGGAGGCGATGTTCAAGCAACTCGCGCCGCCGGGACCCAAGCGGAAATTTCGGGTCTACTACTTCCAGGTAGACGTGAACCAGGAAGGATGGGTTTCCCTGGTGGCGAGAAAAGACTCGGGCGTCACTTCGGTCAAAGACATGGCCGGGAAGACGGCGGCGAGCCTTGCCACAGACCAAGCTGAATACCTCCTGCGACGGATACTGGTAGCTGGCGGTGTGCCGGCAGATCAAGTCCAAGTCATACGGTACAACCCGGCCACGCCTTTGTTAGGTTTGCGAAACGGTGAGCATGACGCCATCTTCGGCCTCGAACCTGCAATCTCAGAGGCGATCACCGAAGGGCATCTTCTCTTATGGCGCGGCCCTGTATCCCACTTTCTGTTCAACGACAAGCCCGTACCCGTGTCGGCCTCAGTCATAGCCGAGGACTTCCTTGCCAGTCATCCGCAGGCGGTATCGGACTTCGTGGCGATGGTCGATGACGCGGTGGCGATAGCCCAGAGAGAACCTCAGAAGGTTCGTGGGTACTTTGCCAAACCTCAATACGGCGACATAAAGCCCGCCGTCGTGGAGCGGCTCTTTCTCCCCGTAATGGCAAAACCCTCAGATTCGCTAAAGGAAGTCACGATCCAGTACATGAACGATCTGGTGCGAGACGGCCTGCTCAAGGAGAAAATAGACATGACTCCGCTATTTCCGGCCAACAACTGAACCTATGGCATTAGAACAGCATCTGCACGTAATTGAGATTCGTAGCCTGCGAGCGGGCTACCCGACGACCCGCGCCTTGGTTCCGGTTGGTCACCATCTTGTCGTCGACGATGTCAGCCTGCTGATCCAGCCCGGTGAGATCGTCGGATTGATCGGTGGCAATGGCTCGGGCAAGACCACGATTCTGCGGGCGGTTGCAGATGCTCGTAGTAGACTGAGGGGCGAAGTCCTCTGCCAGGGTGACCCGCTAGTGCCCGGACAGATAGCCTATGTGCCGCAAGCGCCGGCTGGAACGCTGTCCCCGTGGCTGACTGGCACTCAGGAGGTATCCCTGCCCCTTCGCGTCCGTGGAGCATCAAGCAGGGCGTGCCGGGAGGCGGTTCAACAACTGGTGGGTAATTACGGGGTTTCTGTTCCCTTAGATAGAAGCGTTCAGTCCCTCTCCGGCGGCCAACGAGTCAAGATCGCGGTTCTTAGGGCCCTAGCTGTTCCCGATCCGCACTTGGCCATTATGGACGAGCCGTTCGAAGGATTGGACGTTTCCTCTCGAACGGCAGTCGCGGCGGTGATCCGGGGCATCGCCGCCAAGGGAATTCCGGTGATCATTACGAGTCACAGATCCGACGACCTGTTCCAGTTGGGTGCCAGGGTACTGCGTGTCGACGGGGACGATGGCACTACGGTCAAGAGACTCACTGAGATCAGACTGCCGGCCGGAGTGTCCTCCAGCGACGTGCAAGATGTTGATACACATGGGTCGTCCTGCCAGAATGGCGACGCCTTGGTGTCCGCCCAGGTCCGGGCTGCATCGGATCGCCAACGGTCAAGGGGTACAAGCATCTTTTTCGGCACTCTCGGCCTTGCCATCGGCATGCTCCTGTGGAGTCTCGCCGCCCATATCGTGGCCAAGCCTGGTCTGTTGCCAGGGCCTTTGAGCGTCGGGCAGCAGATGATACATCTGATCAGATCGCCGGACCTGGCGCCGCACTTCGGCGCGACCATGAGCAGAGCGATGGCAGGATGGTTGGTTGCCAATCTGTTTGCCATTCCCCTGGGTGTGCTCCTTGGGTACAATATTCGAGTCTTCCAAGCCGTATCTCCGTGGCTGGCAATCGGCCGCGCGGCACCCATATTTGTCCTGGTGGCACCTGCGGCGGGATTATTCCCCAAGCTGCCAGAGTCTCAACGTTGCTTCTTGATCTGGTTGACCCTTTTTCTGATCTCCCTGCAAGCCGTCTCCGTTGCCGCCGCGATGGCACCCCGGCGGCGCGCGGATATCGCACGCATCTTCGGGGCCGGTTACTGGTTTCGCCTTCGGCACGTTGTGTTCCGGGAGGGAATCGCGGGAACGTTCACGGCGATGGAAATCACTTTTCCGATTGCGATCATCGCCACGCTAGTGATCGAGCAGTTCCTGATTCCTAGGACTGGGCTTGGCGTGTACATTTTCAACCACCTGAATGACCCCGATCTCAGCTTGCTGGTTGCACACATCCTCCTGCCCGGAATCATCGTGGCGATGGGGCTGACTGCTATCCGCCGAGTAGCTCGGGCATACAGATACGAGCTATAGGGTAGTCTATTAGTGCTAGGTAATCCTGTGGCCGGCATGGGGCATCTGATCCCATGTGCGGCCGTCGACGATTCGCCCGGCCTTCTTCTTCTGGAAGCCTCCCCACTGCTTGAAGAAGAAAGGCACCTGGCGTCGAAGGCACTGATCGCGGATTGCCCGGACCCAGTGGGCCTGCATAGGTCGGGCACCTGGGCCGGACTCTCCACCAACAATCACCCAGTCAATGCCGAAGAGATCGAGTTCTCCCAGATCGTCAAGGAGCGGCTCGATAGAGAGGAACTTCACCGCCGCGTCGGTCAGGCGGAGGTAGTCGATTCGGGATTTGTAGTCGGATTGCTCAACTGTCACACCCATCCAGACATTTCCCGGCCAGCCCAGAACCGGCGATAGCCTGGCCAGGCGCTCGGCCCGTTTGGTCAGCACCTGAAAGATGTGATGCCTCGCTTGCCTCATGACCTTGAAGACCTCCTGGATAAAGTCCACGGGGACGGCATCGTGAAAGAGGTCGCTCATGGAGTTGACAAAGACAAGTCGAGGTCTCTTCCATCGCAGAGGTAGGTCGAGGACGTGCTCGTGGCACGCCACGGCGAAGCCTTTGGCGTAGTTGCTCTGTCCCATGGCCTGGAGCCGCTTTGCCATACGCTCGGCGTAGCAGTTCTGGCACCCGGCACTCAGCTTCGTGCAACCGGTCACGGGATTCCAAGTGGAACCTGTCCACTCAATGGACGACTGAATAGCCATTGTGAAGCTCCTCTCTGTCTTGTGCGTGAGGTCAAGGCCAAAGGGTATAACAATTGGACCGGTCTTACCAGCTTCGGCGATCAGGCGCGCGCCAAAGTGCGCGCCAGACATGTACGTCTGGCCTTCTTTTCACCTTCGGCTGATCTTCGCCTGATCTCATAAGTCTTTATTTGACAATCATTAACGTTTGCGGCACAAGGACTTACAGAACCCCCTGTCCAGACTGTCGATCCGAAGGTTGAGGGTTCGAGACCCTTCGGCCTCGTTGTAAGTTCTTTACTATAGAGAACTTATACCATCCCCTGTGACACGATGATCCGCGCGTGCCAACCGCGTCGGATTGTCTCACGTCGAACGCTGCGGGGCGCTCTACCACCGGTGCTTTGAATCCAGCGTGGGGCGAGTTGGACTCTTGCAGGCGAACCCACCCACACTATAATCAGGTGGGGATAATTCCTGGTCAAGGAGCGAAGGAATGGCCGACAGTGAGCAGACTCGAAATGGAGGACTGGGGCCGAGTGAAGAGGTCCCCACTGCAGCCTACGGCGAGGCGGGCGTAGGGCCGGGGGCCCAGATTGGGACCTACAAGCTCGTCCGCATCCTTGGCGAAGGCGGCTTTGGGATCGTCTACCTGGCCGAACAACGGGAGCCTGTACGGCGCGAGGTGGCGCTGAAGGTCATCAAGCCCGGCATGGACACCCGGCAGGTCATCGCCCGCTTCGAAGCAGAGCGTCAGGCATTGGCCCTGCTGGATCACCCCCACATCGCTCATGTCTTCGACGCCGGGGCCACCGACGCCGGACATCCGTACTTCGCCATGGAGTACATTACCGGGATTCCAATTACCGAGTACTGTGATCGGTACAAGCTGGGCACCCGGGCACGTCTGGAGCTCTTCATTTCCCTCTGTCAGGCCATTCAGTACGCCCATCAAAAGGGTATCGTGCACCGTGACCTCAAGCCGTCCAATGTGCTGGTGACGCTCCAGGACGGCAAGCCCGCCCTGAAGATCATCGACTTCGGTGTCGCCAAGGCGCTCAATCAGCATCTCACGGCGAAGACTCTCTTCACGGAGAAGGGGGAGTTCATTGGCACGCCGGAGTACATGAGCCCCGAGCAGGCCGGGACCACCGGCCTTGATATTGACACACGAGCGGATATCTACTCGCTGGGGGTGCTGTTGTACGAACTCCTCACAGGGTTCACCCCCTTCGATGGCAAGGAACTGCGAAGTAAAGGCTACGCGGAGATTCAGCGCATCCTGTCCGAACAGGACCCGGTCAAGCCCTCGACCCGATTGACGACCCTCGGCAAGCAGGTGGAGCAGGTCGCCAAGTCCCGAGCCGCGACACCGGAGCAGTTGTGCAAGTCGGTGCGCGGCGATCTGGACTGGATCGCAATGAAGACCCTCGAGAAAGACCGAACGCGGCGCTACAGCACGGCCGACGGCTTGGCAATGGATATCGAGCGGCACCTCAACTGCGAACCCATTCTGGCTTCACCCCCAAGTGCTATGTACCGCCTGCGCAAGCTGGTCCGCCGGAACCAGAACATCTTCATTTCCGTCAGCGCGATTGCAGCGGTCCTTGTGGTGGGCCTGATCGTAAGCACCGCGATGTACTTCCAAGCAGAGGGTGCAAGAAGAGACGCGACCGAACAACAAAGGGTTGCTGAAGAGGCACTTCAAAAGGAGGCCATGGCCCGCGCCGAAGCTGAGCGACAGGTGAAGATCTCCGAAGCGGTGAACAGCTTCCTCAACGACGATCTCCTCACCTCAGCCGATCCAGACAGAGCCAAAGGACGAGCAGTGACAGTCCGCGAAGTCCTGGATTTGGCATCAGCAGCAATCAAGTACCGATTCAAGGATGAGCCCCTGATTGAGGCCTCGATACACGAAACTCTCGGAAACACGTACAGAAGCCTGGGCGAATACGATGCAGCGGAGAGGCATCTTGAGCGCGCGAGGGAAATACGTGAGGACCAGCTCGGCGATGAGGATCCCATCACGCTGGATTCCATAGCCGACCTCGGATCGCTGTATGTTGAGCAAGGCCGCTACGAAGAGGCAGAGACATCACTGAATTATGCTCTGGAGGTCAGACAACGGGTGCTGGGAGAGGACCATTCGGACACCATCAGTTCAAGGATTGCTCTTTCTGCATTGCGCTATAGGCAGGGACAGTACAACGAAGCGGACTCGCTACTCCGGGACACACTTGCAGACGCGTGGCGGCATCCGAGAGCATTCTCTGCACTCGGTGTCCTCGGTGCATTGTACCTCAAACAGGGTCGTGAAGATAAGGCTGAAGATCTGATGAAACACCTCCTGGCCTTCAGCCGGGTTGCACTGGGTGATGACCATCCACTGACTCTGACTTCAGCTGGCAACCTTGGGGCACTGTACGTGCAACAAGGTCGCTACGAAGAGGCGGAACCCCTCATAAGCGATACCCTTGAAATCGAGCGACGCGTGTTGGGCGAAGAGCATCCGTATACGCTCAGTTCGGCCAGAAATCTCAGTGGATTGTACCTCTGCCAAAACCGCTGTGATGAGGCCGAATCGCTAATGAACAACACTCTGGCAATCGAGCATCGTGTGCTGGGAGACGAACATCCCGACACACTGGCCTCGGTCAGTAATCTCGCGGAGATGTATCGGAAACAGGCACGATATGCGGAGGCAGAGGCCTTGCTGCGCGAGGCGCTGGGCAGGCGAGAGAAATCCCAGGGTCCGGAGCACCCCGACATTGCCGAGGGTCTGAATGCCCTCGCGGTAGTTCTCTTCAAACAGGGAGAGCTGGAAGAAGCGGAAGCCCGGTCCCGGGAGTCGTTGACGATGAGTCGCAAGCTGCTGGGCCCGGGGCACCCGGTGGCTGCCCGGTCGCTCACCACCCTGGCGAGGATACTGCTCGAGGAGGGCAAACCCGAGGAAGGCGAGCCGCTGCTGCGTGAGGCCCTGGCCCTGCAGCAGAAGCTCCTCGGTAGCGAGGATTCGACAACGGCAGAGACCTTGGGATTTCTTGGTGCACTTCTGACCAATCAGCAGGACAAGCTGGAGGAGGCCGAGTCGCTGCTGCGTGAGGCCCTGGCCCTGCAGCAGGAGCTGCTGGGCAGCGAGCATCTGAGAACGGCGGAAACGATGACAAATCTCGGTGCAGTCCTGGCTCGTCGCGGGGAGTTGCAGGAAGGGGAGTGCTTGATCCGTGAGGCGCTGGCCGTGCAGAGGAAGCTGGCAGGCGCTCCAGACGCAACACTGGCCCATATGTTGACGAGTCTTGGGACAGTCTTGGCCAAGCAGGACAAACTGGCGGAGGCTGAGCCGCTGCTGCGCGAGGCCCTGAACCTGCAGCAGAAGCTCCCGGGCAGCGACCATCAGAGAACAGCGGGGATTTTGGGAGTTCTCGGTGTAGTTTTGGCCAAGCAGGGCAAATTCGGGGAGGCCGAGCCGCTGCTGCGTGAGGCCTTGGCCCTGCAGCAGAAGCTCGTGGGCAGCGAGGATCCGACAACGGCGGAAACGATGGTGAATCTCGGTAAAGGCCTGCTTCTTCGCGGGGAGTTGCAGGAAGGGGAGTCCTTGATCCGTGAGGCGCTGGCTGTGCAGAGGAAGCTGGCGGGCCCTCCAGACGCAACACTGGCCGCGACGTTGATGAGTCTTGGGGCAGCCCTGGCCGAGCAGGACAAGCGGGAGGAGGCTGAGCCGCTGATGCGCGAGGCCCTGGCCCTGCAGCGCAACCTGCTGGGCAACGAGCACCTGGACGTCTCCGTGACGCTAACCGAACTCGGCTCTGTACTCCGAGAACAGGGCAAGTTGGCAGAGGCAGAGGCCATGCATCGCGAGGCCCTGGCGATCCGGCGGAAGTTGCTGGGCCCGGAGCACATAGAGGTCTCTGGGGCGATGCACAATCTGGCCAGGGTGTTGAGAGCGCAGGGCAACGTGACGGAGGCTGAGACGATGTTCCGTGAGGCTCTGGCGATTTCTCGGAAGGTGTCCCCCGAACACCCGTATGTCGAGAATCACCTTGCCAGCCTCGCGGGGATGCTCGCGGGACAGGATAAGCCGGCGGAGGCCGAAGCGATGTATCGCGAGGCGCTGGTTCTGCGGCGTAAGCGCCTCGGCAACAAGGACCTGGACGTGGCACGGTTGCTTGGCCCTTTAGGGGAACTTCTCCTGCAGGAAGGCAGGCACGCCGAAGCCGAGCCACTGCTGCGCGAGGCTCTGGCCGTGCGGCGCGAACTGCTGGACAATGAACACCCGGAGGTGACCGAGTCGCTCGTGCTCCTCGGGGCCGTGCTGGCGGCGGAGGACAAGGCGACGGAGGCGGAGCCGCTACTACGCGAGGCCCTGGCCGTGCAGAGGAAGATGGCGGGTCCTCCAGACGCGAAGCTGGCCACTGCGTTGACGAGTCTTGGGGTAGCCCTGAATGGGCAGGATGAGCCGGCGGAAGCTGAACCGCTGCTGCGGGAGGCCCTGGCCCTACGCCGTGAACTGCTGGGCAATGAACACCGGGATGTGGCCACGTCGCTCGTGTCTCTGGCGGCAGTGCTCGCGCAGGAGGACAAGCCGGCGGAAGCGGAGGCGCTGCTGCGCGAGGCCCTGGCCCTACGCCGCAAACTGCTGGGCGATGAACACCTGGAGGTCGCCGAGTTACTGACCGTACTGGGTTTTGTGCTCCGAGAGCAGGGCAGAATGACGGAGGCCGAAACGGTGTTCCGTCAGGCTCTGGCGATTTCTCGGAAGGTGTCCCCCGAACACCCGTATGTCGAGAATCACCTTACGCACCTCGCGCAGATACTCGCGGGGCAGGGTCAGCCGGCGGAGGCCGAAGCGATGTATCGCGAGGCGCTGGTTCTGCGGCGCAAGCGCCTCGGCAACGAAGATCTGGACGTGGCACGGTTGCTCAGCTCTCTGGGAGGACTTCTCGTGCAGGCAGGCAAGCACGCTGAAGCCGACCCGCTGTTGCGCGAGGTCCTGGCCCTGCGGCGGAAGCTCCTGGGCAGCGAGCACCCGGAGACAGTCGAGACATTGGCAAGTCTTGGCATATTCCTGGTTGGTCGCGGCCAGTTGCAGGAAGGGGAGTCCTTGATTCGCGAGGCGTTGCCCCTGCAGAGGAAGCGGGCTGGTCCTCCAGACGCGAAGCTGGTCACTATGTTGGTGAATCTTGGGGAAGCCCTGGCCAAGCAGAACAAGCCGGCGGAGGCGGAGCCGGTGCTGCGCGAGGCCCTGGCCCAGCAGCGCAACCAGCTGGGCAACGAGCACCAGGAGGTCTCCGTGACGCTAACCCAACTCGGCTCTGTACTCCGAGAACAGGGCACGTTGGCGGAAGCAGAGGCCATGCATTGCGAGGCGCTGGCGATCCGGCGGAAGTTGCTGGGCCCGGAACACATAGAGGTCTCGGGGGCGATGCACAATCTGGCCATGGTGTTGAGAGCGCAGGGCAACGTGACGGAGGCTGAGACGATGTTCCGTGAGGCTCTGGCGATTTCTCGGAAGGCGTCCCCCGAACACCCCTATGTGGAGAATCACCTCACGCACCTCGCGCACATGCTCGCGGGGCAGAATAAGCCGGCGGAGGCCGAAACGATGTATCGCGAGGCGCTGGTTCTGCGGCGCAAGCGCCTCGGCAACGAGGATCTGGACGTGGCACGGGTGCTCATCCCCCTGGGAGGACTCCTCCTGCAGGAGGGCAGGTACGCTGAAGCCGAGCCGCTGCTGCGCGAGGCTCTGGCCATACAGAGACATGTGCTGGGCCCCGAGCATCCAGAGATGGCGGCCAGTCTGAGGGGCCTTGCCGGCGCCCTGGTCGCTCAGCAGAAATGGCAGGACGCGGAAACAGTGTATCGCGACTTGCTGACCGTGCTGCGCAAACTGCTCGGTGAAGACCATCCGCATGTTGCTGTGTGTCTCGCAGAACTGGGCGGAGTGATGGTGAACCAGGGTCAGACGGAAGAAGGCATAACGGTGCTGCGTGAGGCGTTCGCGATACGGGAGCAATTGCTTGGTCCGAAACATCCAGACACGATATGGTCGTTGTTCGCTCTCGCTCATCTGTACAAACAAGCGGAGCGCTATGAGAATGCAGAACGTCTGATTGTGAGAGCACTGGAACTGCAGCCCGAATCAGCGGGAGATGATTCCAGTAGCGTTTTCCGCGCGATGAAAGACCTCGTGGCGGCGTACGAGAATCGGGGCGACTACCCCAACGCGGTCCATCTTCGAAGCATCATGCTCGATGCCGTGAAGACAACATGCGGAGAGAACCATCATCGGGCTGCCCAGTATCTGAACGACCTGGCACGGCTGCGAGCCACCTGTCCGGCGGCCGAGGTTCGCGACGGTGCGGATGCCGTCGAGAAGGCCAGCCAGGCGTGTGAGATTACGGAATGGCAGAATCCTCACTACGTGGACACCTTGGCGGCCGCCTGTGCCGAAGCCGGGGATTTCGACGCTGCGGTCAAATGGCAGAAGACGGCGATTGACCTGCTGCCTCCCGGAGACCGTGCGGCGTTCGCGCCGGAATATGAGGCGCGTCTGAAGCTGTACGAGGCGGCTGAGCCGTACCACGGGCAAGCGGAATTGGACGCGAGCCTGGCCCTGGACGCGGAAGAGCGTGACTTCAAGATTCCGGAGGCGAATCGAGACATCCCTGAGGCGCTGCGCCCCTGTGCGGCGAATCTGGAGAGAATCTATGCAGCGATCGTGAAACATCAGGAAGCCAAAGGCGACTTGCCGGACTGGCTCTCGGACCTGGTTCCCGAGTATCTTGACGCCGACGTGCTGCTCTGTCCCAGCGACCCCAACCGCACTCGCGCGCTCTATTCTCCCGATCCCAAGCTCCCGTGCAGCTACAGCTACGAGTTCTCTCCGTTAGAGGAGAGCCCCGGGTTGACATACCGACAGTGGAAGGAACGGCAACTGCGCGAATTCGGCGATGTCGTACCCATGGTCCGCTGTATTGGCCCAGACGCCAATCAGGTCCTGAGTGTGTCGCGAGGGGGCCAGGTCTACTGGAGCGCTCTTGTCTGGGAAGACCTGTTCCGGCCGGAGCAGACGACTGGGCAGTCCGAGCAATCAGCATTCTCCCTGGTGGGCAAGCCGGCACCGGATTTCGATCTGAAGGATCTGAACGGCCAGGATACCCGCCTTGCCGACTTCGAAGGCCGGGTCGTTTTGCTGGACTTCTGGGCTACATGGTGTGGACACTGCCGGGAGGCGGTCCCTCATCTGGAGGCGTTGTATCAGGAGTACAAGGGCAAGGGCTTGGTTGTCTTGGGAATCAATAGCGAAAGCGATCAGGCAGCAGCAAGGCAGTTCGCTCAAGGGCAGATCACCTATCCGGTTTTGATGGATGCAGAGAAGGTGTTTGGGGAATATGGCATCCGTGCCATTCCGACGATACTCTATGTCGACCGAGCAGGGGTGATCGGTGATTGCGATGTTGGCTTCGATCCTGGTGGAGAGAAAGAAATCGAACGAAAGGTCCTTGAACTGCTCACAGACCCCGAGGAGGAACAAGACGCATCGCCGCCAAGTCAGGATGACTCCGGTGCGACTGTACCAGCCTCTCCTGAGACCAGATAGTGGTTGGTTCCGCTCAGTGTTCAGAGGGCAACAGTTCGGCCGGGTCCTCCAAACAGCTATCGCAAGTTGAGGGTTCGAGAGCCTTTGGCCTCGCTCCAAAACCGCGTTTTCGCCGCCGCGAACGCGGTTTTTGCCTGCGCCCTGCTCCCAGTAGGGTCGGATTTCAGAATTCCCGAAAATTTTTGTTGACTCGCTGGTCAAACTACCATATATATCAAGCAAGGTTGATTGGAGGTATTGATTATGGAGCCTTTGACGTCGAAACAGCGACAAGTTCTGGAGCTCATCACAAGCCGGCTCGGAGAACACGCTCCTCCGAGCCAGCGGGAGATCGCGGACCATTTCGGGCTGGCCCAGAACGCCGCATATCAGTTGGTGAACTACCTCAGGAAGAAGGGGTACCTGGTGGATTCCGGCGGGCATCGGGGGCTCCGACTGTCCCCGGAGTACCTCCGCGAGCAAGATCGAAATCAGGGACTCCCCATTCTCGGCCGGGTGGCGGCGGGTACGCCCATCCTGGCAGAGGAGAATATCCAGGGCTATATGGCCGTGGAGAAGCTGTTCAGTCAGGACAAAGGGATGTTCCTGCTCAAGGTCGCCGGCGACAGCATGGTCGATGAGGGCATCATGGACGGCGACTACGTCGTGGTCCAAGCGGGCTCGACCGTCCCGGACGGGCAGATCGGGATCGTGCTGCTGGACGACGAAGCCACCGTCAAACGGGTGTTCTTCCAGAAGAATCGAATCGCCCTGAAGCCGGCGAATCGCAGGGCCGGCTACACGACCCGCTATATCCGACAGTTCGATAAGGACGTCCGCGTCCTCGGCAAAGTCGTCGGCTGTATTCGCACGGGCATTCAGTGAGAAGCACGAGTTTCGAAGCTCGAAATCCGAAACAAAGTCGAAGGACTGAAACCTCAATGACCCAAACGCTGTCGCGGTGCGGCCGGGTGTCGTTTTGAATTGTGGATTCTGATCATTCGTGCTTGTTTCGGATTTCGCTATTCGAATTTCGAGATGGGGAGCTTGCGACACAGGGGGAATAGACGATGACGTGTCCTCTATCCATCGGGATCGCGGGGTGGTCGTATCCGGACTGGGAAGGAATCGTCTACACGGATTCGAAGACGGATCACCTCGAATACGTCAGCGGGTTCGTGGACTGCATCGAGATCAACAATACCTTTTACCGGCCGCCGGCGGAAGGAGTGACGAGATCGTGGCTCGACCGAACGGCGGCGCGGACGGATTTCTTCTTCACGGCCAAGCTGCACCAGAGCTTCACCCACGAGGGCAAGATCGACACCGCCGTGGTCAAGCAGTTCCATCAAGGGTTCGCTCCGGCTCTGGAGGCGGGCAAGCTCAGGCATCTGTTGGCCCAGTTCCGTTATGATTTCACGGACAATCAAGCAAATCGCGGGCACATCGCGGAGATCATCCGACACTTCAAGGATGTCTTCAGCGTAGTTGTGGAGCTGCGGCACAAGTCCTGGGAGAAGCCTGCGTCGCTCGATTTCCTGCGGGAACTTGGGATCGCCGTGGCCAACCTCGATTATCCGACATCGTCCCAATCGTTCAACTTACAACACTGCACGGTCGGCCAACGCGGTTACTTCCGCATGCACGGGCGCAATGCGAAAACGTGGTTCAGCAAGGCAGGCCGGGATGAAGTGTACAATTACTATTACAGCGGACAGGAGCTTGCGGCCATCAAGGACCGACTCGATGCCTTGGGCAAGGCGTTCGAGTCCTTGACCGTGATTGCGAACAACCATTACCGGGGAGCCGAGCTGGCCAACGCCATCGAACTGAAGGCCCTGGTCAGCGGGCAAAGGCAACCGGTGCCTGAGGGGCTTTTGAAAACCTATCCCAACCTGGCGAAGATCGCCATAGAGAACTGACAGATCTCCATAGGTCGTCCCCTGAACCGGCAGGAACAAGGCACCCGTGTGCTGAGGAGAAGGTATGCGCATCCGGCGGTTGTTCGTAGTGACGTCGTAAGGCGTTATCCTCTTCGGTGTGGAAGATATGCCCTCACAGGCACACTACAAGCAGCAGGAATCGAGAAACCAGAGGTTGTGACATGTCCCGCGAAGGGGATTGCCGTTCGCTCGAATGGAGAAGGTATGCAGATTGCCGCGTTGACCTGTCGGAGCTTTTACAGCCTTCTGAGAGGGTCCGTCTCGGTGCTGCGATGGGTGCGAAAGGTCGCCGAATACGGCTATGGAGCAGTGGCTCTGGCGGATGTCAACTCCATGGCCGGGGTCGTGGACCTGTGCAAGGCCGCGAGGGAGGCCGGCATTCAGCCGATCATCGGCGTGGAGATCCTGACTCAGAGCCAGCGGGCGATTCTGCTGGCCGAGGATGGGAAGGGCTATGGCAACCTCTGTCGAATCACGACCGCGAGGAATTTGCACGCGGACTTCGACCTCGTCGAGCAGTTGCGATCGGACAACAGAGGCGTGATCTGTATCAGTTCGCAGACGCCGTTGCTGGCCGAATTGAAAGAGGTTCTTCCCGCCGGGTATCTGTTTGCGGGCAGCGCAGACCCCAAGACGGTCGAATGGGCGATGGCCCAGCGACTGGAGCCGATTGTCTGGGCCGGCGTCAACTGGCTGGAGCCCGACGACATTGAAATCGCCAAACTCCTGACGAGAATCCGGCAGTTGAGCACGGCCGGCTCGGGACCCCAGGACGATGGCAGCTTCTCCACGCTCGTTCCCGCCAAACGGGTCGAGGCGGAATCCCGACATTGTGCCCAGGCGATGGCAAACGCGGACCGGCTCGTCGAACGATGCAGCTTCCATCTGCTGAGCGGAAAACCGATTCTCCCGAAGATCGCGCTGGGCAAGGGGACGACCAGCGAGAGAGAATTGGCCCGGCTCTGCCATCTGGGCATGGCCCACAGGTATCGTCCTGTCCGTCACGAGGTCATCAAGCGACTGGAGTATGAACTGGCCACCGTAAGGGAGAACGGTTTCACCGACTATTTCCTCGTGGTCCGCGAGATCGTGAACTTCGCCAAGCAAAACAGGATTCCGGTCGAAGTGCGGGGTTCCGCCGCCGGCTCGCTGATTGCCTACGTGCTGGGTTTCACCAGAATCTGCCCCATCGAGAACCGCCTGTACTTCGAGCGATTCATGAACCCCGGCCGAACCGATTGTCCCGACATCGACATCGATCTGTGCTGGCGAAAGCGGGATGAAGTCATTCGATTCTGCTATGAACACTGGGGTTTCGAGCGGGTCGCCATGGTCTGCAACGTCAATCGCTACCGGCTCCGCAGCGCGATTCGCGACGCGGGACGGGCGCTCGGCCTGGAACCCGTGCAGATCAACCAGTTGGCCCGCGAGGGCAAAATCAAAAGGACGTCGCCGGTCTACAGGCTGGCGGAGAAGCTCGTCGGCATCCCTCGCCATCTCGGCGTCCATTGCGGCGGGATCGTCGTCACATCAAGTCCGGTCTGCGAGATCGCCCCCTTGGAGCGGGCCAACAAAGGCGTCATTATCACGCAGTACGACAAGGATGCTGCGGAGGCGGTTGGCCTGGTCAAGATCGATCTGCTGGGTAACCGGGCCCTTTCAACCGTCAATGAAGCGATCCAGATTGTGGACCATGGGCGAAACGGCGATGGCTTGGGCTTCGATCCGAACGACGGTAAGACCGCGAACATGCTCAGCCAGGGCGACAGTCTCGGTGTTTTTCAGAGCGAGTCGCCCGGTATGCGGCAGCTCCTTCGCGGCCTGAAGGTCCGCAGCAAGAAGGATCTGGCGATTGCCCTGTCGCTGATCCGGCCCGGTCCTGCCTCCGGCGGGATGAAGACCGAGTTCATCGAACGACACATCCACGGCAAACCCTTCCAGTACCTGCACCCCAAAATCGCCCGCCTGCTCGGCGACACCCACGGCGTGATGCTCTACCAGGAAGATATTATGCGGATCGCAGTGGAGATTGCCGGCTACACCGTCGGGGATGCGGATCGCTTCCGTTCGGAGGTCTCCAAGAAGGTCTCGGCTTCACGGTTGCAGGCACAGTACGTCGATTTCGTCCGCGTCCGGGCGCAGCAAGCCGGGATCGACCGCAAGACCGCTGAAGCAATCTGGGACGAGGTCCTGCGGTTCGCCGCCTATTCCTACTGCAAGGCCCACGCAACCGTGTACGCCAACATCGCTTGGGAAACGGCCTGGATGAAGGCCCACTATCCGCACGAGTTCTATTGCTCCCTGTTCAACAACCACCAGGGGATGTACCCCCTGCGGGTGTACGTCTGGGACGCGAAGCGACATGGCATCGCGGTCCTGCCGCCCCACGTGAATCACAGCGAGATCGAATGGAGTCTTCCGAATGGCGCGATCCGGGCGGGATTGAACATAGTGAAGGGACTGAGTCGCGCCACGGCGCAAGCGATCATCGAGCAAAGACGAATCCACAGCTTCCGCGACATGGAAGACTTGCGGAGACGGGTGAGATTTCGCAAGCCCGAATTGCAGAACCTCATCCACGTCGGGGCCTGCGACGGCCTGGGCTCTACGCGGCCGGCGATGCTGAGCGGGCTGCGATTTGAGCCTCCACGGCAAGACCAGCCGATGCTGTTCGATATCTACCGAGACCGTTCGGCGGCGGCCCTGCCCGATTATGACGGGATTGCGAAGCTCAAGGCCGAACTGGACGGCACAGGGATATCCTTCGGTATTCATCCGGCGGCGCTATTGCCCAGACGCTACGTGACAGCCGGACGGCTGAATGGTTTTCTGGGCAGAAAGGTCACTGTAGCGGGGTTCGTCGCCACGGCCCGGCGGGCCCGGACAAGCGATAACCGCGTAATGGGCTTCGTCACGCTGGAGGATGCCACAGGAATGGTCGAAGTCAGTTTCTTCCCCGACAAGCTCCCTGCCTATAGAACGGTTTGCTCCTATGCCGGCCCGGTCTGGGTCACCGGCAAGGTCACGGAGCACCTGTCCTCCATCTCGGTCGATTGTCTCACCTGCGGCAGGATCGCCTGAGCCATCCCCGCTGTTCTACCCAGAACGTCTATAAAAAGCAGCACGGGCATCTTGCCCGCGAGCATCACGGGCGTCTCGCCCGCAGGATAAGACAATCCCTTCACGGTTATTCCTTCCCCTGTGCTGTGCCAAGGATTCTGGCGGTCGTCCTTTGGACCAACCGCGCAACAGCCTGCGTGAAAGCGAACATCTCTTCCGGACCGGGTTGGGTGCGCCCATCGATGGGAACATCGACATACAGCAGGACAACGAACCCTTCGCCCAACCCGAGCGACGCACAGATGAGTGCCCGTGGGCTGTGCTCGTCGATCAGTGAAACCGTGATCTCCGTGTCGCAAGAGAAGATGCTCTTCGTCATCAAGGGGAATCCATCCATGCGGACCCGGTCGAGCAGGCGATGCGAGACCCGGAACGCACGGTGTGACGGGTGCAATTCATCAGCGGACCCGGCGGTCGTATCCTCCAGGCTCCCGCCAAAGTGACACGCGAGCACCTCCGGCGTCTTGGGCAGAGGCTGATCTCCCGACGGCACGCGAAAGACGGCAGCCGCTGTCTTCGGTCCATCCGCCAGGGCATAACAAGCCTCCCGATACGCCAGCAGCGGGTCGGAACATCCCGCCAAGCGACTGCCCGCACGGTCCAATCGCTTCGGACAGGGCGGCCGAGGGCAATCCTGCAACCTGGGCGTGCTGTAGAAGACCTCCGTGCCGAAGTCCATCACGATGATGTTCGGTCCAGGCAGACTGACCGTGGCGTCAGACTGCGGCGAAGACGCCTGTTCGAGCGAGAGCGATGCCGGCCCAATTCCCACAATATCGCCCGGCAGGAAAGGACAAGACTCGATTCGTTTGCCGTTGACGAAGGTCCCATTGCTGCTGCCCAGGTCCTTGACCTTCCAGCCTCCGGATGGCTCCAGGAACACCCGAGCGTGTCGGCGGGACACTTCCAGGCTGTCAATCACGACATCACACGCCGGGCTCCGTCCAACAACCGTCCCTTCCGGATTCAGCTCTGCCTGCCAGCTCTGTCCCCCTCGACACACCGTCACTCTCGCGGGCAACATATCCAGTCTCCTTGGATTGCGGAGCGTCCGCATCCTGTCATCACACACCACAACAATCGCTCTCTTCGTATCCGAGAATCACTTTCAACACGACCGTATCCGGTATTATAACCGAGGACACTCTCCGAATCACGTGTGTGCTCTCATACAACTGTGTAGTCTCCGTCATTGGTCAGTCCCTGTGACACAGGACACGATGCCTGGATGCAGCAAGACCCGAAGACAAGCGTCCATCTCGCTCATCCGGGCTTGCTCCGGGCTCATGTACACCGGCGGAAGTGTACATGGGGGTCGAGAGATGCGGCGGATCGCTCGCTCCCGCCGCGTATTTCCCGGCAATGGGTCCACCTGAGAAATCCACAATTGTGGTATCGACAATGGGGAGAGGTTCAATGTGCCCGCGCCGCCCGACTGCCGGACGTTCCCTATACGGATCGTCGAACTCACCCGGCGCATAAGGAAGGGCTGCAACCGTGACAACACGATTGCAGCCCTTTGTCGTACAGATCATCACCGCGTCTGCGGCGATCGGGTCAATCGCGACCCGTCAACACCGGTTACTTGACCACGCGGATATCATCGACGTAAATCATACCCATTCCATCCGCGACCGCACCGGTCCGGCTGCCGACGCCGATATAGATCGTCTTGATCTTCGCGGCGTTGACGTTGGTGAAGCTGCTCATTGGGATCTGCCAATCGATCCACGCCCCTGAGACCGTAGCCGTGTCGTCGGGGTAGTAGACAACGGCGGACTTGCCGGTGCTGTCCTCCAGAGCGACATAAACCACAGCAAGATCGCCTGCGGGCTTGCCGCGGATGGCGAGCGCCAGCGTGGTGACATCGCCGACGGTCCAATCCTGGGCCGACGTCCAGGTCCGCGATACCTCCGAGTAGTACGGCGAGGACGTATTGTCATAATCCACTGGCATGGATTGCCTGCCGCCGTGGACAATCGTGGTCTCGCAGAACGTGCCGTTGGTGGCCTCCCCGTAGCCGACATAGGAGCCGGTGCCGTTCGTGAGACCGTCGATCCAGGCGTGCCAGAGCGTCTCCTGCGCGTCGATGTTGTCCGTGTAGCTCTCGAAGTTATCCACGGGCAGGAAATCCGCCGTGGTGAAGCTCCAGACCGCGCCCTTCCACGGGCTGTCTGCATCGCTCTGGTCGATCTCGTCGACCCGCCAGTAGTAGGTCTTGCCCCATTCCAGGTTGCCGACATCGAAGGTCGTTCCGTTTTGGCGGCCCTGGTACAAGGCGCTGGAGGTGTCCGCTGCGGCAATCGCAGCGGCATCGTCGCCGAAGTAGACGTCGTGTTTGGCGGCCTTCTCGCCCGAGAACCAGCTCAGCTCGAGCGATTGCGCCGTGTCAACCTCCCCGTTGGCCGGCGAGGGAGTCGCGGCCACGAGCGGCAACAGCGCGTAGGTATCCACGAACTGGCCTTCAATCACGGCACGAGCTTCGTTGGGGGGCTGCCAGGCCACCGCGATATTGTCGTCGCCGCCGCCTTCCTTTTGCAGAGCCTGGATGAAGTACTTGTTGCCGGCCGTCAGCGTGATGGCCGCCGACTTCTGTGCGGTGGTGCTGTCGAAATCTTGAGGCGTGGTAGCACCAGTCACCTTGGCGATTTGTACGGCGTTGGCCGGATCGGTGTCCGTGCTCAACCACAGTTCGCTGAGATCGTCGCTGGAGATCCAGAACGCATAGGAGCCGGACTTGGCGGGTTTGAGCCAGCCGTAGAGACGAGTGCCATAGTAGTTCGCCCAGTTGGTGGGTCCCTCGAAGAAATCGACAAACTGTTGGCCTGCGGGATCATTCGGATAGTTTGCATTACCTGTCAAAGCGCTTACGTTCGTACCCGTGATGCCCGTCCACCATTCGCGGACGACCTTGCCCTCCACTGGATGGATTGTCGTGAAACTCCAGAGATCGCCGACCTGAACATTGCCGGAGGCGTCGATCTCGTCCACACGCCAGTAGTAGGTGGTTCCCGACCTGAGCAGAGCGGTGTCGAAAGACATGTCCGTCGTCACCCCCTGGTCCACGGCGGCATCGCCGGCCAGGACCGCGTCGGAACTCTCTCCGAAATACAGTTGGTGTTTCTTGGCCGTCTTCGCCGCCTTCCAGCTCAGCGTCGTGGTCGGGGTAATCCCCTCATGGCCGTCGGACGGATTCGGCGAGTAGGCCGTCAGAGGCAGCGCCGTGAAGCTCCAGACATCGCCGGTATGAATGGTCGTCCCATCCGCTTCGACCTCATCCACACGCCAGTAGTAGGTGGCGCCGGCCTGCAACGCGCCGGAATAATAGGCCAGGAGGCTCGTAACCTTCGTCTTCGTCATCAGCAGGCTCGTCTCCGTCAATGCGGGATCCGTGCCGAGGTAGACGTTGTGAGAAGCAGCCGTAGGACCCTTCTGCCACTGCAACAGGCTCGACGTCACACCCGTAGCGCCGTCTGCAGGCGTCGGATTGCGGGCCGCCAGCGAGAGGTAATCCACTCTGATATCGTCGTAATACACCGAGTCCGCGGAGTTGCCGAACAGGTCGATGGCCTGGAGCGTCTTGTGGGAATCGCCGTCCCATGCGTGCGTCATAACCAACTCGCCGCTGTAGTACCACGCGCAGGTGTTCTTGTCCAGGTCGATGATGAACTTCAGCTCGACCCAGCGGCCGTATATGACACTCGCCGTAAGGCCGCCACCCTCGGCATTGGCGGTGACCACCCCCGTATCGAGACCGAACTCCAACTGGATGGACCAGTCATTGGCAGACCCGGAATCGGAGTACTGGTTCAGGACGATGAAATCTGAGGTGCCGCTGCTCCCCTCGGGGATGTACTGCATCGCGGTGAGCTGCACTATGCCGCCGGACAACGTGAACTCATGGACCAAATCGGCCGTGCCGATAATCTCAACCGAGTTCTTGCCGCTGTAGGCGTAGGCACTGGAGGTTGGCGAACCGGCAGTCGCCACATTGCTCCAGCCTTTCCAACCACCCTGGCCGTGCATTTCGCTGCCGGAGGCATACGAATCAAAGTTCTCGCTGAATACCTGGGCGGACGCAAGGGAACAGAAACCCATTGCCACGAGAGCCGCCGCCACAATCACCTGTCTTCTCATGATGGAATCTCCTCCAAAAAGGCAGACCCGACACGCCGAACGCAGCGGTTCCGGCATCTGCACCTACCCGTACTTCGACACCACACCACGTACACTTTATCATACCATCCGGAATGCCAAAGTCAAGGCAAGAAGGGCCCGAATATGCATTATGGAAACCACACCGACACGCTTGCGGCAGCCTGGCTATCCGCTCCAGACCGCCCTGAGGCCACCCGTGCACAGCCAGTCGAGTTCTCCTACTTCGACGAGTCGTCGAAGCAGGAGATTTCATACCGGTAGATATGTGAGGCAACGCCGGTTGTGAGGTCGTTCCGACTGTTGGCCGCGACGAGGAAAGGGGTGTTCTCGACGACGATAAACGCCAGGTCGCTCGCCCCGTGAGTCGGGATCGACAGGAGCTCCACGAAGCGAGTGCCGTTCCACCTGTAGACCGTCGAGTCGATATCCGGCGCGGCGCCGTCGCAGCCATTGGCAACCGCCAGGAACAAGTCGGCGCCGATGCTGAAGAACTCCCAGTCGGCCGCTCCCTGCGTAGGCATGAACTGATACGCGACAAAACTCTCGCCATCCCATTTGTACAGGCGGGAATCCATATTATGGGACGCATCGTCGCCGCTGTTGGCCACAATCAGGTAGGAATCGTCCGCGACGGTGAAGAACTCCCAGTCCGCCGCACCCTGCGTCGCGATGGATTGGAGCAACACGAACTGCGTTCCGTCCCAGCGGAGTATGTGAGAATCCACGTTGTGCGTCGTGTCGGTCTGCTTGTTGGCAAATGCCAGGAAGGAATCGTCGCCTATCGTGAAGTACTCACAATCCTGGACCGTGTACCCCGCAACCGACTGGAACGACGCGAAGGCCGTTCCATCCCAGCGGTATATCGCAAGACCCATGTCCGTCGTCGCATCCGCATGGCTGTTGGCAATAGCGAGATAAGAGCCATCGCCAATCATGAAGAACTCGCAGTCGGTCGCTCCGGCGGTCTGGATGGACTGGAACTCCCCAAAGGCCGTCCCATTCCAACGATAGAGCTTCGACTCGACTTCATATGTCGTGTCGTCGCGCAGGTTGGCGATCGCCAGGTAGTGTTCGCCGGCCAGGGTGAAGAACTCGCAGTCGGCCGCCCCGTGGCTGGGAATGGACTGCACTTCGACGAAGTCGTTCCCGTCCCACTTGCATACTACCGCATTCACGTCGTAAGTAATGTCGTTCCGGCCGTTCGCAATGGCCAGGTACACATCGTCTCCGATAGCAAACGGCTCGACGTCCTGCGCCCCGTCCGTCGGGAGAGCTTGGAATCCGACGAAGGCTGGGCCGGCTTTCGCGGCGATCCCCGCTTCCTGGGCCAGCGTTGCGACCGCCGCCCGGACTACATCCGTCGCGAAATCGTAATCGTACGTGACGCCGCTCGAGTTTGAAGGATCGTTGGCGG
The DNA here is from genome assembly GCA_034678485.1 of Sedimentisphaerales bacterium. Classification (GTDB taxonomy): domain Bacteria; phylum Planctomycetota; class Phycisphaerae; order Sedimentisphaerales; family Anaerobacaceae; genus PLanc-01. Next base: position 44,456 of record JAXDBU010000056.1, on the reverse strand, counting down.
TCCCATCGCTGGCGTCCCCCGCCTTGTGGTAGTAGGCGTTGCACTGGTCGGACCAGATCTCGGCCGCGGTGTTCTCCGCAATCATCAGGGCAGGATAGCCAGCCAAAAGGAACGGGCCTTGATCGCTCGCGTTCCAGTTCGCTCCAAGCGGGGCCGCCGCGTCGATGACCAGCGACGGAACGTACGTCGCGACAGCACCCATGAAGGTGTATGCCCAGGCTTCGCAGTCGTCCTGCATCGTGTCGGTCACGATGTCCAGGTCGATGGTCGCCAAGGGGTCACGGTCCCAGCCGGGGCGGAGGATCATGTCGAGATTGAGCACCCCGACGATGTTCTCGTTGCCCGCGACGACGACCGAATCGACGTAGTTTTGGCTTCCCAGCATCCAATCCTCTTCCGCGTTGAATGCGATGAATCGCACAGTGGCATCCGGCTCGTACTGCATGAGCACCCTGGCGGCTTCCAGCACACCCGCCGTCCCGGAGGCGTTGTCGTCGCCGCCGGGCCGCTCGCCGTTGAACGTGGTCGTGTCGAAATGGGCACAGATGATGTAGATCTCCTCGGGCCTCTGCGCCCCGCGAAGCTGGGCCACAACGTTTTTGTAGGAGCCCTGTATGGAGACCTCCAGGCCCATCGCAGCGAGCTGGTCCGCCAGGTACAGACGGGCCTCCTGATTCCCGAGCGTCCCCCCTCCGAGCCAGCCGTCCCGATCGCGGTAGCCCTGGTCGTAGGCCCAGCCGCCGTATGAGCCCAGCCCCATCTCTTGAATAGCCACCTGGTACGCTCGATACTGCCCCGGGGAGACCCGGTCAACCGCCTCCGACACGATATCGGTCCAGGCAGTCTTCGCGGCGGCATTCGCAACCACCGAAGCAATCCAAACACAGGAAACGATCCGCCAGGAACTCCGCATGTTATCACCTTCCTGCCATCGACGTTATATTGCCCGAGGAACGGCACGGCCATACGCGCGATCCGCCAGTCCATCATATCCGCCAGGGCGTTCAGACTCAAGCATCTTCATCAGGCCGACTGGGGATAACACGCGAGAGACGCGTCATGTAGTTCCGAGTTCCTCTTTGAGTTGCCGGACCCATCGATTGACGCGGTCGAGGGTCTTGTGCGGCTCGTTGTCTTCATCCAGCGCCAGACCGACCAGATGGTCCCCGACCTCTGCAGCCGAGGCATCGAAGCTGTAACCCTGACGCGGGCACATCCCGATCACCTTCGCGCCGAGGGGCTTGACCTTGTCGTGCAGGAGCCCCATCCCGTCGACAAAGTGGTCGGCGTACTGTTTCTGATCGCCCAGCCCGAAGAACGCGACCGTCTTGCCGCGAAGCGCCTCGCCGGTCAGAGAATCCTCGAACACGGCCCATTCGTCCTGCAGGCCGCCCCAGTGCCAGGTCGAGGTGCCCAGGATGAGGGTGTCGTACTTTTCCAGGTCCCGGGCTGATGCCGCGCCCACGTCGCACAGGTCCACCACGCCGGGTCCGAACGCCTTCTGAATCAGCTCCGCCGCCTTCACCGTATTGCCGGTCGTGCTGCCATAGAACAAACCGATCTTCGCCATCCTTCTTCTCCTTGCCCTAACAGCAGGATTCCCGCGCCCCGGCCGGACAACCAAGACCGGTCGGCCCGCGCTGGATATTTCCACCCCTACGCGACTCGACACGCGCCGGTTCAACGGGCGCGACCCCGATGCAACCAGGGTACACGACCGTTCCTACAACCTCGCGCACAACGAAGAAACGTGGGCCCGACCCTGTCATTCCTGCGACAAGCAGGAATCCAGAAACCATGGGACCGGGCGCAATCTGGAGAGTGGATTCCCGCCCCCGATCGGGTCGAGGGCAGGCTTTGCGCGGGAATCAAAGAAGGCTACCGCCTTCAAACCCTCGGCACGCTCGTGGAGGGCTGCACCGCCGCGCTCACGCTGTGGCTCATCGCTGCAATCGTGCTCTGAAGAGGGCATCAGTTGTACACGAAGTGCGCGGTGGCCAAACAGTCCTTGTTGACCTTCACGCGGACCCAATGGGCGGAGAATCCGTCTGGGAACTCGTGGTGCACGTATCCGCTGGGAGCCACTTCGAAGGACTGGTAGGGTTTCCAACTGCCGTCGCCGAGGAAGTCCACCTCCAGGTCGAAACGCACCGGCTCGCGGGCGTCGTGCGTGAGGTGGACCACCTTCTTGTCGAAGCCGGTCATGAGGAACGGGTCCGACGGCTCACCCGCCTTGACCGGGGTATTCCACCAGGGTCCGCCCCAACCGGAGGGCTTGCCCATTTGCCAGAGGTCGTCGAGATCGCCAAACCACAGGCCCGATTGCGGCTGGCCCTGGTCGTGGTCGATCTGGTCGGAGGCCATGACGAACAGCCCCCGCCAATGACAGAAGTCCGGCACCACACGAAGGTGTGTGCAGATCGGGCGAATACCCCAGATGTGCCCGCCGTAGTTAAACGCGGGCAGCTCGTAGAACATCCCGTGGGCGTCCATCAGCAGCCGCTCGGTGACTGCGTGTCGAATCCGCGTCCATTCCGTGTTCCATGCGTGGTTCCATGTGTGGCTCGCCATCGGCAGGCGGTATCGTTGCCACTGGCCTTGGACCAGGGCGCGGAGGATCACGCTGGAGCGGTCCCAACCCACGGCGTAGATCGTGTTGCCGCCGTAAGAGCGGTCGGCCGCGGCGCCGTGGACCTCGACAAAGGGATTCCGCTCGATGATGGTCCACTTCTGGCCATCCCATTCCGCCAGGCGTCCGGCATCCCGCTTGCCGAGAAACTCCTGCTCGTCATAGGTGTTGTTCGCGACGACGACGCGGCCCTGCGCGGTGAAGGCACTCTTGAAGTGCTCCCTGGCGTTAACGATCTGAAGCTCCTTCACGAGATCGAAGAGCAGCTTGGCCTCCAGGGTATGCACGTCCACCTCCCAGAAGCCCCCTTCCATGCCGAGGAAGTTGACCTTGTTGGCCGGGTCGGACAGGTGCTCGCAGGTCGCCGCCAGACGAACGCTCCGGAGAGCCTCGATGGTCCGCACGTTGCCGTCGGCGTCGATGGCGTAAGGCCCGATGAACGCCTGCCCGCTCGGCCAGTGCGGCATGCGGTTGGCGAAGGTGCCTGTGACGGACGCGGGATGCCGCCGCATGGTCATGTCCTCGTCGATCTCGTACAGACCCAGGCCTTGCCCATTGATGTGGGCGACGTAGCCCACTGCCCAGAGCTTCTGGGCCCAGGGGATCAGTGCTCCGATCCCGGCCTCGGAGTTGCTGCCCAGACCCTTGGCCATCACGGTCAGACTTGGGAAGACCCCATCGACCTGGATGGGCTGCGGTTTGGGCGGCGTCGCATCGAGACGGTCGCCCTGCTCCAGGTAGCTGCGCAGGGCCTTGGCGAGGCTCCGCCCAAACGCCCTGGCGCCTTCGACCGTCACCGGCTGGCCGCCGGCATTGGCATAGGGGAACTCGAACGAGGCCGCCACCCGGATGCCCTCCATGTCGCCCGCCCAGTTGCCGAAGCTCAGGTTGCGACCGGTGTTGGCGCCGGTGTTCCAGGCCTTCCCAAACGGCAGATTGTCGGAAGCCCGGTACACAAGTGGACCGGTTTGAACGGTCTCCAGAATCTCCCCGAACTCCCGCTGCTGCCGCCACATCCGCTCGTCCTCGCTGCCCACGATGTAGATGACCTCGTTGTGCGGGCCGCGAATGTGCGGGCAGTGCAAGTCGAAGGCGACCACCAACCGGCCGTTCGCCCAATTCGGAACGAACGTCCGCAGGGCCGCCACCGAGGCATGGACGCTCTGGCCGATGTAGTCGCGGTTGTGGTCTCTCGGGATGCGGTTCTTGCCTTGGTCGCCCTCCTCGACGCCGTCTTTGTCCATGAAGGGAATCGCGAGAACCTCCACGTTCCGGCGGAACCAGGATCCCGCGTCGCTGTCGGCAAGGACAGCCTCCAGAACGCCTTCCATCACGTAGTTCGCCATCGCCTCGCAGGCATGGTGCCGGGCGGTCAGAAGCACCCGGTACCGGGCTTGGCCGTCGAGCCGGCCGACGTGGAGACGTTCGACGGTCCGTCCGTGCTTCGTCTTGCACAGTTCCCGCACCGCGATGCTCGGGTCGTCCTTGTGCCCGGCGAGGAATTCGTGGAGGTTCTGCTCCTGATAGGGGATCGCGAAGCAGAATCGTACGTCTCGCGCCTCGGACCCAAAGGCATAGGCGAATGATCCATCCTTCACTGCCTCGGTCCCGAGCCACGACCAATTCCGCCCGCCGTCGGTGCTCACCGCCGGACCGCGGACGCCGATGGGATTCGTGCTCGAGAACACGAACGTCAACGCGCGTCCCTGCGCCCCACGGACGCGGAAGGACCAGTGGAACCACCAGCCCTGCGTATCCCGCAGATCGGGACGCACGTGGACCACATCCCGCTCGATTCGCTCGACGAAGATATTGCCGCCAGGGTAGTTGGCGTCTACCGTGAACGACCCCGTTGCAGCCGGGGACCCGCCGGATGCGCCGAGGCCGTCGCATGTCGCCATCGTCACTGCCGCAAGGAACAGAAGCAATGTGATGCGACAGCCGGGAAGAAGAACACAGCAGCCGGTCTGCTGCGTGCGGATGAGTTGACGGGAGTGCACCATTTCGGCTCCTTCCATTTGGACGAACGGGGAATGCACGCGTTGCCCATCGTGCGTCACAGGGAAGGCACTATAGTCCGCCCCGCCAAGGGTGTCAACGTCGGGAGAATCCCCTTGAACCGGCGCGGGGATGAGACAGGCAGGACATGGGAACGGAGCACGTCTGTGAGATGAACGTCCGGCGGGTTCCGGCCGTCGTCGGGGGGTCAGTCCTCGTCTTCGTCCGGGGCGCCGACGCCGACTTTTTGCATCATCCGCCGGCAGCTTTCGCAATGGCATGCCCCGACCAGGCGAAGGTGGGAGATCCCGGCCAACCGTCGCGTCTCAACCAACTTGGCGCCCTTGGCCTCCATCTTGCGGAAGGCCATCTTCGCCTCGCGATTGTCGTGATAGCCGACCGCATCGATCACGATGCTCACCTTCTTGTCCCGCTGAAGCAGTCCCAGGGCGGCCGCTTTGACCGCACCCTCGGCGGCCGCTCCGATGAGAATGAACTCGGCCGCACAGACCTCACTGAGCACGCGGTCGATTCGAGGCTCGTCGAAGGGATCGACGCATCGCTTGTGGAAGACGACCTGCTGGTAGCGTCGGAGGATATCGCGGGGCAGATCGGTATTTCCATCGGCGGCGAAGCTGATCCGGCTTGTCAACAGGGTGTAGGGGACCTTCTGCTGTCCTGCAGTGCCGTCGATGCAGTACCGCACGTCGCCGTTGTGGCCGTTGGCCTCGGGATAGACCTCACAGGTGCTGATGACCGGAATCCCCTTCTTGCGAGCCCAGGCCATCAGCCGTCGGACGTGTGCCAAGACCCGTCGGTGGTTGCGGATACACACGGCGCCGTCAGCGAGGAAGAAGTCCCGTTGCGTGTTGATATCGACGAGGACCTGCCTGCGCTTGGCCCTGACCATTTGCAGCATCATCCGAACGACATCCTTTCCGGGTCCGGCGATCCCACCAGGAGGAATACGCCGATCCCCCAAGAAGAGTTCGGGTCTCCGACCGCCGTGCACCGCGGTCGGGAGCCCTTCACATCCTCACTCATCGTGTGCCATACCGAGGCACTTTAGTAACGGTCTGGGGAAATGATTTGCGATTTGCGATGGGTGTCTTATGATGGCGGCCCTGGCGCGCCACGAATCGCAAATGACAGGTCGTAGCTGGTGCATCCTAAGGTGAGAAAAGGCCTGAAAGACTACACGAATGTTGGGATAAACTGGGAAGGTCTGCACGACAAGATCGACTTTGCCCAGGTTTTCGGACGTTGCGCCCGCCTGCACATCGAGATCGGCTCGGGCAAGGGGACGTTCCTCGTGCACCAGGCGGCGGCACAACCCGACGTGGACTTCCTCGGGATCGAATGGGCGAGCAAGTACTATCGCTACGCCGTCGATCGGATCGGTCGGCGGGGACTATCGAACGTCCGGATCGTCCGGGCCGACGCCCCGGCCTTCCTCAGAGACTTCGTACCCGACGCATCGGTGGATTGCTTCCACATCTACTTCCCCGACCCCTGGCCCAAGAAACGCCATCACAAGAGACGCCTGCTCCAAGCGTCCCATCTCGAAATCATCCTTCGATGTCTCAGGCCGGGCGGCCAGATTCGCATTGCCACCGATCATGGGGAGTACTTCGAACAGATCTGCGACGTGACGAGGGCCTGCTCGGCCCTGCTCGAGGAGATCGAATTCGAGCGGCCGGCCGGCGCCTGTGAAGGAGAGCGGACCGGCACCAACTACGAACGCAAATACGTCAAGGAGAGCCGGGCGATCCACGCCGTCGCGTTCAGGAAACGGGTCCCCTGATCTCTTGCCACAGAGAACACAGAGATCCCAGAGAGGAGATGGGAGGGGGTGCTGATTGATTCTCATTGAGTTCTCGGTATCCTCTGTGCCCTTTGTGGCCCAGAAAAAGTCCGTCGGCCTACTCGGGTGCGCCGAGAATGCGGAGAGACTCTTCAATCACAGGCAACGTCTTGGTCTCGATGTGCGGATTGGCGGCGTTGCCGGTCACCTCCATGCGAACGACGGCGCCGCTGAGACTCTCGGTGAGAGACTGGAACACCGAGGGCTCTGCGGCGGATACCCGTTGGCCTCGGGCCGTCAGCATCAGAGTCAACTGCCCGGTGGGCAGAGACATCGTGCCCGAGCCCGTGAAAGCGACGTTCCGCCCGGACATGTCGAGCTTACGGATCAGCAGGGTGTCCTGTTTGATATACGAATCGATCAACATGCGTTCGAAGATGTAATTCGTGGGCTCGCTGAGCCTCAGCACCGACAGCAGATTCACGAGAAGCGGGACTCTGCCGACTCGCATGTTGGCAACGGCAGCCTGGCAGACTCCTCGCCGCGAGGTGGCATCGCCGCTGTGTCCTTGAACGCTCATCCAGGCATCCAGGACGCCACCGCGGTAGGGCTCCTCCACAACCGACGCGGATTGCTCCGCCTGGAAGAACTGCTGCGCATCAACCTGGCAGAACGCAGCCTCCAACAGGTACTCGGCATTCCCCATGTCTGCGACATTCACGTGCAGATTGCCGAGAACTCTGCCGCGATAGCAGTCGCCGAGGAAGCCTTCGGCGGACCATGTCCGCCCATTCGGATCGTAGACAGCCTCGGCAGTCAGATTGGAGATCGTCCGGCCTTTGACCACGAACCGCTCGCCAGCCAGTCGCACCAGCCCGGCCGCGAGGCCCCGTTTCGTGTTGTACTGGCCGTCGACCTCCATCACGCCGGAAAGACCGGCATCCAAGCCGCCAATTCGCAGGGCACTGTCTTTGAAGGTCGTCTTGGTCTCAAATGCCACGAGCATCTCATCCGGCCCGGCTCTGGAAACAGTCAGCTTCGTCGCATCCAGATCGAACGGCCCACCGAGCGACAGGCCCCGATACAGGCCGGCAAGCCCCTTGGGCAGGGCATTACCCAGGGACTTTGTGAAGTTCATATCTCGCGTCCGGAGGGTGAAAGAACCTCCGGCGAATCCCCCCTTCTCCAAGTTGATGGCCCCATCGATGAACAGACCGGCCGACGGCTGCAACTGACAAGGGTCAGCCGGCGAGGCCGTCAGGTTCGTCAACGTCAGGCGATCGCCCGCCAGCGAAATCATCCCGCGCACGTCCTGCAACGGATAGGGGAACCATTCGTGATCGATCTTCACCCCCAGGCAGTCCACGTGGGCGGAATATGGCATCGGTTCATTGCCGTCGAGGGTCTTCAAATCGAGCGTGACGTTCACATTCCCTTGAGGATGGAATGCCGCGAGCTGGTCCGCCAGCGACTTCGACAACAAGTCGATTGTGGCCCCATCGATCGGGACGTCCTGCGCCGTGACCTTCACGTCGTACTGTCTCGACCTGCTCTCGGGGTCCAGCCGGATGTCGCCGCTCAGGACCACCGGGCTCTGCCCATAACGCCCGTTAAGCCGCTTGATGCTCAGCGAATCGGGAGACACTGCCATCTCGGCGGCAACGTCTGAAAGCACGATGGGCACGTACTCCAACCGAAGGGATTTGCTGCGGCACGTCACGTCGGCGGTGTAACCGATGCGGCCGACTCCGTTGGCGTCGCCCGTGGTGAAGACGCGCCCTCGCAGGTCCACCGTCCCGTCGGGTTCCATCCGCCGGTAGGACTCTCGGTAGGACGCAGGCAATGCCTGTTCCAGCACAGCGTCCAGCGGGACGCTGTTGGCGTCGATGGTGGCGTAGTAGATCGGTTTTCCCGTGCCCTGCCCGGTCACTTTGCCGTTCAGCACGATGCGACGTTCTCCCGACTCGGAGACCAGGCGAAGCGCGGTCGTGCTCTCGCGGTCGATATACAGCTTCCCCGTCAGGTCCGTGAGAGGGTAGGGAAATTCACGAAACGTCGCGTTCACTCCTTTCAGATCGATGGAGACGTACATCCGTTTGTCGGTGGGCGAGGTGCGGACCAGCGAGTAGTCCGCCGCAACGGTGCCGCTCGGCCGAAATGCATCCCACATCCGCTTCTGACCCGGTCGCAGGGCTCCATAGAGGGTCTCATCGAGGATCATGTTGGGCGTCGTGATGTTGTAACGGTACTGCCGCTGGACCCCGCGGCCTTTGGACCAACCATCGATTCGCACATCCACGTCGCCATGCTTGCCCGCAAGCTGCTTGAGCACCATTTGCGATCGCGTGAAGTCGATCTCGCCGGTCAGATGATCGATTGGGTAGGGAAACCTCGAGTCGCAGACGGCGATGTCCTTGCACACCAGCGTGCCGTGAACTTCGCTGTCCTTCAGTTCCTTGAGATTCCCGTGGGCGTCCAGAGAGATCGACCCGACCGTGCCCGTGGGCCGATATCGCTCGAGAAACGCCTGGAAGCTCGCCAACACGCTGCCCCCGCCCGGGCCGGTGGGCGCCATGAACTGAAACGCCGCGACCTCCGGCACCTGTTTGCCGTGTATATCCTTCGCATGAAGCTCTATGGCGTAATCCCCATTCTTCTCGTACGAGAGCTCCGCGGCCAGCACGTCCACCGCCCAGGCCCACTCGAGCGAAGGGATGTCCGTTGAGGACAATCCACCGGCCAGCACGAGTTCTCCAGGACGCCAGTACCCGCTGAGATGGCTCTCGCCGTAGCCGCCGGAGAGCTTGGAGGTCTTGACCTCGAACCCATAGCCCTGATGGACCGGATCGTCACCGAAATGCCCCTCGACGGGCACGGACATAACCACCTCTGCGTTGCCGCCGGAGACCTTGCAGCATCGAAGCTTCCCACGCCGGAACTCAATCGTCGGAAGGACAAGGGCGCTCTTGCGCCGACCGGATCGATTGAACCGCAGACCCTCCACGTTCCATTGACCGGTGTCCAGATTCAATTGCGCGTCGAGTGTGAAGTCCTCAAGGCAAAGCTCCGTCACACGCGGAACGAGCAGGGCAAGATGACGCCGGCTGACGCGAACAGATACGTGCTTGGCCCGCAGGATGGTGTTGTCGCAATTCGGTTCTTCGTACAGGGGACGGATCACAAGACCATCGATGGAAATGGACCCATCGAGTCGAAATCCAAATGTGCCCGCTTCCACCCGCGTGTTCGTCAGCCGGCCGACCTGCGTTGCGACAAGGCCCGGCAAGGACTGTCGGAGCCAGATCAGCGCAGCCACGGCCAGCACGCCGAGAACCGCCGCAGCAATCAGCACGCGCAGCAGAACGCGGCGCCATCGCGGCTTGCTGTTCGGCTCGTCCGGAATGTGCGCGGGGGTGGAACGTGCCATGGGCAGCCCTTACGACGAACGATTGTCACGGCTTGCGCCGGATCGCCTTGTCGGCAATATCCCGACGGCAATAGGCGCCTTCGAAGTGGATGCGGTCGACCGCTTCATAGGCCCGCGCCTTGGCTGCGGCGACCGTTGCGCCGATCGCGGTCACGCCGAGCACCCGGCCGCCACTGGTGACCACGCCCCTGTCGGACAGCTTCGTGCCCGCGTGGAAAACGACCACGTCATCCAGTTCGGCGGCCTCCTTCAAACCCGTGATGACTATGCCTTTCTGGTACTCATCGGGATAGCCGCCGGAGGCCATCACGACGCAGACCGCCGGGCGAGGATCCCATCGGAGTGTGACGTCCTCCAGTTTCGTCTCGCGAACCGCCAAACAGACTTCGAGCAGATCGCTCTGGAGCCGCATGAGGATTGGCTGAGTCTCCGGATCGCCGAAGCGGACGTTGAATTCAAGCACGCGAGGGCCCCCGCTGGTGATCATCAGACCTGCATAGAGAACGCCCTTGTACGGCGTGCCGTTGCGATTCATCGCGTCCACGGCGGGCACGAGGATCTCCCGCGTGATGCGGTCCATCATCGCGTCTGTGACAATGGGCGCCGGGCTGTAGGCGCCCATGCCGCCGGTGTTCGGGCCGGTGTCGCCGTCGCCGATCGCCTTGTGGTCCTGCGAGGACTCCATCACGTAGATGTTGTGCCCGTCCACGAACGCCAGGATCGATGTCTCTTCCCCGAGCAGCTTGTCTTCCACGACGATCCGTTCGCCGGCATCGCCGAAGATCCGACCTACCATCATCTTTTCGGCAGCCAGAATCCCCTCAGCCGGATCATCGCAGACGATCACACCCTTGCCTTTCGCCAACCCGGCGGCCTTGATCACCACGGGCTCGTCCCGGCTGGCGATGTAGGCCTTCGCGTCGCTGAAGCGGTCGAAGACCCGCCCCTCCGCGGTGGAAATCGAACCGGATCGCATCAGTTGCTTGGAAAAAGCCTTGTCCGCTTCGAGCTGGGCGGCGGCGCCGCTCGGGCCGAACGCCTTGATACCCGAGGCCTCCATCACATCGACGATCCCTTTGGCCAGAGGCTCTTCGGGACCGACGACCACCAGGCCCACGCGTTTTTCCCTCGCGAAACCGACCAAAGCGGGGATGTCGCTGTCGCGGATCTCGACGTTCTCGCCGCACAGAGCCGTTCCGGCGTTGCCGGGGGCGATATAGAGCTTGCCGAGTTGCTTGGATTGCTTGAGTTTCCACGCAATTGCGTGCTCACGTCCCCCGCTGCCGATCAGCAGTACGTCCATCGTCGATCCTTTGCCATTATCACGGGTCCGCCGACGCGATGCTTCACGCCCGGGGGAGCCCGTCAGCCACGATTGTCCCCGACCCCTCGCCGAGACGCCGGCGATGCGTTCTGCCGCACCGCCGATGGGCCGTGGAGCAAAACGCTAATCTAACAGAGAAGCACGCCCCGCTCAAGTCGATCTTGCCGCAACGGCCGAGGCTCCTGTCGTCAAGCGCGTCCGAAGTAGTCTCACTCACCTCGCCGGAATCCCGCCACAAGCCCGATAACCACATCGCCATCCGAGTCTCGCGCAGAGAACGAATCAACCGGCGAGACCCTCCAGAGAGACCAGAAGCACGAAATCCCATGTATCAGTATTGCCGTATCTCCTGTATTCTGCCCACGTTCCGTACCCGTCCCATAAAGAGTAAAGGTTTGAAATTATGGTTGCCGAAGAAAGATATGGCTGGTAGTCTCTTCCCAGTACTGGCAACGCGGGTATCTGGAAAGGATAGGTTGGTTGCCACACCACGGGAGAACAGGATGGGATACCGTGGGGAAGATGGACGCCCGCAGGCATACATAACTAAGGAAAGGAGTCATCATGCGAGGATCGAAGGGAGTCGAGATCAAACGTCTGGCCACACACGGCGCTTATCTCCTTGTAGCAGTCGCCCTGCTGCTCGTCGTCGGCGGCTGCGGCAAGCAACTCACCAGGATGGAAGAAAACCAGGTCAAACTGCAAGCCATGGTGGCGGCCAATGCACGCGAGCTTGCCACCCTCTCGTCGCAAATCCACACCGGCCAAGGCAAGCTCGAGGCCGGCATCCAGGACCTCGATGGCGACGGCCAGGAAATCGCGACGCAGGTCCAGACCGTCCGGGAGGACCAACGCAAGCTTCAGCAGACCGTCGTCGCGGGCAACCAGGCGATTGAGGCCAAGGCGACTCAACTCCAGGAAGGCCAGCAGTCGTTGCATGGTCGCGTGGCGCAGGTTGGGGAGGTAGCCGCTCAAACGGCCTCGGACCTCACCGCCCTGTCGCGGCAGCACAACGCACTCCACGAAAAAGTGCAGGCCAATCAACGGGAGTTGAACGGCCGGATGGGCGCCGTCGTGAGCAATCAGGAGAGCATCCAGGCCGGCATCACCCGCCTGCAACAGATGGACGCAGGATTGGCCCAGGACATCGCGTCGGCAGCCGGCAAGCAGGACGCCTTCGCGGCTCAGGTCCAGGACAACCACCGGCAGGTCGCCGAGTGTCTGACGACTCTGGCCGCGGGACAAGAGCGATTCACGAACGATCTGCTCACGGTGCGGGACGATCTGCAGCATCGCACACAGGCCGTTGCGGATAAACTCAACATTCTGGAACTTCATCAGCAAAATCATCAGGCAGGCATCGACCGTCTGTTCGCCACGGCGAACCAGATGGCTTCGACGATCTCCACGATGGCAGCCGCACAGACTGCGATGCAGGAATCGCTGAACGGCAATCACGAGCAGACGGTCAACCGGCTGGTGTCGTTGGTCGAATCACAGCAGAGCCTGCAAGCGGGGATCAACGCGTTGAATGGGAAAGCGGACCAGGCCGCAACAGATTCCGCGGCCGCGACTTCCGCACTGCGAGCCGGACAGACGGCCGCTCGCGAAGCGACGAAGGCGAATCATGACGCCATCATCACAGCGATGGCCGGCTTGTCCGACGGACAGCGTTCGCTGAGCAACGAGGTCCATGCACTGACTGCAACATCGGGCCAGACGGCGCTGGCGGTGCTTACGATGAACAACGGACAGGCCACTTTCCAGCAGGCGATGCAGACCGGTATGAGCGGCCTCCACGATCGAGCCGACCAAACCGCCGACGACGTCCGCGGCATGGCCGGACAACAGACGTCTTTCCAGGCAGGCATCAAGGCGTCCAACGAGGCGCTTGTCTCTCGCACGGCCGCCATCGAGGACGGCCAACGGGCATTAGCGACTCAGATCGACAGAACCACCAAGGTGATCGACCGCGCCTATGCAGATCTGACCGGCGTCTCCGTCGCCCAGGACACCCTTGAGAGCTCGTTCTCCCAGCACAGCGACATGGTCAACAATCGCATGGCAAGGATCGAGGACAGCCAGAAGTCGCTCGGGGACGGCCAGGACATCCTGATGTCAATGACCGGCCAGGCGACGATGGACATTCTGGCCCTCAGCAACGGGCACGCAGATCTCCAACGGAGTATCCGGACCGGCAACGAAGCAATCCTTGGGCAGGCCGCCGCACTGGACGAGAGTCAGAAGACACTCGCCGCTCAGCTCGACATCCTGACGGCAACCGCCGGGCAGACCGCCATTGATGTCCTCGCCATAGAGAATGACCAGGTCGCAATGGCCCAGAGCATCCGCACCGGCCTGGCCGATCTCAGCGAAAGGACGGACCACGTCGCCACGAATCAACAGCAGATGCAAAGCGGCTTGGACACCCTCACAACCACCGCTGGACAGACGGCAACCGATGTGACCGCGGTCGCCGGGCGTCAGGACAGCCTCCAGAAGGCAATCCAGAGCTACAGCGAATCGACCAACGGACAGATGGCACAACTCGCTGAGAACCAGCAGAAGATTCAGACTGGCGTCGATGCCATCGCAACCACGACCGGACAGACCGCTTCGGATGTGACCGCGGTCGCCGGGCGACAGGCTGCCCTCCAGCAGGCGATCCAGAGCCACGGTGAATCGACCAACGGACAGATGGCACAACTCGCTGAGAACCAGCAGAAGATTCAGACTGGCGTTGATGGCATCGCAGCCACGACCGGACAGACCGCATCGGATGTGACTGCCGTCGCCGGGCGTCAAGACAGCCTTCAGAAGGCGATCCAGAGCTACAGCGAATCGACCACCGGACAGATGGCACAGCTTGCCGAGAATCAGCAGAAGATGCAGACTGGAGTTGATGGCATCGCAGCCACGACCGGACAGACCGCATCGGATGTGACTGCCGTCGCCGGGCGTCAAGACAGCCTTCAGAAGGCAATTCACAGCTTCAGCGAATCGACCACCGGCCAGATGACGCAGCTCGTTGAGGGGCAGCAGAAGATGCAGAGTGGCCTTGACGCCGTGACTGCAACAACAGGGCAGACAGCTCACGACGTTGTCGTACTGACTGCGTCGCAGGCCGAGTCGGAGCAGGCCGCACAGACCGGTCGTACGCAAGTGATCGCCAAGCTGGAGGCGATGGCCCAGGATCGCCAGGGCTGGATCGAGCGACTCGATGCAACGCAAGCGCGAATGCAGGCAATGGCCGAGAGCATCGCGTCACTCGACCAGCAGATCGGCAAGCTCCAGGGCGCCGTGCAGACGGGCTTGCAGGGTGCGAATAACCCGCAGCACGGGCAATTCGAGGCCAAGATCGCCGACGATGTAAAGGCCATGATCGATGCGATCTCGCAACTTCGCCTGATGCAGAGCCAGCTCCAGGAGCAGATGAGTCAGATGCAGAAGGCGACACTGAGCCAGACGGAAACGCTCAAGACCACGATCGAACAGATCAGGCAGCCATTGGCCGAAGTCAAGGTGAGCGGTGAGACAAGCACGGCTTCGCCCGTCGTGGTCGAAACCGGCAAATAGCAGCCCTCAGCAGGATTCAAGTGTACGTCAAGGGGATGACCGAATGTCATCCCCTTGTTCTTTTGTGCCTTGCTTGCGTCGCTCGGACCTGTGCCGACTACAGCAGGGTGACCCCGGCGGCCTTGCAGCGTTCAATCATCTGTTGCGGCCACACGCTGGCGTGCACCTCACCGACGTGCAGCTTGCGAAGGAAGAACATGCACAGGCGGGACTGGCCGATCCCGCCGCCGATACTCAAGGGCAGTTCGCCCGCGAGCAGACGTCGGTGCCAGTCGAAGCGCAGACGATCCTGGGCGCCGCGGATCTCCAACTGCTTTCGCAGGGAATCCGCGTTCACACGAATCCCCATGGAGCTGATCTCGAACGCCCGGTTCAGCAGCGGGTACCACAGGAGGATGTCTCCGTTGAGGCCTTTGCAGCCATTGACGGTGGGCGTGATCCAGTCGTCGTAGTCCGGGGCCCTTCCGTCGTGGATCGTGCCGTCGGCAAGCGGGCCGCCGATGCCGACCACGAAGACCGCGCCGCGTTCTTTGGTGATCCGGTTCTCCCGTTCGCGAGGCCCGACTTCGGGCCAGCGTGCGAGCAGTTCCTCCGCGTGCACGAAGGAGATCTCTTCGGGCAGTATGGGCGTGATCTGCGGATATCGCCCGGCCATGGTCTTCTCGGTCTCGCGGAGCACGCCGTAGATCGTCCGCACGATCTTCTTGAGGAAGTCCAGGTTCCGCTCCTGCTCGCAGAGGATGCGCTCCCAGTCCCACTGGTCAACGTAGACGGAGTGCAGGTTGTCGAGGCACTCCTCGTCGGGGCGGATCGCATTCATGTCGGTATAGAGCCCTTCGCCGGGCGCGAAGCCGTAGTCGGCCAGGACCATCCGCTTCCACTTCGCCAGGGAGAACAGGCACTCGGCTTCCGCATAGTCGTCGTCCTTGATGTGAAAGGCGGCCTTGGCCTCGACGCCGTTGAGGTCGTCGTTGATCCCGGAGCCCTTGCGCAGAAACAGCGGCGCAGAAACCCGCTGAAGATTCAGCGCAGTCGCCAGGCGGTCCTGAAAGCAGTCCTTGATGAACTTGATCGCGCGTTCGGTCTCGCGCAGTCCCAGGACGGGTCGATACCCTTCGGTCAAGATCAGATCGGGCATGGGAACCTCCAAACGTTCTCATCGAATCGAGCCGGCACATATCGCGGCGGTTCAAACCATACCCCAATCCTGCGTGCCCGGTCAAAACAAAAAGACCGTCCGTTGGATGTAACCGGGAATCCAGGGGAACACCCATTGCCATGGGCAGGACGGGCCGGTATAATGGCGAGCGAATTCAGTCGGAGGCATCGCACTATGAGAACGCAAGACAAATCTCGTCGCACAGCCATTGGAGTCTTCTGGTTCGTCGTCCTGGCGTCTGGAGGCGTGCTGTCCAATCACGCCCTCGCAGCCGCGGCGACGCCGCAAGATCAGGCGGCCAAGGTCAAGGAGTTCCTCGCCGATCCCAACGTCACGACCTGCACCCTGACAACGACGGCCATTTCGGATCTCGGTTTCACCCAAGACCAGGTGCCGTCCTTCGTCCGCAGGCTCCAGCGGGAGAACAAGACCCACGTCAAACAAGGTCAACTCACGCTCGCCAATCGTCTCTTCCGAGTTGTCCTCGGAGAGAGGTTGGAACGCGAGTTCTTCCTCTTCGACGTGCAGAAGCGGTTTGGTCCCTATTGGTGGGGCTCGTGGTCCCTGCACTCCTATCACAAGCTCGACGACAAGTTCTACGAGTTCGTGCTCATCGAGGACGGAGCCAAGATCGCGGCCAGACCCTATCGCGGACCGCTCGGCACGATCCGCGTCGGAAAAGGGGGTCGCGAACTGGAAAAGATCGCATTCAACGGCTCCGTACACGCGAAGGGCTCCGTCGCCGCGCCGATCGGGACCATCAAGGAGCACTGGACCGGCGAGGTGCTCGAATGTCAGATTCCCGTCGGCGACTACACCGCATACCTGATGACGGTCACCTACGACAACCTGGCCATCGAGATCTCCAACAACTACCACACCGACGCCCAGGGCCGCGCCCGTGGCCGGGAGCCGGTCTATGGCATGCAGGTCCGCCGGGATAAGCCGTACGTGCTGGATTTCTCGAACACGCCTGTGGTCGTGTTCGACCAGCCCTCCAAGGATCAAACCGCCTTCTCTCGCGGGATGGAGATCCAGTTCGCAGCGGTCCTGGTCGACCCGAAGCTGGACATCATGATCCGCGGGCTCGATGACACATCGGTCGAAGTCGAGGTCGAGGACGGGCTCCCGGACGGCCAGAAGATCAAGCGACCGAAATCACTCGATCCTCAGGTGGTCATCACCCGAGCCGACGGCGAAGTGGTCGCCCAGGGCGTCATGCCCTTTGGCTGAGCGGGCACCTGCGGGTACACGTGGCGTGTACCGGACGATCTGACCCTCGCCGGCGACGAAGAAGAGCTGACCGTGACGGTGACCTACGATACACAGAAGCTGTACGGCAAGGTGAGCGCCGCACGGAAGATCACGATCCGCAAGTAATTGGATCGGGCTGCGCGTTGTGTACAGACCCTGGCCTCGCCGATTGCGCAGACACGGATCAGCATCGGATCTTCTCGGCGCGATCGTGGAATCCGTGCAATAGGGAGCTTCGCGGAACGACTGGAACATGGGTGCTCGCGAATTGAGCTTCCGCCAGGCTGAGTTGCTCACGAGTGGAGATTCGACATGAGAATGAACAGGCGGGTCAAAGCGTGCATCGTTGCCGGTTTGGCTGCGGTGGTCTGCGCCGGATGTCGTATCGGCGGGGAGACCTTCAAGGCCAAGTTCACGCTGACCCGTGAACTGACCGCCTCCTCGGACGGCATCAGCACGCTGGATGTGGCCACGAACGTCGGCTCGATCCAGATTCGCTGAGGATGACGGTTCGTCGCGGAATCAGTCTGCACGCTGGGGGCAACGGAGCAGTCCCCCGGATGGAAGTGGGGACATCACGAACTCAACATCGCAACGGCAAGACCGGCTGCGACCGCGCACAGCGCCGCCGGCAGCACTCTGAGGATGATCCGCATCAACGAGGTATTGAAGTAGCTGGCCGACAGCGCCAGGCACAGATGAATCGGGCTGATGGCCAGTCCGAACACGACGCCCGCGAAAGCCAGTGTCTCGACCCCAAGCTCCACGTGATCTCCCGTTCGGATGAACGACATCAGGAACGGATACGTGATCGCCACGGTCGGCGTGGTCACGCCCGTGCTGAAGCTCACCAGAAACGGCAGCACGAATACGACCAGCAAGGGCGGCATGTGCATCTGCTCAAAGAAGGCGACCACGTCGCCCACCGCGCCGCCCGCTTCGAGATTCAGCTTGAACCACAGGGCGCCGAACAGCAGCAGGACGATGTCCGGCTCGCGGGCGGCCTTGAAGATCGCCGGCCAGCGACGCGGGCTTACCCGGTGCAGCAGCAACAGGCCCAGGATCGCCACCAGTATTCCAATGGCGGGCGGTACGTGCCATTTCACGTACAGCGCCGCGGTGAGCAGGATCGGCCAGAAGACCAGCGCCAGGTCCTTCAGATGGGAACCGAGGCCCGCCCGGGCTTCCATGTGCCCGGCCCGTCGCGGCGGCATGCCCGTCAGCAGGAGGAACACGACGCCGCCCACCAACCCCGCGCCGGCCAGGGCCGCATGATAGAGCACGAGAGTCGCCGGCGCGACCCCCAGCATGTTCACGATCAGCGGCGTCGCGGGAAACAGCGGCCAGACCGGCTCCCACTGATGGCGGAAGAAGAAATTGATCGCGGCTACGCGACTGCGTTCGACGCCGATTCTATCGCCCGCTTCGCGGACCATCGGGGCCGAGAGCATGATCCCTCCCGGCGTAGGCAGAAGACCCATGATCAGCGGGATCGCCGCCAGGGCCACCCGCCGACTGCGGAACAACCCATGCATCGCGGGCACAAGACGGGCCGAAAGGCCGATCTGCCCCATCGCCTCGCCCATCACGTTCACCAGCAGCAGAAGCAGGGTCAGCGAGACGAACAAGTACGGCGTCGTCTCCGTGAAGGGCCGGTCCCGCCATTCCGTCGCCAGCCAGGCCCCCATCTGTCCCGGCGTGACGCACAGCAGTGCCGCCAGCAGCACCGCGGAGATCGTCATCGCCTGTCCGATCCGCACGCGGAATCGCAGAAGGACCACGAGAACCAGCAGAGAAACACAAATAGCAGCCAATGCATACATGGGCGAGAGATCACACTCCGACCAGGTCCGGTTGCAGACTGAAGACAAAGTGCGGGATTATCCCGAAAGTCTTGGCGCATGTCAATTGCCCTGGCGGGAATCCAGGCGAACGCAACAACAAGCCCTGATGGCGCGCGACAATGCGAGAGTCGGAAGTGTCAACCTACGGCGTGTACCCCATCTTGCCCCAGATGCTCGTCGGCGTACAGTATCCACGCAAGAGCCAACTGCTTCGTGTTGTTGAGGCACGCCTCCCGTTGGCCCTGTTCCCGTGCCCGTTGCAGCGCCGGCATCAGGATTGCCATGAGAACGGCGATGATCGCGATGACAACCAGCAGTTCAATCAGCGTGAACGCTTCGTGCCTGTCCATCTGACGCTCCTCACGGGTCAAGCGCATGGTTTTCGGCCGGATACAGGATACCGGACACATTGCCGTCCTGTCCATGCTTTCTGAGCGTCGATCGGCGCCGTGGTCACGCCTGCAAACGCTATGGCTCTGTCACCAGTCGGACGCCCAGACGATACGCCTCCTCCAGCCGCTGCGTCTCACGGCGGATCGCCCCCTTGTCTCCGACGCCCGGAACGACGATCGTCTCGGCCAAGTCCATTTCGAGATATGCCAGGCTCTTCTGGAAGAACTCGACGACCGGCCGCCAGGTTTCCTCGTGCGTCTCCTCCAAGACAACGGCCACCGCCGCCCGCTTGCCCCGCACCAGGGGCCGATTCGCAGGGCTGTTGAAATACACGAAGCGGTCGATGAAGGCCTTCATCAGGGCCGTCGGTCCGTACCAGTACACGGGCGTCCCGAAGACGACGACGTCACAGGCGCCGATCCTGGCATAGAGGTCCCGCATGTCGTCGTCCTTGCTGCACGGCCGACCCCGCCAGCAGGCGTGACAGCCGTCGCACTCACGGATTTGCAGATCGCCCAGACGGATCGTCTCCACCGAGGCCCCTGCGGACGTCGCCCCCTCGGCAATCCGAGCCAGCAGGATCTCCGTATTCCCCCCCTTGCGGGGACTGCCGACAACGACAAGCACATTTGCCATATCCTACCCACCAGATCGTCGACCCACCCACGATTCGTGCCGATAGACCTGCAGGACAAACCGTCCCACAGGCACTCAGAGCGCCCATCGTGAAGAACGGACCGAGTGCCGTCAACAACAAACCGCACGTGAGCGGACGTGTGTCCACGTCGATAGCGGTGATGGCGTTGACAGGACTCTCTGTGGGCGGTAGTCTAAAGCCACTTTCGGAGCTGTACGTATGGAATTGACTTGGATCAACAAGCTCAGGATCGCCGCGGTGGCGACTCTGGGCATCGTCGTCATCGGGATTCTCGCTTGGCCGCTGGCGTCGCCGGCGGACCCGTTGATGCCTGTCCGCGCGTCGGGCATCAGCCTGTCCGGCACCCTGTTGCTGCTGGTTCTGGCGTCTGCAGTCGGCTTCGTGGGGTACTTCATCGCCTGGCCGCACGGTCGCGAGATCGGCATTCTCGGCGTGCCCTTCGGCCTGACCGTCTGGGCCGGCCGTTCCGGTTCCATGCAGGCCCTGACGCAGACGCACAGCCAGATCGCCGAACGTATCTCGCTGGTACACTCCCTTCGCGTCGAACCACTCTACTGGTTGCTGATCGTCGCTGTCGGGTTTGGCGGGGTCCTGCTCGCCCAGAGATTGCTTCCCGCCTCAAAGCCGCTGTCGGACGACGATTCTTCGAAAGGCCGCCGGCCGGATGCCTATGTCAACGTGTTGATCGCACTGGCGGTGTCGGTGTTGATTTCGCTGTTCTTCGTGGGCATTCTGGGCCAGAACCTGGTGATGCCGCGTGACATGGCGGCTCAGCCGGTCGTTGGCCAGATCCTCTTTGCCGTGCTCGGAGCCTTTGCGGTTGCGGCGTTCGTCGTCAAGAAGTTCCTCGACTTGAGCTACGTGTGGCCCGCGATGGCCTCGTTGCTCGTGATCGCTCTCGCGCAGCTCGTGTACTACCGAACCGAGATGATCCAGCGATATGCGGAGACCTGTCCCGCGACCTTCTTCCCCCACAGCGTTTTCGCGATTCTGCCGATCCAGCTCGTCGTCCTCGGAGCACTCGGTTCCGTGCTCGGATACTGGATGGCGGTCCGATATGACTACTGGCGAACACATGAAACGGGGTGATTTCCGCCCGCTTTTGGCGGTTTTTTCGCCCTCCCTCTTTCTCCTAAAGTGTGCTTTTTAAGGGACTTGCGCACGCAACGTCCCATAGCGAGATCCCGCGAAACGAAGAAAACTGGAATTGGCTGGTCTCCCTCCCCAAATCAGTCGAAATAAGGATGTCTTGAAACCCTCAAGGGCACAGATGCGGGGCCAAGGACATCCGGGCTGTCACGGCGACTTGTTGCACGGTCAGGATAAGAACAGGGCAGCCGCACATAGGGAATGTGGAAGAATCGGCTACATGAACAAGTGAGTCCTTCCTCTCGTGGAGGAGCATTGTGAAACCAGCCGATAAAAGGAGTTGGCGATGTTGGTCTTGAGCAGACAGAAAGACGAGTCCATCATGATTGGTGACGAGGTCGAGATCACCATCGTCGATGTACGAGGCGACAAGGTGCGTTTGGGGATTACGGCCCCGAAGCACATCCCCGTCCACCGGCGCGAGATCTACGACGCGATCCAACGCGAGAAGGCCCAGCAGGCGGACGGGCAGGCCGAGACCGGCGGCAACAACGAGCATCCGGAGAAGGCCGATAAGTCCGAAAAGGCAACACAGAAGTAAACCGGCCCTCTCGTTCTACTCCAATTTCACAGTGAAGATCGACGACCCTCCGGCTCGACGGAGGGTCTTGTTTTTGCGCCCTGCCCCCCTGCCCCTCTTTTTCTTCTTTTTTTCAGCAACATCTTGTACATTTGTACGTCATAATAGTTGTACACATGTACAAGGAGAATACCCATGACCAGAGAGCCATTGCCGCCCCTGAGCCCGTGCGAAACGGAAATCCTGCGACTCGTGTGGCAACTGAAGGACGCCGCGGTCCAACAGATCTGCGACAAGCTGCCTGCACAGCGGAAGATCGCCTATGCGACCGTCCAGACCCTGCTGCGACGATTGGAGAAGAAAGGCTACCTGAAGCACCGGGTCGAGGGCAAAGCCCACATCTTCTACCCTGCGGTCGCACAGGACCACGTCATCAAGCGGTCCGTCAACGACTTCCTTGAACGACTCTTCGGCGGCGACGCCATCCCGCTCGTGCAGCACCTGGCCGAGCACGGGCGCATCGATGCCGACGATCTCGAACGACTCAAGAAACTCGTGGAGAACGAATAGCGGATACCCCCGATGGAGGGAACATCCATGAACGCGACGCTGAGTCAGATTGCCGATCATCTGTGGAGCCAGAGCTGGCAGGTGGTAGTGTTGGCCGCCGGGATCGGGGTGGTTACCTACCTACTGAGAAACCACAGTGCCCATGTGCGGTACTTCCTTTGGCTGCTGGTGCCCGCGAAGTGCCTCGTGCCGCCGGTCCTGGGGATCGCGCTGCCCATCCTGCCGCGATCGCCCGAGGCTGTGCCGATCTACCCGCCCGATCGCGCGTATGCGGAGACTGGCGTGACGGCCGTCGCGGAGGCTCCACCGGCGGACCTCGCCCTGCCGTGGGACATCGCCCCCGATCAGACGGGGGCCAAATCAGGCTTGGCCGCGGACATCACCCTTCGTGAGGCCATGGCAATCGCCTGGCTGGCAGGTGCCGTGCTGTTTGTCGCGGCCGTTGCCTGGAAGGCGGGACGAATGACGCGGTGGCTCCTTCGCGAACGTCGGGTTCCTCCCGAAGGGGTTCGCAGTGAATTGTGCGGACTGTTGCCACCAGCCGGCGGGCAGCGGATACCGAACATCTGGCTCGTCGAAGGCATCGGTCAGCCGTTCGTCTGGGGCCTATTCCGCGGCGACATCTACCTGCCGGCGTCCTTCACCTCCGCGGATCGACGCGGACATCAGAAGGACGTTCTGGCCCATGAGCTCAGCCACGTCCTCCGCTGCGACGCCGCGGTCAACCTGCTGCAGGTCGTCTCACAAGCACTCTTCTGGTTTCACCCGCTCGTCTGGTGGGCCAATCGGCAAATCCGCGCCGAGCGGGAGAAGTCGTGTGATGAGATGGCGATTGCCCGGCTCGGCGCCCGACCCAGGGAGTACAGCCGGGCTATCGTCGAGACGCTGCTGAACGAACACAGTTCTCTTCGCCAGGTGCCGTCGCTGGCGGTGGCCGGGCCGGTGAAGAACATCGAGGAAAGGATCAGGACCATGCTGCAGCCCGGAAAGAGCTTCCATGGACGACCCAGCGTGCTGGCGGCCGCTGTCATTTCGCTGTTGGCCCTTTGCGTCGTCCCGACCACGCTGGCGCTGACGAACCGCCCTTCCGAGAAGGCTGCCGCGAACACAACGGACAGCCAAGCCAAAACCCAGACTGATTCGACGCAGGAGAACCGCAGGATCTCCGCTTTGAGGCTGCATCAAATCGGTGAGGGGCTCGGCAGATACGCTGACGCTCATGACGGCGCGTACCCCGATGGACTCATGTCCCTGCTGAGCGAGTACATCGCCAGGGATTCGCTCGACGATGTTGTGAGTTTCACATCGCAACACGCAGAGTATCTCGCGGCCGGCAAGAAGAGACCCTCTGCCGATCTGGGCCAAATGCCACTGGCCTGCGATCTGACACTGCTGCGAACGGGCGAGGGAACGAACATCGTATTCGCCGATGGGCACGTGGAATTCGTCGCCGTCGGAGGAGATCGACTGGACAAGTACGGCGTCAAGCTGCCCGAGAGCTGCCTGCAAATCCAGGATGTCCGATTCGAGCCCACCCATCAAGGCAAGAACGTGGTGCACATTACCGTCAAGAACACCTCCGACAGGAAGCAGCTCTTCGCGACCCACATCTACACGCGTTCGCCGGACTACGGCGTGGATGGCGTCGGATGGGGAGCCGGGTTCTTCGAGACCATCGGCCCCCAGGAGAACAAGCCGGTCCGCTTGGTCTTCAAGATCCAGGGTCCGGTCACCGACCGGACCTACGTGAATCTGAGCTTCCACAATCCCGATACACGGGAGAACTACGACTCCAAACACTACTTCGAGAAACGCCAGTTCACGAGCGGTCAGTTGCCCAAAGCCAAGCCGGACGCGATCACGCACAAGCCCGCTTCTGCCGACGATGCGCAGGCTGCAACACAGGCGTTCACGGAGATCCAGGGACTCATCCGACAAGGTCAATACGAACCAGCCTGGCAGCGATTCACCGAGGATTTCCAGAACGCGGAGTACCAGACGCGTTTCGAATGGTTCCGCAGGGCGATGGAGCCAACGCATCCCCTGCACTCGGCCTTCACGTGGGAGCGAGGGGACTTTCTCAAGCTTACGCCGCGAGAGGTCGTCAGAACGGACGGCGTATTCGCACTCACAGCTACTCTCGACCAACAGACGTGGACCATCGATTTCGTTCGCGAGGACGATCTCTGGAAGATCGACTGGATCGCAGGCTATACGCCCAGGATCCTCGATATCCAGAAGCAGGACAGAGAGCCCGCGACGCCGCAGGTGGGCAACAACGCCGCGACCGGTAATCTGAAGGTCTCCGACATCAAGATCGATCCGATCCAGTCCGGCCGAAACACAGTTCATCTTCGGGTTCAGAACACCTCCCAGGCCGACCAGATCTTCGGGCTCGACATCCGAACGGAATCCAGCGTTCGGAACTGGCAACGTCAGTTCACCAAACCCTTGAAACCCGGCCAGACCGAATCGATGCAATTCGAGTTCGAGATCCTCGGCCCGCTCGAAAGCGCGTCCCTGATTCGCCTGCGGTTCTGCAATCCCACGTCGGCGGATGCATTGAACATCGACGACTGGTTTGAACAGCACAGGTACACCGGTGCGACGTTCGACCAGCATGAAGTCTCCTATGAGGGGCAACAGGTCTCTCGGGACGCGTCGGGCGCCTCGAAACCGCCCGCCATTCTGAAGGTGCTGGACACTCAATTCGACCCGATCCAGAAAGGCAAGAACGCGGTCCGTATCCAGGTCCAGAACCTCACAGAGCAGGATCAGGTCTTCGCCGTATCCGTCCAGGCCCGCTCGCCGGACGTAGGCGGCTGGGGCACCACGTTCTTCGACACCATCCAGGCGGGTCAGACCCAATGGACCCGCTGTGCCTTCGCATTTCGCGGAGCAATCGCGGGCAGCGCCCACGTTGAACTGTCCTCCTATAATCCAGGTCCGGCCGCTGGTTTCGACGCGGAGAAGTGGTTCGCCAGCGAGCCATGGGCCCAATGGCTCGACAGGCACAAGTACTTCGGTCGCGACCTGCCGCAACGCGAGACTCCTCGCTCGCCACTGCCGGCGGCGTCCGACGACCAAGTTGAGGCCGCCGTCGATGCCCTCGACGCGATCCAGACATGCGCCAGACAGAAACAGTACGAAGACGCATGGAATCTCTTTACGAGAGACTACAGGGATGCGGGGTACTTCCGCAAATTCGCGATCTTCAAGAGCCGTATGGAACAAAGCGAGGACGCTGATGGTTCCACTGGATTCCGCAAGGCGTTCCTGGGACTCAAGCCGGGACTGGTTGCGGTCCGGGACAATGCCCTGGTCGTGACCGCGGCGTACGAGCAGCAGAAATGGACAATCGATCTCGTACAGGAAGACGGCCTCTGGAAAGTGGACTGGATCGACGGCGACGCCGACAATCAGGCGCGTAAGACCAGATGGGAAGACTCCGTACTTCCCAAGATGGAGAAGCGAAGCGCCGCCCATTTCGACATCTACTACCTGAAGGACTCGACCGCCGCCCGTCAGATCGACCAGATCGCCCAAGACAAGGACAGGGGATTCGACGAGATCTGCCGATTCCTCGGCAAGGACTCCGACGTCCGCATCCGCTTGGTCCTCTTCGAGGATGGCGACACCAAACAACGTGCCACCGGCCACCAAGGGGCCGGCTGGGCCTATGGCACCACGATCGTCGAGGTCTATAACGAAAAGGAACGGCTGGACCCCTACCATGAGACGACGCACATCCTGATGGGACCGTTGGGCAATCCGCCGGCCCTGTTCAACGAGGGCTTCGCCACCTATATGTCCGAGACGCTCGGCGCGCCGGCACTTGAGAATCTCGGCGGAGGCAAGACGACGCTCCACCAGCGTGTCAGGGACTTGAAGGCCAAAGGCGACTGGATCCCCCTGTCGGAACTGCTGGGCTACACGGAGATCGGTTCGGCCAGGAGCCGCCCGTTCGTGGCCTATCCCGAAGCGGGCTCGTTCGTCCAGTTCCTGATCGACGTCCATGGCAAGGATAAGTTCCTCCAGGCATACGGGACTCTGAGGAACTCGGATCAGGAGACCATCCGAAAGGAGAATGCCCGACGTCTCGCCGAGATCTATGGGCAATCCCTGGACGCGATCAAAGAGAAGTGGCTCACTAAGGTATCTCAGACTGGCTGACAACTGACGACGCCACCGGCATCAACCGGAGATCGCCACTTGAACCGGCGTCACGTCCAGAGCCTTCCGTAGATCGCGGGGATCGATACGGACCAAGAAACCGCGGGCGCCGCCGTTGATGTGGATCTTGTCCAGGTCCAGGATGCTCGCTTCGCAGTAGACCGGCATCCGCCGCTTCGTGCCAAAGGGACTGGTCCCACCAACCAGGTAGCCGCTGTGACGATTTGCCACCTTCGGATCGCACGGGCAGACCGATTTGACATTGAGAATCCGAGCCAGTTGTTTGGTCGAGACCTCGTTGTCGCCGTGCATGAGCACCATCAAGGGGTCGCCCGTGTCGGTCTCCATGACCAAGGTCTTGACGACCGTGTGCTCATCAACACCCAATTCCCTGGAGGAGACGCGGGTGCCGCCATGCTCCTCGTACTTATAGAAGAGGGGCTCGAACTCGATCTCGTGCTCGAGCAGGCAGCGGATCGCGTTGGTCTTGGGATAATCCTTCCGCACGGCTGTTCTCCCCTTTCACTCCCGTCCCATTCGCCTCGCGGTTGCCGCCACACTGCGTGATGTGACGTCCACATTCCACCGCTGCGGCTGCGGCCATTCCGGGCACGTTGGCAGTCTACAGCTTTGATCCGTTCCGCGTCAACCGCTATCGACTCAACCAGGGTGGTCTCCAAGCAGACCAAGGTCAGGCCGTTCAGGGGGATCAGCCGTTGCACAGCTCGATTCGTCCCATAATGTCCCGCGAAAGACAGACCAGTTTCCGCTCGGGCAGGATCCGTTGGGCCTTTACTGGCCTGTCACGGAGTGGTATAATAGTGATACTATGCGATTCATTGAAGTCGGGGGCACTGAGTTACCTTCCGGCGGCGCGTGGCACGGCAATGGCCCGTACTTAAAGGAGAGAACAGATGCACAATGATAAGACTGCTTTCTGCCGTCTCGCAAGAGTGGCTGTGTGCGCAATCACAGCCATGGCGGCTGCGAACTCCCAGGCAGATGTCCGTTTGCCCGCGATCATCGGCGACAACATGGTCGTCCAGGCGGGAGGTCAGGTGCGTCTGTGGGGATGGGCTGACCCCAACGAACAGATTGAGGTCGGCATCAGTTGGCGCAGTTTCACATGGGGCGTCCAGGCCGATCCCCAGGGCAAATGGGACTTCCACATGATCGCTCCGAACGTCGGGGGCCCCTATCAGATCACACTCAAGGGCAAGAACACCGTCACGATCCAGAACATCCTGGCCGGACAGGTCTGGGTCTGTTCCGGACAGTCGAATATGCAGTGGCCGGTCGGACGGTCGGCCCACAGCGAACAGGAAATCGCGGGCGCCACATACCCCAAGATCCGACTGTTCACCGTTGAGCGACGCGTCGCGGAGACGCCGCAGGATGACTGCTCCGGCAAATGGGTCGAGTGCAGCCCCGAGACCGTGGGCGACTTCACGGCCGTCGGCTACTTCTTCGGACGACATCTGCATGAGGAACTCAAGCAGCCGATCGGTTTGATTCACACCTCCTGGGGCGGCACCCCCGCCGAGTCCTGGACGAGCCAGGCGAGACTGGAGGAGAATCCCAATTTCGAGCCCATCCTGGCACGATACAAGCAGGCGGTAGCAGAGTATCCGCAAGCGATAGTCAAGTACAAGGAAGCCCTCGCCAAGTGGGAACAAGCGGCTGCCACGGCCAAAACCGAGGGCAAGCCGGCTCCCGGCGGCAGGCCGAATCCGCCGATGGGTCCCGGGCACTACCAGTCGCCAATGGGCCTCTACAATGCCATGATTGCTCCCCTGCTGGGCTACACCGTCGCAGGGGCCATTTGGTATCAGGGCGAATCGAACGCCGGACGAGCCTATCAGTACCGCGAACTGTTCCCCACGATGATCAAGTGCTGGTGGGATGACTGGGACCAGGGCGATTTTCCGTTCCTCTTCGTGCAGTTGGCCAATTTCATGGAGGTGAAGGACACGCCCGGCGAGAGCGCCTGGGCCGAACTGCGAGAAGCCCAGTTGATGACGCTCGACCTGCCCTATACCGGCATGGCCGTCACCATCGACATCGGTGACGCCAAAGACATCCACCCGAAGAACAAGCAGGATGTGGGTAAGCGTCTGGCCCTGTGGGCCCTGGCGAAGACCTACGGCCGGCGAGTCGCATATTCGGGTCCTCTTTATCAGTCGATGGAGACGAACGAAGGCAAGATCATCTTGCACTTCGACCACTGCGCCGGCGGGCTCGTCGCCCAGGGAGGTGAGCCGCTCAAGGGCTTCGCCATCGCCGGCGAGGACCGCAAGTTCGTCTGGGCGGACGCCGGCATCCAGGGTGATACCGTGGTCGTCAGCAGCAAGGAGATCGCGGCCCCGGTGGCCGTGCGGTATGCTTGGGCGGACAATCCGGTCTGCAACCTGTTCAACAAGGCCGGGCTGCCGGCGTCGCCGTTCCGGACGGATACCTGGGCCGGCACGACAGTCAACAACAAATAGGGACAGGTTCGCCTGCACATTGGGTTCGATTCGCAGATCGCCCTGCGCGCCGTTGTCGGTCTGCCCGCCGCAGAGGAATTGTCCGTCGAAGCCGAGCTTATTCTCTTGCCTGCCCGACGCGCAACTGGTAGATTCACGCATGTGTTTGCCTGAGTATGCCTGCGCTCTTCGGCATAAGCCGCACGCACACACAGGATCAACGGTCGCTCGATGCGACCATCCACAAAGTACCTGCGGGGCCATGGATAGGTGTAGAGTACTGTGGTTACGGATGCAGTGGACATGACGATTCTGGCGGAGTTGAATCCGCTTGAGCCGATTACAGCGGTGCCCCTGTTCACGTTTCACTTGGGATCGCTGCACGTGGTCCTGAGCAATCACGCGACCATGGTCCTCGCGGCGACCGGGATTCTTCTTGTGGGCATCCCCCTGGCGGCGCGATCTCCCAAGCTCATCCCCGGCGGTCTGCAGAACCTCGTCGAATCCATCTGCGTCTTCCTGCGGGAAGAGATGGCCCGACCTCTGCTCGGCCCGCGCACGGACCGCTACATCGGATTCCTCTGGACCACGTTCTTCTTCATCCTGACGCTGAACCTGGTGGCGATGATTCCGACGGAGAAGATCATCAGCCTCGCGACAGGAAGGCGGAGCCACTTCGGGGGCCCTGCCACCGCGAACATCTGGATCACCGGCGCCCTGGCGGTCGTCTCGTTCATCATGACCCATGTCTGGGGAATCCGTCAGCACGGACTGATCGGCTATCTGGCCCATCTGGCGCCCCCGGCGCCGCGCTGGCTGATGCCGCTGATCTATCCACTGGAAGTGCTGGGCCTGTTCGTGCGACCGTTCAGCCTGGCAATCCGACTCTTTGCAAATATCGTTGCGGGCCACATGGTCCTCGGGACGATCCTCGGCCTGGTGTTCATCTTCAAGAACCTCGGCGTGGCATCGGTTTCCGTGGTCGCCTGCGTGGCACTGTCGTTTCTGGAGCTGATGGTGGCCTTCATCCAGGCCTATGTGTTCACCTTCCTGTCCGCCTTGTACATCTCATTGGCCACCGGCTCGGAGCATTAGCATGGTTTTGGAGAATTGGCAATGGACTATATGATGTGTTCTGTTCTGGCCGCGGCAGCGGGCAACAACATGTCGCTTGCCATCTTCGGCGCCGTCATCGCGGCCAGCCTGATCATCATCGGGGCCGGGATCGGCGTCGGCTTCATCGGCGGCAAGGCGGTCGAATCCATCGCGCGTCAGCCGGAAGCGGGAGGCCGTATCTTCATGAGCATGATCATCGCAGCGGCTCTCATCGAAGGCGTCACGTTCTTCGCGCTGCTGATTTGCTTCCTCGCCGTGTTCTGGCTGCACTGAGAATCAGGATCGCATACCCATGGCCAAGACAGCACTATTCTGTGCCGTTGTCGTGACGGCTTCGTTGTGCGGCGTCGCCTGGGCAGAGCACTCGGCCGAGGGCGAGGCCGGCGGCTCCGGCCTCTTCAGCGGGACGTTCGGCGATACGATCTGGACCGTCGCGGCGTTCGTGGTCTTGCTGGTCGTGCTGGGCACGTTCGCCTGGAAGCCCTTGCTCAGCGGGCTCAACGCCCGGCAGAGTCACATCGAGCAACAACTGAAATCGGCCGAGGACTCCCGAGTCAAGGCCGAGCACCTGCTCGGTGACTACAAGCAGCAGGGTCTGTCGCTCGTCCAGCAGGCAATGGAGCAGGCTCAGCGATATCAGCAGGAGATGGCGGAAAAGGCCCGCGAGGAGACTCAGGCCATCCGACGGCGCACGCATGAGGAGATCGAGAGCGCTCGCACGACGGCCGTCGAGGATATCTGGAAACAGACCGGCGACATCGTGCTTCAGGTGAGCAGCCAGGTGCTCGGACGGACGATGACCGAGCAGGACAACAACCGGCTTATCGAAGAGGCCGTGGCTCATGTCAGGCAGACCGGGGGCCTCCAATGAGCAGCGGCACTTCGACTCTCCTCGTCGAGGCCTATGCCCAGAGCCTGCTGGATCTGGCCGAGCAGGCCCAGGCTGTGGACGTGGTCCAGGCCGACGCGGAGGCGTTGTCCTCGCTGCTGAGGGAGGAATCGACGTTCCAGGCGTTCCTGGCCTCGCCCTACTTCGCGGAACAGACCAAGCAGGACTTGATTACCCGGGTGTTCTCAGACAGGCTGCATCGGCTCACGCTCAATTCGATCGCCGTAGCCATCGAGCACAACCGTGGCCGTATCCTGCCGGAGATTGTCGACCAGTACCTCCAGTTGTGTCGCGCCCGCAGTGGATACCGGACGGTGACGGCGGTCGTGGCGCAGGAGCTGCCTGAGGACCAGCGGGCGAAGTTGTCGCAGGACCTGGCCGAGGCGATGAACGTCAGGGTGGACCTCGAGGTCCGCGTCGATCCCTCCATTCTGGGCGGTGTGATCTTCCGTTACGGCGATAAGGTGCTCGACAACTCCATCCGCGGCCGGCTCGTTCGCACCGTCAGCCGGATCACTCACCCCGAGAGAGGGCAACAAAACCCATGAAGATCAGTGTCAGCGAAATCACGAACATCCTGAAACAGCAGATCGGCCAGTACGAGGCGAGGCTCGATGTCGCCAAAGTCGGCCGGGTCGTCGAGGTGGGCGACGGCATCGCTCGCGTCTACGGGCTGAACGACGCCCAGGCGGGCGAGACGCTCCTGTTTGAGAATGACGCAATCGGCGAGGTCTTCAACCTCGAAGAGGACTCGCTTGCCGCCGTCATCTACGGGGACTTTACGAAGGTGAGAGAGGGTTCCGACGTCCGCTCGACCAACAGGCTGATGGCGGTGCCCGTCGGAGAAGAGTTGCTTGGGCGAATTGTGACGCCGCTGTGCCAGCCGCTCGACGGCGGTCCGGCGATCGGAACCACGGCCACTCGTCTGATCGAGTCCGAGGCCCCGGGCATCGCCCATCGCCAGCCCGTCCGCCAGCCCCTCCAGACCGGCCTGAAGAGCATCGACTCGATGATCCCCATCGGACGAGGGCAGCGAGAGCTCATCATCGGCGACCGCAAAACGGGCAAGACCGCCATCGCCTTGGACACGATCATCAATCAGAAGGGCAAGAACGTCATCTGCGTTTACGTGGCGATTGGGCAGAAAGACTCGACGATTGCAGAGGTGATCGACACGCTGCGTCGTCACGGCGCGATGCAGTACACGATCGTGATCGCCGCCTCCGCGGCCGACAGCGCCCCGATGCAGTACATTGCCCCCTATGCCGGCTGCGCGGTGGCCGAGCATTTCATGTACGACAAGCATCGCGACACGCTGTGCATCTACGACGACCTGAGCAAGCATGCGGTAGCTTACCGGCAGCTGAGTCTGCTGCTCCGACGGCCCGCCGGACGCGAAGCCTATCCAGGCGACATCTTCTATCTGCACAGTCGATTGCTCGAACGCAGCGTCAAGCTCTCCGACAAGCTCGGCGCCGGCTCACTGACCGCTCTGCCCATCGTCGAGACGCTCGAAGGGCAGATCTCCGCCTACATCCCGACCAACATCATCTCGATCACCGACGGCCAGATCTACCTCCAGAAGGACCTGTTTCATGCAGGGGTCCGGCCGGCCATCGACGTGGGCGTCAGCGTCAGTCGCGTCGGCGGCGACGCCCAGGTTCCCGCGATGAAGAAGGTCGCCGGCAAACTTCGGATCGACCTGGCGGCCTATTACGAATTGCAGGACTTCGCCCGGCTTGGGACCGAGCTGGACCGGGCCTCGCAGCGCCGGCTCGAACGAGGTCATCGTATGGTCGAGTTGCTCAAGCAGCCTCAGTTCTCGCCGGTGTCCGTGGGCGAACAGGTAGTGACGATCCTGGCAGGCTCTTCCGGACTGCTGGACGAGATCGCAGTCGGATCGGTCGTCGCCTTTGCGGCGGACATGTTGCGCTGGCTGAACGAACGACATCCGGATCTCGTTCGCGAAATCGACCAGACGGGCAAGCTCTCCGATGAGCTGGCAGAGAAGATCACCGAGAGCATCAAGGAATTCAAGAGTACCTACAGTGGAAAGTAAGTACGAAATCGCAATGACAGAAACGCTTTCGCAGGCCGGCAGGTCCGTTTGGGGGATGTGCTTTTGAACATTCGGATTTGTTTCGGATTTCGCACTTCGAATTTCGAATTTGGATTCAGATGGCATCGATTCGCCAGATTTTCGTTCGTCGCAAGGCGGTAGACAGCATCGCCCGGATGACCCGGACGCTGGAGATGATCTCGTCGGCCCGGTACAAGTCGTACTCGGGACGCTGGGCGTTGACGGGAGACTACCGCGATGCGCTGGCTCGGATTGCGTATCTGCTGGCGACGCCCGAGCGCCCCATCGACCACCCCTTGCTCAAGGAGAACTCGTCCGGTCGGATGGCCGTTCTGGTGATCGGTTCGAGAAAGGGTCTGTGCGGGTCGTACAACTCGGAGATCCTCCGCCTGCTGGAGGTCCACGTGCAGCGGGCGAAGACTCGCGGCCGGCAACTCGACATTTACATGCCGCAAAGCCGGTTGGAAACGATGCTGGCCTTCCACGGCCTGACGCCCGCGAAGGTGTACAGGGATCTCGAAGAGATGCCCAGCAACCTGCAAATCCGTGCGATCGCCGACGAGTTCATCGACCAGTACATGTCCGGGTCTCTCGACTCCCTGGGCATCGTCTACATGCGATTCTACTCCGCGTCGAGCCAGCACGCCCAGACGCTGACGATCCTGCCGCCGCTGGAGCTGGTGGACGACCTGACGACGCGGGCCCAGGTGATCTGGCCGTGGAACCTCACGTTCGAGGACTTCCACATGTCGCCTTCGGCCAATACGATTGTCGAGAGCCTGGCCCGCATGTTGACGCACTATTCGATGCAAAGCTGTTTCCTCGACGCCATCCTGAGCGAACACCTGGCGAGGATGGTGGCCATGAGGAGCGCGACGGAGAACGCCGAGGACATGATCAAACAGCTCACCACGGACTACAACCGCGCTCGCCAGACGCAAATCACATCCGAATTGCTTGATATCGTCAGTGGAATGGGGACGCTGGAGTGAACACAGGAAAACTCACGCAAGTCATCGGCAGCGTTTTCGACGCGAGGTTCTCGCCGGAGCAGGTGCCGGCCCTGTACAACGCGTTGGAGATCAACTACGACTTCAACGGTCAACCGAAGAAGCTGCAAGGCGAAGTGCAACAGCACCTTGGCGGCGGACGAATCCGTGCCGTGGCGCTGGGCAGTACGCTCGGCCTGCGCCGGGGCACCGAGGTCATCGACACCGGCAGTCCGCTCAGAGTGGCCGTCGGGCCGGAGACCCTGGGCCGGGTCCTGAACCTCTTCGGCGATCCCGTCGACGACCGCGGTCCCATCGAGGCCAAGACCAGGAAGTCGATCCACCACGAACCACCTCGTCTGGTCGATCTGACGGCGCAAAGCGAGATGTTCGAGACCGGCATCAAGGTCGTGGACCTGTTGTGTCCCTTCGTGCGAGGCGGCAAGACCGGCCTGTTCGGCGGCGCGGGCGTCGGCAAAACCGTCGTCATCCAGGAACTGATCGCACGAATCGCCACCCGTCACGGCGGGTACTCCGTCTTCGCCGGCGTCGGCGAACGAACCCGCGAGGGAAACGACCTGTGGCTTGAAATGCAGAGAACCAAGATCCCCGGCGCCAATGACACCGTGCTGGACCACACGTCGCTGGTGTTTGGACAGATGAATGAGCCGCCGGGATCCAGGCTTCGGGTCGCCCTGTCGGCGATGACCATCGCGGAGCACTTCCGCGACAGCGGGATCGGCGACATCTTGCTGTTCATCGACAATATCTTCCGCTTCGCCCAGGCCGGGTCGGAGGTGTCCGCTCTGCTGGGTCGAATTCCGTCAGCCGTCGGTTATCAACCCACGCTGGCGACGGAGATGGGCCAGCTCCAGGAACGCATCGCGTCCACCAAGAGCGGCTCGGTCACCTCGGTTCAAGCGGTATACGTTCCGGCGGACGATCTGACGGACCCTGCGCCGGCGACGACCTTCGCCCATCTGGACTCCTTCGTCGTGCTCAAGCGAGCCATCGCGCAGAAAGGCATCTATCCGGCGGTCGATCCGCTGGAGAGCACCTCCCGAATCCTCGATCCGAACATCGTCGGGCGGGAACACTACGACATCGCCCAGACCGTGCTGGAGTATCTCCAGCGATACAACGAGCTGCAGGACATCATCGCAATCCTGGGCATCGACGAATTGAGCAAGGCGGACCAGACCACAGTGGCTCGCGCCAGGAGAATCGAGCGATTCTTCTCGCAGCCGTTCTTCGTGACCCACCAGTTCACCGGTCTGGAAGGCAAGTACGTCAGCATGGCGGACACCGTCGAGAGCGTCAAGCAGATCTGCGAGGGGCGATGGGACCAGTTGCCGGAAGAGGCGTTTATGTACGTCGGCTCCGTGGAAGAGGCAGCGCAGAAGGCCCACACGCTCGCACAGAAGTGATACGGAACTCGAAACAAGTGGGAATGGCCGGAGCCAGAGACTCAGAACAGGATCACCGGATGGTTCGTGTAATTCGTACGACGTGTGCCGTGCGCCGTCTTCTCCGACACGGGACGATTCATAGCAGACAGGCGGCAGCACCATGGTAAACGTTGAGCACAAGACGTTTCGTTGTGAGTTGATCGGCCCAAAGGGCAAGCTGCTGGACTGCCGGACCACGTCGGTTGTTTTCCCCGCCCACGATGGCCTGGTGGGCGTCCTGTACGATCATATGCCCATGCTCAGTCAGCTCG
This sequence comes from Sedimentisphaerales bacterium, assembly GCA_034678485.1. GTDB lineage: Bacteria > Planctomycetota > Phycisphaerae > Sedimentisphaerales > Anaerobacaceae > PLanc-01. Next base: position 8,719 of record JAXDBU010000056.1, on the reverse strand, counting down.
GCTTGGGCATCGTCCGAGTCACACCAGTGCCGCAGGAGGATCACACCGCACCGGAACCGTCGGCGGAAGCGGATTTCTTCGTTGACGGCGGTTTCGCTCTCGTCGCGGAGAACTCGGTGACTGTGGTTGCTTACGACGCCCTGCCCTTGCGCGATCTGACCGCGGAGACGATAGAGCCCATGATCGACCAAACAGCCAGGAGCCTCGCAGAGGCTGATCTATCCCCCGCCCAGCACGCCCATGAGAACGAACGGCTGCGAGCCTTGCGGCGGATCGTGGAATCGATCAAGCCGTGAACCCAATGCGGAGTGTCCTTCTGGCGAGTGCGACCGATTCCAGCCAAGAATCGCTTGGGAGACCTCTCGGATGTCGCTGTCGGACGCGTTCCAGCGGGCGAGACGATACGGTCTCGGCCGTCTGCCGCCGGTCGATCGCGAGGGGCAGGACACCCTGACGGGCGTGCTGGACTGCCCGGTCGTCCGTCGTTCGCTCAGCGTCAGGGTGTTGTCACACCGGCAAAAAGCCGATACTATCCATGGTGTGCGACAGCCTGCCGAGTCCTGATGTATGGTTCTTCCAAAGACGAGCAGATTGACAAGCAATCAGCAATTCAAGACTGTGTTGGATCGGGGTCGCCGGACCGGGAACAGCCTGCTCACGTTGTACGCCGCCGCCAACCGCTGCGGCTATCCTCGCGTGGGCATCTCGGTCGGCAAATCCTCCGGAAAAGCGGTCGTGCGCAACCGCCTCAAGCGGATTCTGCGGGAGGCTTTTCGCCGGAGCCAGGACGGCATCCCCCAGGGGTACGACTATGTGCTGATGATCTCGCCGGCCCTGTCGCGACAGCTCAAGGGCGCGCGAACGCGAAAGACGACGCCGGGGAGTTCTGGTCAATCCGGCGCCGGCCGCCGGGTCCTGCGAGCCCTCACGTCACAGCGAATGCAGGAGTCCTTCCTATCGCTGGTCGGACCGGCCACTCACCAGCCGTCACGAGACAAGGGACAAACCAATCGTTCGGACCGCATGAACCATGAGTGCAAGTAGTGAACTGGTTTCCATTGGGCGAGCAGCGGAAAAAGCTGGCGTTTCGCGGCAGTCTCTGCAATATTACCTCATGGTCGGCCTGCTGGAACCTACGGAGGTGACGCCGACCGGACGGCGACTGTTCGACCACAAGGCCATCGACCAGATCCGCCTGATCAAGAAGTTGAACGAAAGCGGCTATCCGCTTCGGGCCATCCGGGACCTGTTCATGGAAGGCCGCGCCTGATTGATGATTGACGAAGGATGATGGATGATCGAGAGGCAAGAGGCGTCATCCATCATCCGTGATCCATTGAAAGGATTCTGCGTGAGTGACTACGAGGCCACCCAAAGGCGTCGGGATGTAATCGTAGGTATCTTTGTGATCGCCGGACTGGCCGGACTGGGCTGGATGATCTTCAAATTCAATGACCTGCCCAGCGCCATCACGCAGATGAGGTCTTTCCAGGTTTACGTGCAGTTCCCGACGGCCCCCGGCGTGGAGAAGGACACGCCCGTCCGCTTCTGCGGCTATCAGATCGGCCGGGTCACCCACGTCATGGCTCCCGAGGTGCGAGAGGATCGCAGGACCAGTGCCCGGTACCATCAAACCCTGTGCGTCCTGAGCATCAACAACAAGTACGTGGATATCCCCTCCAACGTGGACGTCAAGCTGATGACCCGCGGTCTGGGAAGCAGCTATCTCGAATTGAAACTGGATCCCAGCAAGCTGCCTGCCCCCCCGATGGACCCGAACGACCCGAACTCCTGTTTCCTCCGCAACGGCATGGAACTGCAGGGCTCCACCGGCATGACCAGCGAGTTCTTCCCGGAAGAGAGCCAGAAGATGCTCGACAACCTCATTCAAGACATCCGCGCCTTCCTGCACAATCTGAACACCGTCGTGGGCGATCCGAACAACCAGAACAACTTCAAGGCGACGCTGGCCAACCTCACGGACGCCTCCGACAGCCTGACGATCGCATTGAAGGAGGCGGTCCAGACCATGCAGGACAGCCAGAAGGCCATCGAGGACTTCCGCTCGCTCGCCGGCGCCGGGACCGCCACCCTCGCGAGCGTCGATGCTAAGGCGGACAGACTGGTCGCTTCGATGGTCACCACGAGCGACGAGCTGACCAAGGCGGTCACGCAGATCCGCCTGGCCCTGGAGAAGGTCAACACCGGAGACGGCACCGCCGGCCGGCTCATCAACGACGGCCGACTCTACGAAAGCCTCCTCGAAAGCACTACCCAGTTGAACGGGCTCCTGAAGGACTTCAAGGACCTCATCGACAAGATCAGCGAGAAGGGCCTGCGGTCGGTCTACTAACCTCTGGCAGAACGACAACTGTCTGGTTCATCGTGGGGGCGGTTGCAGGAAAACGGATCCTGCTCCCATCGGCGGCGGCCTGCACGTAGTACTCGAAGTCGTTGTCCGCGATTCGGTCGGCGGGAATCCTTCCGGCGTAGACGCCCCTGGCGACATGTTCCAGCGGGATCGGCGAGAACGCGCCCTTGTCGAGCGGACGCCAGCAGAGCACCGGCGAGGACGCCCGTCCCACAAGGATCACCTTCAATCGCAGATCCTCTCCTGCGACGAGGCTCGTCCGCACGGTCGGCACGATCAGGCGCGCCGGGCCGTCATAGGAATCCGACGGCTCCGCGTCCGCAGGCAGCGGCTCGCCCAGGATGCCGGCCAGTTCCTTGCCGGGCTGCGTCAACAGGCTGGGCAACAGATGCTGCTGCCAGTTGGCGACGGTCCCCATGCCGCCGGTCGTCGTGATGGTCTCCAGCAGGAGCCTGTGCACCCGCCCAACCTGGCTGACGAGTTCCTTGCGGATGGGGAGGGCTCTCTCGCGAGCCAGTTGTCTCTGTGCGTCCTTGCCCTGCTGCTTTTTCGCGTCCTCCATGGCGGCGTTGAACCGAGCCCAGGTGCAGTTGACCTGCCCCATCGCCTTGAGGTATCGCATCGTATTGAGCCAGTAATCGAAGCGTTCCAGATTGCCCGCACCTGCCACCTTGGGTCGCAGAGCCGCCAGCTCGTCCACGAACGCGTATTCCTTTTCGACCTCGCTCCACGGCCTGTTGTCGGGCGCGATCCCGCCGGGACCGTTCACCCAGGTCGCGGGTCTCGGCAGATACGATCCCCGCTTGCTGCCGATTCCCAGGTCGGGCCCGCCGTCGAGCGTGGTGAAGATCCTCGCGGCAGGCTCAGCCACCGCCGGGCCGAACTCCGCCTTCGCCCAATCGAGGTAGAAGTCCCCCGCCGGCAGGTCCCGCGGGCGAGGGTCTGTGTCCGATTGGGCCAGGTCCGCCTCGTAACCCTCGACTGCAGGGCCGCCGCAGTTGATCCGGCGAGTGGCGCCGGCGCCCTCGACCGCGAACGCCGCGATACAGGGGTACTCGACAATGCTGTCGAACTGGATCTCGAGCATGCCGTCGGTGATCGAGACGCCGGGGAACGTGTAATCGAGTGCCCGGTTCTTGCCGACCGACGCGAAGACGTCCAGCTTGTCGATCACCTTCCTGCCCTGCAAGGTCACACCGAAGACGCGTTTGCCCGCTTCGCCGTAGTGGGGTTCGCACAGTTGCAGCCGTACGGCATACGTGCCGTTCGGGACCTTGAGCCGATAGGCCTTCATGCCGTAGGCAACCGTTTGGTACAGGGCATCGTGCTCGGTGTCCGCCATCGGGTTGTCGGGGAAGGCTGCGACGTTGCCCCCCTCGCGTCCCTCCGTGTGCTTCGGGTCGGGGATGGGCATCTGCTTACCGAAATAGGGATTCCAGGGCTTCTGGTCCCAGGCGGCCTTCGCGAGGGCCGAGACATTCGGGCCCAGGACCCGTGTTCGCCAGTGGATGCCGAGCAGGCCGGAACAACCGTAGGCGAGGGCATCGGCCGCATCGCGCCGCATCCGGCCCACCCAAAGCTGCGGGATGGTCAGACCCGGATCGTCCTCCAGCCAGGGGATCGCCCACTCGGGCCGGCCCTCGACGCGGGCGAACCCCGCTTCGACCGGCGCGAAGCCGACGTTGCGATTGATGCAGCTCATCGGCATCTCTTTCGGGAGGAGATTGTCGAACATCGCGCGGTCCTTCGGCGGGCCCAGCACCCACCCGCACGTCGCGAGGATGAAAGGCGACTGGACGTTCTTCGCAGCTTCAATGGCCGCCTGGAGATCCGCGACCGTCGCCGCAACCTCCTCGTCCCTGGGATTGCCCCACGTCCAGCCCTCGGGCGTCCAGAACCAGTAGTAGTCGAGCGGATAGGCCTTCGCGATGCGATGGAACATCCCCTCGTACAGCTCGCGAACGACGGCCGGCTCATTCGGGTCTTTGCCAAGGCTCCTGATATGCTCCTTGACCAGTTTGGGAACAATCAGCGGCGTTTCCGTGCCAACACAGGTCTGCACGCCAAGCGTATGTGCGAACTCGAATGCCTCGCGAAGCATCGTGCCTGTCTTGTTGAAGACCGCATTGCGCTCTTCGGGAGTGTCGGGCCAGGGCGTCGCACCCTCCGTTACCTCCGGGCCATAGTCGTCCCGCTCGAAGAGCTGGGACGTTCCGAACGAGAAGTCGCTCGTCTTCCTGGCGACGTTTCCCCAAGCGGCCCGCAGCGTGTTCTCATAGCTCGATTGCGAGCTGAACCGCACGGCGCCGTCGGGATTCACGTCGTCCTTCAGTCCGATCCAGACCGTGGGCTCGGGCCCGACCCCGCCTTCCGGATAGGTGTGCAGGCCGAAGAAGTTCATCCGCAGCTTGGGAAGCTGGCCGATGATCGCCTTGTAGTCGTCGGTGCTCCACCAGTCGGGTCCCTCGGGGAAATCGTGGAACGGCTGGATGCCTCGTGTCTTGAACAGTGCCTCCCCCCGCTCATCCAGATCGGGCAGCATCAGATCGGTCTTCTCGTCCGGCACGACGTCCCCGTGCAGGTAGAACCGAATCCCCAAATGCTCGGCGAATCGGTACGCCCCATAGAGTGTGCCAATCGGATCGCCGCCCGCGACCAGGAGAACCGTCTTGCCGCCGCTCGGCGAGAGGGTCTTCAACAGGTATTGCTGGGGTCGCAGGGACATGACCGACTCCGCAAGCTGAGGCGATCCTTTGACGACGGCGGCAACCTCGGGTCGATCCCACCGCCCGATCACGATGCTCGCACCGGCGGGGCTCCGATTGCCGCCGGGAACGACCTCGACAAGTTGCCCGGTCCGCAGATAGAGGTAGCGCCGGATCTCCTTCGCAGCCAGGCGCTCGGCCTGTTCCGCCCGCGCAGATTCGACAATGGTCACTTGCCCCCCTGCCGGACAGGGGGCAACACGGATCGACAGGGACAGCAGCACCATGGCAAGCATTGCGACAGAAGATCTCGACATCATGACGAACTCCTCGACGGATTTACAGGCCACCGCGAACCGGCTACAATCACGATGTCCAAATAGTAAATCGCAAATGGCCAATAGTAAATGAGAAGAACGATACTCGACTGCTACACCGACGAGCCGGCCGGGCTGGGTGTCCCGCCGTTCATCGGCGTTTGGCCCCGCTATGTCGCGGGGGCACATCCTGATGTGCCGACGTACCTGACCATTGACGACCTCCGCCTGGTCCGCTATGTGGAATGCGTCCCCGAGGTGGTGATCGACCCGCCCAGGGGCCGGACCCATCTCGAGGTGCTCAATCACACGCGGAGCTACGAGGAGATCCGACAGGTCCTGGAGAACACCGACGAACTGGTCATCATCGTGGGCGTCCAGACGCCGGGCAAGTACCTCAGCGCCAGGCCGGGGACGCTGCACGAGGTCGAGAAGTTGCTGCGGTCGTTCGAGGACTCTGTAGTAGCCCAGTCGCCCTCGGCTGGGGAGTCTTGGGATTCACCCCCGGAGGCGGGGGTGCCACATGGTGATGTAGCCCAGTCGCCCCCGGCTGGGGCGCCTCCGGCCAAACCAGGCAAGGCTACACCTCCAGCCAGGCGCTCTTTCCGCAAAGTCCTGACCGGCCCCGTCCTGGTCGGGGGCACGCAGGCTCGCGGCGGGGCCCGACCCCAGGTGGCCGACGCAGAGTACTTCGGCGAGCTTCGCCCGCTCACGTTCGATACCTACGATCAGTTGCAGCCCCTGGCGCTCCGCGGCGCCGCGTTCATCCGCCAGATGCCGCACCTGGCGAACCGGATCGTTGAGATCGAGACGGGAAAGGGCTGCCCCCGCGAGCGGGGCTGCTCTTTCTGCACCGAGCCAATCAAGAACAAGGTCCTGTGGCGCAGGCCCGAACTGGTGATCGAGGAGGTCAAGACTCTGATGAGCTTGGGCGCCAGGGCCTTCCGCCTGGGCAAGCAGTCGTGCATCTACAGCTACGAAGGGGGCGATCCGCACAAGCTCGAAGCGATGCTCGCCCCCCTGGCGGCGATGCACCCGACCGTCCTGCACATCGACAACGCCAATCCGCAGATGATCGACGAGCAGCGAACGGAGCTGTTCGTCAAGTACCTCACGCCGGGAAGCACCGCCGCGATGGGGATCGAGTCGTTCGACCCCGAAGTCACAAAGGCGAACAACCTGAATTGCCCGTACGACATGGCTTTCGACGCGATCCGAACGGTCAATCGGATCGGAGGTTTTCGCGGCGAGAATGGATGTCACGCGCTGCTGCCGGGAGTGAACATCTTGCTCGGTCTGGCCGCCGAGACGCCTAAGACGCTGGACAGGAACTTCGCGGCGTTGAAGCGGATTTTCGACGAGGGCCTGCTCATTCGCAGGATCAACATCCGTCGGGTCGTGCCTTTCCCAGGCACGCCGCTCTATCAGCAGGTCGGACGCAGGTTCCTCCGCAAGAACATGCGATATTACGTGGACTGGATCGAGAAGGTCCGACAGGAGATCGACATCCCGATGCTCCAGCGGCTCTTTCCCGTCGGGACTGTGCTCAAGGACCTGTGCAGCGAGGTCCACAACGGCCACATGACCTTCCTGCGCCAGATCGGCAGCTACCCAATCGTCGTCGGGGTCCACGAGCGGCTCCCGTTGGACGAGTTCATCGACGTCCGCGTCACCGGCTACATGCGCCGCAGTCTCGTCGGCGAGCGGGTGACGTGAAATCGGCTACTTGAACGTGTAGAGGAGACTTGCCGTCACGCCGTCGAACTGGAATGGAGAATCGCCGTTCTCGATCTCCCACCAGGTCGATCGGTACATGACCCGCACGGCGAAATGGTCGGTCATATCCCAACGGATGCCCGCACCGGCATTGCCTGCGAAATGCACTTCGTGCAGGCGGTCGTCGCCATTGTACCCGAGCACCCCGGCACCGGCACTGACAAACGGGGTGAGACGACCCTTCGAGAAGTTGTAGTCCAGATTGACATTCCACAGGTAGACCGAGTCGTTGTCGTGCTCGATGACGTTCCCTCCCCAATAGGACGATCTCTCCTCGACGTCCATCCAGCCCAGCATGATCTCCGTATTGACATTGAAGTGCTCGGTGAAATTCAATCCCATCCCGACGCCATAAAGCGTCGTCGTGTCGATGTCAACTTCGCCGGACCTGCTGAGAGCCGTGACTTTGTCACTGCCCATGACCTGAACGACGCAATACAGCTCGCTCCTGTAGGCGCGGCTCCACGATTGATCCTCGGCCGGCGATGGAGATGCGACAACCGCCATCAGCAATGCCGCGACGATCCACTCCCGTGTCACACGCAATTGTGCCTTCATGTTCCTGTCCTTTCAGTGGCGACAACAACAGATGATGATCCTTTGGAGAACTTCATCGGTAGGATCGTCCGGCGACTTTAGGTCCGCTAATACGATGAGAGCGAGCCTCTGGCTGTGCCGTGTGGCACCCCCGCCCTCGGGGGTGATTCCTAAGATACCCCAGCCCGGGGGTGATTCTTAAGACTACCCAGCGCGGGGTGATTCCTAAGATCCCCCCGCTCAAGATTCCCCAGCCGGGGGCGGCTGGGCTACAGGTTCTGGTTCCTCGCAGGGCTTGCGTCCCTATCCTCTGCCAGGCCCGCAATCCGAGGCTGTGCCGTGTGGCACCCCCGCCCTCGGGGGTGATTCCTAAGACTCCCCAGCCGGGGGCGGCTGGGCTACACCTTCGATCCACTCGCGCCACAGCCACGGGTACTCATCCGCGTTCCGGCACAGGCCCTTTCGGACCGGGTTGGCACAAGTATACTCGACTTTGGCTCTCACCGCTTCGTCGGATCGCAGTACGCGGTCGAAGGACTCCTCCTGCCAAACCGATCCCTTTCGCTTGAGCAGACGATTGACCGAGTGCGCGGAGGCACCCTTGATCCCGTTGGTGATCTCGGCCAGTGTGTACGGATAGCCTTGCTCGTCCCACAAAGCCGTGAAAACCATGTGCACGTGGTCGGGCATCACGACAGCCCCATGGACGTGAATCTTGCTCCCGTGATCGTGCAGACAATGTTGTAATACCTGTGTGCGAACGGATTCGGGCAAGACGAAATGATTCGCCGTACAGAAAGTCAAGAAGATCATTTTGCCTTCGGCCTGCAGATGGGGGAGGTTGCGCCGATACGCGGCCTTGCCTTGCTTGGCCAGAGGGACCCCAGCCGGGAGCGACTCCGCAGATTCCCCAGCCGAGGGCGGCTGGGCTACAGGTTCTGGTTCTTCGCAGGGCATATGCCCCTGTCCTTCGCCATTCTCACAATCCGGGGCTGCATCATGTGGCACCCCCG
>JAXDBU010000055.1:0-102724 GCA_034678485.1 Sedimentisphaerales bacterium | reverse complement strand
CGGGGTCAAATCATCAATAATCCATCATCCTTCATCAATCATACCTTGGCGTTGGCCTTGTACTTGGCCCAGTACTCGGGATAGAACTCCTTCGCCTTGGCGGCCAGTTCCTGGTCGCTGATCACCGTGAGGCGGCCCTCCACCTCGTACTGGTCGATCACCCAGCGGGCCAGCTTGTGCACCTTGATCTTGTTGATGCGGTCTTCGTCCTTGAGGCCGAAGAACTCGTTGATCCAGTGGACGACGCCGTCGGCGCCGCTCTTGTCGGTGATCGCAACGCGGGGCGGCCTGCCGAGCAGCTTCTCCGTGTCGAAGATGTTGTAGATCCGCTCGTCTTGACGCAAACCCCCGGCGTGGATGCCGGCGCGGGTGACGTTGAAGGCATGGCCCGCGAACGGATAGTTGGCCGGGATCGGCAGGCCGATGGACCGCATGTAGTCGGCCAGCTCCGTGATCGCCAGCGTGTTGATTCCGCACAGGCCCCCTTTGAGAGCGATGTACTCCATGACGGCGCCCTCGAGTGGCGGGTTGCCCGTCCGTTCGCCGAAGCCGAAGAGGGTCGAGTTCAACGCGTCGCAGCCGTAGAGCCACGCGGTGGCGCCGTTGACGTGGACCTTGTGGAAATCGTTGTGCCCGTGCCATTCGAGCCGACTGCTCGGGACGCCGCAGCCCCTATTGAGTTTGTAGATCAGCTTCGGGATGCTCCGCGGCGGTTCGGCGCCCGGGTAGCTGACGCCGAAGCCCATCGTGTCGCAAAGCCGGATCTTCACGGAAAGCTCCTCCGGCACGCCCTCGCTCATCTCCATGAGCCGGTCCACGAACGGCAGGACGAAGCGGTCGATGTCCGCCCGCGTGACGTCCTCCAGGTGGCATCGGGGACGAACGCCTGCATCGAAGGCGGCTTGGACCACCTCGCAGTAGGAGTCCATGCACTCCTTGTGGCTGCGAAACTTGAGCTTGTGGAAGATGTGATAATCGGAACAACTCGTGAGCAGGCCGCTCTCCTTGAGACCCGCCTCCTTCACGAGTCGGAAGTCGCCTTTGACCGCCCGAATCCAGCCGGTGCACTCGGGGTACTTGTGCCCCAATTCGCGGCACTTGTCGAGCGTCTGGCGGTCGTTTTTCGTGTAGAGGAAGAACTCGGTCTGGCGGATGACGCCGTTCGGCCCGCCCAGACGCGAGAGCAGGTCGTAGATGTGGACCATCTGATCGACCGTGTAGGGCGGCAGCGACTGCTGACCGTCGCGGAACGTCGTGTCGGTGATGACGATGTCCCGGTCTTTGATCGAGGAGAAATCGAACTGCACGGGCTTGCCGTCGATGTACTCGACAGCGGGTCCTTCGAAGCGGATTCTCGGAGGCAGGTCGTGCGGGAAGATATCCTCCAGCAGGTTTGGCTGGGTTACCTCGGACAGGTTGTGATGTCGTTTGGTCTTAGCCATTTCGGATCCTTTAGTATTTATGATTTGCTATTTACGATTTGCGATTTGGCTATCGCTCTGCGAAAGCCCCTATACAGCGAATCGCAAATAGCGGATTCTACTCGACGTCCACGCCTTGCTCTTTGCAGACGTTCGTGATGAACTCAACGGCCCCGCCGACGGTCGTCACGGACAGCGCCGCGTCCTCGTCCATCTCGATGCCGAATTCCTCTTCGAACATCGCCACCAGCTCGATAGACTGAACGCTCTCGGCGCCGAGGTCCTCTGTGAAGTTGTTCTCCGGTCGGATCTCCTGAGCGTTGAGGCCCAGTACCTTCGCGGTGACCGTTTTGACTCGTTCTTCGACTGTCGCCATTAAGCACCTCCTATGATTTACGATTTATGATTTACGATTTACGATTGGCCGATACGCAGCGCAGACCCACAAATCGCAAATCCTGTCTGGTTCGTATACACGTCCGGTTATTTCAACATGGCCCTGCGGCCCTTCTTGACGGCTTCGTCCCGAGGGCCGGCGGTCATCTGGAAGATGGTCTCCCACATGGCCCGATCCGCCTCGGTCCATTGGCATTTGCGCCGGCTCATCGCGGTGGCAGCGGTCTCGTACAGGATCTTGTGCCCGAAGCCCTTCGTGACGACGCCCTCGACGAACCAGGCGAACGACGGAATGTGCTTGGGCAGCGCCTTGCCCGCCGCCATGATGATGGCCATCGCGCCGACGTACGCGCCGGTGTTGAAGAACGCGCCGACCGCGGTCTTCGTGTGGTCGCCGATCAGGCAGCCCACCTTCGTCGAGCCGGTGTCGATGGCGTGCTTGCCGTCGAGCATGACGGAGACGGTCGTGTAGTCGTTCTTGAGGTCGCTGTTGGTGGTCAACGCGCCGAGGTTGACCCATTCCCCGACGTAGGCGTGTCCGAGGAACCCATCGTGATATTTGTTCGAGTAGCCCTGGATGATGGACTCCTCGACCTCGCCCCCCAGCCGGCACCACGGCCCGATCGAGTTGCCCTCGCGGCACTTGGTCCCGAGCAGGATGGACTTCCTGCCGATGTAGCAGGGCCCCTCGATCCGCGTGAAGGGCTGCACCTCGACGTCCTCCTCGATATAGATCGGCCCGTGCTCCGCGTCGATCACGACCATCGGATGGACCTTGGCGCCCCGCGCGATGTACACGTCGTTCCTGCTGCCCCGGATGGCACTGGGTTCCTCGACGGCCCCCTCGATCCCACTTCGCCCCGCGGCGGCGAAATCCGCCGCGATCTGGTGCGGGCTCGCGAGGATGAGGTCCCACGTGTAGTTCCACGTCGCGACCGCACAGCGCACACTGGGCAGGACGGCTCTGGCTGCATCCAGAAACGCCATGATGTCGGCACCCTTGACCTTCTTCAAATCGCTCGCTGTGACGCGGGCGTAGAGGACTTCTCCCTGCTCGTTCACGCCCACCTCGCTGCGACCCGTGGGGACCGTGAAGCCGTCCGCCTTGACGCGGGCATCGACGATCAACAGATCGGCGTCTGTCAGACTGGCGGGATCGTTTACCGGCCGGGTGGTCTTCATTCGATAGACCTCGGCCAGGTACTCGGGCAGGAAATACGCGACGTCGCTCGCTCCGACCCTCGCCTGGAGCTTCTCGCCGAGCGAGGTCATGCCGCAGCGCAGTTCCCACAGCGGCCGGCTCAAGGTCAAGGGGTGGAAGTTCTGTCTGTGATCGCCAGACTTGTCGACAAGAACCAATCGCATCGGGGGCCTTTCAGATATCTTTCGGTTCAGATATTCGACTGCCATCCGCGGACACGCAAAAGTGGGGCCATTGTACGGAACCGTGTGCCCACGGTCAACCTCAATTCGCCCTTTTGCGACAGCCTGGGGATTACGCGAGAAACACACATGCAGGGCACTATAACGATGGCATGGACAGTAATTCACGTGGGCACGACTGGTTCTTGTCGGCCCGGAGGTCTGATGGATTATGACACCGCGCCAGGAGCGCTTCTGTGATTCTCGCGTCTTGTCTTTCTTGTGTGTTCGAGTCACAATGGGATCATGGAAATGCCATATGGACAGATGTCAAGGGAACCAGGAATAGGTCGTTTCATTCGACTGGCCATCGGTGTTGTCCTTCCTTGTCCTCGGCGCCGGGGACCTCTCGGAGCTTCTTCTCTTCGCAGGCTTCTTCGCCGGTCTGACGAGCGGTCTTGCCCTGTACTTCCTGAAGAAAGGAAGGCCGTCCGACCAGGCGCGGTCGCAAGCCCCTGGAGTAGTGCTATGACGTCTGCCCAGATGATCTGTGTCCTGACAACAATGTGGCTCGCGACAGGAAGTCCGGCCGCGGTGCAGACCGGCCTCGACAACATCAGCAGGCATACGGATCTGTTCGCGGGCAAACGCGTCGGCATCATCGCCAACCATACCTCCTGCAACCGCGACGGCAAGCACATCGTCGATGTGTTCCGCGCGATGAGCGGAGTCCGCGTGACTGCCCTGTTCGGTCCCGAGCATGGGTTCCGAGGGATCGAGGAGGCGGGCGCTACGGTCGAGACCCAAACCGACGCCGCGACCGGCCTGCCGATCCACAGCCTGTACGGCAAGACGAACAAGCCCACGCCGCAGATGCTGGCGGACGTGGACGTGCTGGTCTTCGATATCCAGGACGTAGGGGCCCGGTTCTACACGTACCTCTACACGATGTCCCTGGCGATGGAGGCGGCCGCCGAGTGCGGCAAGCGATTCGTCGTCCTGGACCGGCCCAATCCGATCAACGGGGTCCACGTCGAAGGTCCGATTCTGGAGCCAGCGTTCGCCACCTTCGTGGGCCTGTACCCCATCCCGGTCCGGTACGGCCTGACGGTCGGCGAGCTGGCGAGGATGATCAACGGCGAGGGATGGCTGGCCAAGGGCGTCAAAGCCGACCTGACCGTTGTCCCCATGATCGGCTGGCAACGGGACATGTGGTACGACCAGACGGGCCTTCGCTTCATCAAGCCATCGCCCAACATGCCGGACCTGGAGACGGCGATTCTCTATCCCGGCCTGTGCCTCCTGGAAGGGACCAACGTTTCCGAGGGCCGGGGCACGCCCAAGCCCTTCCGCCAGTTCGGCGCACCCTGGATCAACGCGGGCACCCTCGCAATCCGGCTGAACGCAATGAACCTGCCCGGTCTGCGATTCACCCCGACCACATTCACTCCCGCCAGCTCGAAGCACCAGGGCAAGCTGTGCCATGGCGTGGAAATCGCCCTCGTGGACCGGACCCATCTCGATCCGTTCTGGTCCAGCGTCCTGATCGTCAACGAGATTCACAGAATGTATCTCGACCAGTTCGAATGGAAGGTCGCCCACTTCGACCGTCTCTGCGGCACCGCAGCGATCCGCGAAGCAATCACAGCACGACAACCGCTCCAACCTCTCAAGACCACCTGGGTTGCTGCATGCAGGGCGTTTGTCCAGGCAAGCCGGAAGCATCTCTTGTATGCGACCCAGCCCTGATTCACCCAGCCCTTAAGACTTCTAGGTGGCTGCCCACAGGATGTTCAACTGGATTGGAGAGTTGAGTTCGAACTCCATGCCCACTCTGCGGTTTAACTCCTGTATGAACTCCCGGAGGTGTTTCTGTACAGTCTGGTATTCTCCAAAGGTGATGGTATAGGGGTTCTTCCGAAGAATCTCGCCGATCGGCTCACCCTGAAGGGCATGACGGTTTGTCATATGTGCGCGCAGGGACGCAAAGATCTTGTTATCGAGCACCAGATGCAAAACCGGCCACAGATACCGGCACTCCTGGTACTTCATCAGTTGATACATGAAGGCATCCATCAATTTGGCTGCCACGGTCTTGGGACAATAGCGAGTGCCCTGTGCATTGTGGGGTGTCACTTTCTTGGCAATCGAATCCTTCAGTTGTTCTACACATGCTTCGTACCATAGATCATAGTCGCGGACGTTCCCAGTCCAGACCTTGCACAGTCTGGTGTGAAAGAGGCGTGAGATGAAGTATCCCTCCGTGTCCTTCTTCGCATCCTTCACAAGAATGGGGTGCATCCGTCCAGGCCAGGACAGGCGGGCCGTTTCCTTTGCGACAGCGTATAGATACTTATCAAGCGTTAGTGGAACAGCCATGTCTCAAGTCCTCCCAATGATCTCCGTTGATGGCGAGAAGATCGCGTTTATCGCATTGTGGGTACCAGCGGAGAAAGCGAAGGGGCCCGGCGTAAGGCCGAACCCCCTCCGCCGTATACCACCGGCTGCGGCGCTCGGGTCGCTCGCCAGCGTTGCCCTATCCTCCGAGCCGGCGCGGATAGTCTATCGCGTTCATCTACATCCTGCAAGCTCTCCGCTGGTACCCGCAAAGCGGTAAACGCATGAAACCGGTCCTCCCTTCCACCACTTGTTGAAGAGACCCATCGGATAGGCCACACAATCCGACCTTATCAACTTCTTTCCGGGCGCCTGACAGAAACCTTGAACCGGGACGGTCACCCGGATAGGATGACCACCGGCCGGGAGGTCACAGAGTCGGGTCACTATGCTTGAAGGAGTGCATCGAATGAGACATGCGGCTGTCTGGGGGATCGTTCTTGTGTTCATGGTCGGCGCGTCGGGGTGTCGGAATTCTGTGGAGATCATCGCTCATCGCGGGGCGTCGTATCTGGCGCCGGAGAACACGTTGGCCTCCGTCAAGCTTGGCTGGGAAAAGCGGGCGGATGTCGAGGTCGATGTCTACCTGTCGAAGGACAATCGGATCGTCGTGATTCACGACTCCACGACAAAACGCACCAGCGGGGGGACCGACCTGAAAGTCAGCGAGACCGATTCGCAGGAGCTGCGCAAGCTGGACGTGGGGAGCTTCAAAGGCCCCGAGTTTGCGGGCGAGCCGATCCCGTTCCTGGAGGAGGTGCTGGCAACCGTCCCCCCCGGGCGGAAGCTCTACGTCGAGATCAAGTGCAAGCAGGAAATCCTGCCCGTTCTGAAGCCCATGCTCGCCCAGAGCGGCAAGATGTCCCAGATTGTGATCATCTGCTTCGACCTGGAGGTCGCTGCGGCGTCCAAGAAGATAATCGACGTCCCGACGTACTGGCTCAAAGGGACCGACAAGGTCAAGGACACGCAGCAGTGGATTCCGCACGATCCCAACCTCGCGGAAACCGCCAAGGCCCGTGGCCTCGACGGGGTGGACGTGCACTATGCCGGCGTAACTGAGGAATTCGTCCGCGGGGTCCGCGCTGCGGGACTGAAGCTGTACGTTTGGACGGTGGATGATCCCGAGGAGGCGGCCAGGCTGGTTGCGTTGGGCGTGGACGGAATCACCACGAATCGTCCTGAATGGCTCCGAGAACAGTTGAAGAATAGGAGAGCATCGCAATGAACATGCTGCGCGTGTGGCCGATTGTCTGCGAATTCGGCGTGGGCGCCGTGTTGTGCCTGGTCGGCATCTGGGCCGGGCTGCGAGGCGGATACCTCGACCTCAAGGTCTCCGAAGACCGACGGCTCCTGGCGGTCTTCGTCGCGGGGTACCTGCTCCTGCTGGCGGCTGCGTGCGTCTTCACGTTCCTGTCGCCTCACTGGGCAGAGGGGGGGACGTTATGATGGCTGAAGTCCTCGGACGGCCCCTCGACTACATCGTTCTGGTGGCCTATTTCGTTGGCGTCATGGCGTTCGGCCTATGGTTCGGACGTTACACCGCGACGACGCGGGACTTCTTCTTCGGCGGCCAGCGGTTCTCCTGGTGGCTCATCTCCTTCTCCTGCATTGCGACGCTCGTCGGCAGCTACAGCTTCATCAAGTACAGTGCCGCGGGATTCACCTACGGCGTTTCCAGCACGCAGACGTACTTCAACGACTGGTTCTGGATGCCCCTCCTGGTGCTCGTCTGGATCCCCATCATTTACTACAGGAAGATCGTATCCATTCCCGAGTACCTGGAGGCCCGCTTCGACAAGAAGACTCGCGCGGCGGCGACCTGCGTCATTCTGTTCTATATGGTGGGCTATATCGGCATCAATCTTCTCACCTTGGGCACAGCCCTCCATACGCTGCTGGGCTGGCACGTCCTGCTCGGCGCGACGGTCACGGCCGTCGTGGTCGCCTTGTACGTCTACTCAGGCGGGCAGACCGCAGTCATTATGACCGATCTGGCACAGGGCATCATCCTGCTGGCTGCCGGCCTCGGACTGTTCATCGGCGGCGTCTATCACTTCGGCGGCTTCGGCAATTTCTGGTCGCTGCTTCCGCAGACCCACAAGTACGCCTTTTCAGACTTCAATGCGCCGCCCGATTTCAGCTTCGTCGGCATCTACGTCCAGGACGGTTTGGCCAACACCGGGGCTCTCATGCTGATGAATCAGGCTTTCATCCTGCGGTTCCTCTCGCTCAAGAGCGTCAGAGACTCCCGCCGGATGGTGGTCTGTTGGATTCTCGTGCTGACCCCCCTGGCCGCCGTCGCCACCAGTTGTGGAGGGTGGCTCGCCAGGGCCCTGGTGAGCAACGGCGAACTGACGACCAAAGCGAACGATTCTTTCGTGAAAGCCGCCGAGTTTCTCTGTGCCCCCGGCGTCTTCGGCTTCATCCTTGCGGCCTTGACCGCGGCGTTGATGAGCACCGCGGACTCCCTGGTGAACGCCGTCAGTGCCGTCTTCGTCAACGACATTTGGAGACCCTACGTCCGCCCCAATGCCAGCGACAGGCATCACCTGCTGGTGGCGAGGATCACGAGTCTGGCCACCGCAGGTCTGGGCTTGGCGCTGGTCCCCGTATTCCTGGCGGAGGACTCGATCTACGTTGCCCACGGCATGTTCACCGCCGCGGTGACGCCGCCGGTTGTGATGGCGATTCTGCTGGGGATCCTCTGGAAACGGTATACTCCGACTGCGGCCTTCGCGACCATTGCCGGCGGGAGTGTTCTGGTCGGCCTGTCCTTCGTGTGGCCCGATGTGTTCGTCGGACCGCTGGATTTTGGCATGGGTCCCGAGAGTTACACGTTCATGCGGGCCCTGTTCGGCCTGCTGGCGGCCGGCGTGGTCGGCGTGGTCGTCACCTGGTTTACGAAACCCAGGGCGCCGGGCGAGATTCGGGGGCTCGTCGCCGGGACCCAGGTGGACGCCATGCGGGAATTCAAAGGAGGCGAGCCCAATCGCCGTCCCGGCGGCAAAGCCCGGCTGACCGCAAAGCTTGACCCGAGCCTTGCGGGCACGAACACGGTGATCGTCCCGCAGTCGGCGCTCGACACGATGGCCGCCGAGCCGGGGGACCTGCTGTACGCCGACGACGTCCGCTGGTGGTACGGGGGCCTGCACTCCGTTCACGTCAGGGCGGGCTCGCCGGCAGGTTCGAGGGCAAGTGAACAGATGCTGATCAGTCCTGATGACGCTGCCATAGCACACCTTATCGACGGGCAGCGTGTAGTGGTCGAGAAGATACTGTGAGTCTGGCAGAGGATCCGAAGGAGATCACTCCCGGCCGTACGCGAAGACCAGTGTAGCCAAGACGGCCAAGTACAAGATGACGAGCACGGTATTCATCCCAATACCCTTCCTTCAACGCCATTCGCCTGAATAAGGCATGGGACACGTCGGTGGTAACAGGGAATGTTCAACCACCGCGCCCGACCGGGCAGACTACGTGACGGGGATTGGGTAGTGAGGGACCCTGGTCAGCATCTCTTCGGGGGATTCCAGCGAAAGGCAGGATGGGCGGACAGACGGCCCCCTGTCGCAGGTCGTCTTGATGCTCCAGGTGCTCACGACGACAACCGCTGGGCTGATCTTCAGAGTCCGGGTCGAGATCCCGGACTCCCAGGGATTTGGGACCGCAAGCCGGGTTGCAGGTCCTGGTCTCCGTTATCTCAGTTCGCCGAGACCTTCGAGGATGGCCTGTGTGAAGAGATTGACGGCCATAGGACCGGTCGCGGTGATGATATTGCCGTCTTTCTCCGCGGGGTTGCCCGTGTAAACGGCGCTGGCGCGGGTCAACCGCTCCCGTTCGCTGAGGTATGCAGTGCATCGGACGCCGCGCATGACGCCCGCAGCGGCCAGAATGCTCGGGGCTGTCCCGATGGCCGCCAGGACCTTGCCTCGCACCGACGCCTGACGCGCGAGGTTCTGGGCCGTGGGGTTGTTCTGGTAGTCCAGGGCCCCGGTGCCGCCAATGAAGACCACCGCGTCGAAGTCACTGACGTTTGCCTGGTTCAGGAGCATAGCCGCTTGCGCTGTGCCGCCGAGCATTCCTGCCAGTGGTCCCATGCGTGCACTGGTGATGGCGGTCTGAACACCCGCCAGCTCCAGGTTGCGTTTTGTGGCGAACAACTCCTCGTCCTGAAATCCCGTCGGCGCAACGACCAGCAGGACCCTCCGGCCCGACTGCGTCGTCACGGTCGGCTGCACGGCGGTAGTCGGGGCCTGGCCGGCCGGATATCCAATGATGGCTACATAGAGTGGATCATAGTTCCTGGGGATCCGCGTGACGGACCGCAGGTCGGCCCCCTCGACGGCATCGACGCTCACGAACGACAGGCCCAGCGCCGCGGCTTGGAGCTGAATGTTCTGCGAAATCTTGCCCGCCTGGAGCGCCATGACGGTCCTGCCTCTGGTCCCATAGCGAGAGGAGAAATCGCGCGTGGAAGCCGCCACGATGATCTGGCAGCCGCCGCTCGGTGCGACGGCCTGCCTCAATGCCGCCGCCGCTGCTGCCGCCCGGAGGTCTTTGTCGGCGATGGGCTGGAGCGTGTGGGTCGTCGGTTCGTATGCAAAGAGGCCCTCGGGCAGGATGAAGAACGCCCGCATGGGCGGCTCGGCAACGATCTGCGATTGGGCCGGAGTCAGCGTGGCGGTCGCTGACGGGGCCATCGCCCCCTGGGTGGCCCAGGCAAGCTGGCCGATCTTTGCCAGGTCGAGACGCTGGTCGCCAGGCATCTGCACCTTACGCTGCTCGATGACCGCCTGCTCGAAGCTGACGTCGCCGCTCGTCTCGGGTTCCGGGAGCTGAATCACCGACATGAGCACAGGCGTCGTGCGGCGCGTTCGCCCTTTCGTCGCCTGTGGACCGGTTCCAGCCGTGACAACCGAAGCCAGACAGAACAACACAAACCACATTCCCCACACGAACGAGAAGTACCCTGTTGTCGCTAACAACCGCCGTCTCATCGTCGTTTCCTCCAATACTCTGAGCGATACCTATTCACGATCTGTATTGTAGCATGAGAGCAGGATGGAGCAAGACCCGAAATCCGAAGCTCGGAATCCCGAAGCAGCGCAGACGATCGAAACTCGAGGCCCAAACGGACTCGCCGGCACCAGGATTTCGGCAATTGGCGTGTCAGTCCCTTGAATCTGTCGCGGGCTTCGAATCCTGTGTTTCGTGCTTTCTGCCGAATGGCGTGTATAGCGGATCGCCGATCAGGAGCATCTGCCAGGAGTTGAAGGGCAAGGTGCAGTAGTACGCTTCGACGAGGCAATGGCCGTCGAAGAGGGCCTCGAAAAAGGCCTTCGGCTCCGGGAACGCATGGAGGTAGGGTTCGTTGACCGGTCCGAGCGTGGCGGTGATCCCGTCTTTCAGCATGGCAGGGCACCACTGCGTGCCGTTGGGATCGTGCAGGGAGGCGGCTTCGAAACTGGCGATGTGAAAGCCGACGGCGCCCTCGACGAAATCGAACGCATCGACGTACTTCGAGACGCTGTACCAGCCGCAATAGAGAGCGGTCTGCGGGCAACTGCCCGACTCAAACAGCTTGCCGGTCTGCTCCTCGCGGACCGTCAACGTGGTCCGAAGGCGCGTCAGGATCGCCAGATCGCGGAGCGATTGGTCATAGTGGCTGTACAGATCCTGTTTGAACAGCCCTCGCGAGTCGATACAAGCCTCGCCGGTCAAGCCCTTCTGCTCGGCTTCAAGGGCCTTGTCGATCAACCCTTGGGCGATGTCGTAGCTCGGACCGTCGAGCCGCCCGACCATGAGCGTCCTGAAAGGCTGGGGTCCCTTGTTCCGCAGCGGGTTCGGTTGCCAACGGTAGAGTTCATAGGTGCTGCACAGCACCATGGACAGCTCGCTGTCCACGGAAGCCTCCGTCTCCTTTCCACTGATGCGGTCGATCTCCATCTGGATCTGTGTTGTGCGGAGTTCCCGTCCTGCATGAGCAGGTGAGGAGGTCTGACCGCCTTGTTCCAACTCCGCGATGGCGTCCTTCTCTTTCTGGAGCAGCTCGCGGAGTTTCTCGAGCTGGGTTTCAGACCCACGAAGAGGCTCGCGCCGGCCGACCCTGTACGGCACGCCATAGGTTGTCACGAGGCATCGGATGTGCCCGAGGTCCTTTCGCGTAAGAAACGTCCGGCGGATGGGACCTGCGATCCGCTTTTCATAGTCGGCCCGCCCGATGGAATCTCGAATCGGCTTGCCCACCGACACGGGGATGACGTTGCCCGATGGGATGCCTCGTTTCTCGCAGTAATAGCGAGCGAGCTGCGTCGAGGCCGGCTGATCCGTATTGGCGACCACGAGGATCTCGTTCGGCTCCAGCGCGAGAGCCGCCCGACAACAGGCCAGGGCAACGGCGACCCAGATTGTTGCATGGCATCGCATGGAGTTCTAATCGGGTCCCAAGGATCGGTACGGCAGGGTCCTCGGGTAGTCCGCGGCCGCCTCATTGTAGTCGTCCAGCCAGCAAGCGCTCGGATCGCTCTTGAAGATGAGGACTCGCCCATTGTCCTTGTCGTCCGCCGCCCGGTGATACTTCAGGTACACGTGCCCTCCTGCGACCGCCAGGACCTCGATCTTGCCGGTGCTGTGGGACATGACGTAGCGGGCACGCTTGGCCAGTCCGGAGATGTGGGCCTTCGCGTGCTCGACAATTTCATAGCCCTCCTCGATCGGGACCGTGTACATCCGGTTGCCCACCGCGGGACGGCACTGGAAGACGTAGTAAGGGGCGTTCCCGATGAACGACAGTCGGCGAAGAAGCTCCGCCAGGACCTGCGGATCGTCGTTGACGCCGCGGACGAGCGGCGCCTGGTTCGCTGTGATCGCGCCGGCTTTCTGGAGCAGCGAGATCGCTTGCACGGCCACGTCCGTCAACTCCCGCGGATGGATGAAGTGCGTCATGACGTAGAGCTTCTTGCGGCTCGTGCTGTACTGTCCGATCATGTCGAGCAGGGCCGGATCCTGGATGATCCGATATGGATTGAAAGCGGGCATCCGCGATCCGATCCGGACGATCTGCACATGATCGATCTTGCGGAGGCGGCGCAGGATGTCGGCCAGTTCCGCCGTCGGCAAAGCCAGCGGATCGCCGCCCGTCAGCAACACGTTCGTCACCTGCGGCTGGCTGGCGATGTACTCGATGGCCGCCGGGATGTCGCGAAGGCATTCCGCCCGCGAGCCCATGAAGACCCGCTTGCGAAAGCAGTAGCGGCAGATTCCCTCGCACACATCGCTGACCAGCAACAGGACCGTGTAGCTGTACTTGTGCTCGACGCCGGGCATGATGGTGTAGGCTTTTTCATCGGAGGGATCGAGCCGGCCCCATTCGTCCAGTTCCCCCGCGTTCGGCACAATGGCCCGGCGGATCGGATCGGTTGGGTCGTCCCAGTCGATCAGGGACAGATAGTAGTCGTTGCTGCGGAAGGCGAATCGCCGGGAGATTTCTCTCAGAGCGAGCTTCTCCTGCTCGCTGAGCCCATCGATCCGGTCCACCGTCGTCATAGGTCTGGGATGGGTGGTGTGGATGGTCATAAGAGCATCTCCTATTGTGCCACATTCTCTTTTTGACCAGAGCCTGACTGCCCACGAGTGCCCTCGGCCTGTGAATACCGTCTTTCGTAGACTCCATGGCGCGCAACGACCCGCATGAACGTGGCCAGCAGGATGCGCGCGTCCAGTGTGCAGCCCGCCTGCTCCACGTATCGCACGTCCAATTCCAGTTTTTCTTCGACAGTCAGTTCTCCCCTGCCGGAGATTTGCGCCAGACCGGTCAATCCCGGCTTGACACGGAGCCGTTTCCTCTGCCGATTGTTCCATTCCGTGATCTGCGAGCCATACAAAGGTCTTGGACCGATGAGACTCATATCACCCCATAATATATTAACCAACTGGGGCAATTCGTCAAGGGAGTACTCCCGCAGGAATCGACCGACGCCGGTCAGACGGGGATCCTTGCCGGACCGCGGACTTGGGCCGAAGGGGTCTGCGTCGAGCCACATTGTCCTGAACTTGAGCAGGGCAAACGGTTTCCCGTCCCGTCCTGCTCGTTCCTGGCGGAAGATTGCAGGGCCGGCGCTCGTCGCGCGGACCGCAATCGCGACCGCCAGCAGCAGAGGCGACAGGATCACCAGCCCGATTCCTGCGACCAGTATGTCAAACAGTCTTTTGAAGACCTGATACATCTCAGAACAGGCCGGCATACTTTCGGGCCGGCATCTCGTATGTGTGCGTCTCCTGCAGGCAGCGTCGCCCGCGTTCGCCCATCTCTCGCAGGCGGCTTCGTGGCGTCGCGACGATCTATCGCAGCAGAGCCGCCAGGGCGGCAGGGTCCTCCGCCGGCAGGGAGAAACCGCACCGGGCCTCGGCTGCTTCATCGCGGTCCATCTCGATCGCGAACAGGATCGGCAGTCCGGCGGCCCTATACTCGTACAGCTTGTTCGGACTCACGCCGTACTTGAAGAGGTCCCGCTTCTGCAGGCCGATGTAGCCGAGATCCGCGGACTGCGTCAGAGCGGGCATCTGCGATCTGCCGACCGGCTGTAGGAAAGAGACGTTCGTGAGACCTGCCTGCTCTGTTCGCTGACGCAATGGCTCTTCCTGGGGTCCCTGGCCGCTCGCCATCAGCGCAGGAACGTGAGGATATGGTCCACGACGGTGTCCTTCATCTCATCCGTCAGCTCGGGATAGACAGGCAGCGCCATGATCTCCCCGGCCGCCTTCTCGGAATGCGGGAAATCCCCTTCACCGTAGCCCAGGTAGGAGAAGCATTCCTGCATGTGGGCGGGGACGGGGTAGTAGATCTCGCAACCGATCTTGTTGGCCTTCAGATGGGCGACGACTTCGTCGCGTCGAGGGACACGAATGCAGTACTGGTTGTAGATCGTCACGCAGTCGGGGCTGACATAAGGGGTCTGCACGGCGGTGCCCACGAACCGTTCGCTGTAGTAGGCGGCGTTGCGCCGGCGGGCCTCGGACCATGCGTCCAGGTGCGGCAGCTTGACCAGCAGGGCTGCGGCCTGGATCGGATCGAGTCGGAAGTTGGCGCCGACGAATTTGTGATAGTACTTCGGCTCCATGCCGTGATTGCGCATGAGCGTCAGACGCTTGTAGAGGGCTTCGTCGTTGGTGACGACCATGCCGCCGTCGCCGATACCGCCGAGGTTCTTGCTCGGGAAGAAGCTGAAACAACCGGCCGTACCCATACTGCCGGCCTTTCGTCCCTTGTACGTGCTCGTGATGGACTGGGCCGCGTCCTCGATGACCGCGAGGTTGTACCGGCTCGCAATCCCCATGATCGGGGCCATATCGGCCATTTGCCCGAACAGATGGACCGGCATGATTGCCTTGGTGCGTCGGGTCACAGCCGTCTCGATCTGGGCCGGGTCGATGTTGTACGTCCTGGGATCGATATCGACGAAGACCGGCGTGGCCCCGACGCGGGCGACGCAGCCCACCGTCGCAAAGAACGTGAAGGGCGTTGTGATGACCTCGTCGCCCGGGCCGATGTTCAGGCTCATCAGGCAGTTGAGGATCGCGTCGGTCCCGCTCGAGACGCCGACGGCGAATCGACACTCGCTCACGGCGGCGATTCTCTGCTCAAGCTGCTGGACCTTGGGTCCGCCGATGCAGACCTGCGAATCCAGGACCTCCGAAATGCCCGCCAGGACCTCGTTCTTGATTGTCTTGTACTGTGCCTTCAGATCCAACAAGGGTACTTCCATGGTCATTCCTTCAGACTGCCTGCCTGTCAGTTGTCTTCACGTCAATGCATTGACCCGAAGGCAACATGATCCCCGATCAAGGCGGACTTGTAAACAGGGTTGCCCTGAAACCTGCTACAGAGCGTTGATCAGGTATCGCTGTGTGGCCTCCGCGAGCACCTCCTCGAAGCGCCCCGCGAGGAGATTGCGGTCGAATTCACGTTCGGCCAGGGCGCGGGCATTTGCCCCCATTCGTCTGCACAGATCCGGTTCCTTGGAGAGCTTCACCAACGCCTCCGCCAGTGCCTCGGGCCGAGCGGGATCGACGCTCAGGCCGCACTGGTTGTGTTCGATTGTCTCCCCGAGCCAGCCGCCGACGTTGATCAGCACAGGTTTGCCCGCCGCCAGCGCGTCGAACATCTTGTTGGGGGACCAGCTCTGCTCCTTCGCGGCGCGATAGATCGTCAGGCACACGTCGCACCCGGCCACGATCCGGGCCATCTCCTCCTTGTCCGGCACCAAATCGCTGAACACGACATTGGCGAGCTTATGCCGACGGGCCATAGCCTCCAGCTTGCTTCTTTTGCCGCCGTTGCCATGGAGGACGATCACGATGCGTTCCTCCTTCCGCTCAGCCAGGATCTTCGCTGTTTCGATCACGTATTCCAGTCCGTTGGCCGTACCCATCGCTCCGAAGTAGATCGCAGCGAACCGCTCGCCCAGTCCCAGCCGCTCGCGGGCGGCATCGCCGTCGAGACCCGGCCTGAACAGGTCGAGGTCGCTGGCGTTGGGAATGACTGTGATCTTCTCTTCGTCGATGCCGGCCTGCGCAATCCCCTGTTTCATGCCGGGGGATAGTGCAATAATGCGATCGGCCCGACGATAGATGCCGCGAGCCGTCCATTTGAGCAGCCATATTAGGGCCGGATTGTGAAGGACTCCCACATTGACCAGAGCCTGCGGCCAGAGGTCTCGGACCTCGAATACGAAGGGCACGCCAAAATGGCGGCTCAAAACCACGCCCGCCCAGCCAACTGTCAGCGGCGTGTGTGTAGCGAAGACCACGTGCGGCGGCATGTGGCTCTTGCCTGCCCGCACGGCGGCTCGACAGAAGCTGCAGAACTTGAGAATCCGCCGCAGCCCGCCCAGATGGGTGCCCATGTGCGGATCGTTGTACCCGCCGGCAACGGAAAGGACGCGGATTCCATCCACCTCGTATTGGCGGTCTTTCCCGTCGGGTCCTGCCGGGAATTCGCTGTTGGCCAGGCCGGAGGTGATCATGGTTACTTCATGGCCCTTGCCGGCCAGGTAGCGGCCGAACTCATACGATCTCGTCCCGGTCCGGCCTTTGCGGGAGGCGAAGTACTGGTGAATGTACAGTATCCTCATGCATGCCAATCCAGAAAAAAGAGATGGTTCTTGGTCGGGTGCTTGCCTACATCACCCAGACTCGCTATACTGCCACGCCATACGTGGTGACGCGTGTGGCCCGGAAGGCCGAACGCGATCGCAGGAGGTTTCACAACACGATCTTGACGCGGTATCGCCTGATACATAAGTCGTCCATGAGCCGCATGGAGGGTGCCGAAATGAACCACTGGGCATCCACGGTACGGAAATGGCCCGGGTCGGTCATTCCGGTGATCGTCAGCATCGGTGTCCTCACACTGAGCCTGCAAGCCGACCCCGGCGAGCAAGAGGCAGACACTTCGCTGCCTGCGCTGAATCCCGCCTTTTCGCCATTAGCTCAAGAGAACCGTGCTTTGCTCGTTGCTCGACTCATCGCAGCCTTCGAGCGGGATTACGCATTCTCCCGAGCGGACGACGAGGGCAGAGACCTCAGCGACGGGATTACCGTCTATCACATGCAACGCGAGCTCCAGGCATGTATCGACTTGTGGCACGCAACGGAAGACATCGCGTGTCTGGACCATGCCATGATCCGTGTGCTCTACTCAATCGCAGCGGCGCGTGAGAACCTCCAACCCCTGATCTGGCACGGCCGGTCGCGCGGCGCATGGCCATGTTTCCATCTGGATGCTGTTGTCGGCGAGACAGGCGGGCACAGCCAGCTCTGCGACTTCCAAGGCGGTGCAGGTTTTCTGATGGTGGCCCGGCTCCTGGACGAGCTCGACGTACCGGAAGCGGAGCACATCGCCGATTATGTCGAGCAAGATATCGTCGAGAAGTGGCTTCAGTATAACCCTTGGATCACTCGCGACCATCTGACAGGCCCGGACTCCCGCAAGTACCTATTGCTTGTCCTGAACTCCGCCCGGGACGTCCGAGTGCATTTTGCCTGTATCTGCCTGGACCTCCACGCGATGGCGCGCGACGAGTACCCTTATGAGCAATGGGCGAAGTTCCTCATCGACCTGTATTTGACGCCCCGTCACGATCCCAACCAGCTTGCCCCCTGGGAAGACCAGATGCCCGAGCAAATCCCTGGGGATTGGGGATTGCCTGTCGTCGAGGGTGATGATGGAATCACGTGGCTGTCCATCGCAGACCTCGATCCGGACAACCCGACCGGCGTGCAGGATACCTCACATGCCAATCGCACCGCCTGGCTCGCGGCGAGGGCCTACGAGGAAGGGCTTGTCGATCAGAGCGTCCTGAGCGGCCTGGCCAATACGCTCTGCTATCGAATCTGGGCCCCTGAGAAGGGTCCGCTCTACTTCAACAACTATATCGATGGGAGTGACTGCCCGCTCAATGGCCTGGAGGCCGGACGGGGCGGCAACCTCTGGTTCGGCTGGCATCGCCTGGCCGCCTACGATCCAGGCATTGAGGAGCTGTTCCTTTCCATCGCGTACGACCTCACCAATGGGGGACCCAACCTGCCCGACGGCGCCCAGAATAAGACAATGGAGGAGGCGCCGCCGTGTTTCGAAGCCTGGGCCGCCAGACTCCTCGCGACCACCCGGACACGGACATTCCCGTGATCGAGATGGTCCTGGAGGTTCCCATGGGTTGCGAGCCGGATTCCTCGTTCTCGCTCAGAACGACAAGTCTGCGATCACCTTTGTGATCCGTTCTGCGGTCCGACCGTCCCACAGCGAAGGGATTCTGCCCTGTTTCCATCGTCCCGAGAGGATGCTCGCCGTACGCTCTTCGATGTTGGTCATACTGACCAGTTCGTTCGTGCCCTCCATGATCGTGATGGGCCTCTCCGTGTTCGGACGCAGCGTCAGGCAGGGCAAACCCAGGTATGTCGTTTCCTCCTGGATGCCGCCGGAATCGGTCAGGACGAATCGGGCGTTCTTCTGGAGTGTGATGAACTCCCGGTACCGCACCGGCTCGATGATCCGCAGGTTGTCGGCCCTCGAGGCGTCGATGCCGAGGGTCTCGATGTTCTTGCGGGTCCTCGGGTGCATCGGGAAGATCACCGCGACATGCTCGGACAACCGACTGAGGTATTTGAGGATTTGCTCCAGCCCGCTGCGTTCATCGACGTTCGAAGGCCGATGCAGCGTCACGAGCACATATCGGCCCCTGTCGATGCCGAACTGCTGAATGATCCGGTCCTGGTGCTCCGGGTCGATCCTGTCCAGAATCCGGATCAGCGAGTCGATCATGATATTGCCGACCCGGTGGATCTTGTGCTCAGGGACGCCGTCGTGGATCAGGTTCTCATCGCCGTCGGAGGAGGGAGTGAACAGCAGGTCCGAGATGGCGTCCGTCACCCGACGGTTGATCTCTTCGGGCATCGTCTCGTCGAAGCTGCGGAGGCCCGCCTCCACGTGCGCCACGGGGACCCGCAGTTTCTTGGCCGTCAGGCTGCACGCGACGGTCGAGTTCACGTCGCCGAAGACAACGACCAGATCGGGCCTGTCCGCGAGGACTACCTTCTCGAACTCGATCATGATCCTGGCGGTCTGCTCGGCGTGTGAGCCGGACCCGGCGCCGAGGAAGTGGTCCGGCTGGGGCAGTTCCAGGTCCTCGAAGAAGGCCTGGGACATCGCGTAGTCGTAGTGCTGACCGGTGTGGACGATCACCGGGTTCAGTCGCTCGGCCTTGACCATTTCGAAGTACAGCGGCGCCATCTTCATGAAATTCGGTCGCGCGCCGACAACCAGCAGGATCTTGGGCATGTCACCGTTCTCCTTCCGTGTTGAGAATTTGGTCATAGATCTGCAGTAGATGTTCGCTTTCTTTTTCCCAGTTGTATTTGTGCACGACCGCCTTGCGGCCGCGCTCTCCCATCTCCTTTGCCTCCTGCGGATGCTCGATCAGGTATTCCATCGCCTGGGCAATCTGCTCGGGTTTCGATGGATCGACGAGGAGCCCACAGTGGTCGGGTTCCACGACGTCCCGGTAGAGCGGGAAATCCGACGCAATTACAGGCAATCCCACGAGCATGTAGTCGAACAGCTTGTTCGGCAGACAGCTCGTGTTGTTCGAATAGGGCAGGTACGTGATGACTCCGATCGAAGCCTGCGACGAAAGCCGTTCCTTCTCCTCATAGGGCACCCAGGCGATGAACTTCACGTTCGCCGCGACGCCGCGACGGGCCGCCAGGTCCTTCAACTCCTGTTCGAACGACTGCGGACGGCAGGATCCCACCAAGCACAGCTCCCAGCTCGGGTGCTTCTTCGCCACGAGATGGAATGCCTCGATTACCTCGACGAGTCCGCGGATCGGCGACATCCCGCCCAGGAAGATGATCTTCTCCTGCGGATCTCTCGGGAATGCCTCGGACAACTGGACGATCGGATAGTTCTCGATCCGGCCCGAGCGGACTTTCATCTTTTGATAGCGGGCGCCCACGAACGGCGTGGTGTAGATCACGTAATCGAAGAACCGAACCACCGCGCGCTCGAAGAGATCGAAGGACTTGCTGATCGCACGTCGCAGCGGCTTGGAGATGTAATACTTGTCGAGGATGCTGTTGGGATAGTGCTCGTGGACGTCCCAGATCACCTTCTTGCCCCCCAGCTTCAGGAGCAGGCCGACGATCATGAGTTCCGGATCGTGGAAGTGGTAGACGTCGGCGTTCTCCCGGATCGCGAGGCGGTAGAGCCGCCATAAGACCTTCGTCATCCGCTGGAATCGGTTCTTGGGCTCGGGCAACGGCACGACCCGCACGCCGTCAACGGTTTGCTCCTTGTCGTGCCGGGCGATGAGCACCACGTCATAGCCGGCGTTGGCCAGACTGCGGGCCTCCTTGTGAAAGACCCGGCCGTCGAACGGGATGTGGACGGAGGTCAGCACGCACACTTTGGCCCGACGGCGTTTCGATGCGTCATTCATCAGGATCGCGTTCGTTTTTCAGCCAGGGATTTCAGTGCCTGGGCGAATCGTTCCACGTTGCGCTCGGAGTCGAAGACGTCCCGAGCGCGCGCCAGGCCCGCGCGACCGGCGGCTATGCGAAATGCCTCATCCGCAATCATCCGCTCCATCGCATCGCGAAACTGCTGGGCGCTCTTCGCTTCGACGAGCAGACCGGTTCGCCCGTCGATCACTGCCTCGGGGACCCCGCCCACGCGGGTCGCTACGACGGGCAGGCCGCAGTTCATCGCCTCCAGCACTGCTTGGGGCAATCCTTCACTGTACGAGGGCAGGACCAGGAAATCGGATGCCTGCAAGAACAGCGGGACCTCCTCCGGCGGGACATTGCCTGTCAGGACAACGGCACCATCCCGGCCCACGCGATCCGCGAGGCCAACCAGTCGCTTGCGTCCCGGTCCTTCACCGACGCAGACGAGTCGCAGACTGGGGTACTGGCTGAGCAGAGGTTCTATTGCAGCCGTCAGCTCGTTCACACCTTTGGTCTCGACGAGCCCGCCAACGTAGATCACAACGATGCTCTCTGCAGGCCAGCCGAGCCGGACGCGGACCCGGCCCTTGTCGTCGGCGGGTGTGAACTGTTTCGTATCCCGACTCAGATACACGCATAGTGGTTCTTGCCGACATCTGCCGGTCCGGGCGAGTCTCGTGCAGACAGACTGACTGACACCGACGGACAAGTCGATGCGCTGAAGCGTGTCGCCAAGCCGTCGCCATAGGGCGGGCATCCGGCCCGGGTACACCATCACGTCGCTGCCGACCGCCAGACCGACGACAGGCAGGCCAAGGTTCTCACCCACGATCACTGCCGCCTCTGCATCCGGAAGCATCGAGACACCCATTATCAGATCAAAGGGCTTGCGACTGTGCCACTGCCGTGCCAAGGGCAGCACACTGCGAGCCAGCGAGCCGCCTTCGAATCGGCGAAATCCGAATCCCGGCGGGCGGAGATAGCCGACCGCCTGTGCCTGGAACCCGTCGGGAGCGGCCAGAGGATTCGCCGGCCCGTATTTGCGCCATCGCGGAACACGGTGAAGCGGCCACGGCGTCCACGGCCGACCGACCAGAAACGAGGTCTCGATCCCATACTTCTGGAGGGCCCGCGCCTCGCGGCAGATGAACACCCCGTGCCGCTTCAAGAGCAAGGAGGGAAACATGTGGCTGATCGCCAGAATCCGCAATGTGTTCATGTTCTGCCGGCAGTTTGGAAGGTGCGTGATACCCCTGCTTTCGCGGGGGGAGCCTGCCCCCGACCTGATCGGGGGCACCCTACAGGGTCTCCGTGTCCGTTGTGTCTCCGTCGTGAACTGGCTCCTCTTGCGGCTCCGCGTGCCAGCAGCCGACCCGTTCGGCCGCCAGGACGAAGGCCAGGAAGACCCAGTAGTACTTTGCGGAGACCTGCTTGATATTGAGTCCCATCACGAGCAGAAACGTCAGCACCGCTCGGGCGTAGAGCTTCTCGACGGTCAGAGGAATCCGCCTGACCGTCAACACCAGCAGGACGACGAAGCCCGCAAAGAGAATCGCACCGGGCACGCCGTAGACGCCAAGCGAGAAGATCAGATCGTTGTGCGGCCAGATCGCGCTTCCCGACCGCTCGAACCAGCTCCAGTAGCCCGTCCCCATCGGCCAGACCAGCACCGCGTCCAGCGCGTTGCGGACCGCCGACATTCGGAACTCCAGCGCCTGCCTGGCCCGCCCGACATCCGTCAGTCGGTGCAGGACGGAACCTTCGATGCCCTGTTTCTCGATCAACACCCCCGCAGAAGCGGAGGCGATGACGATTGCGATCACCAGCAGCGCCGCCAAAGCCGGCCTGCGAAGGACCTGCCTCACGAACAGTAACGGCGAGAGCATGGTGAAAGCCAACGCGACCAGGCCGCCTCGGGAGCCTGTCCGAATCATCATGAGCGGCAGGAACAGCAGGGCGATGAAGTAGACCGCCCGCCACAGAAGGCTCCGGTCCCGTGCGAAAAGGTAAATCGCCGAGAGAAAGGCGATTGCGATGAGCGCGGAGAGCATGTTGGCGTCGATGGCTCGCCCGAGGGTCGCGGCGTACCGGGCATCCCGCGTCTCTTGCATGGCGCGGATGGCCTGGCCCGACTTGATCGCCAGCACGATGGAGCCCACCGTCCCGATGACATACGACCGCAACGCCCAGCGGAAGGTGCCCTCATGATTCGTTTCGAGGATCCAGTACACGATCACAATCAGCACGACAAGCTGGAACTGCGTGAAGGCTCGGATCATCTCCCAGGTGAGATTGGGTTGTGTCAGCGACGTGATGCCGATCCAGACGCTCATGCCCGCCGCGACCCACAGGGCTTTGTGCCGGACTCGCAGAGCCGGGCGGGTCAGCAGCACGTTGACGAAGAAACTGGCTGCCAGTGCCACGCCCACACCGCGGTCGAGACTGAACGCCTCGCGAAAGCCGACGCCTGCGCCCGTCGGGAGGACCAGCATCAGGATACACAAGGCGAATGTCGGCTTGATAACCATGCCCAGCAGAGTGGGGATGGCGATCACCGCGGTGCCCGCGACGGAGTTCCTGGCCAGGAAGATAACCGCGAACCCGATTGCGCAGATCACCAGCCAGGCGACCAGAAGCATGGTGTTCATCGCCGGCGAGAGCTGGATATCGGATGTTCGCTCCTGCAGTTCGTACTGCAGACTATCGTCGATCAGCTCGTTGGCATACGCAGTGTACATCGCAGAGAATATCGACCGGTCATGGCCTGCCCGTTATCGCCGTCAGACCGGGGCTGCCGCCTGTGCCGACCGGGCCATTCGATTTGCCGTGCTTGAGCGACTGCATGGTGCGAAGGAGCCTTCCGACAACGGAGTGGTTCCTGGACAGCGCGTATCGGGCCGCATAGAACTTCAGCGTATTGATGTAGTCCTCGCGAGTGGGTTCCAGCAGCTTCTGCTTGTACGTGGGCACGCTCCGGCCGGTCCACTGGAAGACCCGCAAGCGGGCCTTGAGTTTTCTCTTCTTGAACAGGGCATTTCCTTGCGAAGCGAGCAGTTCTCGCAGGTCGAGTTCCGATAACTCGACTGCCTCCTTCGACGCAGCGGCCTCCAGGAGTTCCTCCGCGCCGGGTGTCCGCGAGACGACGAAGGAACTGCCTGCTTCGTCGGTGCGCATCACGTCGGGGATCCAGGCGTCGCCGCAAGTCAGGTCGCTCAGCTCGCCCAGCATGTCGCTGCACAACGTGCATCGCCGGAGCGAGTAGGGACTGAGCTGCCGGAAGTACTGGGCGAGCGGGAGGGTTCGCTCGGTCCCGTCTTTGAGCCGGATCGACATGCTGCCCGGCCAGCCCCGGCCGCGGTACTGGAGCGACTCGACCTCGTCAGGTCGGATGCCGAGCGACCCAAGGACGTGCTCGGTTCCACGGAAGCTGTAGTCCAAGCTGCACGCAATGGCCATTCGATATCGAATTCGTTCGCTCAGTCGGGGTATCTGCTGCTCGGCCTTGCGAATTCCCTGGATATGACACGGCAACCCCACCACTGCGAATCGTCCTCGCGTGTTGAGGATTTCGTCCAGGGCGGCGCCCGCAGCAACCGGGCAATACTTCGAGCCGGCGGCCGAGAGGATTTGCTCTCTTGTGGTGGCGATGAACGGTTCCGGCCGAAGCGGATTGTCCGCTCGCATCCGCGTGACCAGCGCGCCGTCGATCAAACTCTCTTCGAGCGCGAAGATGAGCAGGGAACTCACGAGCCCGCCGGAGGAACAGTCGTGCCGTATCGCTCCATCGTTGGCGTGACCGATGTAGCAGCCCAGGTACCGGCCCAGTGCGATGTCCTCGGGGACGTCGCCGAACAGCGTGTCGTTGAGCGATTCGAAATCGACGCCGTGCCCCGGACACGCTTGGTGGCACAGGCCGCATTGGGTGCACAAGTCCTTGTCAAGTCGAGCCTCGTAGCAGCCCTTTCTGGAGTCCACCGTCATCTCGATGGCTCCTTGCGGGCAGATGCCGACGCACGTGCCACAGCCTGTGCACAGCTTGCGGTGGACCACCGATCGGATTGTCCCGTCGTCTTTCACTGCTCGGCAGACCCCTTGATGATGCGCACGACTCTGTCGATCTGTGAGGAGAGTTCTCCCCGAATTCGTTCGAGCAGTGTCCTGATCGAGTCGTGTTTCTCGAACAGCCTGCAAACCTTCAGTGAAGCGTCCCTTTGATCGACCACATCCATATCGATAACCTGCGGCTCGCATCGGCACATTCGCCCGAGGATACCGTGCGTGCGCGTGTCCTGGCGATTCGTCATCGCTGCGAAAGGCGTCCCCACGGACACCGCGCCGATCAAAGAGTGCGTCCGTTCGCCAACCAGGAAATCGCACTCTCGCACGATGCTCTTGAGCAGCCTGGCGCCGCAGTCCCGCTCGATGATCGTCCAGTCCTCGGGTGCCGCTTTCATCCGCTCGACGACGTGCTTTGCCGCCACGATGTCACTGCCGGCCTGTTCCACCGAGTGCGGCAGAAAGAGCACGAATGCGCCATGTCGTGCCACGAGGGCGTCGAGAATCGCTGCCAGGTACACTGCGTGAGCCTGCTGCTTGGCGGAGCCTGTGAGATCGGGGCGGAACCCTGCGTAGACCCTGCCTTTCTCCAAAGCTGTCACCGCTACGACGGGCCGGTGCGTCTGCCTGGCCTTGCGGAAGCAACTGTCCCGTTCGAGCACCTCGCGGGCGGCATCGGGTGGCTCGGCCTGCATCGCGAACGCTGGGTCGGGAGCGACTTGCAGCTTGGCCGGGTCGCGACAGACCTGTTTCATGCTTTCGCGGGAGTGCTCCTCGCGGAAGATGCAAAAGTCGGATTGTTCCATGGTCCGTCTGTAGAGCCAGGTCTTGTAGAATCGGCCGCCTGCGATTCCCGTGCTGGCGCCGAGAATGCCCGCCCGTTTGCCGTGCTGTTTCGCCAGGTGGATGATGCCGCAGGATTCGACGCAGAAGACGCCGTCGTGGCCCACCAGGACGTATTGGGCCTGCGAGAAGAAATCCTGGAGCGGTCTGTATCGACCGGCTCCTTGCGACGTCAAGTTCTTCAGTGGGCCATACCTTCCCATCCGAAGCTGTGCCGAGATCCACATCTGCATGAGAATCCGACTGCGCGCAGAGAGAGCGGAATTCCCCTCGAATCGGAAGACCCATTCTCTCGGGAATACCGTGATGTTGCCGCGTTGCACGAACTCGGGAACGTTGTCGAACAGTCCGAGCGAGACGGGCCGTCCATCCGACAGCATATCCTCGATGCCGCGAACGATGGCTTCTTCGCCTTTGTTCGCCATCGGCACGTAATCGGCGATCAGAACGTGTACCGTATCGCTCATGACTCAGCAGACTCGTCTCAGGGCGGATCGCAGACGTTGGCGTTCGACATCTGCCATGCCGAAGAACCAGGCCGAGACCACCGTCACACCCACCGCGGCGCCTATGACCGTGAACAGGCCCAGCCACGAGTCCGGCGGGGCCACGTGTTTCCACGCGGCGATGAGCAGAACAGCCGGGATGGTGCTCAGCAGCGCCGGACGCCACACCTGCGAGAAACTCTCCGTCGCACGGATGCCCATCTTGCGATGGAAATAGATTGGAATGATGATGCCCGCGACCAGGGCCATTGGGACGAGATTGCTCCACGCGACGCCGACCAGGCCCCAGTGAAGGACCGCGACGGTGAAGACCGCCGCACCAATGCACAAGACCGCCTCCACGGCCATCAGAATTCCGAAGACGCGGTGCTCGCCCCGCCCGGCGAGGACCAGGAAGTTGCTGTGCTGGCTCAGGACCATGCAGTAGCCCACGGTCAGAATCGTCAGGATGTTCGCCATGGACTGGATCGTGGCAGGGTCGGGGAATTTGTCGCCCACCCAGACCATCAGGAACTCGCGTCCCATCACGATCAGGAAGGTCGCCGCCGGGATGAGAACCAGAAGACTGTACTTCTGCGTGAGAAAGGCGATCAGCTTGACTGCTGAATGGTCGTTTCGTGCGTCGAGATCGCTGACCGCGGGTTTGATCGCCGCGGTGAAGGCCTGGAGGAACTCCGAGAGCATCAGCACGCTCACGGTGGGATTTGAGAAGAGGGTGACCTGGGTCGGTTCGAAGTAGATCCCGACGATCGTCGTGCTGGCCCGGCAGATAATCAAGGCCCCCATCGCATAGAGGAACGTGTTCATGCCGTAGAAGAGCATCTCTTTGAGCAGGGTGCGATCTACGTTTCGCCAGGAGATGTAACCGGTGGGCAGCAGCCGTCGGGCGAGGATGTGCTGTGCTCCTCTGGCGACGATTTCGCTCAGACCATAGATCAACCCCAGGGTGATCAGGCCGTAACCGCGAAGCAGCAGGAAGACCGTGACCGCCGTTCGGACTGTCAGGACGGCGAGCGTTACGATGCTCACCATGTCGTATCGCTGCAATCCGCTCAGCACAGCGGTTGTCAGTTGCAGCGGTGTGGAGATTGCGAACCCCAGGCCGACGACCAGAATCAGTCTGCCGGCCGTCGGGACCCACTCCGTCGGGATCGCAAACCAGTCGCCCACTTTCGCAGCCAGGATGAGCGCCAGGACCGCCAACACCGCGGCGATGATCGTAAAGAAGAACAGCGCTGTGCTGACGGTCTTGCGGACGCCGTCTTCGTCGTCCTTCGCCATGTACATGGGGATTCTTCGATTGATCGCGCTGTTGAGCCCCATGCCCAGCAGGATGCGGTAGCGAAAGAGGTCGCCGATCAGATACCATACGCCGTAGGCGGTCCCGCCAAGCTGACCGATGAAGAAGGGGATCAGCAGGAACGCAACCACCGCGTTGCTCATCAGCATGAGGATATTGAAGAACGTGTTGCGAACCAGCGCTCGCGGCGTCGTGACAACCTTGGCCATGTGTTGCGGTTCAATGCTCCTGGGTTTCTCTCGTCACGCGCCACAGGAGGCCCGCTTGCACGAGAGGATACTCCTCAAGGATGAATGGGGGGCAGTAACCGGGCGTTCGTGAGACCACGTAGACGGGGTGCTCGGCCAGCAGGGTGTTTATCGTCTGTTCGTTGAGGAATGGCGCCCCTTCGGTGGAGGCGACTGCCGAGACGATCCTGACATCCGGCCGGACCCGCCGGATCTCCTGAACGTACAGAAGCGGCGGGGCGGTCGTGATGTCCGCCCAGACAATGGCGGAGCCCTCGACGCTCTGTAACGCTTCCGTAGCATAACGTTCGGCTCCAGCACATCCCGTTCGCCATGGTTTGAGGAAATACTCATAGTCATTGCGGTAGGGGATATCCTGGCGCGTCCCGATCTCCAGGT
Source organism: Sedimentisphaerales bacterium (assembly GCA_034678485.1). Lineage (GTDB taxonomy): Bacteria > Planctomycetota > Phycisphaerae > Sedimentisphaerales > Anaerobacaceae > PLanc-01. The sequence goes on along the minus strand of JAXDBU010000055.1, from coordinate 74,811 downwards.
TCATCCGCTGCGCCAGATACGGTGCTGCCGCGTAACACCCGACCGGCAAGAGAGACAACACCACGATCAGGTATGGCACCACCCTGTGCCGGGCTCGTGACATGACCTCATGCACCCCGACGCCGATTCCCGCCGCTACGAGGCAGTAGAATGGGATGAAGAACGCATAGCGATCCGATACGGTATACCGAAATGCGAATAGCAGGAATAGCACGCCCAAGGCCAGGACCACATTGCGAAAGGCCGCGGGCTTGACTCGGCGTAGACCGCAGCAGCCTGCGAGTAGCAGCAGGACATTCGGCGTCGGGAAGTTCAGCCCGATCAGAAGAACGTTTTCCCTGGCGATTCTCCAGGACAGGCTTGCGTTCAGCACGTCCGCCCGCCAGCGATTTCCGAAGGCTGCGGAGGCCAGCGTGCTGATGGGGTCGCCGCTCTGGATGATGTCTTTGATTATCAGATACTCATAAGGCAGCGCACCGATGATCCACGACAGTGCGACCACCGCGACATCGCTCGGACGGATGGCCTTGCGCGCGAGCAGGATCGCGATGAGAACGGCGTAACAGGCCAGCGGGATCGAGCCGAGCATGTGGACGGCGACCGCCATGCCGTTCAAGAGCCCGAGGAGGCACAGGAATCCCGTCCTGCGCGTCTTCGTGTATTGCAGCAGACAGATGAGCTCACCGAGGAATAGCGCCGCCCAGAGTGTATATGTTTCCGCGATGCTCGCGTGCCACCAGAACGTGTGGGATAGCGCCAGTGTGGTCGCCGCAATCGCCGCAGGGAAGGTCTTTCCGAGCCCCAGGCGCACCAGCAGATAGAGATTCGCTATCGCCGCCGCTCCAAAGAGCGAGGAGACACAATTGACCCGGTAGCCGAACTCGCCAAGCCCGATGCGTCCCGCTCCGATCGCGACGAGGTAATACAACGGGTGCGAGAGCGCCAATCCGAGACGGCCCTCGATGTCACCATGCCAGGCACGATACTGGATCAGCCCGCTGTCCTGCCACACTACGCCGGGCGCGCAACTGATCCCGTACAGAACACCCGCGCCGATCAGCACAAGCAGATAGTGTCTTGCCAGTCGATAGGTCCTTCGACAATACCAGTCCTGTGTGTTATCTGCGATTGGCGCGGTACCAGTCGATGGTTGCCCTCAGGCCGTCCTCAAAGGGCGTTCGGGCTTCGAAGCCGAAACGTTCTTTGGCTTTGGACGTGTCCAGGCATCGCCTGGGTTGTCCGTCCGGTTGGGACGGGTCCCAGCGGATCGCGCCGCGAAAACCGGTGAGTCGGGCGATGGTCTCCACGAGGTCGCGGATGGTGATCTCGAAGCCGGCGCCGATATTGACCGGGTCGGGACTGTTGTAGTGTTCCGTCGCCAGGACGATTCCTTCGGCTGCGTCGGCCACGTACAGGAACTCGCGAGAGGCCTGGCCCGTGCCCCAGCACTCGATGGCGTCCTCGCCGGCGTCGATGGCGTCCACGCACTTCTTGATCAGGGCCGGGATGACGTGACTGCCGGCCGGATCGAAATTGTCCCCCGGTCCGTAGAGATTCACCGGCAGCAGGAAGATCGAATTGAATCCGTACTCCTGGCGATACGCTTGCGACTGGACCAGCAGCATCTTCTTTGCGAGGCCGTAGGGCGCGTTGGTCTCTTCGGGGTAGCCGTTCCACAAATCCCGCTCCTTGAATGGAACGGGAGCGAATTTCGGGTAGGCGCAGACGGTGCCGATGGCAACGAACTTCTCGATGCCCCGGAGTCGGCCCTGCTCGATGAGTTGCACGCCCATCATCAGGTTCTCATAGAAGAACCGGCCCGGATGTGCCCGGTTGGCCCCGATTCCCCCGACCACTGCGGCCAGGTGAATCACCACGTCCGGCTTCATGTCGTCGTACATCCGAACGATGTCGCCCATCTTCACGAGGTCATATTCCCGGACCTTCGGGATGTCGATGTGCCGGGCGCCCGCCCGACGCAGTCTCTCAACGATGTACCGACCGAGGAACCCGTCTCCTCCGGTCACCACGATTCGCCTGTCCGCAAAGAACTCGCTCATCCGGACCTCCCCCTGTTTCCATCGGCGTTCATTCCGTGTGCGCCGAGCAGTCTTTCCCGTTCGGCGATTCTCATGTCGGCATCGACCATCATTCGGGCCAGCTCCCGGAATGTCACCTTGGGCTGCCAGTGGAGCAGGCGTCCTGCCTTGCTGGAGTCGCCCTGGAGCAGATCCACTTCGCTGGGTCGGAAGTACCGCGGGTCCGTGCGGACGTGCCTGGCCCAGTCGAGACTGAGGTATCCGAAGACCTCGGTGAGGAACTCGCGCACGGAGTGGCACTCGCCGGTCGCAATGACATAGTCGTCCGGCTGATCCTGCTGGAGCATCAGCCACATGGCTTCGACGTAGTCACCCGCGAATCCCCAGTCCCGTCTGGCGTCCAGGTTGCCCAGGTAGACCGTGTCCTGGAGGCCGCACTTGATCCGCGTCGCGGCCCGGGTGATCTTTCGCGTGACGAAGGTCTCGCCTCGCCTGGGGGATTCGTGGTTGAACAGGATGCCGTTGCAGGCGAAGAGCTTGTAGGCCTCGCGATAGTTGACCGTCTGCCAGTACCCATACACCTTGGCGCACGCATAGGGGCTTCTCGGATAGAACGGCGTGGTCTCCGTCTGAGGGGTCTCGACGACCTTGCCGAACATCTCGCTGCTGGAAGCCTGGTAGTAGCGTATGGGCGTATGACAGCCGCGCACCGCTTCGAGCATGCGAAGCGTGCCGAGCCCGTCCGCGTTGGCGGTGTAGATCGGCATGTCGAAGCTGACTCGCACGTGGCTCTGGGCGCCCAGGTTGTAGACCTCGTCGGGCTTGATATCGTTGAGGATGGCCGAGAGGTTGCTGCCGTCCGTCAGGTCGCCGTAGACGAGGCGCAGCCTGGGCTGCTCGTGCGGGTCCCGATATAGATGATCGATCCGATCCGTATTGAAGGACGAGCTTCTGCGGATGATGCCCCAGACCTCATAGCCCTTCTTCAGCAGGAACTCGGCCAGGTACGATCCATCCTGCCCTGTGATTCCCGTAATCAGCGCTTTTCGCATGTGCTCTCCCTACGGTTGCCCGTTGCATCCACGTTCGTTCAACAGACCGTCACCACCAAACCATCGTTGCTGACGGCGAAATCGAAGAATCTCGCCCGACGGTTCGGTGGATCGTTGTCGAGGATGTGTCGCACGGCCGCCGCATCCTCGGGCGATTTGCAGATCATCAGCATGAAGCCGCCGCCGCCGGCGCCGAGGAGCTTGCCGCCGTGGAGGTGTGGTCCGACCCGCGCGAACAGGGCCTCGATCTCGTCGTTGCTGCTGTTGGGGTCCAGGCGTTTGTTGAGCTGCCAGGCGACGTCCATGAGCCGGCCGAATCGCTCGATGTCCTTGCGGATGAAGGCGTCCATCACCTCCCCGGCCACGGACCCGATGCGCCGGAGCGTCGCGACCGCGTCGCGATCCCGGTTCAGATACCTTCCAACGACCTGGTGAAGGATGTTCTTCGCCAGGCGGGTGATCCCGGTGTAGTACAGCAGCGTCCGGCCGCCGTTGGTTTTCGGGTCCAGAATGTCCGAGGGTACATAGTGGATGTGAGCATCCGGGACCATGCCGGGCTCCGTGACGATCATCTTGACGCCGTCCACGACGCCGCCGATCTGGTCCTGCCAGCCGCCGCCGGTGGTGAGGGCCTGCTCCAGCCGCAACACGCTGTGGAACAATTCCCGCTGGGACAGTCGCTTGCCCATCGCCTGTCCCAGCGCCGCGACGATCACCGCGCCCATGATACTGGATGTCCCAAGTCCGCTGCCTTTCGGGATGGCCGCGAGGGTGGTCAGCTCGATGCCGCCTCCGAAGGCTTCAAGAGTCTTTCTGAGACTGCTGGAACCGGTCCGGCCGGCACAGGGCGCGATCCCGGAGAGCACCATCGCGGCTTTCGCCAGAGCGAAGCTGCTGGTCGGCTGGCGGTAGTCCATCAGGTCCTCGAACTTGCGGACCTCGATTCGCACGCCCTGGTCGATCGAGCCGATCCGGATCTCCGGCTCCTCGATCACGCGCACATAGGCCTGAATGGGAGGCTGGCCGTTCAGATCGATGGCGGCGTTGGTTACGCAGCCGCCCCATTCGAGCGAGTACGGCGGGGTGTCCGTCCAGCCGCCGCCGATATCGAGCCGGGCGGGGGCTCTCGCCCATACGATCTCATCGCTCCGCAGCACGCTGTGCGGAAGGGTCTCGCCTTCAAATCCGCTGGCGACGATTGCTCGTCCCAGGTTTTCGAACGCAGCTTCCTGCATCCGTCGACACCATTGAGACAGGGTTGTTCCGCTCTCCCAGCCAAGACCCAGTGAGGGGAGCCGGTCGAGGATTGCCGGGTCGAGCCTCTCCGCAAGGCCAGGCAATGCGCGACGCATTGGTCTGTTGTCGCCCGCCCGCACCTCCGCCAGGGCCGAACCCAACGTGTGGATCATGCGCGGAAAGACCAGGGCCGCGGTCCCCTGTTCCTCGGCAGCGCACCGGAACGCCTGGTTGAGGGTTTCGGCGACCCAGGCCGCAGGCTGTTCATCCATTCTCATCAGCCAGGCCAGCTCACGAGCGGATAGGCGACTGTCCGGCCGGAAAGCGCCGTGCAGCGAATTACGGACCAGTTGGGCCCGAATCCGACTGCGCCGCTCGTAGAACCCCTGGTGATCGGCCAATGCCAGAACCTGTTCGAGACTGTAGCGCTGAGTGGATCGCCAGGCTTGTCGCTGGTTTTCGGAGGCGTTGCCCGGGGCGAACGCCCACAGCCACTGCCGATACTGCGCGTGCTCGCGGACCGCAGGGAACAGTCTCGCGTTCCAGATCGTTCGCTCCTTTGGCGGGACCGCGTCGTTCCAGACCTCGTCGTGCCTTGCCCCGACGTCTGCCAGCCACATGGACAACGGGATGCCGCAGAAGACGGCTCCGTGATCGACCGGTTCTTTGAAGACATCGTCCAGGCCGTAGCAGCGGACGAACCACACGTCGCGACCGGCGGGATCATGTCCGGCGATGACGTCCAGACAGGCGCCGGCCGGCAGCAAGACCGGTTCATCCAGATCGACTCCGACCACGACGTTGTTGCCGCCCAGAGTCAGCGAGGACCGAATCCGGCAGCCTTCGACCCAGCTTGCATACGGTGCGTACCACACGCCGTCTCCCTTGGTCGCCTGTGCAGACGGGGCGTCGCGTGATGCGCGCCCCACGTTCTGCACGGCGCCGCCGGCGGTGACTTCGTTGTTGATGTCGAGAAAGGTGCGCGGTTGTGAGACGCCGCGGTCTTCCTGGAGCAGACGGGTCCCGCTGCTGAGGATTCCCCGACTTGCCCCAAAATCCAGAAAATCGCAGCGGGGGAGCAATTGCACGTTGAACGGGATGCGTGACAGGGTCTTGAACAGATCGCCCAGCATGGCGGCCGTCCACGCGGACCCGCTGTCCCGAGCCGAGCGGGCATGATGATCGGCGGTCGCCTGCGTACCCATGGCGCAGCAGATCTCGCGATAGAAATCCAACCCGTGCTTCGTGACGGCCTGGCCGCGCTTGCCCGTCAAAACGAGCCTTCCGTCGGCGTCGGGCCGGACGCCGAACAGACGCAGGAGCCGGACCGCTGTGGCTGCGTCGAAGTGCATCACGCCGATATCGAGACACGACTGTCCGTAGGCGTTGACGGCGCCCCTTTTCGCCTGCTCGTCCATGGAGGGTTTCTGAAGATACAATCTCACCTCATCCGTCGGGCCGCAACAGAAGACGCCGTGCCTGCTGGCCTGCTCCGGCTGCGCGTAGCACGCCAGCCCGGTGATGCCTTTCCTCGTGAACCGGACGCACGCCGGGTCGAAGCGGAGCAGCACGTCGCCCGAGGCGATCACGGTCTGGCCTCGTCCAACTGTGGACGCGGGCAGTGCCAGATACGTCGGCAACTGGCGGTCGAACAGGCTCAAACAGACAGCGCCGTCGTTTTCACCGGGCACGGGGATGAAGATCTTCCCGCAGGGTCCGTAAGCGGGCAGTCGTCGGGAGTCGCCGCCTGCGTGGATGATGAGAATGCGAAGCTCGCCCAGTATCCGCTCCCACGTCTGTGGATCGGATCTTGCGAGCCGGGGACCGAGCCGTCGGTGGAGGACCTCCATGAGGCAGTAGAGTGTGCTGCCGCCGCTGCCGACCCGGTGCCCGTCGGGATCGGCAACCACGATCGCCTCGCGAATGCCGCCGAGCAGGCCCAGATCGCGGCGTAGGCTCAGTTGCGCCTCGTAGGCTTGTGCCTGCCGCTCGTTCGAGGCCGTGACAATCAGAATGTCCCAGGAGCCGGCCGCCTCCTGTGCAGTAGACGAGTCTGACCGCAGAGGACGCAGAGGGCGCGAAGGATTGTGCTTCGCATTCATACGCTGTTCACCATTCTCCTGATGCCGTCGTACGCTACTGGCAGACCGACCTGCTGCTCAACCGTGAGGCCACGCTTCTCAAGCTCATGCTTCAGGCAGACTTCGCAAGCCCTCTCCAACAAACCTGGTCCCAGAACGGAATGGACTCTCATGGCAGCATCAATCACCTGCCCGCTCACTTCATTCAGTTCCATCCTCAGCGACCCTCCGCGACCTCTGCGGTCAAGAGTCCTTCCTGCAGTGCTCCACGATGATCCGCAGCGTCTGGTCGAGGGTCGTTTTCGGCTGCCAATCCACGGTCTCGCGGATTCGCGCGGTGTTCGGCACGCGACGCATCAGGTCCTCGATGGGTCGGCCATAGGCGACTTCGTAGGGCACGAATTCCTTGCGGCTGCTGCTGCCCGTGATCTCGATGATGCGGTCCGCCAGCACCTCCATGGTGACTTCCTCCGACGAGCCGATGTTGAAGACCTTCCCGGCCGCCTGCTCGCATCCCATCAGGGTGATCACGGCATCGACCAGATCCTTCACATAGCAGAAACAGCGGGTCTGTTTGCCCGTGCCGTATATTTGGATTGGCTCGTTCTTGATCGCCCACTGCACGAAGCGAGGCACGACCATGCCGTACCGTCCGGTCTGTCGCGGCCCGATCGTGTTGAAGAACCTCGCACTGACGACGCGCAGGCCGTACTGGCGGTGAAACGCCTGGCCCAGGAACTCGTCGATGGCTTTGCTGCACGCATAGGCCCAGCGCGAGAACGCGGTGCCTCCGAGGACGAAGTCGTCGTCCTCGCCGAACGGGACTCTCTCGCTCTTGCCGTAGACCTCGCTGCTCGAAGCCAGCAGGATTCTGCGGCCGAACTTGTTCGCGCATTCCAGGACGACCTCCGTCCCGGCGATGTTCGTCTCGATCGTGTGAACCGGGTCGTCGGCGATGAGCTGCACACCGACCGCCGCGGCCAGGTGGAAGACCGCATCACACTGGGAGACGAGCAACTGCATCAGATTCGCGTCGCGGATATCGCCCTTGACGAATTGCAGTCCGGCATGATGTCTGAAGGTCTCGATGTTTGCGAGTCTGCCCGTACTGAGGTTGTCGACGACGATCACCTCGTCGCCGTTCTGGAGCAGCCGCTCCGTCAGGTGAGAGCCGATAAACCCGGCTCCGCCTGTGATCAGTGCTTTCATAGTCAATTCGCCTTCACCAAGCCCGCTTTGACACGGCCTCGCAAACGCCACGTCGCGTCAGACGGAGATTACAGGACCAATCGCGTGGAGGACAGATTACCCGATCCACAGAACGCGGGCAACCGCGATTTGAGCGCACTCCGTGCCCGTCGGACGTGCAAAAGGGAAACAAGGGCATCCCTGCCGTATCCGTTGGGCCGGCGGCGCAACGCTCCCGGGCACTCCATACGCCTATAACCGCAGCCACCGGCACGATATCCTATTTCATCGGCAAATGAGCGCTTCTTTTATTACATAAGTATCCGAAGATAAAGAACATGGAAGAAGAAGGGGAAGATGGAGAAGATTGGTTCAACCTCGTCTTGGCGGTGGTGACACCGGCCCATGGCGTGTTCGCGCGGGACAGGCGTTCCCGCTTGTCCGGGGATGTCGTCCGGCGATGCACGACTTGCGAAGAAACGTCTCGCGGCGTCAGTGGCAGCGCCAGGCAGTCGTGGGGGAATAGACCTCGATTCGGGCCAAGAGTCGCGCGGCCCCATCGGTCAAATCGGTCGAGATAGTCCGTCACAGGGTCCGGATCTCTCAACTCTCTTTTATGCTCCTGCCTTTGTCCCGGCCTCGTGAAGCGACGATAGAGGGTGGCGGACACTCTTTGACAAATCCGTTGTATATATGGGAAATCGGGCGATTATGGGATGGAAAGCGCTTGAATTCCAGGAGTAAGATGGGTATACTAAGACAGTTGGGTAGGGTGATCTTGGGGGTCCGTTTTCAGCATGCGTCCGCTTTTATCCGCCGCACTACTGATTGCCGGTTTCGTGTGCTCGGCCGCACATGCCGAGCGGGCGATCACAGCATTCGAATTGTTCGACAGGATGCGCGGAATGTGGCTCGGCCAGCTCCTCGGCAACGCCGCCGGGCGGGAGACGGAAGGGGACTATAATGGCTCTTCGCCCAACCCGGCCGAATCCGTCTCCTGGCAGCTCAAGCTCGTCTGGGACGCGGATGACGATACGGACATCGAATATGTCGCATTGCACACCCTGCATGCCTATGGATTCGACTGCAATGACTGTCAAATCGCCGGCCAGTGGCTCCGACACATCACGGCCGACGGGATCTACGTGGCCAACAAGCAGGCCTGGTACCTGATGTTAGACGACCTGATCCCGCCCGAGACGGGCAGCCGCGCGTTCAACGAGCATTGGTATTCCATCGATAGCCAGATTTGCACCGAGATCCTCGGGGCCGTTTCACCCGGATTGCCTCAGGTGGCGATCGATCTGGCCGGCAAGTTCGGCCGCATCACGAACGACGGCTTCGCAGTCCACGCAGCCCAGTTCTACGCCGCGATGTACGCCCAGGCCTTCTTCGAGTCGGACGTGGTCGAACTGGTTTCGCGAGGTCTGAAGGCCATCCCAACGAGCAGTCGGACCGCCGCGGTCGTCAGGGACGTGCTCGGCTGGTACCTCGAAGACGCCAACGACGGCGTTCTCGACTGGCGGGCCGCCCGGCAGAGACTCTACGACGCCTATCAGGGCGACAGCAGCTTGGGACGCTACTACAACTGGGTCGAATCCACGATCAATGCCGGCGCGACGGTCCTGGCCCTGCTCTACGGCCAGGGCGATTTCAAGCAGACCGTGCAGATCGGCGTCCTAGCAGGCTGGGATTGCGACTGCAACCCCGCCACCGCAGGCGGTCTCCTGGGGATCATTCACGGTTTTACCGGCCTGCCCGACGATCTGACCGACCCGACCCTCTGCGGCAACGCGTATCTGAATGTCCAACGTCCCGGCCTGCCCGATCCGACGGCCGGCGTGCCCCAATCGGACACGATCACGACGATCGCGATCTACATGCTCGTCATGGCCCGCGAGAACATCCTGCGAAACGGCGGCTTCTGCGTGTGTGACGGGCTCACCACGGTCTACGAAATCCCCGAGTCGATCAGCGTCGTCCCAGAGTCCGAGAATCCTGACCCGAACGGACCTGCCGGCCTGGTGGCCAAGGCACTTGCCGCCGGCGTTGCTGTGACGCCGGGCGCCTCCGTACAGCGATGCGATTCTGCGAAGGACCGCAACAACCTCTACTCCATCATGGACGGTGTCACGGATAACTCTCACAACGGTCGGCGGCCCTATTACACGTATGTCCCGAATGCGTCGGAGCCCTCCGAGGTGGATTGGTACGAGCTGAGCTTCTCCCGACCTGTCCGGTTCGAAGGAGTCACCTTCCATGAGGGCGACATCGTCTGGGGCAAGCTGAACACGTACTACAAGGACGACGAGCCGCTCGGCGGTTACTTCGAGGACCTCACCGTGCAGATCCGACTGGACGGTCAGTACGCCGAACCGTTGGACCTGGAGATGTCGCCGCAGCTCGACCGCTTCCGGATGTATCAGGCGATTGCTTTCCGTTTCACACCGACCGTCGGCGACGCGATCCGCATCATCGGCACGCCGGGAGGCTCGAAACGGTTTACCACGATCATGGAGTTGGAAGTCGAAGGTGATCTCTGTGAGGATCCCAATGAAGCGACCATCGACACGGATACCTGACCACGATCCGTCGTGCGAAGGGACCGGGCCCCAGACGGGTGATGAAAAACGAGCTGGTCTGCCGCTGGATTTCGCAAAGGTTGGCAAGGCGATCCTGTCGGGCAAGCCGGGTCGGATAGGTTTCACTCGCTTCATCCACCTGGCGTTCCGCCCGCCATATCGCCGAAGCGCCGGCCCGGTGGATGCGTCATCCGGTTCGCAACTATTGGAAGGACTCGGGGACCCTATGAAGGGGACGCACGGTGATGCGATCGCTCAGCGGCCAGGTCCTGTCGCCGGGGCAGACGACGAGGAGCCTGTCGAGCTTCAGTGACTCGACGGCCGCCGGCATGGATCGTCACTTCTTCGCGGCGACGGCTTTCTCGCTCTTGATCTCGTTGAGGATCTCCTGGGCTCGCTGCGGATCTTTGGGCGGCCATTCCCCTGCGGCCTGGAGTTCTCTGAGCCGGTCGATCCCCTTGGCGCTGACGATCGTCCGGCACCGCGGGAATTTGTTGCAGCCGAGGAAGGGACCTCGTTTGCTCTTGCGGATGACCAACTCGCCGCTCTTGCACTTGTGGCATTTGATGCCCGTCGATTCGGCCGGCGGTTTCGGCGGCAGCGGGTTGCCTTCCTTATCCAGTCGGAGCGTCGTTTTGCAGGTCGGGTAATCACTGCACCCGAGAAATGCCCCGAACCGGCCGTTCTTGCGGATCATCGGCTTGCCGCAGTTCGGACACTTGTGTTCGCTGACCTGGTCCTGCATCATCTTGCCCTCTTTGTCGCAGGGACAGGCGAACTTGCACTCGGGATATCCCGAGCAGCTCAGGAACTTGCCATTCTTGCCGAACTTGTATAAGAGCTGGCGCCCGCACTCCGGGCAGTTGTATTCGCTGGGCGTCGTTTCCGCTTTCGCGTGCTTCATCTCCGCCGTGGCTGTCTCGAGGTTCGTTTTGAATGGCCCGTAGAATTCTTTGAGCACGCAGACCCAGTCGAGGTGCTGCTCCTCAATGCGGTCGAGCTGCTCCTCCATCTGGCGGGTGAAGGCGATGTCCATGATCCGCGGAAAAAACTCATCGAGCTTGGCGGTCACGACCTCGCCCAGGTCGGTCGCGAAGAACTTGCGGTCCTTCTGCTCCACGTAGCCGCGATCCTGGATCGTGCTGATGATCGGCGCGTACGTGCTCGGCCGGCCGATCCCTTCCTTCTCCAGCGCCTTGACCAGCGACGCTTCCGTGTATCGGGCGGGCGGCTTCGTGAAATGCTGCTCGGCCCGGATATCGATGGTGGCCAGTGACTGGCCCACCTGTGTCGGGGGGAGCCATTGATCGCTGGAGGCGGTCGGCCACGCCCTGCTGTACCCATCGAAGACGAGGCTCCGGCCGGTGGCCTTATACAAGGCGGTCCCGACGCTGGTCGGCGCGGTGATGCTCAGCGAGGTGACATTCCAGCGGGCAGGTTCCATCTGGCAGGCGACGAAGCGGCGCCAGATGAGGTCGTAGAGCTTGAACTGCTCCTCATTGAGGTGCTCGCGGATTTCCTGCGGCGTCAGATCGACGTCGGTGGGGCGGATGGCCTCGTGGGCCTGCTGCGCCGCCTTGCTGGACGCATAGAAGTTCGGCTTCTCAGGCAAGTACTCGGGTCCGAAGTGGTTCTGGATGTAGCCGCGGACCTCGCCGAGGGCCTCGCCGGACAGGTGGGTGCTGTCGGTTCGCATGTAGGTGATCAAGCCGAGCGAGCCCATCGAGCCCAGGTCGATGCCTTCATAGAGCTGTTGGGCGACCGCCATCGTCCGCTTGGCGGTGAAACCGAGGCGGTTGGCCGCTGCCTGTTGCAGCGTGGACGTGATGAACGGCGGCGACGCCCTCGACACGGACTCCTTGGTCTCGATCTCGGCGATCTTGAACTGTGCGCGCTGGAGCTCGCCGAAGACCTTCTGTGCCTGCTGCTCGTTGGAGGCACTGAACCTCTCGTTGCCGATTCGGGTCAACTCGGCTTTGAAGGCGTTGTGTTTTGCCAGCCAATCGCTCTGCTGCTCGATGGTCGGAGCTTTGCCGTCGGCGGTCTTGGGCGTGACGAAATCGATCCACTGCTGACGGTAGTCGGCGGCCAGGTCGGTCGTGAAGACCGCGGGAATCAGCCAGTACTCTTCCGGCTTAAAGGCGCGGATCTCGCGCTCCCGTTCGACGATGATCTTGACCGCGACGGATTGCACTCGTCCGGCGGACAGGCCTCGCGTGACCTTCTTCCACAACAGCGGGCTGATCTCGTAGCCCACGATCCGGTCGAGCACGCGGCGGGCCTGCTGCGCCATGACCTTGTCCGTATCGATCCGGCCGGGCTCGGCGAACGCCTCTTTGATCGCGGACTTCGTAATCGCGTTGAAGAGGACGCGGTAAGTGCGGTCCTCGGGAACGCCCAGGACTTGCGCGAGGTGCCAGGCGATCGCCTCGCCCTCGCGGTCAAGGTCTGTCGCCAGGTAGAGCTGGTCGCACTTCTTTGCTGCCGCCTTCAGTTGGGCGACGACGCGCTTCTTGCCCGGCATGATATCGTATGTGGGCTCGAAATCGTTCTCGATGTCCACGTTCAGGCCTTTGGAAGGCAGATCGCGGACGTGGCCCATCGAGGCATGCACCTCGTAATCCGGGCCCAAGTACCTGTTGATCGTCTTCGCCTTTGCGGGCGATTCGACAATAACAAGCGATTTGTGCGAATTCGATTTTGCCATTTGCGGTCCTTATCGGTTATTCCGCCGCCAACGTTTAGATGTGGACAGATAATGGGGGACGCCTGATCTGTCAACACTAATGATGGCAGATAATGGACGATTGATGGATCGGTCGCTGCTAAAACCGTTACGAAGGCACCGCCGGATGGCACAGTATTGCAGTGTGGGAGGTCAAAACTCGATGCTGCCGCTGCACTGCGCCAGGGAGGGCCCCACGGAAGGTTTCTGCCCGATCATCGACCTCGACGATACTCATGGAGGATGGGCTGAAATCCGCAATCGCAGAAGGCAGATGGTTATATAGGCCGGGGTTCCCTGACCTTCACATCCTCTCTCCGGTCCCCGGCCTGTTTCTGCCCCTGTCCGGCGTTTGCTTCGAACAGCGGGGTCGTGCGCATCGTAAAGTGTATGGTCACACACAAAGGCTGAGGTGAAGACGTCCTCCTTCTTCTTGCCTCAGCCTTTCCTTTTTGCACAGCACTGGGCGGGGTGTCTGTCTACATCAAGGCCGTGCTGAAGTACCGTTCGGCGCGATCGGGCAGGACGGTCGTGATGTTGCCTTGCATCTTCTCCGCCAGTCGTCGGGCGGCCCAGACGTTCGCCCCGGAACTGATCCCGACGAGCAGACCGAAATCCCGGCCCAGCCTCCGCGTCGTCTCGATGGCGTCCTCATCGGAGACCTCCACGACTTCATCGACCATGGATACATCGAGCACGTCGGGGATGAAGCCGTCTCCGATGCCCTGGATCTGGTGCAGGCCGGGCTCGTGGCCCAGCAGTGCGGAACGGTTCTCCGGTTCCACAGCGACGATTCGGATGTTCTTATCCTGCTCCTTCAGGAACTTGCCGACGCCCTGAAGGGTCCCGCCGCTGCCGACCCCTGCGACGAAACAGGCAACTTCGCCGCCGATCTGACGCCACAGTTCGCGGGCGGTCTGCTCGTAGTGTACCTGGGGATTCGCTGGGTTCTTAAATTGTTGTGGCACAAAGACTTGCTTGTCTTCGGCGGCCATTTCCTCCACGCGGCGGACCGCGCCGCCGATGCCCTCTTCATCGGGAACGAGGATCAGTTCGGCCCCGAGGCCGCGAATGAGTTTCTTACGCTCTTCGCTCATGCCTTCCGGCATGACGATCCGCACCTGGTGGCCCATGAGCCGGCCGACCAGAGCCAGACCGATGCCGGTGTTGCCGCTGGTGGGCTCGCAGACGACGGCGCCGGGCTTGAGCGTGCCGTCCCGCCGGGCCGCCTCCAGCATCGCCAGTGCGATTCGATCCTTGATACTGCCGCCAGGATTGAGGAACTCCGCTTTGGCAAAGACCCGCTCGCCGCGAAGCTGAAGCAGCGGCGTGTTGCCAATCAGGTTGAGAATACTGTCTGTTAGCATAAGGAGTGTTGTCGGCTCATGGGCCTTATTCCTCAAGGCCGGACCCATCGCAAGAGCAAAAAGCGTGGAAAGTGAAGGCCTTGATGTCGCGAATGCGCACTATTTGACGAACGGCGCTATGCCCGATATATAGGATTGGGCTGCACGGGACCTACAATATATAGGGCTTCGGTACCCACATTCATCCGCCTGAAGCTCTCTGGTTGAGGGTCTTACGTGCATGAATTGATTTCATTTTGTGAAAAATTTCGCTTGCCTGAATTGAACCGCCTCCCGTATATTGCTGTACATCATTACGGTTCCCTGATTGGTATTGCACTATAACAGGGCTGGGGTTATCTCGCTTTTCCTCTCCCTCCGCTCCTCAGCCCTGTTTTTCTTTTGCGCACAGAACGCCTTTCGATGGATTGTGCGTGCATTCTCTGCCCCTGCTGATGGAATGAGCCCCATGAGTCCCATAGGACCCGCGGGGAAGCTGCGGCCGCTCTGACAGATCAGTACTCGTTATTGAGGAATCTGATCAACTCGTCGGGGACGTAATCGCCGCTGAAGGCAAGGATATCGGTGACCTCGGCCTTTGTCAGGTCGGTGCCGGTCTGACGATTGTTGATATCGACGTTGACGATGATGCCGAACTTCATCTCTTGCGTGGCGGCCGGACCTTGCGGACCGGTGCGCTGCAGGTGGGTCGGCCGCAGCTCGATGTTGACGTTCTTGTCGTCGGTGGGTGCCTCCAGGCAGATGCGCAGGTTCTTTGCCTTCTCTCGCCACAACTCGTATTTGAGACTGCTGGCGATCACGTCGAGCGAATCGGTGAAGCCGGTGTCGAAGACGAACTCGTGGACGACGCCGACGCGAGGCACGGTCCGCTCCGCGAACCGGGCGCGCAGCTCGTCGAATGCCTTGCGGAAGATCTTGTCCTTCTCGGGAATGGCCAGCTCGTGCGTCTGGTCGATGTACAGCCGTTCGGGAAACGTGAACACCGGGCCGCGATTCGTCAGTACAAACGTCGCCAGCTCGATCCGCTTGGCGTTGGGCAACAGGAACGTCCGCTGCACGCGCACCTCGCGCGGGCCGACCAGCATCGTCTCGAAGACCTCCGGAAACTGCTTGACGAGCCAGTTGCCGTAGTCCTGCAGCTTGGTCCGGTCCTCCTCCGGCAGGATGGGCGGCCTCATATCCACGCCGTACTTGACGATGTGCTGCGATATCTTGTCTTTGTCGAACTGGTAGTTCATGTCCATCTCGGCCAAACAGGCGTCTGGCGGAGTATACGGCGGTCCCGGAGCGAAGTCAAAGAAAAGCCTGGGTATTCAGATTGGCGGGTGTGACTGCACTCTCGGGCGGTCTGCGACTCGATGTGACGCAAGGTGTTGGCGATACGGTGTCGTCCTGAGTCGCTCACCCGCTTCGCGGCTGGTGTCGGGAAGGAGACCGGCGTCTCACAGAACCCATATGCTTGGAAGCCGCCTGTTTTCATCCCTTGACTCTGCTCAAGGCAGGCTCTGAGCAACGCGAACGTACCTGGCAGGGGTCTCGACCTTGTCGTCCTGAGCGACAGCGAAGGATCTGGCCCGGGAGTGAAAGAAGCGTATCGACTTCGGACGCCACGTCTCCTCCGATGCCCAGGTGCTCCGCTTCGTTCAGCATGACAATTCGGGTGCGGTTGCCGGAAGAACTGGTCACACTCAGGTCTGCCGAGGTGTCCGACCCGGGCGGGTGCGGTTTTTTTCCCCCCAATGAATGGCCGTCGTATATAATCGGCTGGTTGTCACGTCGCTTGGAGTGTTTCAATGGCTGGACGGTTAGATGGGAAAGTGGCGATTGTCACCGGGGGCAGTCGCGGAATCGGGCGGGCGATCGGCGTCGCACTGGCGCGCGAAGGGGCTGTCGTCGTGCTCGCCGCACGGTCGCTCGATCCGCTCAACGAGACCGCGGACCTCGTCCGTCGGGCGGGCGGACGGGCCGAGACGGTGGTCACGGAACTGGCGGACGAGAGCTCGATTCGCCATCTTGTGCAGGTGGTGGAGGGACGGTTCGGCCGGCTGGACATCCTCATCAACAATGCCGGTGTCACGCATTCCGCGAAGTTCGACGAGACTCGGACCGAAGATCTGGACCGCTGCTGGACGATCAACGCGAGGGCGCCGTTCATCCTGTGCCGCGAAGCGTTGCCGCTGTTGCGACGGGCCGACGCGGCCTTCATCGTCAATATCTCGTCTGTGGTCGGGGTCAAAGGGTATCCGCTCCAGAGCGCGTATACTGCGTCGAAACACGCCCTTCGCGGCCTGACGATGTCCCTGGCTGAGGAACTACGAGGCACGAACATCCGCGTACATGTCGTCTGCCCGGGCGCGGTTGATACTGGGATGGTCGGCAACGTGCGGCCCGATATCCAAACGGCGGATCTCATCCAGCCGAACGAGATCGCGGAGCTGGTCCTGTATCTGGTGACGCGGACGGGCAACGCGGTCGTGGACGAGCTGCACATCCGACGTGCAGCGGCGGCGCCCTGGTTCTGCTGACATTTGAAAGTGAGTGATGATGCGAGCGGTGATACAGAGAGTCGCTGAAGCGAAGGTCGAAGTCGAGGGCAAGATCGTCGGGCAGATTGGGCCGGGCCTGCTGGTCTATCTTGGGGTCGGCAAAGGCGACACCGAAGCCGACGTCCAGTTTATGGCCGAGAAGCTGGCCAATCTCCGCATTTTCGCCGACGAGGCAGGCAAAATGAATCGCAGCGTGATCGATATCGGCGGGGGGATCCTGCTCGTGAGCAACTTCACACTGCACGGAGATTGTCGCAAGGGCCGCCGGCCCAGCTTCGACGGCGCCGCCGATCCGGCGGTCGCCGAGGGCCTGTACGAGAAGGTGGCCCAGGTCATTTCCCAGCAGGGCGTCCCGGTCCGGAAGGGTGTCTTCGGTGCGCACATGCACGTGACGAGCGTCAACGACGGCCCGGTCACCTTCCTGCTCGACAGCACCCGCCTGTTCTGACGCGGCTGTGCGAAGGTCCAATGGAAAGGGCTGCGCGAACCGCTCGCAGCCCTGGAATCGCACATTGGTCTCAGCAGATCAGAGGGTTCTGCGACGGCGCATCCAGCCGACCAGGCCCGCGCCGAGAGAGCCCAGCAGGATCGCGCCAGGCGCAGGGACTGTGCCATCGGGCAGGCCGATGTGGTCGACCGAGTTCAGCGCCTCGACGGCGTCGAGGTCGAAACCGGGAGTACTTCCACCATTGTCCAGCCCAACGAACTTCATGTAGTTGACGTAATCGAGACCTGTGCCCAACAGATCATAATACGTCGTCTCGTAGTCGGTTCTTCCCAGGTAGACATATGCAAGGTTGTCCTTGCTGGCATAGATGTCCACATTCGAGTCGCCGCCGAAGACCTGGTAGATCTTGAGGTCGTTTCCGACGCCATCGGAGGCGGTGTTGTCCGTGAAGGCGAGGATCAATGTCTCGGGGATGTCGACCGCTACAGAGGCACCGTCGTTGGGCCCCAGGGCATTCGTCGTGGGACCTCCGGCGGTGCTGGAACCCGCAGGCTGGTCGAACAAGACGACTTCATCGAGCCAGACTGTCCCCGCCGCTAGGCATGCCTGGCTACCCAGCAGGGCTACTGCAACAAGCGACATCTTCCACGATTTCACGCTCATGATCTTCTCCTTTTCTCCCACAAAACTGTGCCAGAAACCCCAGACAAAACCCGCTTTTTTCTACCGGCTGTAGAGACAAAGTGTCCCCGCCTTGCTTGTGCAGAACGCTCGCGCGCACCGCGCAAGCAACAGCCGAGTGACGATCCTCCTCCGGTGAGGCTCAGCCTATGTGAGTTTATCCTTCGCACTCGAATTTGTCAAGTAGAATCTACAGTCTTCTTTTCATCGACCGTCGCAAGACTCAGTCGCCTCGTGCATCGGCTTTCACGGTCGGCCTGCCGGTCGGGAAGTGACTTGTGAAGAACTCCTGCATCGAGCCGTCATAGAGGGCAATGCGGACCGCGCCCCAGGTGGCCTGGTCGCCGGTGGCGTACGTGAGGTACGTCTTGCCCTCCCACTCGAAGAGGTCCACATCGGAGTTGTTGATCCCCTCGCCCGGACCGGCTTCGAGGATCGGATTGAATGGGCTCAGCTCCCAGTCGGCCAAGTCCTTCGACCGGGCCAGGAACGGCGTGTACCCCTTGTGGCACGGGATGAAGTTGTGCAAGTAGATGACGTAGTAGTAGTGCCGGAAGTAGCGAAGCGCCGGGCAGGCGCTGTACTCGTGATTCACGCCTGTGAAGATCAGGCCCGGGACCTTCTCCCACTTCGACAGGTCGGTCGAGCGAGCGAACTTGAAGCAGAACGACACCGGCTTGTTCGACTCGTAGGCCATGACGAAGCCCTTCTCGTCCCGGCAGACAGAGGCGTTGAACAGGTGCTCGTCGCCGTCCTGGGCGATGGCGGGCTCGCGGGTCCAGGTCTTGAGGTCGCGGGTCGTGAAGTGAAAGAGGCCCTGGAACCAGTCGCGATTCGTCCCCTCGCTGGCGAAGACATGGAGGTCGGAGCCATTGACGAACGCATTGGCGAAGGAGTGGCCCTCGCCGAAGCGGGACACCTCCTCGCCTGTGTCCATATCGACCGCGTAGAGGTACATGCTCTTGACGTAGTCGTCGGTGCCGTTCTTCGTGTCGTCGCGACGATTGAGGATGTGCAGGGGCCGGCCCTTCCATATGACCGGGGTGTTCTCCATGGCCTTGGCGATAGCCAGTGGCAGCTTGGTCAGCACGGGCCGCGTGGGGGCCACCGCCGAGGGGGAGCCCAGCTTGGGCGGAGCGATCTGTGCGAACAGGTCCGTCGGCCACAGGCCCAGACGCTCGAAGCTTGCAGGCATCTCCTGCTTGAATTGCACATAGGCTTGCGTCATGCCCTTGGTCGTATACGTGACGGCCTTGCCGTCGTCGCCCGATGTGAAGACGCTGTAGCCCGCGAGGATGCAGTCTTCCAGATCGACGTGCAGCTTGCCGGTGGGGGAGTGTCCCTGGGTACAGATGATGCCGGTCGATTTGCCGCCCATTTCCGGCTGGGTGAAGTTCAGCACGATCATCCGGCAGTTCACGAACTTCGCGCGGGCGCAGTGACTGGCGTACGAGATGGCCACCGCGTTGTCGGTGTGTACGAGCGTGCAGTCCTCAAACACGACGTGCGGCTCGTCGGGCATCGTCTTCTCCCATCCGCCCACGAGGATGGCCGCGGTGTCGCCCACCCAGTCGAGTGCGAGGAAGTAGCAGCGGCGGAACACGCTCGGCTCGCCCGGCCGGACCGTCGGGTAGGCGACGCCCCCGCCGAAGGCGCGACCGGTGCCGACGCAGTCCTCGACGACGACGGTGAAGCCCTCGCCGCTCTTGTTGGTGAGGTCCCAGAAGAAGCCGCCGTCACCGCCGGCGGTGTAGAGATGGCTCAGTTTCCAGCGGTCCCAGATGATGCTGGAGAAGGTCTCCTGGTTGTTCCCGGTCGGCCAGTGCTTGTCCGACGCGCGGACGGGACCCCACCAGTCCCAGCTCTTGAACCCCTTTTCGGGATCGCCGGAATCGATGAGGACCCAGCCGGTCGCGCCGGAACCAAGCGAACCGCTGAAGTCGCCGATCAGGCTGTTGTACGCGCCTGCAGCGCCCTTGTGGACCGGAGCGAGGTTGGCCTCGACATAGGTGTCCGGCCGGACGACGATCCGATGTCCGCCCTGGTCGTCTGGCACCGCGTCCAGGGCCTTCTGAATCGTGTGAAACGCGGTTTCCCAGGTCCGCCCGTTCGAATTGTCGCCGAGCTTGGAAACGTACAGGGTCACACCACCGCTGGCGACGCACGGCGGGAGGCTCACAACAAATGCCGCGAGCAGAAGAAGGGTTTTGACAGCGGATCGGGCGACCAGGGAATTGGCACGTTTCATGGACTTCTCCTGTTGGAGGTCGGACTTGCTTATGCGTGAGTCAGCGGATCAGCTTGATGATCTCCTGCAGGTCGTTCGGGGCCGAGAGGGGCGGGTTGCTGAACTGGCCCTGCTTGTCCTTGTGGTAGTTCACGGTGACATTGGGGTCCTTGAGGGTGTGCCCCGTCAGGACGCAGGCGACGCGCTGGTCCTTGGCGATGACGCCCTCGGCCAGCAGGTGCTTCAGACCCGCGACAGTGGCCGCGGAGGCGGGCTCGCAACCCAGGCCGAACTTGCCGATGAGGGCCTTGGCGTCGCATATCTCCTGATCCGTCACCGCCCGTACGATGCCCTGGCAGACGTCGATGGCCCGCAGGCACTTCTTGAGGTTCACCGGGCGGGAGATCTCGATGGCCGAGGCACAGGTGTGCGGCGAGAAGTGCCGGGCGGTCAGGTCCGCGTAGTAACTGTCGATGATCTTTTGATCCACGTGGCCGTTGTTCCAGGCGAGCTTTTTGTTGTTCACCAGGTCGGTGAGCGTGTCGGCGCCGGTGGCGTTGATGATCGCCATGCGCGGGATGCGGTCGATCAGGCCGAGCTGCTTGAGCTCCGCGAACGCTTTGCCGAATGCGGAGGAGTTGCCGAGATTGCCGCCGGGGACGACGATCCAGTCAGGGACCTGCCAGCCGAGGGCCTCGATGATGCGGAACATGATCGTCTTCTGGCCTTCGAGCCGGAAGGGATTGAGCGAGTTGAGCAGGTACAGGCCCAGCTCGACACAGACCGCCTGGACCTGCTTCATGCAGTCGTCGAAGTCGCCCTGGATCTGGACGGTCTGGGCGCCGTAGTCCATCGCCTGGCTGAGCTTGCCGAAAGCGATCCGCCCGGAGCCGATGAAGACGGTGCACCTGAGTCCGCAGCTCTGAGCGTATAGCGCAACCGACGCGGAGGTGTTGCCGGTCGAGGCGCAGGCGCAGCTCTTGGCCCCCACCATCTTCGCGTGACTAAAGGCGGCGGTCATGCCGTTGTCTTTGAAGGAGCCCGAGGGATTGAGTCCCTCGTACTGGAGGAAGAGGCACTCGGGCTTCATGCCGAGATGCTGGGCGATCGGGCGATTCTGTTGGAGAATGGTTTGTCCCTCGCCGATGGTGATCTTGTGCCGGTCGGGGCAGAAGTCCAGCAGTTCGCGGAACCGCCACACGCCGGAGAAGTCCAGCGGCTTGTCGCGGGTCGCCCACCGCTTGCCGAAATCGGCGAGCTTCCTGGGCACCGGGACCCTGGCCCAGTTGTACTGGATATCGAGCAGATCGCCGCACTGGGGGCACTTGAAGATCGACTCCTTGCAGTCGAACTCGGCCCCGCAGGCGGGATTGATGCACTTCTGAAACGCCGCGTCGTTCATCGCCATGTCGTAGACTCCTTATGGACCCTATTGCGGGGCCGATTATAAGGGATGCCGCCCGCGTCCGCAATTCGCCGCGCGATTATGGGCAGGGCAATCGCATGTGTGCGTGCCCAAGCGGCCTGCAGTGTGCCCATCGTCGTCTACTTCCACCGGAGTTGCTTCAGTTCTTCCTGGGTGCGGATGAACCGGACCGTCCCGTCGTTGAGCAGGACACACCCTCCCTTCGGATCATGGTTGTCGAAAGTGAACAACTCTGGCCCGCCATGTTGGTTCCAGCCGGCTCTCGTCTCGAACAATAGCACCATGTCTTCCGGTGAATTCGGCTCGCAGTTCGGATTCATGCTATAGTGACATCTGACTTCGTCCACAGCGGGGCATTTGAACGGCTGCGTAATGACGCGCCGATCTGGACTCGCGTTCTCATAGGCTCGCACAATGGCATTACACCACTCGCTCGCTCGCGGCCATCCCGCCACGCAGACTGGGTCTGCCGCGCCAGGGTTCTCAACGTTCTCATAGGGTCTCAGACGATTCCATAGCTTTCGCAAGTTCCAGGCACAGCCGACTCGGGCTTCAAACGCTTGTACCGACTGAGGAAATGCCCTCAGGGTCTTGAAACCGGATCGGCGTATGAACTGTTCGCCCCCATCCAGGAGCAGGCGATTCCCTTCATATACG
This sequence comes from Sedimentisphaerales bacterium, assembly GCA_034678485.1. Lineage (GTDB taxonomy): Bacteria > Planctomycetota > Phycisphaerae > Sedimentisphaerales > Anaerobacaceae > PLanc-01. Next base: position 52,556 of record JAXDBU010000055.1, on the reverse strand, counting down.
GCGAAGGACGTCAACACTCTGTCGCCATCGTAACATTTGACCCGAGCGATATTTCCCACAAGACTGACCCAACTGCTCTTCGCCTGCTTGATCTCGAAGGCGAAAGCCTGGATCAACTCCCTGCGATCGACGACGACCGTCTTCTGTCGTTGCAGATACTGCCTTTCTTCGGCATTGAGAAGACTCTGCTGACCAGCATGCGGGAAGAAATACTCCAGCAGGGAGGGCTCATACGTCACCTCGATTCGTGTGCAATCGGTGAGATCAGGTCGTTCGCGGGGTGTATCGCAGAAACCGAACGGGCCGACATAGATGCACGGGATAGACAAGTCATTGATTTCAACTCGTAGAGTGTGCTCACGAGGGTTCACTTCGATACTCGTTGCCGAGAGGGAACATGTTGTCTCTGTCCCAGACAGATTCACGCGACACAGTAAGAGTCCGCCATGCATAGATCCACATCGGCAGCCCTGCACTGCTGAATGGATTAGGCGTGTTCGCATCGGGCGACCTTCTCTGTAGTCTTAGGCGGTCCTCCGGCAAGTCGTAGTCATAGAAGCCAATCTCGACAACCAGAGAAGCTGCATCCATGGCGTGCTCGCGGACTTTGGCAGCATATACAGTCGCGCAGTGAACCGGGAAAGGCAGGCATAGACGCTCGACCCGGGACTGCCCGGGGCGCATCCGTACATAGGCTCCGACAGAATTGTCGTCATAGGATTCGAATTCCCTGGGGACATCCTATCGCCTGCGCACCACGAGCCTATGGTCGCTCGCGGGTATGAAGCATTCGAAGTCGAAATCCGGACTGATGGTCTGACAGATCCAAACATCGCGTCCGGATTGGTTGCTGATCTGATACCTTAGTTCGAGTGCCTTGTCGGTCCTCTTCTGCTCCAGCAGCGTGATCGTCACGCCGGGTGTGTCGGCGGGTGAATCGGCCTGGAGGTTCTGCGTCTGGGCCATTGATGGCATCCACAGAAGCAGGGTGACGATCAGGATTGCGTGCTCACTCATCTGTTTCCCTCTCAATCCCCGCGGGTTGCGTCACTTGGATGCGACCAGTCCGTCGAGGAATTCGTCGGATAATTGCAGGACGAACTCCTTTCCGCCGTCCTCCTCGCCGGCGACCCGGTACGCTATGCCCTCGCGGATTGTGGTCTGTGTCTCTTCGTCGTAATACTCCGCGACGAGTCGCCCTTGTGAATGCGGCGGCACATAGACGTGGGCACACCCCTCGATATCCGTGACTGCCGTGCGGTTTGCCGTGTCGAGTCCATCGGGAAGACAACGGATGGCGATCCCTTCCAGCGGTTTGCCCGCCGAGTCAATCGCCTGTACGACGACCTGAATCGCCTGGGGAAACTGCACACTTCCAAGATCGAGCACCTCGCCCTGCTCCAGGCGAACGCCCTCCATCACGACGGGTGCAGACTGCTCGACGCGTCTCCCGATGGTCAGCGTCAGCGTCACGTCCGCAGGGACATAGACGCTCTGCAAGCGGTTGATGGGCAGATCGTACCTGCGAAAGACGCTGACGCCCTGGTTGGCAACGGGCGTCGCCCACAGGTCCGCCACCCACGATCTCGGATCATCCGCGGGGGTGGCGTAGAGGAACCGCACCTGGTTCTCTACGCTCAGCACCTCCGGCTCGGGTACGCACGGATCGAGAACGACTATGCCGGCCGGGAACAGCTTCATATCGGGCAGCAGCACCGTGGCGGTGTCGTCGGTCTGTGCTTGCAGAAAGCGCGATTGCAGTTCGGACCCGAGGAAGTTCTCGCGGATCGCTACAATGCTGGTCTCCGGGTTGTCTTGCTGGCTTGTGGGCAGGGCAATCTCGAAGTGACCATCATTGTCCGTGCGGGTGATTCTCCAGCCGATATCCTCCTCCAGGAACTGGAGCAGCTCGCCATTTGCGGCCGCCTCGGGACCGAAGTAGAAGACCTGCATGAAACGTTCGTCGCTCAGTTCGGCGGCGATTTGTGAGGGCCAGGGCCTCTGCATTACGAGCGCCTGCGAGATGGGCTGACCGGTGACGCCATGGATGACGCGCCCGCTGTATGTTGTCTCGGCGGATCTGATCTCGCTGACCGTCAGAACGACCCTCTCCGGGCTGTCCGCCGTCACCTCGACCGGGCCGAAGACGTGCAGTATGCCGTCCCACTCGCCCGTCGCGCAGTAGGTCCCGAAAGGCAGTTCTTCCTGCTGTGTCCAGGAACCATTGGAGTAGGTGTGTTCCCTCCAGTGTCCGTCCGCCAGCGTGACGTGGATCGTCAAAGTGATCTGGCCCAGCTTCGCGGGGTCATTCACGATGCCGTCTTCGTCTTGGAAGAGGAGCACGCCGGTGAAACTCTTTGGGCCGGGCGAGATCGTCGCCATGGTGATGGTATGTTCCTGTCCGGCCGGCAGCAAGCCGTAGAATGGCTCCAGGCCAGAATCCTCCGGTGCTTCGATGCCGACCTCGTAGGTCGCGTCAAGCGGGACCATCCGGCCGAGCGTGCCGTCGCTGTTCGCCAGCGGCAGATGCATGACAAACTGCCCTTGCTTGTCCGTCAGGGCCTTGGCGCACTTGCCGCTCAGATACGACCCGCCGAAGAAAGCGCGTAGCCGGGTACCGCCCGGAACGGTAACCCTACCGCAGGTGACGACGGCGCCGACCACGGGCGCGCCGCTGTCGTCGATGACTGTGCCGCGAAGGGATCGCTCGTTGGCATCCGACTCACGCGACACCAGAGGAACGACACAGGTGGTGAGCGGCGGCTGGATAGCCGGGAACATCTTGTCATACGGCTCGACGATCGCGGTTCCGTAGTTCGGGTCTGACACGACAAGACAGCAGTCGTCGAGCAGGGGACACCACGGGGGCGGGCACAGCCTGCCGCTCTCATCCAGTGGACTGGCTTGCCCCAGCAACTCACTCGTGGATTTCCACACCCATCCGCGGAAGAGCTTGACATCTGCGCCGGGGAGCGGATTGCCCAACGCGTCCAGGAAGACGCACCATTGGTCCTTGGGCAGGGCGCCCACGGTGAGAAGATGATCCCCTCCCGGCTGCGAGGACGAGTAGTGCGACAGGGCGGGCACCGGCCCGCAGTCCGGGTGAATCACCGTGAACAGAAAAGAGAACAGTTTGCAGGAGGCAGACGCCTTGGGCGACCACATGCGCCCATTCTCGTCGATTCGGGCGTTGGCGATCCAGAGCTGGCAGTCTGCACCATAGAATCGGGGATCGTCGGAAAGCAGGATTTCGACCTCGGCATTTGGGATCGGCTGGTCGAGCGCATCTTTGAATAGGCAGGGGTTCAGTTGGACCCAGGGAACGACGCCCGGCCAGAGGGTGATCCGACCGCCGGGGCTGTAGGGTTCGCCGAAGAGGCAGCCGTCCATGACTTCGGCAATCAGCGAGTCCTGCTGATCGTCCGGCACGACGACCACTGCTGCATCCTCCGGCACGCTCTCGCCTGCCGCCTGCTCGACCGCATCGAATAGCACGTCAAGTCCGTCGAGTGCCACGGTTAGCGTCGTGTACGCCTTCGGGTCGGCCTTCCAGCCGACGTACAGACGCACGACCGCACCTCTGCCATTCAGGGTCTCACGTGCCTGTTCCTTGTCCTGGGCCTTCGTCCACGAAGAGCCCGCCAGTGTTGCCAGAACCAGAACACTCGCAATCGGATACAGCCGCCGCATGGTTGTCCCTCCAAAAGACGCACGAGAGTCTTTCTTTCCGCTACACTGTCGTCTCCTAATCATAGTCCACATTGATTGTAGCAAACCGGTCGCCGACCGACAAGGGCCAAGAGACAGGGAAGGAATTCGGACACCCGCTCGCAACCCGGCTACGCGTCGGTTCGCTGCCAGGGGATTGTGCCGGACTGACTGATGTGGACCTGGAGAGCGTTGAAGAGCCTGCGGTACATCGGGTGCTTGTCATGGAGCGGGCGCTGCTCCTGCGGGTCTTCGGCCAGATTGTAGAGTTTCAATGGCTCGAATGGGCCGTTTTGGAGGAGCTTGAAGTCGCCTTGCCTGGCGGCGTAGTAGGCCCGGCCGCCGTACTGTGCGCCGCCTTCGCGACGGACCCAGAACAGAATTCGATCATCCGGAGGTTGTGCCTTGCCCAGCAGCGTGGGCAGGAGGCTGACACCATCGATCTTGTGGCCGATCTTCGCACCCGCTGCCTCGCAGACGGTGGGGAAGATATCCATCGTCACCGCGACGCGGTCGCTTCGCGAACGCGGCTCGATCCTGCCCGGCCAGACGGCGCACATCGGCACGCGGATTCCACCCTCGTACATGTCGCCTTTTCCCGCCCGCAGCGATCCGTTCGAGGCGCCGACGCCGAGTTGGCCGCCATTGTCGGAGGCGAAGATCACGAGGGTATTGTCGGCCAGGCCGGTCTGCTTTAATGCGTCGATCACCTTGCCGATCCCAGCGTCGAGTTGTTCGATCAGCGCGACGAGCTTGGCACGCCTGTCGGTGATTCCCAGCTCGCGCTGTTTGACCCGCTCGACCCATTCGGCCGGCGGCTGGATCGGTGTGTGCGGAGCGTTGTACGCCAAGTAGAGGAAGAAGGGTTGGCTTTCGTTCTTCCGCTCGCGGATATAATCGATGGCCCACTGGGTGAACAGGTCGGTCGCGTGGCCCTCGGGGTCGATCTCTCTATCATTGAGTCGCATGTAGTTGTTGCCGTGTCGGCGATGGTTATAGTAGTCGTCCATCATGTCGCCGAGGAAGCCGTGGAAGTGGTCGAAGCCTCGTTCGTTGGGCGTGTTGGGCGAGGTCAGGCCCAGGTGCCACTTGCCGACGAGGGTGGTGTGATAGCCGGCGTCTTTGAGCACGCGAGGCAGCAGGACCGCCTGCTCGGCCAGGTTGCCCCAGTTGTCGCGGATTTCGGTGCGGATCACGCCGGGGACGCCGACGAGGTCGGGGAACCGCCCGCTCAGCAGTGCCGCCCGCGTCGGCGAGCACACGGGCGAGTTGGCATAGAACCGGTCGAACCGCATCCCGCTCGCGACGAGTCTGTCGATATGGGGCGACTCAAGGTCCGTCGCTCCATAACACGACAGATCGCCGTAACCCAGATCGTCCACCAGAATCACCAGCACATTGGGTCTGGAAACTGAATCGCCGGCGCATCCATCCTCAGTCTTCCCCAACACCATTGAGGCAGCACCAAGGCCGGCAGTTCTGAGAAACTCGCGACGTGTCTGCGCGGGCGGTCGCATCATCATCTCTCCTTGGACGATGGGTCTTTCTTATGATGGCACATCGGTGAGCGAACTCACGAGTGCGCATGGCACGAGTATACTCTGCGCTGGGCCGATTCGCCAAGGATACACTCGCTCCCGCGGTGGGGCGTGCAATTTCTTCGTTTGGGTCGGATGGACCTGGTTTTCTGCTTGCATATTATTAAAGTATACTTTAATATTGTTAAACATGAAAGACGATGTAGAAAAGCTCCCGACGTGGTTGGCGGCGTTGTCCGAGGAAGACGTGCACTTCATTCGGCGTTTCGTCCTGGCCTCGGGCTCTCTCAAAGAGCTGGCGCAGCAGTACGGTATCTCCTATCCGACCGTCCGGATCCGCCTGGACTGCCTGATCGAGAAGATTCGGCTCGCCGGCGACCCTGCCAACCAGGACCCGTTCCGGCTTCTCATGCGGACATTGGTTGTCGAGGGGAAGGTCTCGCCGCACGTCGCCAAGGACATCATTCGAAAACACGAAGAAACAGCGGATCCAAGGAGAAAGCAGAGATGACAGAGCCGTGGTTTGATCCAAACGTTTTTGCCTGGATTCCCGGCACGCTGCTCGGCGTGGCGGGAGGTATCGAGGGGACGCTGATCGGAGTGCTTGCCTCCAGGGGCAAGCTGAAGAACCTGATTATGGGGGTGCACTTCGCGATCCTGGGAATGAGCTGCGTCCTGCTGGTCGCCGGCGTTGTTGCCCTTGTGACCGGCCAGCCGTATGGGATTTGGCACGGGCTCGGCTTTCCGGGCCTGCTCGGGCTCGTCATCATCGGCTCTCTCACCCCGCTCGTTCGCAGACGATACGCACAAGCCGAGCTGCACAAGTCCATGGCCGCGGATCTCTGACGAGATCGGTGCAGGGCGCGTCCTAAACACCGTCTCCCCGCGGCCTTAGGATGGTCCGGATCGTCGCGAGGGGCTCGACGGCCTTGCGAGAAAGGGGCGCGGGGTGCAGTTTGCCCTGGCTCCACAGGTCGTAAGTGGAGAGTCGATAGGGACTGTCCGGGTGCTCCGACTGGCCGATGGGCAGGATGCTCATCGACTGGTTCGCGTCGTCGAGCCGAACGTATTGCGTGTAGGACTGCGCCTGCTGCGAGAGGATCGTGCCGCCGTCGGTGCAGCGCAGTGCGGGCATCGTAATGTCCTTGCCCTCGTCGAGCGAGCCGAAACCGTCCAGCGTGGACATATAGGGCAGGTTCGTTTCGAGGAGGGCCTGTCGGCCTCGTTCGTGCCAGCGGGTCGAGTCGTCGCCGAAACGGGCCTTGCCGTACCGCCAGGCGGCGCGGACGATGAGATTGACGTAGTCTGCTTCTTCGTCGGTCAGCGACGCGTTCGGGTCTGCTGCGATCTGCTGGTCGATGGTCTGGAGCATGCTGCACAGGCCGGAGAGCCCGCCGCCGTAGGTGACAGCCGCCGCGAAGTTCTGCCGGAACGCCATGGGCATCAGGTTCACGATCTCGGTGCCCTTGATGGACATCTCCGATTTCCAGCCGGCGGCACGCCAGTCTTCGAGATACTCGAGCGCCAGCAGGGTGTCCTCGTCCAGCGGGTACTTCTGCACGTCACGGAGATGGTAGCCGAGACGGACGAGGTCCCGTTTGATCGGAGCGACGGTGTCGTAATGGATGTCGAACACATCTTCCGGCGTGATAGAGGGTTCGGAAGAAGGCAGATCGGGCCTGCTTTGGGATTTCGTTGAAGAATATAGGCCCGATCTGCCTTTCTCCGAGCCGCTCGTCAGCGCCCGCATGCGTTCCTTGAGTCGCCAGGAGCGGTCGGTGTCGCCGCCGCTGCCGGTGGAGATACCGAGCGAGAGCGGGTAGAACGACGCGATCGGACGGTGGTTGGCGCTGACGAGCCAGCCCTGCTCTGGGTTGATCACCTGGGGCAGCAGCTCGTGCGGCACGATGCCCTGCCAGTCGTTGTCGCTGTCCCAACCCTCGTGGGCGGCCCGGTCGTCCAGCAGCGAATGGGCCGAGCGAACAGGCAGGCTAAGGATCGTTTTGAAGCCGATGTTGCCCTTGCGATCTCCGAAGACGCAATTGGCGCTGGGGAAACTCCAACCCCCGAGGGCCCGCTGGAACTCGTATACGTCCCGCGATCGGATCATGTCGAGCACGGCGCGGAACGTGTCGCGCTCGGGCTCGCAGATCGGAATCCGCTTGAGGGCGACCTCGTCGCCTCGACGAACGCCCATCGCAATCGCGGTCACGACCGGGCCGAATCGCGTCCTGCGGAACGTGAGCGTGCGCGGCGTCCCGTTCCTGATCTGGATCATCTCGGTGCGGACCTCCATGTCGCGCCAGGAGCCGTCGAGGAGGTACCGGTTCGTATGGTTCGGGTCGGTCTTGAGCAGGAACAGGTCCGCCTGGTCGGCGCCGAGGGCGGTCAGGCCCCAGGCGACGTTCGGCGTAAAACCGATCAGGAAATTGGGACAACCGGCCACTCCGATGCCGCGGGCGTTGAAGGTCTTGCCGCTGATGTGATACTCGTAGAACAGCGACGGATTGCGGACCGGGGTCTGCGGGTCGCTGACGAGCACGGCCGAGCGGGTCGTGGTTCTCTTGCCGCCCACGACCCAGGCATGACTGAACCTCGGTCCGGGCCGACCCTCTCCAGCAGGCACGTCCACCTTCCGCACCAGGTTGTGTTCCGTGGCGTAGCCCATCACCTCCTGCAACCACGCGTCGCTCACGTCGCTGCGCTGGATCACGGACGCATCGTCACGAATACGGAGGCCCTCCGTGGCCCCGGCGCTATCCGTCGCCGCAAAGCGCCGCACCGTCCTGGCGCCGTCTTTGATCTCGTAATAGGGGATCAGTTCCCGCAGGCCGTCGCCGGAGAAGAACAGGCTCAGCCTCCACCAGGAGGCGATGCAGGCCGCGGGTGTCCACGACTCGGGTTCCAAGCCGTACTTCTCGAACAGGTAACCTCGGCTGTTTGGATCGTCGGCCAGGCAATCGTTGATGCCCTGACTGTACACTTCGAGGAGGCTTCGGGCCTCCGGGTCGAGCCTGTTTGCGGTCTCCTGGGCCGCCTGCCAATAGCCAGTGGTCCGCATCGCGATGTCGTTGCGCAACGCGGAATTGCGGCCCTCCGGCTGCTGGCGGGTAACCCCCACCTTGACATCGCCGACCAGTTCAGCCAGGCGGCCCTGGATGATCCGCAGGTTGTAGTACATCTGGAACGGCCGGTCCTGGGCGGTGGCATAACCCAAGCCGTATAGCGCGCCGGCGTCCGTACCGGCAAAGACGTGGGGCACTCCCCAGGTATCTCGCAACAGCTCGATCCGGCCGTATCCACCCTCCTGTCTTGCGGATGCCGCCTCGGAATCGGGGACGCCCATGGAATCGCAACCGCTGATGCCTGCTCCCACCAGCGAGATGAGGCCGAGGATGAAGGGGACGAACGGCTTGCTCATGGCGGGTCTCCGGTTGCCGCGGCGGAACCGCGGCAGGGTTGTACGTTCTCGGCCACTCAGACAGCGTACGGAAAGACGCGGGACCGCCCTGACTTATTTCCTGCGGCGATGCCGGATCGGCGCGACCTGCATGTTACTTGGGCGGTGCGATCTTGAGCTCGATGCCGTCCCATTGGAGGCCGCCGATGACGGCCTGGGCGATGTTCGTGAGGTGGTCGCCGGTTTTCTCGACGTTGTCCACCAGATCGATGAAGATCAATCCGGCTTCCGGCGTACACTGTCCGTCTCGCATCCGCTGGACGTGGTTTCGACGGAAGTCGATCTGCATCCGGTTGAGGTGCTGCTCGTTCGGCAGCGCCGATCTGGCCGCTCGGGAGTCGTCCTTGTCCAGGGCCTCGATGACCCGGTCGAACATCTCGTCGATCTCCTTGTTGATCTGGTGTATTTCGGTCAGCGCCGAGTCGGTGAACGTGAGCTTCTGCTCGATCTTGCGGATCGCGATCTCCACCACGTTGACCGCGTGATCGCCGATTCGCTCCAAGTCGTTGACCGTGTGCAGCAGGACCGGCAGGGCGACCGCGACGCTCTCGGAGAGCTCTCGGCGCGACAGCTCCGTCAGATAGGTTGTGATTTCATACTGGAGCGTGTCGGTGAAGTCCTCCGCGACGTGGGCGGACTCGAGTTTCCGCTTGTCGTCGTCGAGCGTACCAGCCAGGGCGTCCATGAAGCCACCCTTGGCGATTCTGGCCATGTGTACGATCTCTCGTCGGGCCTGCTCCAGCGCGATGTCCGGCGTGTGGAGCAGATGGCGTTCGAGGACGACGGTCTGCGCCGCTGTCTCGGTCTCGCGAACCGGTACGATTCTGAGCACGGCCTTCTCCAGGATCGTAGCCAATGGGAGAAAGATGATCGAGTAGATCACGCTGGTTGTCGTATGCGCCACGGCAATGCTCCCTGCGATCGATTTGGCAGAGAGTTCCCAGGGGATCAGATAGCCCACGAGGTCGCCATACCAGCCCAGGAGAACGAACGGAAAGACAATTACGCCGCCGAGGACATTGAACATGGTGTGCGCCCAGGCCGCCCGCTTGGCTGTGCGATTGGCCTGGAGGGCTGCTAGCTGTGCCGTGATTGTCGTGCCGACGTGGGCGCCCAGCACAAACGGGATCGCCATGTCCAGCGCCACCTGCCAGTTGGTCCCGAACGCTCCGCCCATCGCGAGCAACTGCACGATCGCAATCGATGCCGAACTGCTCTGGATCAGCATGGTCAATCCCATCCCGACGAAGATGGCGAAGAACGGACTGCTCCCATACGCGATGAAGATCTCCTGCACGCGTTTGCTCTGTTCGAGCGGCCCGAATGCCTCCTTCAGGTACTCGATTCCGAGGAAGAGCAAGCCGAAGCCCAGCAGGATCGTGCCCACGCTTTTCACCGATCGGGTGCGGCCGCCCGCCTCGAGCAGAAAGCCAAGCCCCACTGCCGGCAAGGCGTACAATTCAACGCTCAGCCCGCCGAAACCTGCGATCGAGACCAGCCAGGCGGTGGCGGTGGTGCCCACGTTGCTGCCCATGATGACACCGATGGATTGCTTGAGGGTGAGCAGTCCAGCGTTGACCAGTCCGATAACAATGACGCTTGTAGCAGAACTGGATTGGATGAATGCGGTTACGAGTGCGCCAACGACGAAGCCCACGTAGGTGTTCTTCGTCATGGTCTCCAGGACAATCTTGAGCTTGCGGCCTGCGACCTTCTTCAAACCATTCGACATCTGGACCATTCCATAGAGGAAAAGCCCCAGACCGCCAATCACACCCAGAACTATACTGCGGACCATCCTGGTTCTTTCTATTGCGATATAAGAATGAACGCACGACTCATGCCGCTCCGCGCGGCCTGTGCCGAACCACTGTGGAACATTCTACTCCGCCAGCGCGCAGGCGGCAACGGTCGCAAAGATTTTCTCGCTCGAACTTGCCATCCGGCCGAGAGGATCATTGTGCCTGGCGGGGCAATGCCCATTGTCCGGTGAGGACCGATCACAGAGAACGGCGCAGCGCCGCGACGATCCGGCGAAAACCCATGCTATCTCGGCGGTGTGATCTTGAGCTCGATGCCGTCCCACTGGAGGCCGCCGATGACGGCCTGGGCGATGTTGGTGAGGTGGTCGCCGGTCCTTTTCGACGTTGTCCACCAGATCGATGAAGATCAATCCGGCCTCCGGCGTACACTGTCCGTCTCGCATCCGCTGGACGTGCCCTCGCCGAAGATCGATTTGCATCCGGTTGAGGGTGTGCTCGCAGGGCAACGCGGACCTCGCCACGTTGGCGTCGTCCTTCTCCAGGGCCTCGATGACGCGATCGAACATGCTCTCCACCTCTTTGCGCAGATCGTTCATCTCGGTCAGCGCCGTAATCGTCGTGCCGATGTTCGCGCCCAGCACGAACGGGATGGCCATGTCCAGGGCGATCTGCCAGTTGTCCCCCAATGCACCGCCCATTGCCGGCAACTGTACGATGGCGATGGAAGCAGAGCTGCTCTGGACCAGCATGGTCATGGCCCACCCGACCAGGATGGCGAACAGAGGCTTGCTGCCATAGGTGACGAAGATGTGCTTGACCCGTTTGGACAGGAACTGGAGTGTATCAGCCGGGCCGTGAAGGCCGAGATTCACCGGGAGGCAGTCTGCGGAATCGGCGCCAAGAGATTCCAGGCGTTACGCGTGAGCTCGATGGACTGAGGCAGCGCAAACCCCCAGCGCAGCCCCCAACATGTATGTTCGAGAGAACTCGTCTTACATCGTTCTGCGTCTTCGCAGCCAGCCGACCAGGCCCGCGCCAAGCGTGCTCAGCACGATCGCACCAGGTGCCGGGATGGTCGGCTCGGACGTGCCGCCCCGTGCGACCCATGTCAAAGCATTGCTCAGGAGCCGGCTGTAGTCCGCGTCGTTCAGCTCGTTCGTGCCGATGCAGGTCGAGAAGCTGATCGTCCGGCCCGCGTCGTAATCCCAGCCGACGACGCCGGCAGTGAGGTTGCTGCTGTCGTAGAACGTGTGCGCGCCGGACTTCGCCCACATGTCGGACTCTGTGCCGTCGAAGTCGTCCGCGGTGAACTCAAAGTCGTCTGCGACACCGGCATTCAGGATCGGGTCTGCCTCGACCTTTGTATAGTGGATCGACGAAGTGTTGTTCCAGTTCCCGGTACAGTCGGCGGCAAAGGTGGGTTGCAGAATGGCAAAATCCCCAGTGGCCGCATTCCACAGGACCCACTCGCCGGTCACGAGTCCGCCCCCTGAACTAATGAAACTCTTCAGGAGCGTCTGTCCGGCCGCGGGCATATCGGTGCCTGTCCAGTTCGCACTATTGAGGAACAGGACCGCATCGTAGCCGGAGATGTCCTGTGTGCCGTCGAAAGACGACCACTGGACGCCGAGGACCACATTGTGCCCATAACCCTCCAGGACTGTCTCCGCGAGGGCGTCCACTGTCCCGTCCCCGCTCGATATGATGTACGTATCGACACCCCAGGCCGTCCCCGCCCAGAGTGCCAACAGGACAATCGGCACAAAACGCGCGAATCGTCGGATTCCTGCTTCTGCAAACGGTTTCATCATGTCCTCCTCTTCTTCGAGTGTCTTTCATCTACCGCAACCGTCACTGCGACGGTTCAGAGAGAATTCGAATAGGGCGCTCTCACAACGAGCGGAGAACCATAAGCTCGCAATTGGCATTATATGGCAAGGAGGTGTGCTTGTCAAGTCGTAATCCTCAGCGAAATCACATGCACATGGGCGTGCCGTCGAACAGTCTGCAGGCAGGGGGGAGTATGCGAATGCCCTCGGACGCCTTCTGGGACGGTTGGCAGGGCAAATGACGATGAGTAGACTTCCCGGCTTCGTCTATCCCTGGAGTTCGTATGACATGGTGGAAGTCTCCGGTGCTGGTGATTGTCGCGACGCAACTGTTGTTCACGACGGGCGATTTGATCGCCCGAGCGAACATGCGACACAGCCCGTTTGTGTTCTCGACGTTCCTGAACTGGTGGTTCGTGGTGTATTTCACAATCCGCCAGCTCGCGATGTTCGGCCAGCTCTATGTCTTTTCGGCCTTGCAGGTCGGCCGGTCGATGGCCCTTTTCAGCGCCACCTCGATCGTGGCGGTCAACGCGCTGGGCGTCCTGCTGCTGGGCGAGATCCTGTCCGTGCAGGCCTACCTGGCCATCGGCCTCGTCGTGCTCGGATTCGTCGTGCTGGCGTTGAGCCCGTGACGACGGATTGGAGAACGGACACGTCGGGCACATCCGGCCAGGACACCTTGTGGACGCAGCACCGGCCCGCTATCCTCTTTCAAGACACGGTGACCGCAGTACCGCTGACGCTGACCATGAGCATAGCGCCCTGCGGGCCGACCGTCTCGATGTCGATGTCGATCCCGACGATGGCGTTGGCGCCGAGTTCTGCGGCTTCCTGCGAGATCTCCTCGAAGGCGATTTCGCGGGCCCGCCGGAAGGCTTTTTCATACGCTCCCGACCGGCCGCCTACAATATCGCGAATGCTCGCGCAGATGTCTTTGAAGATGTTGGCGCCGAGGATGGCCTCGCCGTTGACGACGCCGTGGTATTGCGTGATTCTCTTGTCCTCGATGTTCGGTGTAGTCGTGTAGATCACTGCGATACCTCCTTACAAATGTCCTTTTTCTTCCAGACGCACGAACGCACTGTTTCTTCGCGGTTTCGGGTCGAGGCTCATGGTGTCTGCGTCGTGAACTTCCTTCTGTCCCTCTTGCAGAGAACCTGGATCACGTTTCGGCCGGACATGGCCGCCGTGGGCACGCCACCGCCCGGCTCGACCCATTGGCCTGCCATGTAGAAATCCTTCAGTCCCGGAAGTGTCCTGCTTATGCGGAACGGCGGAAACGTCTTCTGCGTGAGCAGCCAGCCTTCCATACTACCCTGCCAGTTGCCGGTGCAGCGTTGCCACGTCATCGGGGTGGCGACATCGCGCATCTCGACCTGCCCGGCCAGTCCGGGATAGCGTTGATCGAGCAGGGCGATCACCTGGTCGGCAATTCGTTCCTTTTGGGCTTCGTATCGTTCGAGGTCCTGCTTGAGGTCCCGCCAATAAGCGTAGTCCGCCGGGAAGATGGCTTTCAACAGCGTCTTGCCCGTCGGAGCGAGGGTGGGGTCGAAGTTGATGATCTCGACGCCAATGTATCTGTGCTGTTGCGAGCCGATCACAAAGGGCGTATCGAGGGGATAGAGGACGGTCGACGGCAGTCCCTCGAAGGTGCGGGCGGCGCCCAACGCCACCTGGACCAACGGAGGAAAGACAGGGAGTGTCTCGTAGTAGCCTCGAATCTTGTCGTCAATATACCTGCCGCCTAACATGTCGAAGATGGTCGCGTGGCCGTCCGCGGCCGAAATGGTGACATCGGCGCGATGCTCGGTCCCATCGGCCAGCCGGACACCGACGGCCTTGTCCTGCTCGACCAGGATTCTCGCGACGGGCGAGCGGTAGCGAATCTCTCCCCCCAGGGCAAGATAGCGCTGTTCGATGCTGCGGGAGAACGCCAACGATCCGCCCTCCGGGTAGCCGGCACACCTGCGGTGCATCCAGGCGAGCACCATCAGCACAGATGCCATCGGAAAGCCCGGAAGATCGAACGTGCGCGGGAAGGCGTCCCGCAGAAACGCATCCGAGAACCGTTGGGCGTAGTCATGGATCGTGATCTTCTTCCATTTGGACAGGAGTCTCAACAGAGGCAGCGTGCGGAGGAGAAAGGCACCTATGTCGAGGACTCCATACAGCTCGGGCGCTCTGTCCACAGGCAAATCGTATTTGGCGCAGATTCGGGCTGCGCGAATCAACTCCTCAATCACCAGCGCGTCCTGTGGAGCCAGCTCATTCATGTGCTGTTCGAGACGATCGAGATCGCAGTAGAGGATGAAAGCCTTGCCGTCGGGGCCCGCAACGCGCAGAAGTTCCTCATGGTCGATCATGCGCCGGCCCTGCACCGCGCCCAGTTCTTCCCAGATGCGGTGAAAGGTGGAGTTCGGCGACGAGCCGACCAGCCAGTGCAGGCAGCCATCAATGGTGTACCCTTTGCGCATCCACGAGGTGCACAGCCCGCCGGGGCTGTCGTGCATCTCGAAGATCCGCGTGCGATAGCCGTTCATCTGGCCGTAGCAGCCGGTCGACAGCCCCGCGATGCCAGCCCCGATGATGAGGATGGACTTCTGTTCCATAGCTGTGCCCCTTCAGGATGCTCGCACAGGATTTGTCTGTTCCATACGATCATGGCCCAACAGATCGCGGTCGTGCAACCAGAGAATCAGGATGACGGCGGCCAGCACGGCAAAGCCCGGCAGACCCGTCATGCCGGTCGTCAGGTCGCTGCCTCCCTGGACGAGCACAAGGGACAGGCCGTAGGTCGCGTTCAGCGTTCCGTGGACGATTGCCGCCGCAATCACGGATCGGGCCTTCACGCGGATGTAGCTGAAGATCGGCGCCAGGAGCATGCACCACACGGTCATCATGAGCACGCCGGCAACTCGATGTTGCGGATAGTTGTGGCCCTGCAGGATCAAAGGCGCGTGCCAGAGGCCCCAGATGAACCCGATGAGCACAGAGGATCGCCAGAAGCCGAGGAACGCCAACTCTCTTTGCAGCAGACCTCGCCAGCCCAGTTCCTCCCCGAACCCGGCTACGGCGTTGATCGTGACTCCGGCAATCAGCCCGCCCAGCAAGACCGCCCCAAGAAAGGTGATTGGCGTCTTGCCCATCTGTTCCTTGAGTTGCAGCATTTGTTCCGGCGGGAGCATGGACCCGAATCGGTCGAGCATGCCTTGCATGTGCGGCGAGTATTCGACGCCGGGCATGAGCAGGCTGACTCCAAACGTGACAAACGCGACGACCGGCGGCAACAACCAGGCGATGAGGAACCATCGATTGAGCCGAAAGGAAATCCCCAGCGGCTCTCGGACGGGTTCGCGATAGATCCCTCGCTGGACCAGGATCGCCATGCACAGGGGGACGAACATGTAGGCCGCGCCAACCGCTGTCCCGGCGGGCGTATACCACCGCCCGCCCAGCGTGAAGAAAAGCAGCGCGAGCGACCAGTTGACGAGGAACGTCAACCCGAGAAACGTCACGGCTTTTCCGACGTGTCTGCTCATGGGCTGCCGACAAAGACTCCGCTACTCGTCCGTGAGCTTCTCGTGTCCCTTTTTGTCCATGTGCATCTGGCTCAGGGCCGCAAGGCCGCCCATCGCGCCAAGGTTCATGGTCTCCAGGGCGGAGCTGGGCACGATAACCATTGAGCCTTTCTCTTTGAGACCCTCGAAAAGCATGTTCATGCCGCGAAGGTGCATGGCCATGGGATTGGCCTCGTATTGCTTGGCCGCCTGCGCGAATTTCTCGGCGATCTCCGTCTCTGCGGTGCCGAGAATAATCCTCGCCTGGCGTTCTCGTTCGGCCTGGGCCTGCTTGGACATGGCGTTTTCCAGGTCCCTCGGGATGATGATGTCGCGGATCTCGACCGATTGGATGGTGATGCCCCAGGGATTGGTCTTCTCGTCGAGGATCTCCTTCAGGCGGTTGCCCAGCTCCCCGCGATGGGTGAGCATGTCGGCCAGCTCGTGCGTGCCGATGATGTCCCGCAAGGCCGTCTGGGCCGACAGCACGATGGCCAGATAGAAGTTCTCAACCTCCAGGATCGCCTTCTTTGCGTCCCAGACCATCCAGAAGCAGATGGCGTCCACGTTCACCGGGACGGTGTCTTTCGTCAGCGTCGATTCGGAATTGAAGTCCGTGGCGCGGATGCGCATGTCCACCGTTTGCACGATGCTCTCAACAATGGGGACGACGAAGAACATGCCCGGCCCCTTGAGACGGTGGAACCTGCCCAAGCGGAGAATGACGGCCCGGTCCCACTGGTTGGCAACCTTCAGGGCGAACAAGACGTAGATCGCGATGAAGATCGTCACACCCGCCACGACCGGATGGATGACGTCCCATCGCCCCACGACGTAACGGTTGACGACGAACCCGACCAGCAGAATTACAATCGCGGCCAGAAACGCCGGCAGGTTCATCTCCGCACTGGGGATCTTGAAGCTCTCCACATACTTGCGCGCAACCGCTACGGGCTCTATGGTCTTACTCTTGGGTCTCATGGTTTGGTCTCCTTTGCAGGTATTCGACGATATCGGTGAGCGTCAGGTTGTACTGATGTCCGCGAGCGACCAGCTCGTCGCAGATCTGTCGCAACATGCGTTGCCTCTCCGCGTCGCCGATCTCGATTTGCTGGTGGCTTACGAAGGTCCCGGTGCCCTGCTGGGTATCCAGGATACCAAGTAGTTCCAGATCGGAGTACGCTTTTCGCACAGTGTTTGGGTTGATTTCGAGTTGCACCGCCAGGTCCCGCACGGTGGGCAACTGCTCGCCGGGCAGGAGCCGGCCGGAGGCGATGCCGAAGCGGATCTGGTCCACGATCTGACGGTGGAACGGCACCCCGCTCTTGAGGTCCAGCTTGAAGTGAATCATATGTCTTCTCCATGATTGTGCTGTACTAACTAAGATATAGACGTATAGTGTACTATTATATTAGCACACCACTCGGCGTCTTCACGAGAAAAACCCCGATTCCACGCAGATTTTTTTCACATTGGCATGACCAGTAGTCATAATTGACCGTAGGTCATATATGGAGTCTGTCGTGGATAGTGAGGGTCATGCCGTGAATAGAAATGATGAAAGAAGTCAGCCGACCAAGGAGCCAACGGATCGGCGGTCCCGGCGTCAAGCCGAGATTCGCGAGCGCCTGATCCGCTGTGCGCTTCGCTTGTTCGCCGAGCGAGGTTTCGTCGCTACGACGATCGAGGACATCACCAATCTCGCGGACGTCGGCAAGGGGACCTTCTTCAACTACTTCCCCAGCAAGGAGCACATCTTTGCCGGCCGGGCCCAGGGCCAGGCCGAGAAGATCAGGGAGTTCGTCGCCCGGACTCGCAACTCGACGGAATCGATGAACGAGCTGTTCTATCGGCTCGCCGTATCGCTCAGCGAGGGCTTTGAAGCCAGTCCGGCCATCTTCCACAGTATCCTCGTCGCAGTCTCGTCAAACGAGTTGGTCCGCGCCCTGCTGTCCGACGGAATGTCACGTGCGTGCGAGGCTCTCGCGGAACTCATGTCGCTCGGACAGCAACGCGGCGAGGTCCGCGACGATCGCGCGCCGATGGAGTTGGCCGTCGCGTTTCAGCGAGCCTTCTTCGGCACCGTGTTTCTCTGGTCGATCGCTCCTTCGAGACCGTTGACCGACTGTCTGAGAGAAACCTCGAACTTCCTGTGGTCGGCAATTCGAAAGGGCTCGACATGATCCTGTCATCGAGCACGCGATCCTCCTGGCGCCGAACGACGTGGCGCCTCATTGTCCTCGGTATGTTCTGCATTCCCGCAGGCTGCCGTCGTGCGGACGAGAACGGGATTCAGGGCTATGTCGAAGGCGAATTCGTCTACGTGTCGTCGCCCGCAGCGGGTACGCTGGAGGCGTTGCACGTGCAGCAAGGGACATGGGTGAAGACGGGTGACCTGCTGTTCGCGTTGGAGAACGATCCGCAACAAGCCGCGAGCGACGAGGCCGCCCAGCGTCTGGAACAGGCCCGCGCGAGCCTGGAGGACCTGATGAAAGGCAAGCGCCCTTCGGAGATCGAAGCCATCGAAGCCCAGCTTCAACAGGCCCGTGCAGCGTTGGCACTGGCCGAAAAGGAGTTCTCCCGGCAAGAGAACCTCTCCCGCTCCGGCGCCGCGACCCCGCAGGAATTGGATCGTGCGAGGTCCACTCTCGATCAGTCCAGCCAGCGGGTCGCGCAGCTGGAGGCCGAGCTGAAGACCGCGGAACTCGGTGCGCGCAGCGACCAGATCGCGGCGGCCCAAGCGAATGTCCGTGCCCTGGAGGCAACGCTGGCCAAGGCCCGGTGGGAGCTTTCAGAGACTCGTCAGGCGACGCCGCAGGCCGGCTTGGTGTTCGACACGCTCTATCGCCCGGGGGAATGGGTCGCCGCCGGTCGGCCGGTCGTCATGCTGCTGCCGCCGGAGAACGTCAAGGTCCGTGCGTTCGTCTCCGAGACGCGGATCGGCGTGATTCACATGGGCGACGGTGTGCGGGTTGCCGTGGACGGGTTGATAGAGCCGGTTGTCGGGCGGGTCAGCTTCATCTCGCCCCAGGCGGAGTACACGCCGCCGGTGATTTACAGTCGTCAGGCCCGCAGCAAGCAAGTGTTCCTGGTCGAAGCGGTCTTCGATCCCAATGTCGCGACGAACCTCCATCCAGGCCAGCCGGTGGATGTGGAGTTCGGAATATGAGCGATGTTGGGTCCGCTATGGATTGTGTTGGTTCGTGCGATGGGTCTGTCATCCTGAACGGAGCGCAGCGGAGTGAAGGACCCCGCCTGCGACCGAGAGGGATCTGTCGTCGGGAGCCCAGATCCTTCGGCTTCGCCTCAGGATGACAAGACGCCGAGATCTCGCGCAACATTCAAATTCATATGAGTCTTCATTGTGAAGAACACCAGCTATGACCGACACCCTGGCTATCGACGTGCGTGGAATGACGAAGCGATTCGGCTCGCTCACGGCGGTCGATCACGTCGATCTCGCGGTCCGCGAGGGCGAGATCTGCGGCTTCCTCGGTCCCAACGGCAGCGGCAAGACCACGTTCATCCGCATGTTGTGCGGCCTGCTCCAGGCGGACGAGGGCAGCGGCACGTGCCTGGGGCGCGACGTGATCCGCGAGAGCGAGGACATCAAGCGCCAGGTCGGCTACATGACCCAGCGATTCAGTTTCTGGGAGGACCTGAGCATCCGCGAGAATCTCGACTTCGTCGCGCGGATGTACTTCGTGAAGGATCGTCGGCGTGCGGTCAACGAGAGCCTGGAGCGGCTCGGCCTGGCCGGTCGCAAGGACCAGCTTGCCGGCCAGCTTTCCGGCGGGTGGAAACAGCGGCTCGCTCTGGCCGCCTGCATGATCCACCGGCCCAGACTGCTGCTGCTCGACGAGCCCACGGCGGGCGTGGACCCGAAGGCCCGCCGGGAGTTCTGGGAGGAAATCCACCAGCTCGCCGGACAAGGACTGACTTTCCTGGTCGCAACACACTACATGGATGAAGCGGAGCGATGCCATCGGCTCGCGTTCATCCTCAACGGCAGGCTGCTCACTCACGGCAGAGTCGACGAGGTGATCGCAGGGGGCGGTCTGACGACCTGGTCCGTCGTCGGTCCGGACCTGATCGGTCTGGCCTCGCAACTGCGGGGCCGGCCCGGCGTCGAGCAGGCGGTGGCCTTCGGCGGCACGCTCCACGTCAGTGGAAGCGACCCCACCGCACTGGAGCAGGCCATCGCGCCTTTTCGCAGCGGGTCCTGCGAATGGCGACGAATCGAGTCCGGCCTGGAGGACGTGTTCATCCACTTCATGGACGCGTCGAAAGGCGAGGTGTCGCCATGAAACGACGCTGGGAATTCTCTCTGCGGCGGTTCTGGACGATGGTCATCAAGGAATTCATCCAGATGCGCCGGGACCGCGTGACGTTCGGCATGATGATCGGCATTCCGCTGATTCAGCTCGTGCTGTTCGGCTATGTCATCAACTCGGACCCGAAGCATCTGCCCACTGCCGTGCTCCTGCGGGACCGCGGTCCTCAGGGGCGCACGCTGTTGCATGCGGTCCGCAACAGCGGCTACTTCGATTTCGTCCGCGAGGCGCAGACCGAGGCCGAAACCCACGACCTGCTCGCTCGCGGCGACGTCCAGTTCGTCGTCAACATTCCGGAGGATTTCACCCGCAGCCTGTTGCGGGGCGACAAGCCCGCCGTGCTCGTGGAGGCGGACGCCACCGACCCCGCGGCCACCGGCAACGCGCTCGGCGCCTTGCGGACCCTGATGAGCACCGCGTTCCAGAATGACTTCAAGGGCCCGCTCGCTTTTCTGGCCCCCGAGCCGGGCGCGGTCGATCTGCGCGTGCACGCGATGTACAATCCGGAGGCCATCACGCAGTACAACATCGTTCCCGGCCTGATGGGCGTCGTCTTGACGATGACGATGGTCATGATCACCGCTCTGGCGATCACGCGGGAACGCGAGCGAGGGACGATGGAGAACCTGCTGGCCATGCCCGCCCATCCGACCGAGGTCCTGGTGGGCAAGATCGTGCCCTATATCCTCGTCGGCTATGTCCAGGTGGGCCTGATCCTGATCGTCGCACGCGTGCTGTTTCAGGTTCCGATGGCGGGCAGCCTGGCGTTGCTGTTTGCGGTGTCGCTCGTGTTCATCACCGCCAATCTGGCGATGGGGATCACCTTCTCGACCGTCGCAAGCAACCAGCTCCAGGCGGTGCAGATGGCGTTCTTCTTCTTCCTGCCCTCGATGTTGCTGTCGGGATTCATGTTCCCCTTCCGAGGCATGCCGCAATGGGCCCAGATGATCGGCGAGGTCCTCCCGCTGACGCACTTCCTGCGGATCGTCCGCGGCATTCTGCTCAAGGGCAACGGATTCCCGGAAGTCGTCCGCCAGCTCTGGCAGATCGCCATGTTTGCCGCGATCGCGCTGGCGGTCGGCGTCAAGCGATACCGCCAGACACTGGATTGAGTGAGAGAACAGAAGGTGGGAAGGCAAGAAGGTGAGAAGGTCGGACAGGCCGGCGACTCTCCGGCCTCCTCTTCCTGCCCTGTGATGTGCACAGTCCGCGATCTGTCATCCTGAACGAAGCGGAGTGGAGTGAAGGATCTGGCCCGGGAATGAGACGTGGGTCTCTGGGAACCCCTACGGCACACGCGCGAATACGATCATGCACCCTCTGATTCGCCCCGCCCCCAAAAAAATCTTTTCCGACGCGGGATTTTCTGCTTGCAGTCTTTACATCTGTAGAGTAGTCTCGTCAATGTTAAAGCGAAAGGAGGTTCGTATGGCTACGAGAGATCACGAACTGACCGAGGCCGAATGGGACATCATCCAGGTCGTGTGGGAGCGACAGCCGTGTGCCGCGCCGACGGTCCAGGAGGAATTGGCCGGCCGCAAGAAGTGGACCTACAGCACGGTCAAGACGCTCATGGACCGCATGGTCGCCAAGGGCCTGCTCACGACCGAGCGAATCCGCAACCTCATGCTGTACCGCTCGGCGATCAGCCGGCAGGACGCCCAGCGGGGCGAGCTGATGCGCGCGGTCACGCGGGCTTTCGGCGGGGCGTTCACCCCGATGATGCAGTTCATGCTCGACAGCGACGCGCTGTCCCGCAGGGAGCTTGACGATCTCGAATCGTTGATCCGCAAGAAACGCCGCGGCAAAGCGGCAGAGAAGTGATGCGTTCGGTGTAACGAAACGATCCATCAGGCGTCCTCAAGAAGCGGAGGTTCAGCCATGAACACGATAGTCGAAACCATCAATGCGGCGGGCCGGGCATTCGTCGGTTTCTCGCTGCCCATGTTGATCCAGTCGAGCGTGCTGATTGTGATCCTGCTGGCGGTCGATGCCGTCCTGCGACGCAAGGTCCGCGCCGTCTTTCGATACTGGATCTGGCTGCTCGTACTGGTCAAGCTCGTCCTGCCGCCATCGCTGGGCTCGCCCGTGAGCGTCGGCACCTGGTTCGGCGACAAGCTCGAAGTCCCGACGATGCTGCCGTTCGAACCGGAGCCTCCGTCGGCGGAGCCGTCGCCCCTCGTGTCCGCGATCCTCTCGGCGCCGGACCCGATGTTCCGGCCGCTACTCCTGTCGCCGCCGCAGGCTGCTGGACCCGCGGCGCCGCTGCCAACCGTCGAAGCAAGCGCACCGGTCCAAGCGCCGATGGTCTCCCTGAGTTGGCAAGGCCTGACACTGCTCGCCTGGGCGGCTGTGGCGATCGCCTTGACGCTGTTGCTCGTGCAACGCGCGTTCTTCGTGCGAGGGCTCGTCGGTCAGGCGCAAGAGGCGAATCGTGCCCTGCTGGACGCGCTGGAGGACTGCCGCTCACGTCTTGGCCTGCGCAGGCGGATCGGTCTTCGGCTCTCGCCCAACGCCAGCAGTCCGGCGGTGTGCGGACTCCTTCACCCGACGATTCTGGTCCCGCAGTCGCTCGCCCCCAGACTGCATTCGCACGACCTGCACGCGGTGCTGCTCCATGAGCTGGCCCACGTCAAGCGAGGCGACCTCTGGGTCAATCTCGCCCAGACGCTGCTCCAAATCGCGTACTTCTACAATCCGCTGCTCTGGCTGGCGAACGCGATGATCCGACGGGCCCGCGAGCAGGCGGTGGATGAGACGGTCCTCGTCGCCATGGGCGAAACCGCCAAGCAGTATCCCGAGATCCTGGTCAACATCGCGAAGCTGGCATTCAGACGCCGGCCCGCGCTGAGCTTGCGTCTAATCGGCGTCGTAGAATCCAAGAGCGCCCTGACCGGTCGGATCAAGCACATCCTCTCCCGGCCGCTGCCCAGAACGGCGAAGCTGGGGATGCTTGGTTTGCTCGTGGTCCTCCTTTTTGCCGCCGTCCTGCTGCCCATGGCCAAGGCTCGACCGTTTGGTGAGCGAGCAGACGGTACCGACAACTCGGCATCGGAGGAACCGAACGAACTCAGCCATGCCAGTGCCGCCGCATTGCCCGATTCCGATGGTGACGGATTGATAGACTTCCAAGAGGTCCACAAGTACCTGACTGATCCGGCGAAGGCGGACAGCGACGGCGACGGCACTCCCGACGGCGACTGGAACGAACGGCGGGAATATGCATACTCCGTGCGGACGGTGCTGCGGTACATGCCTCCGTTCGACGAGGACGGCCTCAACGACGATTTCCAGGACGCCCGCGTGCTGACGCAGACCGGCGAGTATGTCGAGGTCGAGGTCGTGCATTATCCGCTGGCGACCTCGCACGAGGAGGTCCCGGAGAACCGCAACTGGAGGCGGGACTACGCCCACATGACCGAGTTTCTCGCCTCTGACGTGACGACCAACTGGGACGGCGCGATGCGTCGGGACCTGCTGGCGGCGCTGAAGGCCGACGGCATCGACGTCGAGACCCTCAGCGACAAGCAGGTCGTGGAGCAAGTTTCATCGTGGCTGATGAAGCGCTCGCGGTCCCTCGACAAGGTCTTCACCACATACTACGTTCACTTCCCCCAGGGCAAACCCGAGGTCTATCCCGGCCTCGAAGACGCTTTCCGTCGTGAGTTCGAACGGGACAGCGGTAGCTATGACTGGACCCTCGCGCAGCACTTCGACCACGAACTGCTCGGCAAGGGGATGTTCTACAACAGAACCCACGGCTCCTGCACCTCGACGGCGATCTACATGACGACCGTGCTGCGAGCCCTCAGAATCCCGACGCGGATGGTTCTCGCCACGCCGGTTGTGGACGCCTCCGATCGTGAGCAGATCCTCATGGTGAAGAAGGCCCTCACGCACAACAAAGTGCGGGAGACCGTGCTGGCGGGTCTGCGGCGGTCGAGTTCCGGCTTCACCAATCACACGTTCAACGAGGTTTACGTGGGGGGCCGATGGCAGCGTCTGGATTACACCCGGCTGGGTTGTCCCGCCTTTGGCGTCGACCGGTTCGGCCTGCAAACCCGTCTCTACACGATCCTCGATCTCAGCGATGTGGACTTCGCGTCCACCTGGGGCCGGCGCTATGCCAAGGGCGAACGCACCGACCTCTTCAAGCACAGCAATCCCTACACGGCCGTCGAAGTCTCGGAGCTGTTCGGGCCGCACGGCAATATCCCCAATCCGCCGTTCTCGACGCAGGACTTCTCATCGAGTCCGCTGCCCGATGTCTTTCTATTCAATCCCGTTACGGTTCAAGTTTGGGAGGACTTCCTCGAAAGGGTGAGTGCAAGCACATTCAACAAGACCGGCCGGCCCCATGCGAAGGAGTACTACGACAACATCTTCGAGGGCGTCTGGGCGACGAAGCCAGGGGACATCCTCGTCCTGCTCTTCTCGCTCGATACGTCGGAGCGCATCCCGCAAGGCTACGAGGATCTTCTGCCCAGGCCCTGGTCCCAGATCGAATCAGAGCTTGCCCAGGGCAGGACGGTCGAGCTTGCGGGCAAGGCCCGCGAGATGAACGTCATCCTGCTGGCGGCTCCGACGATAGACGGTCTCAAGCCGCTCGTTCAAAGCTCCAACCTGCTCGGCGCTCTTGGCAAACCTGCGGATTCCAGCGGTGCACCTGCCGGCTCAGTGACAGTTGAACTGCTCGGCGTCTGCGAGTATCCAAGCGAGGGCAGGCAATGGTGGCGGCCGGACGGCTCGCCCATGAAACGGGCTCCCTACAAGACGACCGGCAGCGAACGAGAGCAGGAAGCCGGGTTCAAGGATTATGAGCTCGTCGTGCGCTACACCGGCGCCCCCGATATGAGCATCGATTGGGATGTCCCGGGCTCCAGGAACAGCGGCATCACCGGCAGTCCGCTCGGCGAGGATGACCGGCGCATCTGGGATCTGACTGTGAACACTGTTCGATTCCCCGCAGATCAGGCCTCGGCGACCGTCCGAGTCGCGGCGGCCGCCGGCCCGTGGCAGACGCGAGCCGTCCACAAGACTCTCGATCGCGAAGGGGCCTATAGTCTCGACGCCGGCAAGGCCGTGACCTTCGGCATCGCGCACGTGCAGGGGGATAACACGCTCGTCCCCGTCACGGTCAATCTCTCGCGGCATGACATGGCGTTTCGCGTCGTCGCGGTGCTGAGCCGGGACGAGATTTGCGAAGGTGGTCTCTCCGGATTTGGCGGCGACGAGCTAAGCAGCATGACATATCGATTCCACTGCCCGCTGAGCGACGTGAAGGAGTTCCGCTTCCAGACCCGAACCTGGACATGGTTCGAGTTCGAAGATGTCTCGCTGCGACCGGGCCAGAAAGCGGACGACGGAAGCGCGGCCCGGGCCCGTGCGCGAGTCCTCGGCATCGGTCCGGCCTGGGAGGCTCTCAGAGATGCGGTCGGTACGCGCTACCGCGGCACAATCGGAGGATTCGGGCGTGAGGAGAGGCGGTCCGCCGAGTATCTCGACAAGGCGCTCTCCTGGACCAAGGCGGGTGATGCTTTTGTGCTGATGCTCGCCTTCGACGAAGCGCCGGTGGTGCCGGAGCAGTATCGCGATCTGCTGCTGATGCCGTGGTCCGAGATCGAGAGCCGCGTTCAACGAGGCGAGTCGGTGGAGGCTCGCGGAGCAGCGCGAGGGCTCGACGTGATTGTCTTGGCCGCCGCGACCTCGGAGCAGCTCAATGCCCTCGTCCGGAAGACTCCTCTTCTCGATGCGTACAGAGTAGAAGCGTCGAAGGAGATCACACTGCCGGATGTGGACCAGCAGGCGGTGATGCTCGATCTGGCGACGGGACAGCTTGTACCCACCCCGCAGGTCGAGCCGCCGGAGCGGCTCCTGGAGACCATCAAAGAGTTGGGCAAGGGCGATCTCGTGCTGGACCATCAGTCCCTGATCCTGGTCCGCGGCGCGACCTCGCCACAGGCGGCTCCAGGCCCCGAGGATCTCGTCAGAATCATCACGATCGGTTCTGCTCTGCCCCGGACAGTCACGGTGACGACGGCGGAAGGCAGGCAGTATGAGATTCGCGTCCTCTCCATCGACGACAAAGCCTGTAGAGTCACGTACTCTCCGATGCCAGTCGACGCGGTTGAGATGCGGGCGGCGGGGGCTGGGAGCGCCGAACGAGAAGAAACAATTGTCCTGCCGGAGGCGGATCACCGGCCGGTGGTCCTCGATCTGGCCACAGGCGAGCTGGTTCCTCTGCCGGCGGAGGGGCCGGAACCTCGGAAGATCCAGCAGGCCCTCCGCAAGTTGGGCAAAGGCGACATCCTCTATGACGTCGATTTGGGCGACCGCTCGCTCATCCTATTGCGCGGTGCCGTATCCGAGCAGGTGCAAGAGGATACCGGCGAGTCGGGCGTCAAAGGGCATTTCGTCGGCGACAACCTGCCGGAGGTTCTGACTGTCACGACAGCCGAGGGCGGGGAGTATCGAATCGAAATCCTCGGCGCCGACGACGAGGCATGCACGCTGAGCTATTCTCCGATCTCCACTGCCGGGGGCGACAGCGGAGGCGCCCCTGGCAAGTCCGCGACAGAAGAGGCGAAATCTTCCGATTCCGGTCTCATCGCCCGGCTTGCGAACGGCGTGACCATCACCTTGCTGGCATACTCGCGTCTGAGCGAAACAGGCCTGGAGTGGTGGACGCCGCAGGGCGAGCGAACGACGATCCCCGGCGTCTATGAAGCCGATGTCGAGGGACACGGCACCGTCCTGGCGTTGCGGGCCAAGCCGACGCCGGAGGTGGGCGTCTTCGCGTGGCTCTGCCAGCCGCCCGATGTGAAGAAGGAACTGAAGCCTGTGTGGCGCGTCGGCGACAGCGACGTCTGGCTCGTGCCTCTGGGTGAGGGACGCAAGTACGTCAATGTCGAGATCATGGCCCAGGTCCGCGACCCGGTTGTCGTGAAAGCCGTCGCCAGGAAGGGACTCTCCCTGCCCGGCGGATTCGAGGTCGATCAACGGGACATCTCGTGGATCTCCGATGTGAATCGCATTGACTCGGACTGGACGGCGTTCTCCGCGCCCGCGGGCTCAGATGGACCCGCTGTCGTGGCCGCTCTGGATGTCTCGGGCCAGGTCCACTCGCTGCGCCGCGTGAGAAAAGGTGACCTCCAGCCGATCTACGGCCCCGAACTGTCGGGACGCAGACGATGCGAGACGAACATACCCCAGGACCGTTTCGCGGGCATCGTAGTGGAGGGCTACCGTGAACGCGCGGCCTTGATGAAGCTGGGGAACCTCTCGCTGCGTCCGGGTCAGCCGACCCAGGTCCGCGTGGAGGTGGAACCCGAGCAGCGCGGGCCATGGTGGCACCGCAGCGAGTACGACTCCAGACTCGACGATCTTGGCAGATGCCTCGCGGGGCACGCGGAGACTCACGGCGGCTCGTATCCCGCCGATGAATCCACGTTGCACACGCTCTGCCATGATGAGCTGTGGCAGTGGTTGCAGGGGCATGTGGTCTACCTGGGCGCAGGCAAGACCTCGACGGTCCCCGCCGGGACGGTTCTCGCGTATGTGAAGACCCTCCTGCCGTTCGGCTTCGGCACGTATGTGCTGCACGCGGACGGCAACGTGGAATTCGTGGTCCCTTCGAAGCTCAAGGAACTCGGCATTCCCGAGGGTGGCCAGTCTGGTCGTGTCGGTGGCCCGCTGGAATTCCGAATCGCGGCGAACCGAGCGAATCTGGACCCGGCCACTGTCGAGAGATATCAACAGGCGCTCGTGAACGGCAACGGCTCGCCGGAGGCGGACTTCGCGTGGTTCCCGACCCGGGCGGGTATCACCGGCTTCCCCCAGGTGCCCGCCCAGGAGCACGGGGGCACAACGTATGTCCTGCTCCGGAACAAGCCGCCTCATGTGATCTTGGCGAGCCAGGACTGGGGACTGGACAAGGTCTACAGGATCACCGAGGCCAATGGCAGGCCCGCCATCGGGCTGACTCTGAATGACAAGGGCGCCTCCCTCTTCCACAGCATCACCGCAGCGAATGTGGGACGCCCCCTGGCGATCCTCATCCATGGCGAGGTGGTTTCGATACCCAGCATCATGTCACCGCTCGGCAGATCCGCGATGATCGCCGGCAACTTCACCGAACGGGAAGTCGCCGACATGATGGCGGCCCTGCGCAAAGGGATGGAAGCGACTCGACCGCCCGCAGAGCCTGGCGAGACAACCGATGCCGGTGAGGAGACGCCCTTCAGCATCCACGGCACGGTGACAGACCAGTCCGGCCGGCCGATGGCGAGTGTGGAAATAGCCGCGAGTTGCGGCGTTGGCACCGGCTTACCGACGGGACGGACCGTCACAGACGAAGCCGGGCGGTACACGCTCTACTTCAAGCCGGGATTTGTTGGCCATGAGGTATTGCTCCAGGCCGCTACCATCTCCGCCCGCAAACCGAGCTTCTATGAAGCGAACCTCTATCGCCAGGGCAATCTGGCAATGACCGGCAAACCACCGCGACCCGAGGACGTTGCTCACTACGCTGGCGTTGTCCTGCCCGACCAGCCGTACGAGCTGAATTTCGTCATGCATCCGGCCGCACGCATCGAAGGCGAGCTTGTGGATGAGCGGGGCAAGCCGCTGTCGGGACAGACGCTCTGGCTCAACGCCAACGAGCGGTATCCATCGACCTCTGTTCTCGCGACGATTCAAACCGACGAGACAGGCAGATTCACCGTCGAGACCGTGCCGCTGGAAGCCATGTGGTTCGAGGGCCCCCGACCGTCGCGCGTGCACAGCGATAGCATCGACCTCACAACCCCCGGCACGTGGCAAGTCAAGCTGGGGTACCGTTCAGACGCCGAGAAGCTCACGATCATCCGGGCGCAACCGCCGGTTGCAGCGAGGAGCGATGTGGCGCTCACGCTGGGCGGCGATGACCCTCTTGGGCTCTTCTACAACGAGCATGGCCTGTGGTTCGAGCTGGACAATCACGGATCTGACTCCGTCGAGATCAATCCCCACCCCCTGGATCAGGACGAGAATCGCAGGGGCGAGTGGGGCTACGTCGAGGTGCTCGCGGAAGACGGCAAGGCAGTGACCTACAAGTGGCGAGAGTCCCCTCCCAGCGTGCATAAGATTCCGCCCGGAAAGCGATACAAGGTCCAGGACTTCCTGAATGGTATGCCCTTGAGGGAGAGCGGCCCCGGCGTGTACAAGGTCCGTCTGACGTTACGCGTGCGGAACGTGCGGACGGATGTCGCTGCGCTCGTCGCGTCGAACTGGCACGTGTTCCGCGTCACGCCGGCGGGTCGCTGGCCGGACCGAGTGCGAGGACCCTATGTGGAACTCCGCGAGGCGGAGGCATTCGCAGCGACGTGCAACTACGGACACGGCTCCCACGATGAGGCGATCCAGCGGCTGCTCGCGCTCGCAGAGAAGTACACGGGCACGAAGTACGCGCTGGAGGCATACTTCACCGCGGCCGACCAGGCAGATATCGTGTCGAACGAGAGCGGCGACCTCGCCTATCAGGCCAAGCGAAGGGAGTATCACAGGGAGATCGTGAAACGCTGGCCGGACGTGGTCAATCATTACACGATCTACGCCCGGCTGCACACCCATTTCGGGATACCCGAGTCCGAATTCATCCAGTCACGCCGGGAGACGTACCGGTGGCTGTTGTCCATCACGGAAGAACAGAAGATCGCCAGCATCCGAGCTTACGGCGCCTTTACGGTCCAGCCCTCGGACGAGAACCTCCGTCAGAATCTGCTGTCCTTGAATCGGTACATCAGCCAGACGAAGCAGATACTCGAGACAAGCATTCCGGACATCGCGACACAGGCGTCCGTGGCCGAGACCAGGTCGCAGGACAAGAACTCGGCTTCAGGTGGAATCTCCGGTCGAGTGGTCGATCCGAACGGCCAGCCCGTCGCTGGGGCGCAGGTGGCCTTGTGTACGGAAGATCAGGGCGTGACGATTGCCCCGCCCGCGCTGCGGCCGACGGACTTCCAGGGCAAAACGAGCGCGATCGTGGAAACAGATGCCCAAGGACGGTTTTCATTTCCCGCCGTTTCCGGCGAATTCGTACTCTTCGCCGCCTGCGAAACGGGCTTCGTGCAGGTAGAGAGCAGAGACCTCTCTTCGGCGCCGTCGCTGCGGCTGCAGCGCTGGGGCCGGGTCGAGGGCACCCTGTACGTCGGGAGCAAGCCGGGCGCGGACGAGACGGTGAAGGTCCTGGTGGACTTGGGCGGTGGGGCCGTGCCCTGGCCGTGGGTTCGATACGAGCAGGAGAGCAGGGCCCAGGACGGAGGCCGCTTCCGATTCCCGTGCGTGGCCCCCGTGTGGGCAAGACTCGCCCATTACGCCTGGATGCCCGACGGGCGAAGGGAATCGGAGCGCGGCTCGATTTCCCAGGCGGGATCGACCAACGAAAGGCCCATTTGCGTGAAAGCAGGCGAGACGCTGCGGGTCACGATCGGCGGGACCGGCCGGCCGGTTGTCGGCAGACTCATTCTGCCTGCAGGCCAAAACCGCGGTAACGGCCAGACGTGGGCCATGCGGATGCTGGCGACCGTGGCGCCTGACATCCCCCGACCCGCCGGCTATGAGCAAATGAGTCCCGCCGAGCGGTCGCGCTGGCTCGGCACATGCGACAGGACCCCGGCGGGCCGTGCCTACCGCCTGACCGTCCTGCACGATCTTACCCGGCGGTCCTACTACTTCCCCATCGACGCCAACGACTCCTTCCGGATCGAGGACGTGATCCCCGGCCGGTATGCGCTGCGGGTCTGGCTGTGGGAGACGCCCGAGACGCCGGGCCCGTCCACGCTTGTAGGTCCCTTCGTCGCCGGCGTCGAACTGCCGCCGATGGCTGAAGCGTACACCGAGGAACCGCTGGACCTTGGCAGCGTCAAACTGGAGATGTACGAGGGGGCGGATATCGGTTTCGCCTGGCAGCGGACGGACCGGTATGTTTCGCCGGACCCCGATGGGTTCTTCCCGGATGATCCGGAAGGCGGCAAGAAGCTCGATGTACTCTTCCAGGCTGTGGACAAGGACGCACGCTCGGATGACGAGATCCTCTCGACCGTGCGCCAGGGCTTCCGACGCACGACCCAGCATCGCACGCTGATCCTCTCCTGGATTGGGAATCGGTACATCTGGGGCAAGGACCCGCAGAATGCTCAGGCAATCGAGATCATGTACCACGCGGCGCCGCTCGAACAGCATTACGCGGTCTACTTCGGCCTGTCCGTCACTCGCGACAAGACGCCCAACATCCTGCGAACGTTGGCCGACATCTGCATGCGTGGCGAAGAGGTCGGACGGATCACCTGGGGCCTCGGCGACCAACGGGACGCAATGCTGGCGTATATCACGCCGCACTTGCAGGACAGCGACCCCGACAAGCGTCAGACCGCCGAGCTGCTCGTGAAGCACTTCAAGGGCGAGCTGGACTTCGAGCAGTGGCAACGCGAGAAGCGCGACGAGCAGGCGAGAGCCAGGCTGGGCGATCAATTGCCTCAGATCAGGCAGACGCTTCTGACGGGGGACAGCGAGGCACGCCGCCAGGCCTTTGTCACGCTGGCACGCAGCGGCGGGTCCGTCTTGGACGATTCGTTCCTGCCGGCCCTGCAGGCTGCGGCTTCCGACCCGAGCTCGGAGGTCCGCAACGACGTCGTTCGCACCGTCGGCGGGCGGTGGATCTGGTCAGCCCAGCAGCAGGACCCGACCGCTATCGCGCTGGCGCTCAGACTCTCTTCGGATTCCGACCGCGAAGTGCGGTACAACGCGGTCTACTACGGCCTGTCCACCGTGCGGGACAAGAGCGAAGCGGTCGTTCGACGGCTGGTGGAAATGGCCCTGGCCGAGCATGAGAACAATCTCTACGGCCGGATCGTCTGGGGTCTCAAGGGACCCATGCGGGCCGCCCCTGCGTTGTTCACGCAGGCCCTTGCGGAACACCTCGACCGCGCCAAATCAGATGTGTACTATGCGGCGTCCGTTTATCAACTTCATCGCGACGTCCTCGGGACCGAGCCGCCCGCCGACTGGGGTCTGGCGAGAGTCCGGGACCGCTATCCGGACGATTTGTTTGTCATCCCATTCTCCGCCCGGGAGCCGTTCACACCGGCTGATGTCGATGCGCTTTGGGCCGAGTTCTCCGCGGCGCTGCCTGCGGGTGTCACGGCCGAGCGGCTGACGGGCTGGTACGATAGCAGAGCGACCGTCTGCCGCGCGAAGATCCGCGGAAAGGAGCGTGCCGAAGCGGTCCGAACCGCCATCGAGAACCATCCCCGCCTCCGCGCGGGCGAGATCACGCCGTTGACTGTGCCGATGCAGTTGTTCCTGGAGGAGCGAGGCGAGCCCGCAAGGCCGCGGGCGCAAGTCGCGTCACCTCGGCCGCGGGCGGAATCCAGAGCACAGACGCCGACTGGGCCGGGCCCGATCCAGCAAAAGATCGACGCGGCCGCTCCGGGCGACACGGTTAGGCTGGAAGCAGGCACCTATCACGAACGCCTGAGGATCGACAAGCCCCTGACGCTGGAGGGTGCAGGCTGGGACAAGACGACCGTGACAATGGAGAGCCGAATGCCCGAATCGAAGGAACAGGCCGCGGATCTGGCGGCCCTGTCGGTCCTGTCCGTCGTCGGGACACGGGACGTGATGATTCGCGGCATCAAGTTCACCGCACCCGGCCGGCGAGTGGAAGGCCGGTCCCTCCCAATGGCCGTCGTCTCGCTCAACCGCTGCGGAGCGTGGCTCACGGACTGCGCCGTGATCGGCGGGCCGGGCGATGGCATCCACGTCCTCGACCAGTCCAACGTGGCGATGCAGCGATGCCTGGTGGCCGCGGTCTGGGGAACGGGCGTCCGCGTCGGCTCCCCGAAAGATGTGTCCGAAGCGAGCATCGCAGATAGTGACATCCGCAACTGCCACTACGCCGGCATCCGCATCGCGAAGGGCAACCAGGCGACCATCGAGCGGTGCCGGGTCTCGGGCGCCGCCTGGCACGGGATTCGTTACGACGACGCGTCGCCGGTGATCTCGGGCAATCTGATCTTCGCCAGCGCCCGCTCCGGCATCTACGCTTCCGGCCAGACAGCCGCGACCATCAAAGGAAACCTGTTCTGGGCCAACGAGATGTGCGGCATGTCCTGCTGGTTCCAGGACAACGACCGGATCGAAGGCAACACCTTCGCCCAGAACAAGCGATCGGGACTCGAAATCATCGGCGTCTCGAAGCCGGACGTTCGCGGCAATATCTTCTACGCCAGTCCCGCGGGTATCTCCCTGGGCGATGTCGCCGACGATTCGCCCTTCGCCAAGTCCGACGGCGCCGCACCGCTGGAGAACAACGTGTTCTGGTCCAACGAGCAGGCGATCCGGCGCGGGGGCGGCGCCGTCATCGCACAGGCCGCGGCCCTCGATGAAAAGGCGGGCGTCTCCATCGACCCGCGATTCGCAGCGCCGGACGCCAGGGATTTCTCTCTGAAGGCGGATTCTCCCGCCCGGCTAAAGGGCATCGGCGCCGCCGATCCGATCCCATTCGCCGGTCCGTGGCCGCTCCAGCCGGAGGAATCGGCCATCATCCCGCGGGGGGACACCCGCGATTCCCGCCAGTGGCGCGATCCGCCTGTCCCATAGGCCAGACCGGCAGGTGAGGTCTGCTCGCCTGTCTTTCTCCACGGAGCCTGGTGTCTTTCTTCACTTCTTTTTCGGCTCGGATTCCGCAGGCCGGCGAGCAAGAGATATCGGACGC
This sequence comes from Sedimentisphaerales bacterium, assembly GCA_034678485.1. GTDB lineage: Bacteria > Planctomycetota > Phycisphaerae > Sedimentisphaerales > Anaerobacaceae > PLanc-01. The sequence goes on along the minus strand of JAXDBU010000055.1, from coordinate 18,611 downwards.
AGTGTGGTGATGCTTTCTTCGCGTCCCTGGTCACAAAGGGCGAAGATCGCGACCTTCCCCGATTCTAACGAGTTTTTTCGTTGGAGGGCTGGTTTTTGGTCTTCTCCACTGTTTGGGCGTCCGATACTACAGCAGGGTCCTCATGCCCGACGACACGGAAGGTGAGCGGCGGTGAGGGAACTCCGACGCATGATTATGGGATAGTTGGGAGACTGATGTATGTTCAGGTTCCTGTGTGGGATCATCGGGAGTGTTCTGGTAGTGAGCGACGTGTGCGCGATGACCTTCATCGGCCCGCCGGCCGTGGAGATGGAGGTCGGACAGTGGTCCGTGGGTGGAGCCTTCTGCTACAGCGAGCAGGATATCGAAGTGAGCCCCGACGAGACCCTGTTGCGGGAGGTGGAGATCGAAACACGACTCGTCCGCGTCGGCGTCGGCGTCGTCACGGACCGGGTCGAGCTATTCGGCCTGCTCGGCGGATTCAGCGACGATGAGGGGGAATTTCACGGCAAGCCGAGCGCAGCCGTGGGCGGCGGGTTGCGGGCCACGATCACCCCGGGAGAGCGAGTCGCCTGGGGCACCGTGGCACAGGTCGTCTATGCCGATCTGGACTATCTGGAAATCGCGGATGTCCAGATCGCGTTCGGCGCGTGCTCGCGACGAGGCCCGTTCCGACTCTACGGGGGCCCCTTCATCCACCTGATCGACGGGACCCTCACGGGGAGATTCCGTGGGGAAAGATACAATGGGGACCTTCAGCAGGATTCGGCCATCGGCGCCTACATCGGCGGCGGGATCGATCTGTGGGAGCACCTTACCGCCCTCGTGGAAGGGCAGTGGACCGGCGGCGGCAATGGTGCTGCATTCTCCGTCGCATGGCGGTTCTGACACCGCCAGTCGCACGCGCCAATAGAGCATGAGACGTCAGGCTTGGTAAACAGGCATTGACATAGAGGGACAGGTCTGACGGGGTGCATGACCGTGCTTGCGCGCATGCAATAGGGGTTCACGGAGACCCCGGATTGTCATTCCAGCCACACCTGCCCTCGACCCGATCGGGGGGAACGCAGGAATCCAGTTCCTGGGATGCATCACATGCCACGGCTTGTGGATTCCTGCTTGGCGCAGGAATGACAGCGTCCGGCCCATGTCTCGTCGCCCCATGGGAGCCGTTCTCGATCTTCGTTCTCTGTCCAGAGGCGCCATGTCCCCGCAATTCCGATCTACCGCCTTGACGGAATGAGGCCATTTGTCACAATACACGAAATATGGCAAAAGAGGGCCTCGCAATGAAGAACGATATCCCGTTTGAACTGGTTGCTACTGTCATCCTGGCGATTTTGACTCCGTCCAGCCGTGTGGCTGCCGGCGCGGAACCGGCGCCCGTCGTTCAGGTGAGCGACGGCCTGGATCAGCGTGTCGAGGTGCGGTCGGGCGGCCGGCTGCTGTTTCAGTCGCCGGCCGAAGGACTCTGGTCCGTCGCCACCGGCTGGAAGGACGCCTGGCCCGAGACCTGGCGCCATGCGAGAATCACCGATGTCACGCGGATTGACGATTGGACGGTGGTTTCCGGCAGTATGGAGTTGCCACAGGGGAAGCTGGAACTGTGGGACTCCTATCGAACCGAAGGCCATGTAGTTCGCGGCGTTCGGCGGTTCACGTGGCGAGGGGAACAGCCGCTGACGCAATGCACGTTGTCGGTTCGCTGGATGACGCCGGGTGCGAAGAACGCCAAACCTCTGCTGCCAGGCATCTGTTATTACGGCAACCCGATGGGCGCTCGCACCGGGGCGGGAGCCGTAGCCGTGCACACGGGAAAGCCCGGCGAGGAATCGATCTACGAAGAGCATCGCTACGCGGCGCCTTTCGCCAGCATCGAGTGGAACGAGAACGACGCGTGGCGCGGTGCGGCCATGCATACGGTGCCTTCCATGCTGATCGACGCGAACCGTCGCGATCAGTGGTGGTCGCTGGGGCTCGTCTCGCACGACGATGCCTGCGAGCTGGTCGCGCTCTCCGGCCCGTGCGCCTCGAACGGCAAGCACAGCGTGGTGAAGGCCCTCCAGGGCAAGTTCCTCGATTATCCCGACGCCTGGATCAACCTGCGGCCGGGCACGATTGTCGAGAAGACCTTCTTCCTCGAGGCCTATCCCGTCGTGAAGCAGGGGTCGGGGTTCCGGACCCCGCTGCACACCGCGATGGCGTTGAACCCGCCGTGGCGCGTCGACGGTCTGCCCAAGTACGACCAGATCATCCGCGAGAAGTATCGGTTTGCTTGCTCGCGGTTTCGGGATCGGGCGTCGGATCCGGGGTTCCACATGTTTCCAGGCAACGGATCGGACTACGTGATGGGCTGGTGCGGACAGGCCGCAGCGCCGGGATATGCGCTGCTGGCCCTTGCGAAGCGGTTGAGCGACCCGAAATCTCAGGGCATGGCCGTCCGGTCGCTGAATTTCCTGGCAACCGCCCCCTTCAATGAACACGGCTTCCTGCTGCACTACACGGCCGGATCGGGCAACTGGTCGGAACAAAACGCCGTCTCGCAGGGACAGGCGATGGAGAACTTCGCGCGGGCCATCCTGATCGCACGCCAACAAGGCGGCATCGACACGAAACCCTGGGAGGCGTTTCTGCGGAAGGCGTGCGAGGTTCACGCGAAGCGCATTGTGCGGGACGACTGGCGGCCCGGCTCGACCAACGAAGGTTTTTTTGTTTCCCCGTTGTGCAAAGGCTACGCGCTGTTCGGCAACGAGGAGTTCAAGCGAGCCGCGGTAAAAGCCGCCGAGCATTATGCCAAGCGGCATCTCGATATGACCGAGCCCTACTGGGGTGGGACGCTCGACGCGCGGTGCGAGGACAAGGAAGGCGCTTGGGCCGCATTCCAGGCGTTCCTGGCGGTCTATGAGTTGACGAAAGAACCTCGCTATCTGGAGTGGGCCGAGCATGCGATGGATGTGGCTCTCACGTACACCGTGCTGTGGGACATCGACATGCCGCCGGGTCGGCTGCGGGACCACGGGTTCAAGACGCGAGGCTGGACGATTGTCTCGGCGCAGAACCAGCACCTCGACGTCTTCGGTGTGATGTACACGCCGGAAATCTGGCGCATGGGCGAGTCCCTGCACCGGGACGACCTGAAACGTTTGGCCGCCGTGATGTACCGGAGTTGCGGGCAAATCATCGATCCCTTCGGCAGCCAGGGCGAACAAGTGCAGCACACTAACTTCATCCAGTCAGGCGATATGTCCGACACGTCGCGGGCCCGCGGCGGCTACGCCGAGCATTGGACCGTCTTCTGGATCACGGCCCACTTCCTCAACGCCGCCGCCCAGTTCGAGGAGATGGGGATCGACCTGGACCGCCTGGAAGCCGATCCGTTGACGACTGATTAGGGATGATGGTGGATCAGATGGCGGCACGATCGCCAACCGTGAAACGCTGCGGAGAGAACCACAGGCAAGGAGACTCTATGACGCGCCATGAGAGAGCTGGCTTGTATCCTGGTGAAAGTGCGGTTTCTTCCACGTGCCCGCCTCGTGAAACCGCTTGGCGGCCTTTGTTGAAGGCAAGCAGCGGAATGCCGGTCGCGATGATCGTCTGTCTGTGGGTCGTCACCGCCGGCGCGGTCGAGCCCCTGTTCTTCGATACGAACGATGCGGGCGTGCCTTCGCCGGACATCCCGGCCGTCAAGCCATGGAAGGTCGTCCCGCTCGATCCCGAGTTCGGAGGTCAATGGGTCGTCGCCGCGGACCTCGACGCAGATGGTGAAGTTGAATTCGTCGCTTGCGAGAACCACAATGTCGGCGACGTACACTACACCTCCACCGCTGTGGCGCAGGATCTCGATGGCGCCGTCCTCTGGCGGTGGGGCGATCGGGGCATTGGACGGAAGCGATGGCATCACGACGTCGCGTGTCAGATCCACGACTGGGACGGTGACGGCAGGCCCGACGTCGTCCTCGCCACCCAAGGCGCCATCGTCGAGCTTGACGGGCGGACCGGGCGGGAGAAACGCCGGATTCGAATCCCCAACGAGGCCACCGACTGCATCACGTTCGCGGATCTCAGCGGGCGGGGCCGGCCCACCGACGTCCTCATCAAGGACCGCTACCACAGCATCTGCGCATACAGTCAGTCCGGCGAGTTGCTCTGGCATGTGACCGATCCCGGCGGCTATCTCACCGCTCACCAGCCTCGCCCGATCGACCTCAACGGCGACGGCAAGGACGAGATCGCTGCCGGTTACGCGATGCTCAATGCCGACGGCTCGATCCGCTGGGTGTTCCAGTCCTCCGCAATCGACTTGAAGCGAGGGCATCTGGATTGCATCCGACTTCTACGCGAGAGCGACAAGCCTGACGAGGTCCGCCTGGTTCTCACGCTCTGCGGCGCCAACGGCATCGCGATGATCGATGGCAATGGCAAGACGATCTGGGAACGGGCGGGCAGTCACTTCGAGTCCATCGACGTCGGCCGCGTCATGCCGGAGCACGCGGGATCGCAGATCCTCGTGGATATCGATCACCAACCGTTTGGGAAGGGACCGTTGTGCCTGCTCGATGAGGATGGCACGCTGCTGGGTCGAATCAGCACCGATTACGCCCGCCATCACGACCTGCTCGACTGGGACGGCGACGGCTTTGATGAGATCCTCAATGCTCACAGCGGTGCGGTCTATAATTGCGATGGGCGGCGCATCGCCACACTTGTCGCTCCGCCGGCAGCGGACAAAGGCGAACGCAGCCTCCTGACCGGCGACTTTACAGGCGACGGCATCATGGACGTCGCCCTGGTAACGACCACCGCGGTCTACATCTTCAAGAACGACCACGGCGTCAAATCCTCAGGCCGCACTCACCTGGGCACCCAGCTCAACTTCACGTTCTACTGACCCGCCGGATCGGTGGAGCATTCGATCTTGACAAGGGGATGCCCCGGTCACCACAGATCCGGACGCATCCGAGAGTCATGGCTCTCCTGCACTCATCCCGCGATCTCCAAATCCGCCAGGTAGATTGCCGTCATGGTCTTTCCATTCTCGTCTTTCTCGTGCGACGAGTACCATGACATCAGGGCGCGCGTCGGGCTGATCTCGACGAAGCCCGGATAGGAGTTGTCCCCTCCGCTGGGAAGCTCGGCAAATTCGTGCAGTCGATCCTCCACGAGCCAGCACAGGGAGGTCACGGGTCCTTTGTCCCCGACGGTCTTGCGCCCGCCAACCACGTAACGACCGCCCCAGCGAGTCAGCAGGGGACCTCCAATGCTGCGATCGAGTTCCTTGCGCTCCCACTTCGTATAGGGTGGCTCCGACTTCAACAGTTGAGCCGTGGTTCGACCTCTTCGTCCGATGGCGACAATGCTTCCGTCCGGCTCGAATTGAAACGCGGTCTCGTCCCCATCGACCTCCTGGAATAGAGCCCGGGTCCGCCAGATCAGGCCGTCGTCGCTCTGCAACATGGCCGATTCGGCTATCGAGCCTTCTCCTCGCGGTCCCACCGCGAACTCCTTCTTTCGCCGGCCGCACAGATAGGCCTTTCCGTCGCATGTGTTGGCCCGCCAGATATAGTGGCCGAAGGTCCCTTCCAGCATGATGGGACTGTGCCACGTCACGCCGTCTTCGGACCAGGCGGCGTAGCCCAGGTGCTCGTTCAGATCGCAGTCCTTGTAGTTCGGCGAGCTGTCGCCGCAGTACCAGGTGCCGGTGTAGACGAAGAGCCGGTTCTTGAAAACCAGGAAATGCGGATCGCGCGTGTCCCGCTTGGCCACGTGGAAACGATGGACCTCGGTCCATCGTTTCGCGTCGGTGCTGGAGAGAACGATGATCGAGGACGTGGGATGCACCATGTGCCCGTCCGGGCAACTGCGAAACGTCAGGTAGAAGGTCTCTCGGAATCGAATCAGATCCGTGAATGCGTTGTGCTGCCCGTTGTAGAACGCCCGGCGAACGTTGGTGACCTTCACCTCCGGCAGGTTCTCGGCCATTGCCGCCGTTGCGAGACAGAGCACACAGCCAATCGCGAATCCCCTGCTGATTCGGGATCTTGCCCGCCACGCACGGAATGCAGGATATAGGATGGAATTCATAGGTATCCCTTTCTGATCTGACGGCTGTTCTGTTCCGACTTGGACGCCATCATGCCGTTTCTTCCGAAGAACTGCAACAACGTGATTCGCCTTGTCGGGCCGCAGAGACCCGTTCCTCATGCACCACCACGACGAGAGCCGGTGGGATGGGCTCCGCCCGCCGCCTTACTCCTTCCTCGCTGTCTCCTTCCGCTGCAGGCAGACCTCGGCCCGCCGCTCGGGCGGCCATTCCTGCGGGAAGTTCACCCGGGCGAACTCCCCGCATTCCTCGACTGCCGCCCGGTCGTAGGTCCGCGCCGCCTCAACCTCGTCCTTGCAGAAGCCGAGCCAGCGATGTACGCCGCCGAAGTCGCATTGGGCGAAGTACTTACCGTGCCGTCGGCTATAGGAGACCCCCTTGAACTGAGAGCAGGCGCCGCGCTGCTTTCGCATGTTGCCCTGGTTCTCCTTGCGGGTGCAGACGCGGAGATTGAACCGGCAGTTGTTGGCCTTGTTGCCGTCTGCATGATCCACGACCATCCCGTCGGGCGGCTGCATGATCTCGCGGTGCATGAAGATCTGCTTGCCCCTGCCGGACCGTGCAGGATATCCACCGCTGGTGACGTGCCAGTTCCACCGACTGAGCCCCTCGTAGTCCGCGGCGTCTACGTAGGCGTAGAGGCCCTCCGTCAATGGAATGAGCCGGACGTCGCCGCCGGGCGGATCGGACTTGCGCCGGTAGTTCTTGCAGACCACGCCGGGGACGTCGTGCAACTGGCCCGGCCACTGGGGGTGGTTCGCACATCGCGGCACGATCGGCTGGCCCAGAGACAGCCACCGCAGCCACAATTCCGGATCGCAGACGGAATAGATGCAGTTGTGACAATTCGGTCCCGACATGGTCGGTCCTTTCCATTCGCTCGCCGGTTGTCGGTTCTCCGCTCTCGGCGGGCGTCAGCCAACCGGCCTTCAGCAGGCCGGCCGATGGTTCAACGACCCGCATAATTCAGCATCGATAGTACATTGAGAATAGTTCTCTGTAAACACAAATATGCCCAAATAACCATGTAGTTCACGCAAGTCCTTTCCAGCAAGGGAGTAAGGACGTCATCTTTCCTGCTGTAACAACCGGAATGTGGAAGGGATGATTGGGCCACAGAGGGCACCGAGGACCCAGAGGCGAATTCCTCTCGCGCAAGCCGGGCGACAGCGGTAGTACGCCGTCCACGTTAATTCGGTGGGCAGCATATCGGCGTATGGCCTGCTCGGAGTTCCGCGTTTACGCGGTCTTCACCCGCCTGAAGGCGGAACTCCAAACGGCGTCCGCGACGTTTGCCCACCAAATTAAGATGGACGGCGTAGTAGGGTGGGCTCCGCCCACCGTCTTCGGGCTCAATGCTCACTCAGAAGCGGGGGAAAAAGGGGTCAGGCTTTGGATATAGGTGTTCCGAGCGTCCGCCAGAGTCCTGGGTGGCGGTGACTCTTGCGTTCCTGCGCGATTGCCTTGCTGAGCCCGTAGAGGTTGCCCATGTACATGGTCTCGCGGAACCAGCGGTTCGTGACGCCGCAATGCTGCTTGATCCAGCCTGCAAGGACCACCTTCCAGGCGGCGAGCTTGCGGTCCGATTGCAGGTCCGCCCGGGTCTTGCCCAGACGCCGAAGTCCCTCCTGCAGAAGTGCTTCCGCCCGTTCCTCACCGTAGTCCGCCAACTCGACCCCGCTGCCCAACGCGGGACGTCCCTTCGCCAGCCTTTGGATCAGGGCCTTCTTGCCTTCCCGTGTCCCGATGTACCAGCCCCGGCACAACCGCTGATGCAGTGCTGCCCGATCTGTGGGGTCCTGGGCTTCGGTCATTGCCAGATACCGCTGGTAGCGTCGCATTCCCGCCCGCGTCGGCTGGAGCCCGCCGGCCAAGTACAACCAGTCTGAATTCACCAGGCACGCCGGACGTATCCGGCGGAAGAACTTGGGAAAACTGCTCAGCTCGTGGTCTCCCAACGTGTCCACACGCTGAAGGCCCGCTCGCACAGGATTCAGATGAATGTAGTTGACCACCCGAAGCAGCGAATCACCCGCCTCGATCAGCAGGGCCTTGTAGCGCCCCTGGAACACGTGACCGCGGTCGTGCACCAGCCGATTGAACCGGTTGGCGAATGTGCTCTGCAACCACTGCATCCCGGCGGCCAGCCGCCCGTCGCGGGTCTGGACGCAAAGGTGATAGTGATTCGACATAAGCACGTACGCGTGCAGACGCCAGCCGAAACGCCCGCACGCATCGAAGAGCGTCTGCTCAAACGATGCACCGGAGCCGGCGACCGCGAAGACGTCCTGACGGTAGTTGCCACGATTCAGCACGTGGTACACCGCTCCGGCATATTCGATTCTCGGGAGCCGAGCCATGATTGTACCTTACCAGACTTTACTCCTCCGCGTCAACCCCTATACCCAAAGCCTGACCCCTTTTCCCCCCTTTTCCCCACTATGCGGCGGTCCTGCGGGCCGTCGCCACCCATCGCGTCAATAATCGCCCGGATCGCGTCGAGCCGCGGGCGGTCAAGAGACGACCCAAGAAACAGCTGTACCTGACCGAGCCTCGATCCGTCGCCAGAGCACGCCTGCTCAATACGACATAGCTCTTATGGAAGTGCCATTCAGGTCAGGCCCCGGCGATCGTAATGGATAAATACCCGTGTTCAACATCCATGGTAGGTCGCTGTTCCCATTGTGCGGTCAGAACGCAACCATGTCGCCCCACAAGCCTTACTGAACAAAATGCGGTGCAGCACGAGACCTGACCACAATGAACTCGCGGCGCAGAGCTGTGTAGCGCAATATCGCCATGGATACAAACCATATCACGGACGCCACAGTGATCCACGTGCTAACCGCCACCCACCGTCCGAGCAACAAAAGTGCCATGTTGAACACAATAGCGCATGCTAGGATCATCGCCATTAGCGCATATGCTATGTGGAGGATTCCGATAACTCGCTTTCTTTGTTGGTGCGTCCTTCTGTACGCACGTCTCACCCGGCTTTCCGGCCATGCAGGGCGGACCTTGCTCGCGACTACCATGTACCGGTTGAAGGCGATGCATACACGTGGATAGAAAAAGACCACAAATGATAGGATACAGAGACCTATCTCCAGTCCGAGTGTCCATGTTCCCATTGCCCACTTCAGGAAGTAGACACAGCCCAAAGCAACTGCCATATTGACCAGGGCCATCCAATAGTGACCTGTGCTATATGACTCTGGGATTCGCACGTGACACGGATCGACTTCCGAACAAAACTGCACATTGACTCCTGCGGCTTTCCGTAGTGCGGCAATGTTCTTCTCTCCAACAACAATCCCACGAAAGTTATGACCAAGAAACCACGTAAAGCAACATCCGCTCGATAGTACTATCAGCCAAATGATCATGCCAAAGATTCCATATGCCCGCATATCAGAAGGGGAAAAACTGGCACCCGAATCGATCCCATAGGCGGCTGTCGCAAGAAGTACCCCCAGTGCAACCATGTACATGTGCAGATACTGTATCTGGCGCGCCCGCCTATCCCTTATCTGATCCCATTCGACACGGATTTCACTGGCGAGATACGATAGGTTCCTTCCGCCGTCATCGTCTACGGAGACCGATTCATCTACCTCGTCCTTACGATTCACCCGGTCCCCCTTGGCGGGACCTTCGGCGGCGGAGACCTCCTCCTCCTTTGTCTTTGTCCTCCCTGGTTCTCCGCTCGGTTCTGTAGCTTCTGAATCCGACGCACTCATCGCATCTCTCCACATCTGCAGGCCCACCCCGGACCCCACGTCGTTCATCACAGGTTCATCCGCAGTGTCTTCCTGGGACTATTATGGCGGGGACAGGCGAAGCAAACAAGTTAAAAGTGCTTGGGAAAGTTGTCAGTCCGGAGACCGTCGGGGGAACGGAACGGTGTCAGGTACATTTTTGGCGTGGGGGCGAAGGTGCGGATTCTGAACGTCTGCCGTATTTCGGCGTCACCGGTGGAGAAGAGGCACGAGAAATGGCTGTCTCCGCCCGTACCCCCGAAGGCGTCAGGAGGGAGAGTCTTGTCTCGCGCAGAGTCGCAGGGACGCGGAGGGAAGACGGGGAGAAGGTGAGAAGATCAGAACGTGAGAAGGTCGGAGAAGTCATGGTCTGGCGAATTCGGGAGTTCGCCTTTGCCTTCTGTGCTCTGCGCCTCAGCGTCTCCGCGCGAGTCGACGGCGATTCTATCGAGGAACGGAACGGTGTCAGGTACATTTTTGGCGTGAGGGCGAAGGTGCGGATTCTGAACGTCTGCCGCATTTCGGCGTTACCAGCGGAGAAGAGGCCGGGGTAATGGGTGTCTCCACCATTACCCTCGAAGGCGTCGGAAGAGAGAACGTCGTCTCGTGCAGAGCGACAGGGATGCTGAGGGGAGACGGGGAGAAGGCGAGAAGATCAGAACGTGAGAAGGTCAGAGCCGCGGTTTGGCGAATTCAGGGCTCTCGCCCATTCCTTCCATGCTCTGCGTCTCAGCGGCTCTGCGTGAGTCGATTCCTGGTTGCGGCCGAAGGCAGGGCTGCGTTCATCCCCGTTCCTCAGCGGCTGGACTTCGTCCTGTGTCCCGCGTGTAACGGTGCAGGGCGCAACGTCGTTGCTCCTGGAGAAGGCCGGCGTTAGAATCGAGGTATGAGCAAACGGCCTGCACAACAGGAACTGCGGGACGCGTCGTCCTCCCTGGACCCGATCCGCGAGGCGATCGAGTCCGGCATCGACGTCGCGATGCTCCGCGCCAACCTCGCTCTGAGCCCCACCGAACGCGTCCGCCGGCACCAGATTGCCTTGAACACGGCCGAGATGCTGCGAAAGGCCAGACGGCCATGAGCATCGACCTTCCCAATCTCCTGTGTCGCCTCGGCCGGGCCGGCGTGGACTTCGTGATCGTCGGTGGCTACGCCGGCGTCGTCCACGGCTGCACGCTCCTCACACAGGATATCGATGTCTGCTGCGACTTCTCCATCGGGAACCTACTCAGGCTGCAGGAAGCCCTGGCCGATCTGCACCCGGTCCATCGGATGACACCTGGTCGCAGGCCGCTGACGCTGACGCCCGAAAACGCGAGCGAGTTCAGCAACCTCTATCTCGATACAGACCTCGGCCACCTCGATTGCCTCAGTGAGATCCAGGGTTTGGGCGGCTATGACAAGGTGCGTACGGCCAGTCAGATCGTCGTGATCGAAGGCATCAATACTCGCGTGCTGACGATCAATGCCCTGATCGCGGCGAAAGAGGCGATGGGCCGCCCACGCGACAGAGAGATTGTCCGTCAGTTGAGGGCAATCAAGGGACTCACAGGCCGCGATATGGAATCGCCCTGAGGCGCTCGTCGCGTTCGATGCTGACGAACGGATGCCGGGCAACCCAGAACGACCTACCGCTGCCGCCAATTCACATAATCCCTTGTTCTACAAGAGGTTACACGGCACCCCTTTATGCTCTGCGTCTCCGTGGTGAAGATGGCGACTATTTCTGGGTGTAGTCGATGATGCGGGCGATCTCGCTTCGCAGGTCTTTGCGGTGGACGATCATGTCGACGAAGCCGTGCTCGAGCATGAACTCGGCGGTCTGGAAGCCGTCGGGCAACTCGACCTTGATGGTCTCCGCGATCGTGCGGGGGCCGGCGAAGCCGATCAGGGCTCCCGGCTCGGCAACGATCACGTCGCCCAGCATGGCGAAACTGGCGGTGACGCCGCCGGTGGTGGGGTCGGCCAGGACGGAGATGAACAGGCCTTTGGCCTCGTCGAGATGGGCCATGGCGGCGGAGGTCTTGGCCATCTGGCCGAGCGAGACGACGCCCTCGTGCATGCGGGCCCCGCCGGAACAGCTCACCACGATCAGGGGCAGCGACTCTTCGATGGCCTTATCGACCGCGACGCAGAGCTTCTCGCCCACGACAGCGCCCATCGAGCCCATGAGGAAGTTGGGCTCCATGATGCCCAGGACCACGCCGCGACCCTTGATGAAGGCCTTGCCGATGAGGATTGCTTCCTTCATGCCGGACTTCTTCTCGTCGTCTTTGACCCGCTGTTTGTAGGTTGTGCCGCGGTATTTGAAGTCGAGCGGGTCGGCGGTGGTCATGTCCTCCAAGATCTGCTGGAACGTGCCCTCGTCCGCGAGGTATTCGATGCGGGTCAGTGCCCCGACGCGGAAGTGGTAGTCGCACTCCGGGCAGACGTTTTGGTTCTTCTCCACGGCACTGCGATAGAGCATGTGCTCGCAACTGGGGCACTTCATCCAGAGCCCTTCGGGCATTTCCTTGCGTGGCCGCAGCGAGAAACCGTTCCAGTTCTTGGCTTTTTTTGTCATGGGCATGAGTGTACCAGATTGGCGTCGGAAAAGCTACGGGGCCTGTTTGCCGGCCTCCTGAATGGCTTTTATGGCGCCGGCCCGGTCGGACTTGCCGAAGATGCCGTTGCCGGCGACGAGGGTGTCGGCGCCGTAGGAGACCACAATCGGGGTCGTCTTGGCATCGATCCCGCCATCGACTTCGACGCGGATACCGGGGCCGACGAGCTCGCGGACCGCGATGATCTTGCGAGCGGCGTCTTCCATGAACTCTTGGCCGCCGAAACCCGGTCGAACCGTCATCACCAGCACCATGTCGCAGAGGGGAGCCACCTTCGCGATGGATTCCACCGGGGTCTCCGGGTTGAGCGTGATCCCGGCGGTGCAGCCCAGGTCGTGGATTCTATCCACCATCCGCTCCGGCTCGTCCGTCACCTCGATATGAAACGTGATGTTGTTCACGCCGGCCTTCGCGAAGGCTTCGATGTACTTGGCCGGCTCGCTGATCATGAGATGGCTGTCGAAGAAAAGATCGCTGTGCTTGCGAAGCTTGGCAATGACCACGGGGCCTATTGTGATGTTTGGCACAAAATGGCCGTCCATGACGTCCAGGTGGAGCATCTGGACGCCTGCGGTGGCCACGCTGGCGATCTCGTCGGCCAGTTTCGCGAAGTCCGCGCTGAGTATGGACGGCGCGACCTCGATTGTCCCGGGACTTGGCAATCCCCTCTGCATGGAATTCTCCCTTCTTGAGTCCTCGTGAATGTCCGGCAAGGGTGCGGTCGATTACTCCTCCAGCATTTCCGCGAAGCCCTGGAGACCACCTCAGAACAAACGTGTCATGCCGAGCGAAGCGAAGGATCTGAGTTGCGAATGCGAAGAACCTCCCTTCGGGCGGCCGGATGGTTCGCTTCGCTGACCATGACAAGGTGTCAGAATACGGCACGTCTTCATTTGTGCTCCGACCAACCCGTGATACGTGCGAACGCGACAAACAAACGAGAGCGCACGCTCGTCGCATACGCTCTCGTATCCACTCTTCGCGATCCCCTGTGGGATTCACCCGTCTACTTCTCATCCAGGATTTCAATGGCCTTGAATTTTTTGCCTTCGAGGAATTCAAGGGAAGCGCCGCCGCCGGTCGAGATGTGACTGATCTTGTTCTGGAGGCCGAGCTGCTCGATGGCACTGGCGCTGTCGCCGCCGCCGACGATGCTCTTGGCTCCCCTGCCGGTTGCCTTGGCTACCGCTTGCGCGATGGCCTTGGTTCCCTGATCGAAGGGCGGGATCTCGAAGACACCCATCGGCCCGTTCCAGACGATGGTCTTGGCGTCGACGATCTTGGCCGCAAACTCCTTGGCGGCCATCGGACCGATGTCCACCGCCTGCCAGCCGGGATCGATGTCCCCGACCGCAGTCCGATGCTCGGCTCCGGCCTCCAGCTTGCGGACGACCGCATGGTCCGGCGGCAGCAGGACTTCGCAGTTCATATCCGCCGCCCGATCCAGCAGCTCCTGGGCCTTGTCCAGGAAGTCGTCCTCGACCCGGCTGCCGCCGATGGCTTTGCCCCGCATCTTCAAGAACGTGTAGGCCATTGCCCCGCCGATGACGATGCGATCGACCTTGCCGATGAGGTTCTCGATCACGCCGATTTTGTCGGAGACTTTGGCCCCGCCGAGGATAGCGACGAACGGATGCACCGGATTCCTGATGGTGTCGCCGAGGAACTTGAGTTCCTTCTCAATCAGGAACCCGATCACTCGCGGCTTGCCCTCCATCACCTGCGGCACCGTGTACATCGAAGCATTGTCCCGGTGGGCCGTGCCGAAGGCGTCATCGACGTAGATATCCGCCATCTCGCCGAGCTGTCTGGCGAAGCTGTCCTTCGCCTGACGGAGCTGGGCGTCTTCTTTGGCAGCCTTGTCCTTGATGACCTCTTCCCGGTTGAAACGGAGGTTCTCGAGCAGCAGGACATCGCCCGGCTGGAGGGCCCGGGCCTTGGCTTTGGCATCCGGCCCGACGCTGTCGTCGGCGAAGACCACCTTCTTGCCGAGCAGCTCGGAGAGCCTCACTGCGACCGGCTTGAGGGTATATGCGTCATCCCGCGCGCCTTCGGGTCGCCCGAGGTGACTCATCAGGATCAGAGAGCCGCCGCGATCCAGCACGTTCTTGATCGTGGGCAGCGCCTTGACGATGCGGTCGTCGCTGGTGATGTTGCCTTTGTCGTCCTGCGGGACGTTGAAATCGACGCGCATCAGGACCTTCTTGCCCTTGACATCGATATCAGCAACCGTCTTTTTGGCCATAGATTCCCCTTCGAATTTGCTAATTACTATTTACGATTGACCATCTGGCATTCGGAAGTCCCGACTGCGACCGGGTGTCGGCATTGCCGCCGACCCCCAAATCGCAAATCGTCAATCATAAATCGTAAATCACTTCAGCTTCGCGATCCGCTCGATGAGATCGACGGTCCGGCAGGAGTAACCCCACTCGTTGTCGTACCACATCGTGACCTTCACCATGTCGCCGTCGAGGACGATCGTGTTGGTCGAGTCGAAGATCGAGCTGTGCGGATTGCCGATGATGTCCGAGGAGACGATCGGGTCGGTCACGTACTCGATGATCCCCTTCATCGCGCCCGCCGCGGCTTCCTTCATCGCGCCGTTGATCTCTTCGACGCTGGTCTTCCGGGCAGCCATGAACGTCAGATCGGTGATCGAGCCGGTGGGCACCGGCACTCGCAGGGCGTACCCGTGCAGCTTGCCCTTCAGGGCCGGGATCACCTCGCCCAGGGCCTTCGCGGCGCCGGTCGTCGAGGGCACGGTGCTCAGAGCGGCAGCTCGGCCTCGGCGCTTGTCCTTGTACGGCATGTCGAGGATGGCCTGGTCGTTCGTGTAGGCGTGCACCGTGGTCATCAGACCCTTGACGATGCCGATCTTCTCGTGCAAGACCTTGCAGGCGGGGGCCAGCGAGTTGGTCGTGCAGGAGGCGTTCGAGATGCACTTCATCGAGGCCTTCAACTCGTTGTCGTTGACGCCCAGAACGATGGTGGCGTCCGGCTTGTCCTTGGCTGGGGCGCTCAGCAGCACTCTCTTGGCGCCGGCGACCAGGTGCGTGTCGTAGCCGGCCTTGCCCTCGACCGCGCGGGAGGTGAACTTGCCGGTCGATTCCAGGACGACGTCCACACCCTTGGCGCCCCACGGCAGCTTGGCAGGGTCCTTCTCGCCCAGGATCGGGATCTCTTTGCCGTTGACGATGATGGAACTGCCCTTGGCCTCGACCGTGCCGGCGAACCTGCCCTGGGTCGAGTCATATTTCAGCATGTAGGCCAGCATGTCGGCGTCGAACAGGTCGTTGATCGCGACGACCTCGAACTTGTCAGCCTTCGCAGCCAGTGCGCGGAGCACCAAACGCCCGATTCGCCCGAAACCGTTGATTCCTACCTTCACTGCCATGTACGTTTCTCCTAAAAAACCTGCCACTGTTGTTGCATCATTCCTATGGTCAGACCCCTTACCCTGCGGGGCTCCAAAATCGAAGGCCCTACTGTAGTGGGGCAACCCCCCCCCTGTCAAGGATTTATTGGCCCTTGTCGGCATGCCAGGAACAGCGTTTGGCTGCTCTGCACGATATGACGCCTCCCGCCGGCCAATGGACCGGGAAACGGCGGTTTTCAACACGCAGGTCCGAAAATACGTACTTCTACGGATGGATTTGTCTTGGGCCGCCGGGTACAATAGGTTCATTGTCGGCGGCCGGGGAGCGGGCTTTCCCTGCTTCCGTACTGCCGCTGGCTGTTTCCACGCCGAGCCGCTGTTCACGCCAGGCTCGCAGATCGGGAGGTGAGAAGATGCACGCCGCACGCGGATTCCGGGGGATGGTCGGGATCGGGCCGCACTCGCCACGGGACGACTCACAACCGCGGATAAACGCTGATGAACGCGGTCGGGCATTAGGCCGCAGCCAGGATCGACCCACGTAGAGACGCGGGGACGCAGGGGTAGGGTGGGCTATGCCCACCGTTCACCAGACCAATCGGAGGCAGAACATGATTGCTCCAAGTAGATTCCAGGCGTATGGTGCAGCAGTGTTCCTCTTCTTGGTTGTTGTTTCTACCGCGACGGCCCAATACAGCGGCGGGACGGGGGAGCCGAATGATCCGTACCAGATCGCCACGGCGGAAGACCTGATCGCCCTTGGCGAGGAACCTAACGACCACGACAAGCAATTCATCCTGACCGCCGACATCGACCTGGACCCCAACCTCCCCGGCCGCAAGGTCTTCGACAAGGCCATTATCGCGCCGGACACCAATCCGAATGACGATCGCTCTTCGTTGCAGTGGTTCCGGGGGACTCCTTTCACCGGCAGCTTCGACGGCAACGGTCACACGATCTCCCATCTGGTGATCGCTGGTGGGAGCTATCTGGGCCTGTTTGGCACATTGGGGTGGTATGGATCTGCCGGTGAGGTCAGGGACCTGGGCGTCGTTGATGCCAACATCACTGGCTCAGGTTGGTATGTTGGTGGGGTGGCAGGGTACAACGTTGGCCGTGTCATCCAATGCTACAGCACCGGTGCAGTCAACGGCGACATCGTGGTCGGCGGGCTGATTGGACAGAACGGCGGGGCTGCGACTCACTGCTACAGTACCAGTGCGGTCAACGGCAGCAACATGGTCGGCGGCTTGGTGGGGATGAACTGTGACCCGTCGGAGGAACCATCACCTGTGCCCGGTACGATCTCCCAATGCTACTCCATTGGGCCAGTGACAGGGGTCGAACTCGTCGGTGGGCTAGTTGCCAGCAATTCGTGTGTGGGTATGTGGCGCGCCTGGGGTTATGTCATCGAGTCTTTTTGGGACATCCAGACTTCGGATCAGGCCACGAGTGACGCAGGCACAGGCAAGACCACCGCCGAGATGCAGACAGCCAAGACGTTTATCGATGCTGGCTGGGACTTTGTGGGTCAGGCAGACGGACCGAGCGATGTCTGGGCCATGCCTCAGGGTGGCGGACATCCAATTCTATGGTGGCAACTATCACCGTGGCCGCCTCTGCCAACGTTCTCCGGCGGTACGGGCGAGCCGAATGACCCTTATCTGATCTCGACGTCCCAGGATCTGAACAGTATTGGCTACAATCCCAGGCTCATGAAATGCCACTTCAGGCTCGTGGCGGACCTCGACTTGAGAAGTCTTCCCTTCTATCCCATAGGTAGCGAGCATGATCCATATGGCGGTATCTTTGACGGCAACGGCCACACGATTTCGCATCTGACGACGGTAGGAGCAGGACTCTTTGTCCACCTGGCATCTGGGGCCGAGGTCAGGAAGCTGGGGGTGGTTGATGCCAACATCACCTCACATTGGTATGTTGGCGGGCTGGCCGGGTGGAATGACGGCACCGTTACCCAGTGCTACAGCACAGGTACGATCGACGGCGGGTTTGTTGTCGGCGGGCTGGTTGGGGATAACTGGGGTGTTGTGGCCCAGTCGTACAGCACCAGTACGGTCAGCAGTAATGGAGGGAGTTTGTATGTTGGCGGCCTGCTGGGGTTCAGCGGGGGTGCTGTGATCCAGTGCTACAGTACCGGTGCGGTCAGCGGCAGTGGATATGACGGGGGGCTGGTAGCGAGTATCGTATTCGATGGTGCTGGCGGCGGCGCTGTGACCGATTGTTTCTGGGACACCCTGACCTCAGGCCGGACGTGGGGTGTCGGTGGGATTGGCAAGACCACTCCCCAGATGCAGACGGCCAAGACATTCCTCGATGCCGGCTGGGACTTCGTGGGCGAGACTGTGAATGGGCCAAACGACGTCTGGAAGATTGCCGAAGGGTTGGATTATCCCCGCCTGGGGTGGGAACCATATGACGGACGGGTCACGGTTGTGGTGGGCCAGATATTTACCGTTACGCTCGAATCGAATCCGAGTACGGGGTATCGATGGGAATGGGTGGATCACGAGGACTCCATCGTGGAGCAGATCGGCGAGGCACAGTTCGAGCCACGCGAGACAGGCGATCCACCACTTGTCGGGGCTGGCGGGTGGGAGAGCTTCGATTTCAAGGCGGTCGGTCAAGGGCAGATGACTCTCAAGCTCGTCTATCGCAGGCCGTGGGAAGAAGGTGTGGAGCCGCTGAAGACCTTCTCGCTCCAAGTCACAGTCCCTTAGGCCGACTTGACTCTGGAGTCTTGCCGAGCA
>JAXDBU010000054.1:0-27175 GCA_034678485.1 Sedimentisphaerales bacterium | reverse complement strand
GAAAGTGGTAGAGGGGCCACAAAAAACCTTGCATGGGCCAATGGATGTGATACACTGAAGGCTTAGGGTATCGCCCTCGGGCAGGTAGCTCAGTTGGTAGAGCAACGGACTGAAAATCCGTGTGTCGGCGGTTCAAATCCGCCCCTGCCCATTCCACTTTCCCCCATTCCAACCGTTGCCAACTCGTGACATTCGCTGTCTAAGTTCTCATTTTCCAACAGGTTACAGTCGCGGGCGTTTTCGCGGTTTGTCACGTCCCTGTTGTCAACCGTTGCCAGTCGGTCACAGGCGGAGAAAGCCGTAGGTGTCGATTTAGGTGTCAACTGGGGTGTCAATTTTTTCGGCGTGGGCGAGGTCGCATCCGCAGTCTCATCGTAGGTGCCGGTTGCCCTGGCTTGCTGGCTCGCAAGATTTTGCAGAGACAGGTCCGGCAGATTCTGGATGGCCTTGGCCTCCTGCCCGGTCAGCGTATGCGTGTACCGCGACATGGTCAGGTTGATGTCGCTGTGCCGCATGAGGCTCTGGGCGATCTTGGGGTGGACGCCGCTGGCGGCGAGCAGGCTGCCCATCGTGTGGCGCAGGGAATGGAAATCGGCGTACCGCCCGGCGTCATCCAGGTAGGGGATGCCCGCTCTTTCCAGATCGGTCTTTATCATGTCCGACGTCCGCTTGGTAAGCTGCTTGTACGTCCCGCCGAACGCTTTGGCCGCCGGCATCTTCTCCGCGAAGAACTCACTCAGGAGCGTCGCGGTGTCCGGACGCAGTGGCAGCGTATCCTGCCGTCGTCGTTTGCTGTGCCCCGCCTGGACGCTGACTTGCAGGGCGTCGAGGTCGAAGTCCTGTACGCGGAGACTTCGGATCTCGTTGGCCCGCAGGCCCGTCTCAGCGGCGAACCGGTAGAGCAGATACCGTTCGTATCCGGTTATGCCGTAGAGAAGGGGGGCTGCCGCAGTGGCCTCCAGCAGCCGTTTCAGCTCGTCGGGGTCCAGCGATCGGCGCACCCGCCTGCGATCCACGCGGGCGTTGACGTTCTTGAGATGCTCGACGGGCGAGGCGGCCGCGCGTCCGTCCTCGACCATCCACCGGCAGAACTGCTTGAACGCCTGGAGGTAGTAGTTGTAGGTCTGGGCGCTGATGCCGTCGCCGTGATTCCGCAGGCCCGCAAGATAGTTCTGAAGCCGGCTGGCCTGTATGTCCGCCCACAGGGCAAACCGGCACCCCACAAGGGCCTTGCGGACTCGATTGGCGGTCAAGCGCGCATGTTCCACGGTATCTCCGCTGTCCAGAAGGGCCTGCCGGAATTGCGCCAAGTGCTCCAGCAGGGGTCTGCCGCGATGCTCCTTGTAGCGGTCAATGACTCCCTCGGCGGCAAGTGCTGCTTCCTTCTCCAGGCGAGCGGCCATCTGCTTCGTGGCCTCCTTGTCCGTGTGACCCTTGACCCGCTGCTCGATGCCATCGGCGTCGAAGTACTTCACATACCAGCACTTCGACTGCTTCTTGACCTTCTTGCCATTCACGACCCTGTTGTATTTCCGCTTAAACACACTCGCCATAGTGTCACCTCTTCTTCTTGAGAGTCTTTCGCTCCGTCTTGATCGGTCTCAATTCCAGGCCGAGATACTCGCATAGCTTGTCCAGCGTTTCGACGCCGCAACGACCGCCGTGTACGATCCGGTGGATTACGGCATGGTCGATCCCGCAGTCCACGGCAATTCGGTACCGCGTCTTGTCCGACCGTTCGATGGCCTTGGCAACTTCCTCGATAAGCATGCCTATTACTATAACACTATTTGACCAACAGTCAAATACATTCTCTTGATTTTTTGTCTATCGTGCCAAACTAATGAACTTGGCACGATAGCAGTTATGCCACAATAGAATCCTCGATTTTGGGCCAATTTCTCAAAGATGCCAAGATGCCAGATTCTCTGTGTCTTATGGATCGTGGCACGTGGCATTTTTGTCCGCAGCAGTCGGGGGCAGCTTCCACATCCACGCTCCCCCGAACTGTTCGCGATAGGGCTTGATGCCCAGTTCGCCCTTCGCTCGGTGAACGGTTCGCCAGGCACAGCCGGCCTCCTTGGCCTCTTCCTTGATCTTCGCCACCGCCATCGGACCATTCTGGAGAAGATCTGCCAGCCATTCAGCCGCTTGGTCCCGAGCTTCCGGTTTCGGCCCGGGCTTCTGCTTCTCATTGCCGTTCTCTGTGGCCAACGCGTCGTCGGCGGTCATCTTGACGGGCTCGCGTTCCCAGCTAATCGCCGGCGGGTCGCCCGCGATGGAAAATGCCAATCCGCCTCCTTCGGGTGCCAGATTGTTCTTGCCCGGCAGCAAGAGCCGGCGGTGCTTGTTATCCTTATCCCGTGTCAAATGCCACACCGCCCGTGCAATTCCAGTGAATGCCCGACTACCTAATGCCAGATCGTCAGCGAAACTGCCGCCGCTCTTGCGTCGATGGGCCACAACCACGACCGCCGCGCCGTACTTCTCGGCCAGCTTCGCCGCCGGGGCCAGCGCTGCCCGAACCTCGTTGTCACGGTGAGCATCCGTCCGACCGCCCAGGAATGATCCAATCGGGTCCACGACTACGAGCTTGCAGTCGGGATGCCTCTTTAGAGCGGCCTCCAGTGCGTCCACATCGCTCAGCGTGAACATGACCTCCTTCTGCTCGCCATGCTTATCGGGCTTGCGCACCATCGCCAGGAGATGGACCCGCCGGACATCCGCGTGGTGGACGTCCAGTCGAGGCCGAATCGTATCGGCCGGATCATCCTCGGCCGAAATAAAGATCGCCGATCCGCTCGGACAATCGGTCCCGTCGGGCCATGGCGACCCGGTGGATGCCCGGGCCGCCATGTAGGTCGTAAGGAAGGACTTCCCCGCACCCGGCATCCCGACCAGCAGCGTAATCCTCCCCAGCGGCACCCGCCGCAACCATAGCCATCTGACCTCGGCGGGCTCCACATCGGCCAGGCAGGTGAGGACCGGACCGCCGACGATCTCGCTGTGGTCGAGAGGTACCGCATCATTGGCAAGACATTCGACGATGCCGCGTAGGGCGTCCGGTTCCACGGCATCGTGCGATTCCAGCCAATCGTGGATATCGCCCTTGTGTGGCAGTTCGGGAAGATCGACGATTCTCACCGTTGGAGCGGGCTCCAACATGGCCAGGATGCCCGCGACCTGCTTGGCATACCGCCTGCCAGCGTCGTCATTGTCCGGCAGGATCACCACCTCGTGCCCGGCTAGTAGGCTCCAGTCTGCCGCCGCCGCACTCTTACTGCCTTGCGGGCTTGTCGTTGCCAAGAGACCAATAGATGCGGCTGCATCGGCGGCCTTCTCGCCTTCACACACATAGACCCGCTTGTCGGGCCGTGCGAGCAACTCGGGCAGTCGATAGAGCGGTCGAGGCTCCGGCATCCCGCCCATGATCCAGCCTTTGCTAGTCTTACTCACCGGGCGAATGTCTTTGCCGGAATCTGTATCCCATCGTATGACCATGCCCACCGGATCACCGGCCGCATCTTCGTAGGTCCATGCCGCCGAATGTGGCCCGTGCTTGCGTTCCAACTCGGCGATGGCGTCCTGCGCCGTGGCGTAGACGGGCAGATCGCTCTTCTTGCGTCTGGCCTTAGCCTTCATCGCCCCCTTTGGAATCGGACAGGGCTTCCGATTGCTGTCCGCCATCAGATCCGCCAGTGTGAGCCCCAGGGCAGCGACGACGGCCTCAGTCGTGCAGCCGGCATGACAATGAACCAGTGCCCGGCCATCATCACCGACGGCGACAGATAGACTCGCTCGTCCATCATCATGAGCGGGGCATCGTGCCATCCAACCGTTGCCGTTCCGTTTCACATCGGGCAGCTTCGAAAGTACCAATTCCACCGGCGTCATAGGCTACCCCCTCCCAGCAAGTCCGCGTCGATCTTCAACCGGATCAAGGTGTCGATAGCGTCCAGGACCGTGGCCCGGTCTCTCGCATCAGTGCTCGGAGATTGGAGGTTGAAGACCAGCGCGGCCAGAGTGCCATCGATTCTACTTGCCTGCTGCGATATCCGATGGTATGCTCGGCTTGTCGAGTTCCTCTGGGCCACCGTGGACGCGGTGGCCCGCTTGTCCTCTGCTCTCATCTGGCCACCCCCTTCCTGGCGTTCCACGTCTTTCGGTCCGGCGCGCCTGCCTTGAGCCAAGCGGAGATTTCCTCCGCCGGCCAGCGGACTGCGCCCCCGATGCGAACCGGGGACGGGATCTTACCACAGGAGTTCAGCCGGAAGATCTGACGCTTGCTCAAACTGAGCATCTGCCCCAAAGTCTTGGCTGTAAGAAGGTGACTGGGCGTGCTTGTAATCTGTGTGTCAAACATTGCATTTGCCTCCAAAAGCAGTTCATTCGACGAAAATCAATGCTTCTAGAGGCAAACTACGATGCTACCCACGAATAGTCTGTCCTGACATTTGTCACTGACAATGCTTCGGTGCTGGACTATTTCGGCGCACGCGGATTGTAGTAGCCCTGGTGTGATCTATACAGGATGCGGCGTTTCACGAGGTGGGACAGAATCTGGCGGTAGTGAGATGAAGCGGGGTCATATTCTGCTTTTTTTAAGAGCACGACACCTGTCAGAGTGTTGCGTCCAAGAGCTTCCACGATGTTACTTTCGGTGTCTGTAAGCTCGGGCTCTGCTGGATACTCAAATGGACGTTCCAGCGGTGATTGTCCGAGCGACTCAAGCTGCATCCTGAGCGAGTCGTTCTCTAAGATCATCAGGGACATGTCCAAGTGTTCGCATTCATCGTCATAGACTTCGTACCATGCTTTGCGTAGCGACTCCATAGGAAGGTCAGACGGTGCCACCTCTTCGGCTTGCTGTGGATTCACCTCAATCCACTGCATCTGCTCAATGACATTCTTTCGGCAAGACTCTAGCACATTACGGCAGGCATCAAGAATCCGCATCACCTCGCTGCCACCCGGCAACAGACGAAGTTGGGCCTCCAGGTATACCGCTCTCGCTCTCAGCAACGCACAGATCGTTTCTGTAGTTCTCTCGATCACCCGTTCTACATGTTTCTCGTCTCCGTCCTTTACCCACTCATCATATAGCGATTCTATGTCATCAAAGCCATCATAGATTGCCCTCTGCGCATCCCACAGCAGATTCAGGGCATTGTCGTCAGAACTGGAACTACTCATGGCGATCCTCAGAGCGGGTCGGAGGATCGCACGCCGGCCTTGCACGTCGATACCCATGCCCAGTCTTCTCAAGTATTCCGCGTTTGACAAGGTTCGATAGGATTTGTCGGTAATGAGAACTGTCATCGTATCCGGCTTCCTTGAGGAGAACCCGGCCGACCATTTGTCTATCGCCAAGAGCTTCCAGAATATTTTCCTCTGTATCCGTTAGCTGAACCTGATTCCGAACCTGTTCGTTTGCTGTTGTCCCTGGTTGTTCTTCCCCACCTGGCTTCAAGCCAAAGGCATCGAGATCGGCTTCTACGACATGCAGAGCCCTATCGATGGCCCCGCACGACCAGGACGGATTTGCTTCCATGTCTTTCCATGCCGTCAGTGCGAAGTCGCCCGGCACATCGTCGTCAGCTCGTGGCCAGACGCCCTCGTCCGCGATAAGCGAGACCTCATTCTTCAGGGCATGGTCGTGGAGAATGGTCAGGAGGACATATGCCCGCAGCCGCACCGTCTCCTCTGTCATCGGCGGACGACTATCCGGGAACATGCGTTTCATGACGTCGCTCGCGTTCGGGGGCAGGTTGTAGCCCACAGGAGGTTGCAGCCATTCTTCAGGACATGGTCCAGGAGGCTGAAGGTTGGCTCCGGCCCTCTCCAATTCTTCCTCAGCCTTGGCCTTGTTCTTGCCTTTCCTGCGATAGACCTTCTCCGAAAACGGCCTCAGTGCAGCCTCGTAGGCCTCGTTCGCTTGCCACCATGCTTTCAACTTGTCCCAGAACAGCCTGTCCTGCTCCTTGAACCGCTCGCGAACGGCGTTGTCGCGGACCAGTAGTTCGTGTACCTTGCCCGCCTTGGATATGAGATCTTCGGGTTTGCCAAGCGGCATGTGGACTGCTGTGTTCGGCGCAGGCTCAACCCACTTCGTGGCGGCCTCCTGGCACCACGCCAACATCCTGCCCATGCCTTCCAGGGGGACGCACTTTGTATCGGGCAGAGCCGGCAACACGGGGCAGCGCTTGCAGAGCTTCTCTGCGACATTTCGCGCTTCCAGGAAGGCTTGCTTCAGGATCGCGTCCTCCGTCGGTCCTATCACACGGATAGTGTGGGCCCCCGGCCCGGTCATCGTGCCCCTGGAGAATGTCGTCCCACTCAGGAGATCGCCGAGGGCTTTCCTCAACTCTTCCGGATTCTCGCACCAGTCAAAGTACATTGGGCATACCACCTCATTCGAATCTCACTCGCTGCTCACTCATTTTGGCTCAGGTACTCCGTGCCCTTCTCGGTGGTCTCCCAGACGCCACGTGGGGAGTTCTTCTTGAGTAGACTGTCGTTGACCACCGAGCTCCACGCCCACTGCGCCATGTCACGCCAGCGGGGCTCCGTGGCCTCGATCCAGATCGCTCACCATACTGTCTCTTCAGCATCTCCTGCATCTTCTTCCAACTCATCTGGCCGCCAACCCCCGACGAGCAGCCATCGACCGTCGGTCAGTCGCGCGAATAACTGTCCCCGGCCCCAACCCAATCCCTCACCCCGCTGTAGGAAGCAACCGCTGCACATGTTCGCCCACATCAGCGAGTTGCGGAGTCTACCATCAACAAAGAAGGTGCGGTCCCCGAGGTTGCGGCCGCACAGATCGCAAGTTTTCGGTGGTGCTGGACAGGTCTGTTCACGCTCCTCTCCCTGTTGAAAATCCGCATGACCTGCCAGGATACGTTCGCTTTCGTCACAAGGGGGAATGTAATCGCTCTCGTCTTCTTCTTCCGGAAATCCGTTATCATCTTCTTCAGATCCGTCGCTAAGGTCTTCATCCTCCCCATATCCGTAGATCTCCAGAGAATAATCCGGCTCCGACAGATTGATCCGAGCTACCTCCGGCTCGAATGGCATGACGTCGTCAACAATCGAGCAAGTATCGAGATAGTCGCAGTAGTCAGTCTCGGCCCCTGGTTCGGCGGTCCATTGGAGGCAGGTGAAAGAGTCATGGCCGGTTCCTGGTTGGTAGAAACTGCCTGCGGCTGTCACCACAATGAGTTTGCCCTCCACCCTCACTTCCCAATCATGCCGGATCTCGTGCTCCCCATACTTGCGTTCGGGGCCGCACAACTGAATGCTCACATCGATGTCGTCGCCGGTCCGCGGCAGTTGCTCCAAGACGTTCAAAACTTTGGCCACCGCCATCAGTCGTCTGCTATTCAGAACAGGCCACCTTGCTATCTTCCAGAGCAACTGCTTTGCCGCCGCAACAACGTTCCAGTCCCGTTCGTCAAACAGATATTCTCCTGCGCCCTGCTCAGCCTCTTCTTCGTCAACCGGGGGCGGCCATGCCGGCGGGGCCTCCGCAGGCTCTGCGAAGAGAATCACCTCTTCCCCAGCAAGCGGGAAGAAGACATCGCAAAAACGCAAGCCGTCTGTGCTGACCTGAAACGTGGCAAACCGCTCTTTGATCCGCGTGAGTTGCAGGATGCGACGGAACTTCGTGGTGCGGATGAACAGGATCCCTTCTTCATATACCGTTGCCGGGAACGTGGCCGACCCCGTACCACTGGTGACGGTCAACTCATTTCCGACCGCTGCAAATCTCAGAAAAGGCGAATCAGACCCTTGCTCCGGACCCGATCTGTCTTCCCGGACAATGGCGATCATCCGTTGGAGTCTCGGTTTGTCAACGACGAAGAACATGGCAGCACGCTCCCCAAAAAGGCGATACTGTGGTTCGGCGCATCGTGAGTCAGTCTATCATTGTGCCTCCTCCACCAGGATTTCTTCTTCGACGTACTGCTTGAACGCGTCGGTCGCAGTGAAACAGCGGAAACCAGCGCGATTGGCGATCGCGATAGTCTCCGCCGGTTCATTGAGCAACACGGCCACCGGCTGACTGAGTTCCTTCTGTATCCCGTTAGGCCATACAAGGTCGAAGACAGCCTGCTGCTGGCCGGTGTCGGAATCGGCATAGTCGTAGGATAGTTCGCCGGCGGGTAGTCCCTGCTCAATCATCCAGGCGTTGAGGGCCTCAAGCTCTTCCTCCTCGTCAGGGCCGGAGATTCCACCGACTACTTCGACGGCTTGGGGAGTCTCTATGACAGCCGTCGGGCCTTCAAGCCAGCGCAAGTCCCCGTGGAGCAGTTCGGCCAGTCGCCGGTTGGCCTCTTCGGCGAGCAGAGCTTTACGTGCCTCCATGAATGCGCGGTAGTTCTCGATCTCCCACAGAGCCGGTTCGTTTGGTATCCATTGCGATGCCAATGCTCCGGGATGCTTCTGCTCGATCTCCGGGAAGTAGTCCTTCGGGAAACGGTCGCTGATATTGAGATTGGTGTCTTTGGTCAGGAAGCAGAAGTTCGCCAGGGCATTGACCTCGGGCCGTTTGTAACCATGCTTGTACAGCCGTGATCGGGGAAAGATGTGGTGGACTTCCAGTCGATTCATCTCACCAAACAGGCCGTGCTTGAGCGGTAGCCCCGTACCCCAGTCCCGTGCTCCCCCCATGCGGGTGAGCAGATACAGCACCGGGTAGAATCGCGCGCCCAGGCTCCAGCCGTCGAAATGGGCTGGTTCGACCCGCAAACCTCCGTGCCACAGTCGCAACTGTTCCAAGAGCTTATCCACGTTTGTGTCCGGGCCCTCCAGTGCGGCCAAGTCCTGGTCGATGTAGGTCTCGGTAGATCCGGAAAAACGCCCCCACATGCCGGCCTGCACATACCAGAACAGCAGCTTGTCGCGGTCCTTCTCCGATAGTTGTCCATTGCAGCGGTCAAGATAGCGGACCATGACAGGCACGGCGAATCGGCCGAAGAACACTCGGTCGTGATCCAGCCCGAGCCGGCCTCCAATGAAGTTCAGGCTGGTATCCACGTGCTTGGTGGCGCGTCGCAGGGCATCCTTGATCTCGTCGGAAGTCCGGTCGTGGAGGAATTGGAATTTCGCTTCGCCGGTGAGCACCGTGTTCACGCACCGCAGGAGCCAGTCAAGATTGAAGCCGTAGTCAGCTTTGGCCCAGGATTTGAGCTTGGTCTTCATCTCTTCACGGGCCTCGGGCCAGTCGGCGCAGATTTTGGCGAGGGCCAGGTCGCCCTTGGAGAGTTTGGTGCCGCCGCTGTTGACCCGATTGAAGATGTCTACGACGATATCGAGGGTCTTGTCGGCTCCGGTGACTTCTTCGATGTGCAAGTCGATATCCGTGATGCTAAGGAGCCGAGACAAACGGCCTACGTAGTCGCCCATTCTGGGGGCAAAGGCGGGATCGGCGGACAGGCGGGTGACGAACGCGCCCAGTCCGCCTGTACCCTTCTGCATCAGTTCCGTCACATCGATCCAGAGCGGATCGTCTCGCATCTTGACCGGCTGGTAAAAGGAGAAGACCTCGTCTTCCAGGTGAAAACATAGGCCCGTGAACGCCTGCTTGTTGCCGTCGAAGAACTTGGGTGGTCTGCCGCGTACAGCACCGTAGAGTGATGTCATGCGCTGCTGGCCATCGAGTAGGAGCTTCACCACGCCGGCGGCGAGTGGGCCGTCGCCACGGTGGTCGGCAGTCTTCGATTCGGTGGCCCAAACGAGCAAGCCACCTATAGGATGGCGGCGATAGAGCGAATCGAAAAGCCCGCGCACTTGGTCACGGTTCCAAACGTAGCCCCGCTGAAACTCGGGCAGCGCCATGTTGCCCATGTCGATAAGGTCAAGAATTACAGAGATCTTCACTGTAGACTTCCCTCCGGATAATCGATTCTGTCATTCATTCACACTTGCCCCGTCCCGCCACACCGCTACTGTTTCATTCTACTCCAGGTGGCTTGTGCCCTTTGGGGTGATCTCCCAGACGCCGCGTGGGGAGTCCTTCTTGAGCAGACTGTCGTTGACCATCGAGTTCCGCGCCCATTGGGCGGCGTTGCGCCAGCGGAGATTGTCCGGGCTGGATGCCAGCGGCTCGTAGTCCGCCTTCTTCAGTATGCCCTTCATCTTCTTGCCAACCCGATCCAGGACCTCGGCCACCTTCCCGGAGCCGCCCAGGTCGGCAAGCACCTGAAGGATCGGCACATAGTACGCCTCCTCGCGCGTGCGCATCCCCCGCTTGAGTCGCCCCAAGTTCTGCCGCTGCTTCTGGGCGGTCTTGCGGTCCTCTTCATCCACCTCAATCACGGCAAAGCCATCCCACTCCTTCTTTAGGGCAACCTCCTTGTCCCGGAATCCCGTCAACTTGCCAGCGTGCTCCAGGGCCTCTTTCGCCCGTTCGTAGTCCCGCTTCTCAAAGGCTTTCGACCCGACGCCGTTGACGAAGTCGATCTCGGCCTCAATCTCCTCCAGGAGCATCTCAAAAGCGGCCTGAACATTCGTCGGATTGTTCTCGATCATGGTGTTCTCCCTTCTGGCATGGGCAAAGAGGCACTCATTCAACCCCAAATCGCTCCTTGAGCCGATTCACTGTATGCTGCCACTTCTTCGTTAACGGCTTGCAGACCGTGTTCTGGTTGCCAAAGAATCCCTTCTCCTTTACGGCGTGATCGATGTCGACCGTCTTGATCCATTTGACCGGCGCGAGATACTCCGACTTGTCTTCATCGTCCTTATCGCGGAGTATGTCGGGCCCAACGAGATCAACGTCTGTGATTGGAACCTGTCGCCCATCCTGTGTAGTCACCACGAACTTGTCGACCTTCACAGGTTCACCATCGACCAAGCCCACGCCAACGTATCCGGCACCTGGCACATTGACCCAAACGCGCTTACCCACTTCCAGCAGATACAGCGTTCTCGTGAACCAGGCCCCCCCTCCCCCCGAGACGAAACCGTACTTGATGGCGTCCTCCCACTGGCGGCCCTGCGCAGTATGCCCGAATGATACATAGTACTCTCCGTTCCACGGCTGCTTCTCGTCGGGGGGGACTACTGGTCCTGTCAGTGTCGGATCGATGAACCACATACTGGCTAGGTACTCTCGGTCCCCATCCTCGAAGGTGCGGAAGAAGATGGCGTTGATCGGCACATCGTAGTCTTCCGACAGATACTGGACGATACGCTCGGTGCTGTCATCAAGGCGAGAGGCAACAATGACCAGTTGGTGTGAGCCGTTCAGTTCTCCGGGCATTTCCTTGAGCCCGAAACGACTGCAAAAGGCCGCGTTGAGAGATTGATTCCGCTTCTCGGGGTGGTATTTCTCAAGGTAAGCCTCGTAGATACCGGCGATCTCATCGTCAGTGAGCCCCTTGACCCACGAACCGTAGTCCAAGACCTGCGCCATGACCTCACGCGGCGTCTTGTCCCTCTTGAGTTCCAGTACAACCAGATTCCCATCCGGGTCGATTGCCATTAGATCGATGTAGCCGCAGCCTGTATAGACCTGTCGTCCTACCACCATCCAATTCGGAGAAGCAATACTGATGTCCTCGTCGAGAGACTGCTCCAGACGCTCTTCGTTGTTGAGAGAGCCAATGGCGACACGGGCCAAATGGCCGTCAATTCGCCAGATTCCAAGTTCCAGTGGCATGGACTGACCTTTCATATAGCAATTAGCATCTCGAACCCCGACGACACATTGGAGGAACTGTTCTCGATCATGCATTGCCTCCCCGATTTGGCTGGCCGTCCGGCCTCTCCTTCGCCGCGTGGAACTCGTCAAAGGGCTTGTCCCAGTTGACGTGCGGATAGGCTTTCTGCAAGGCCTCCGCGAAGCCCTCCTCATTCAATGTCTCGTAGGTGACATCGCGAAACTGCACGTCCAGTACCATCGTTGAGAGAAGCTGGTCAGGGCGGGGGAACACTCGCTCCAATTCGCCATCAAGCCAAGTACGCATCTGGTCGTCGGTCGGCCTTGGCGCGAGCAACTGGCCAAGCAGGCAGTCGGGCGGGTGAGCCTTCACCGCCGGAAGGTAGTACTCTACGACCTGCTGCCGGGATGCCTTGAGCTTCGCCTCCAACTCGGATTCCACCTTCTTCCGGTGCTCGTCGAGCTTCTTGCGGAACTCGCATATCCGCTCGTCAAACACGGGACGCACAGATCGCAGCAGCACGCGCCCCCACGGCTTGCCCAGTGGCCGGGTGAAGTCCTTGCGAAGCTGCTCCAGCTCGTCCTCAAGCGGCTTGGACGACAGATCGCTGTTCTTCTCGATCAGATCGAACGTCGTTCTCAGGCGATTCTCGATGTCCTTGGTTGCACCAAGTCCCTGCATTGTCCTCGGGATGGTGACGCGGTGTTTTTGGATGGCACAGCCCCGCAGGCTGATTTCCACGTACTGGATGTACGGCTGAAAAACGCGAACCTGTCGGGCCACGTCAAACGAGATGGGCGGCGCGACCTTCAAGCCCTCCGCCACATTCTTGAGCGTCACGTTTCCCAGCGGCGTTTGCCCGATTTCCGGCTCAGGGCGCTGGTCCGGTGGTAGACCAGCCGTTACATCGGTGACCTCAGGGCAAATGGACAGGGCCAGTCGGTCGGCGGCCTCGACAGGAAGCTCAACAGCGTTCGGCGTCTCGTCGCTATGGACCTCCGGCTGGACGTAAAGGGCCGTTGGCGTGAACGCCCAAGCCCGGTCATCCACCACCAGCAGGCCAACCCGAAGGCCTGGGCACTGCCTAACATCGACGTCGGAATCCTTGAGCAACTGCACCGCTTCGACATCGCCGTAGCCAAGCCGAAAGACCTCTTCGTCACAGTCGAGCACCACTCGGACCGCCGCGCTGCCGAGCCTGGATGCCGCCTCCTGGAAGGCCTCCGCCGTCTTGCGACGGACTGCCGGGGCGCACAACAGCGCCCGGCGCTGCGCCCGGCGGACCAGGTCTGCAATTCTGCCGCTGGTCATGCAGCCAAAGGCATGATCCGTCATGGTTGTGCCCTCCCGATTGCCTGGACCTTGCACGTGAATCGCTGGAATGACTGCGAGCGCCCGATGCGGTTGTGGCCGGGCAACGCCTGCACGATCTGGATTGCGTGGGTCCGGTCGGAATAGTCGCTGCGGCCGTGCTGCCGGAAGATGTTCCGAAGTTTCACCTTTGGATTTCTTGCTGTATCGGGGCTTCTTGTGTCGCCAACCCGCACCGGATGCGTCGGCCGGGAAAGCACTGCCGACAGCGCCCGCCCGTCAGCCACGAGCCACGCCTCCAATTCCTCGCGTATGCAGATCATCGCCACGCGTCCGTCGTCGTCGGATACACCTGCCGTTCGAAGCGCCGCGCGGATTGCGACGCAATCTTCCACGCAGTCCGGTCTGCAACCGTCCTCACGCCACGCAGGGTACAAGTCCCAAACGATTAACACCTTGTCGCAACCATCGTCAAGCAAGTTGGCTGTGGCAGGACCGCACTCTCCAATCAGGGCGGGCTTGTTGCGAAAAGTCACGCAGGAACACTCAACGCCTGGGGCGATCTGCTCCGCCAGGTACGGCAGGACCTGCACTTCTGCCCCCTGGGGACCGCTCTCGACAATCAGCCCCAGCTTCATTTCTCGGCCCTCCGCGACAGCCGGCTCATGGTGTAGAGCTGGCCGGGACCGAAGCTCTTCGCCCAACTCGCCAACTCCTTGTCGTCGGCCGGACGGTGAAAGACCGGCTCCCCACCGTCCTCGCGCTCGCATACGACAACGCTCGACAGCGACAGCAAGTCCAGTAGATACGGTGAATGAGTTGTGATGATGACTTGGCTGCGGCCCGATTGCACCGTCGCTTGGATCTCTTCTACGATCAGGTGGATCGTGCGCGGGTCCAAGCCGTTTTCCACTTCCTCGATCAGCACCAAGGGGGGCGGTTCGGGGTGACGCAGTACCGCGAGTAATGCCAGCACCCGCAGCGTTCCTGATGACAGTAGCCAGCCGGGTAGCTTGAAGTTGCGTTCAGCCAGTTGCAGGTACACCGTCCGCTCCAACTCGTGCGTGATGTCCGGCTGCACGTCCGCCGCATACGGAAGGACGTACTTGAGCGTCTCGATAATCCCATCGAAGGCGGGAAGGTCGCGATGGCGAATGTCCAACAGGTATTCCGCCACGTTCGAGCCGTCCTTTGCCAGCGCCCTGTGCCCCAGCGTGCGGCGCTGCGGCCGAGGTTGACCCATCGGCGCGGGCCAGAGCGAGAGGAACTGCCAGCCGCGAACGTAATCGCCCAAGTAGCGTACGCGTCCCAGTAGCGATTCGGCTACCTCCAACGGCCCGACGGTCGCCTGCTCGCGCTGCTCGCTATTGGAGTGGATGTCCGTCCGCTCTTCATCTCGCAGGGCAGTAATCGGCCCGACCTTTGCTTCTTCGTGCTCGACGAACAGGACGTTGCCACTGCCCCGCTCGTTGATGACGCTGGCGGCCTTGAAGGGCCGCTCGCCCGTGTGACCGGTGATCCTGAACGAAATCGCCTTGGACAAGCGCTGCTGGCCGGTCTTCTTGGAGAAGCGCACCTGCTCGCCGGCTGTCTTGTTACGAATGTGCTCGATTCCATGCCAAGTCTGGAAGGCCGCGTCCAGGTCCTGCGTTACAAAGGTGTGGAACGTTTCCAGGGCCTCGATCAGGCTGCTCTTGCCGGAGCCGTTGTTGCCGATCAGCACCGTCAGCGGCGTGAGCTTAAGGCGCTTGCTGTCACGGATAGCTTTGAAATTCTTGACCGTCACATCGCGGAGAATCGGCGGCTTGTTCATTTCACCAGGCCCCTTTCTACATCGCGGTAGGCGTTCTGGGTGGCGACTTTCACGGAGTCGGGGACCAGCGGGAAGGTCGTCAGGATGTAGGCGAACTCCTCTTCCGTTAGGCCGTAGAGGTGGGCGATCAGGCCGTCCAGTTCCCCCCGCAGCTTGGCCCGCTCGGCTGGGTCGATCGCGCCGTCTTTGTGGCTCTTGAGGCCCACTTCCTTCGCCAGGTCGTCGAACTCGGCCGTCGTGCAGATCAGCCGTGCCGCACGCTCCGCAATCCGCCCGAACACATTGTCTTTCGGCGTCATGCGAGGGACGGGAAGCTGATAGACGTAGAAGAAGTTTAACGTCGTTGTGACCTTCATTCTCACGAGGTAATCAACGACGTAGCTGTTCCACATGGCACACAGGAACAACTGCTCATCATCATTGATGAAGCGGTCTTCATTCTCATCGAATACGCGGACTGTCGGAACCTTGTTGCCGTGAAAGGTCGGGGGGATGACGGACGACACCATCGTGCGTTCGTTGGTGTTCGAGGCAATGTCCCGGAATCCCAGGCGGTACGCCTGATAGTCGAGTTTCTGGTTTGTGTCGGGTGTGCGGCCAAGGATAGCGGTACGGCCCTCCTTCTCGTCTACCCAGTAACGCGGCTCGGCGAAGCGGTGGTCGAAGTGCCAGATCATCTTGCCTTCGTACAGCGGCAGCCGCCCCTCGCCCGGAGAGGTCTTGAAGAGGTGGCTGTGGTTGGTCATGTCAAACTCGCGGTAGAGCGAGAGCTTCCAGGTACCCTCAACGTGCTCTCCCAGGAGCGGAAACCGCAGCGCTTTCTCGCAGATGCGTACGTCGATGTCGTTCTTGAACTCCATGACGGAGAGCGAATCGGGCGAGAGGCGTTTGACCAGATCGACGGAGATGTCGATGCTGCCCTGGTCGGGGAAGCGGTCGAGTTCGGCCACGTCGTGGCGCATGAACGCGGCCGGGAAGGCCTTCGTTTTGCCGCCCTTGGCGAAGGTCAGGACGACGAACTTGAAGCTGCGGTGAACGTTCTCGAAGACCTCCTTACGGTTCTCGATGCAGAACAGGCCGGTGACCTCGGCCTGCTCGAAGAGCATGGTGCGGAGTTGCTTGGCCCCGAGGTCGGTGTAGATGCCCGAGGGGATGACGATGCCGCACTGCCCGCCCTTGCGAAGCAAGTTGAAACATTGTTCGGTGAAGAGCTTGAACAGGTTGATGTCACTGCCGGCTTTCTTGCCTTTGACAATGCTGATCTGATTGCGGTACTGCGGCGCGGAGCGATAGAACGCGCTGATGTGGGGATACGAACTGAGGTACTCCAGCCATGCGGCACGGATATCTTTGTCCTTGAGGAGCTTGGCCTGCTCTTTCTCGAAGTCATGAATGGTCATTTTCTTCTTGGTGACCAGTTCGGAGTGCTCCTCGAAGAACTCCTTGGCGTTGGGCTTGAAGATCTCCCACGGAGGGTTCGTGATGATGGCGTCGAAGCCCCCTCGCTCGTTGAGGATCTCGTCGAACTCGTAGCCCCAGTGGAAGGGTTTCAGTTCGTGGAGGTCGTCCAGGCCAAGCGGGCGTTTCTTCGAGCGGCCGGCCTTGCCCTTCTTGTCGTCCCAGGCGGCCTGCTCGTACCGGATGCCCATGTCGGTGAACTCGGCCAGCAGCATGTCGTTCAGAACCTCATCGGCCTCGTCCTTGAGCTTCTGGATATCGTCGCGTAGTTCCGTCAGGACACGGAACGCGTCGCTCGATTCGCCGAGCAGCGATTCGGTGTGTCGGTAGCTATCGATCTTGCGGTTCTTCTCCGCCAGGATTTCGCGATAGGTCTTTCTCTGGAAGAGCATGCCGCCAAGCGCGCCCTTCTTGTTCCGGGCCTCAAACCGCTTATCGTCCACGCGCATTAGACCGATGAGGCTGTTGCCGGGCAGGATGTTGAAATCGATGTGGGGCAGCGGCTCCAGTTCGTCTGCCTTGCGGGCGGAAGCAACCAGGGCCAGGAAGAGGCGCAGCTTCGCGATCTCGACGGCCTCGTCCATGATGTCCACGCCGAAGAGATTGTCGGTGATGATGCGTTTCTTGATGAAGTAGCTGACCGAGGCATGGGTCCTTTCGACGTTGGTAAGCCACTTGCGGAGTTCGTCGTCGCCGAGAAACTTGATGCGCCCGATGACGGCAGAGTAGAGGCTGATGAGGGTCTTCATGGCTGCCACAAGGAAAGCCCCAGAGCCGCAGGCCGGATCGAGCAGGCTCATCGACGGCAAGACCTCTTTGAGCAAGAGTTGGCAGAGAGGGGCGTCGAGATCCATGAGCATGTCGCCGACGGAATCGAAATGCCGTGCAGCGATCACACCGGGGATGCCAGGGGTATTCACGGCGTCGAGAACCAGTCGGTGGATCGTGCGTTCACACAGATACTCGGTGATCTCGGGGCGCGTGTAGTAAGCCCCAAAGGCCTTCTGGTTGATGTACTTCTCGAAGATATAGCCCAGCACATCCGGGTTGATCTCATCGGCTTGGCCGCCGGGGGTGTCGTCGAGGTTCCAGGAATACCGTTCGAAGAGATCGAAAAGACTCTCAAAGGCCCGGTCGGACACATCAAGGCGGGGATTTCCCTGTTCGACCTTGTGTGGCAGGAAGAGGCCGCCGTTCAGGTAGCGGATGTCGCCAAGCAGCTTACAGGCAGCGGCCGACCGCTGCGCCGGCGGCTTGGCAAACCCTTCGAAGAAGAGCACGGACAAGAAATCCTTGAAATAGCGGTCGCAGCCCTTGGCTTGGCTGGCGGCCAGCTTGTTGCGCAGGTAATTGGTGTCACCGCCATCGAGGAAGAACTTCTTCTGGAGGAAGTAGATAAACATGAGACGGTTGAGCAAAACCGAGGCATACCACCGCCGGTCATGGTCGTCGTCGATGCCTTCGATCAGCTCCATGAATGCCAGTTGTTGGGTCTGAAACTCGCCGTAGAACTTCTTCGTGATGCGCTCGACGTCAAGGGCCTCTTTCAACCGGCCAGTGACCTTCAATAGGGGAACGTTGCCCGATTCGTCGAACTCGCTGATGTCGAACACCATTGAATTGAGTTTACCCAGAAGCAGGTCGCCCGGCTGGCCCCGGAAAAAGTGATGATCGCGGGGATAGAGTCTGCCATCCTGGCGCTTGACCCAGTACCAGAGACTACGGGAGCGTTCGGCATCGACGAAAATCAACAGGTTTTCGTGATGATGCTTGGAGACTTCCTTGTGGATGGCGGCGCGGGTCCTGGCGTCGGGGATTCGCTGACCGCTGCTGGCAGGGGCGATTTCAAACACGACCACTCCGGCAAGGTGAGCTACCTCGTGTCGCACGAAGTGCTGCTCACCTATGGTCAATCGTTGAGCATCTCGATTTAGTGGATTTGACCAACCGAGTTCTTCCACAAACAGCGTCGTGAAGTCGAAGCGCTGGAGGCACTCCTGTGTCCGTTGTATGTTGATCGACATCTCGGGTCTCCATCAATCCGGCCTGCGCAGGCCCATCGAGCAGATGATGCGGGGTTCTCGCGACTCGGCCTCTTCGCTCTTGACGGTAAGGGCATCGGCATCCCGCAGGGCCATGACCTTGGCGGCAAGGTCCTCATTGGAGGCATGGGTCCGCAGCAGGCGGTTCAAGGCGTCCTTGGCCGCATCCCGTAGTGGATGGCGATAGATCTCCTCGATGGCCCGGTGCAGTTCCTGCTTGTCGAAAATAGTGCCCTTGACGTCCTCGGCGTATTGCTTGAGGCGTGTGTAGGTGCGGAAGCGCGCGCCGGACGGACGACCAAGCTGACCGCCGACGGATTTCTCCTCTTTCAGGACCTGCGTCACGCCGTCGCGGACGAGATCGTGGTGATTCTCCAGTCGTGCAAGGGCCGGTGTATCCGGGCCGCATTTGGCGGCGTCGAGAATGGTCTTCTGAGACTCCGTGACCACTTCGCCCTCCTTGTTCATCCATATCAGCGCATCGTTGTCCTCTGCGGTCCGCAGGTACACGATGACCCCTGAGGGACCGCCGACAGTGGACTGATGGGCCTTGGTCGAATAGACAACGGGAGGAAGATCGGCGATGGTCTTCTCCAGTTTTGGGTCGGCGGCGGTGGCGTTCTTCCATATCTGATAGGCATAGGATGCCAGGTCCACCTCGCTGTCGGCGTCGCCGTCCAGAATGCCGGCGTTTTCAGTGAACAGATCGCGTACGGCCTGATCGTTGCGGTCGTCCTCGAAGAACGCCTCGTCCGTGCCGACAACCTCGGCGTTCTCCCACAGACGCTGCCGGACGCGGGCACGGAGGCGAATGAGCCGTTCGACGCCGTCGGCAGGCAGGAAGGAGTAGCAGAGAATCTCTTCGGCCTTCTGGCCGATGCGGTCCACACGGCCGGCACGTTGCACGAGCCGGATGATGGCCCAGGGAAGATCGTAGTTGACCACGATGGCGCAATCTTGGAGATTCTGACCTTCACTCAGGACATCCGTGGCCACAAGGACGCGCAATTCGTCTTCGGGCTTGACCTGACCGCGTTTCTCGTTGCTCTCCGGACTGAAGCGCCAGGCATAGGCGGTCGGGTCGGGGCAGTCGCCCGTTACCCCGGCCCCGTTCTCAAGGCCACGTGCCTGAAGTTCGGCTTCGAGGTAGCGCACCGTGTCGGCGAACTGCGAGAAAACGATGACCTTCTCGTTCGAGTGCTTCTGCAACAACAGGCGGCACAGCGTATCCAGCTTCGTGTCGTGTCCAGGGTCCCAGTCGCCACACTTCTTGAGCACTCCGATTAGGGCGGCAGCATCGCTGCGCAGATTCTCAGCCAGAGCGGCGTCGAAGAGAGTGGGCCGCAGCCAATCGAAGCGTCTTCGCCCATGCGTGGCATACAATTGGTAGACCTCTGCGGCCCGACGGGCGAAATCCTCCGGCGTCCGCAAGGCCGACACGTCCTCCGCTTGGGGAGTATCTTCGTCGTCGTTGTTCTCAAACATGGTCTCCGCTGGATCGACATCCTCGTCACAGACGCGGGCATCCAGCAATCCCGAATCCTGCGTCCCAATGGGTAGTGGATTGACGGCCTCTATTGCATGCAGATAGACGAAGTTGCGGAGAATGTGCCGTTCCACAGACTGGATGAATGCCTGCCCGCTGGACTCCAGCCGCTTGAAGAGATTCGTGCGGCAGAAACCCATCAGCCGCTTGCCGGCACGGGAGAGATTCGCCAGCATATCGGCTTCCTTCTGTGTTGGCGGCGCATCCGGCGATGGAGCCACGTAGTTGCCCAAGCCATATCGCGGAAGGTGCAGCGAGTTGATCGTCCCCACAACGTCCGGTGAGTACAGTTGGGCATACTGATCCTTCTGGCTCTTCTCATCGACGGTGAATTTGGCGGTCTTCGGGATGCGAGTCGGGAAGTAGTAGGGTCGCCCATCGTGGAGCGGCAGGAACCTCCTACCATTGGCCGGGTCCGTCTCGGCGTAGTTGTCCATGATGAAACTGCGCGTGCGGCGGACCAGATACAGCCGCATCAGCTCCCGCCAGTCGTCAGCGTATTCGCTCTTCTCAAAGCCGCTGAGTGTCTCGGGCTTGCACTGGTGCTTCTGCTCAAATTCGATAAGACCCATTTCTCGCAGCAGTCGCTCCGGACGGATGGGCAGGATCACGTCGTCTTGCAGGAACAGACGCAGTTGATTGGACAGGTCGAGATAGGTCTTGTTGTAGGGCGTGGCGGAGAGGAGAACACACTTGCTGTCGTTCTTCTTGATGTAGTCGCGGATCGCGCTATAGCGCCGTCCCTCGCGATTGCGAAGGTTGTGGCTCTCGTCGATAACCACCAAGCGGTATCGCCGCATCTCGGGCAGCTCGCGCGTGACACGACTCAGAGATACCACCTTGCCCCGCAGATGATAACGTTCGCGGTAGTCCTTCCACATCGGCAGAAGGTTCTTCGGGCAGATGATGAGGGTCTCAAGGTCATGCTCGTCCTCAAAGATGCGAGCGACGGCCGTCGCCATCAGGGTCTTGCCCAGGCCGACGACATCGCCGATCAGCACACCGCCCCGCTTGTTGATGTGATGGGCCGCAATCTTGACCGCCGCCTCCTGGAAGCCAAACAGCCTGTTCCGCAACTCAACGGGGAGTTGGAACTCCGATATGCCCTCGCGGGCCTCTCGGGCCAGATGGTAGGCCATCTTGATGTAGATGTGGTACGGTGGGATCAGCTCTTCTCTGGCCCAACTCTCCTCGATTACCTTGACCAGATCGGCGGAGATGTCCACGCACCAGCGGTCGCCC
Organism: Sedimentisphaerales bacterium; assembly: GCA_034678485.1. Taxonomy (GTDB): domain Bacteria; phylum Planctomycetota; class Phycisphaerae; order Sedimentisphaerales; family Anaerobacaceae; genus PLanc-01. Next base: position 6,097 of record JAXDBU010000054.1, on the reverse strand, counting down.
CATCGGTCTTCGAACCACCGGGCCAGCTTCATGCAGGCATCGTGATCGAGCACGTCGATGTTCAATTCCCCCTGCTGGGAGAGCCCGGCAAAGGTCAGGTTGCTGCTTCCGAGATAGCCGATGGTTGGATTGATCGGGTCCGGACGGAAAAGCAGGTAGAGCTTCGCGTGCAACGGGTGTCGCAGATACAGTTTGACGACCACCTTCTTGGCCTTGATCTGCGCGGCCAGCCGCCGAAGACCTGCCTCATCGTCGTTGGTCGGCGCGCCAATCGTCAACTGGTCCTTGAACTGCTGCACAAGTTCCTTCTTGAGACGCACCGCTGTCGCTTGGTCGATCTGTTCATCGCTCTTCATCAGACCGAGAAGCTCGTGGACCTGCTCTTGGGGCAGCCGGTGCATGCCGACGAGCAGGCGACAGCAATGCCCCTCACCGCCGGACCATCGCTCGACGTAGGAATCCAGCGACTTCCATCCACGCAGATTGAAATATCCGACGCAGAAATCAGCTCGGTCGGACACCGTTATCGTCTCTGCCAGAGCGGGTAGGAGCCGTTCCTGGATATTGTCAAAGATACGCGGCAAAGGACAGTCTCCTTTCTGTTATGGGATCTGCTCTCCCGTCCCATATCGCCAACGGCATCGAAGGACGCACAAACCAACTGCATCCCCTCGATTGTCAATAATAACCGGCAGTTTCTCCGCCATATCGCCCTCTCGAAAAAGCACCTCGGGTCGTGTCCCGGCCCCATAATACTATCGGCCAATCAGCGTAGCAACTTGATTCCCATTGCCAGAAAGGGCTATGCTGGGGCCAGAGGTTTGCATCCTCCGGCCTCTCGGCGGTAGAATCGGGCTTCATGCTGGAGAACATCCCCGAAAGGTCCGATACGAACAGGCGGACCCACTGGTGAAAAGGAGAACGATGGGAGAGTCCACATACAGAGAGCTTCGGCGAAGATCGTTGGTGAAATCGCTTCTCTGGCGTGTGATCGGCGTCGCATGGACTTGGGTCGGTGCGTACATCATCCTGCTGCTCGTCCCCCCGTCCCGCCGGTCGGCCGCACTGATCGCCACGCTGATCGTCGTCTACCACCACAGCACGCGGATGATTATGTACTACGCGTACGAGCGTGTCTGGGCCTCGGTCGCCTGGGGGCGCGGCGTCGCCTTCAAGCCCATGTCCCGACGCGAGAAGATCGCCTGGTCGGTCGGGACGGTCCTGGCATTGGCCCTGATCTTCTTCCTTCTGTTCCAGGTGCAGCCCAAGATCAAGGCGAAGCAGCCGCCCGGCAACGCAGTCCCATCCAGTTCCCAACGCATTGAACCGCCTGTCCAAAGCGACTGACCTGCCCTACACCCGCCAGCCAGACACGCCCACACCACATCCAGGAGAATCCCGCTGACCACCGGTGTCAGGTGTCGGAGCGTGAACAGGTGTGCTCCGTTGCACGGTATAGTGTGGATAATTGCCTCACAAGCAATTATCGCGAAATAGAATGCACTGTGGTGGACGGCCTCCCCTCTTCGAGCTTCTGGAAGGCATCCGTCCCGCTGCCAGCCGACCGATCAGTTCAGCAGTTCTTCCAGGCGGATGCCGTCGCCGCACTCCAGGGACGCCGCTTTTGCGCGCAGCCATTCGTCGCCGTGGGCGTCGTCGAGTATCTTGGCTTTGAGTTGGGTCAGGGAATCGGGGCTCGGTCTGAGGCCGTCCACGTTGATGGCAGGGAGCAGCTTGAGGGCCTGTTCCAGCCGGGTCTCTGCCGACTGCCACGATCCTCGTTCCTCGCTGAGTTCCTCCAGGCGGAGATTGAAAAGGGCGATGAAGGCGTCGAGTCTGCCGTTCGGGCCGGAAAGCAAGCCTTCGTCGCCACCGACATCCAGCCCGACGGCATCAGCCGCTGTGTCGAGTACCGCCTTGATGGCCAGGAACATGCGAATGTTCCGTTCGGCCGCCGCCAGCATATCCTTCAGTTCCGCTCCGACGCGCTCGACAGACTTGCCCGCCTTGCCGTTGTAGCCGGTCAGGCCCAGGAGCGACTCCGTGCTGGACGTAATCCACTCGCTCGGAGGCGTCGGCCCCTTGTAGCAGCCTTCGCCGTCCAGCCAGACATCGGGGCAATCTTCCACGACCGCGTAGGCGTGCCGGAATCGTTCATCGTCGTCGTCGAGCCAGTGCCGCTGATAGCGGTCCAGAAATGCCTTCCACTCGGGAAGCTCGGCGCAGTCGTAGAGCGTCTGACCGGTCACAGAGAGCCGGTCTATCAGCCTCGTGGTCTCCTCCGGGGACAGCTTGTCCTTCTTCCACCGGGTGAGTGAGGACTTGATCTCCTTCGCGTCCTTCTGATCGTAGACGACGGGCAGTTTGCCAGAGCCGCAGAGTTGGCGGATTTCATCGATGGCCTTTTCGCAGAGGTTTCTGTATGCCTCGGGGATGGCCGCAACGAAACCCACCATAGCCTCGCTGTCTGCGCGAGCCTCATCGACCGCCGCCCTGGCCTCCGGCGGCGCGATCGCATAGAACCGCTCCTCGATCACATAGCCCAGGTCAAACTCGAACGCGAGCTTTGCTTGTCGCTGGGCCGCGACGATCTGGTCGTATTGCTTCCGCGTGACCACGCGCGGACCGAACGATCCGAATAGCTCAACCGTGCGGCGCTTATCAACGTCGCGGAGGGCACGTTCGAGGAAGCCGATTTGGAGGCAGGCGTCCTTGCACGCCAACTCCGCCAGCATCCAGCCCCGGTAGAAGCCTCGGCACAGGGCCATGCACGTGTTGTAGTCCCGGACGTCGGCCCCTTCCATCCGAATCTGCTGGATGGATGCCATCTCCGCCTCTGTCAGAACGCCGTCTCTGCCCAGGCAGGTATCGATCATATCCTGCAAGACGAGTTTGCCCGCCTGCCAGCCGGTCAGGCCCTTGGTGATGATCCTCTTGACCGCTGTCGTCGTCACCGTCCGTGCCATTTGTTACCTCCTTGATTGGATTGCCGCTTCCAGCCGCTCCAGCTTCGCCGCCAGGTCGGTCTGTTCGATGGCCTTGAGCATCGATTGCAGGACTGCCTGCTCCAGCTTGGCCTGCGATTCGTCGATCTCGCCCGCCCGATACCGGGCCAGCACGCCCTGAAGCTGCTTGGCAATATCGCCACTGTTCAGTTTTGGACCAGTTTTGGTTCTCTGGCCCGTCTCGACGTACTCACCCTTGAGTTGCTCGAAGTAACGAAGCTGGAGATCCAGGAGCTTGTCGATTTTGACCTTCGACAGGTCCCGCCTGCCGATCTCGGCCTGAATCGCCTTGAGTTGCTCCCCAATGAGGCGGATGCGGCCTTCCTTGAGCAGAAAGAACTCCTCCTGGAGCGCCTCCAACTCCATCGCCCGCGCCTTGGCGACCTCCGCCTCCATCTCGGCGTTCCACGCCGTCAGCGTCCCCTTGGACACCCCCAACTCCCGCCCGATCCGAGCATAGCTGTACCCCTTCGCCCGCATCACCACGAACCGATGCTTCTGCTCCTCCTTGCCGAGAGCCGCATCATCGACATGATCGGCGTCCGTGCAGGTCACCACATCGGCTTCTTCAATGGCCGTCGCCGTCATTCCACCGCTCCTTCCTTGGACACACTCTGCACCAGCGCCTTGATCGCCGCCTTGATATGCCCTGGCAACCCTGGCCAGATTGTCACGATCTCGACCAGTTCCGCAGGCAGTGTATTGGTGTCGATGGGACCCGCTTTCGGGGAATCAGGTGTCAACTGGGGTGTCAACTGCGGTTTGGCGGTTTCGTAAGTCTCGCTGTTGCCTTGCTTTACGTTTCCCGGGCAACGGACTGAAAATTCGTGTGTCGGCGGTTCAACTCCGCCCCTGCCCATTGCTGTAAGTCGTTGGCTGCTAACTGACACCTCCCAATCACAGATCAAACTCCATACTTCAGACTCTCCTGGATCCACCCGCCGCCGAGAAGACATCCATCCGAATACACGACGGCCCCCTGGCCGGGTGTCACCGCATCGATCGGTTCGTGAAATCGGACCTCGAACGTGTCGTCAGCCGTCAGAGTGATCCTGGCCGGGGCGCCGCGATGATTGTAGCGGATTTTGACGGTGGCATCGAACGACGCGGGCACATCCACTTGCCAATTGGCGCCGCGAGCGGTCAGACCGCCGGCCAGCAGCTCCTCGCGAGAACCGAGCGTCACGACGGCATTCTCCGGGTCGATCCCGATGACATAGGCGGGTCGGCCCATCGCCACGCCGGTCCCGCGGCGCTGCCCGATCGTAAATCGGCCGTAGCCGTCGTGTCTGCCGACCACCCGCCCACTGGAATCCACGATATCGCCAGACCGCAGGGCCCGGCTGCCCCGGGCCTCCAACAGGCTGGCGTAGTCGCCGTCGGGGACGAAGCAGATATCCTGGCTGTCGGGCTTGTCATGGACTTCCAGACCCAAACCGTTGGCGATCTTCCGGACCGCCTGCTTGCTTTCCAGATCTCCTACGGGAAACAGGATTCTCCCGAGCCACGGCCTGGGAAGGCGAAAGAGAACGTAGGACTGGTCTTTGCCGGCCGCCCGAGCTGCAGCGATTGTCGGATGCCCCCCTCGGTCGGTGATCCTGGCGTAGTGCCCGGTGGCCACGTAGCGAGCCCGGAGGGAATCCGCCAGTTCGAACAGCCGCCCGAACTTCACGCATTCGTTGCACCGGATGCACGGATTGGGAGTCCGGCCGTTCTCATAGTCCTCGACGAAACTGTCGATGATCGCGGCGAAATCCTCGGCGACCGACAGGACGCGAAACGGAATCCCCAGCTTGGAGGCGATGTTTCTGGCATCCGCGGCGTCCTGGGAACTGCAACAGGAGTGGTCGTTGCCGCCGTAAGCCCGATCCGTCTGAAGGCAGAGAAACACCCCGGTCACGTCGAAGCCGGCCTGCACGAGCAGTGCGGCCGCCACAGCGGAATCTACGCCGCCGCTGATCGCCACCAGCACTTTCTCCTGCACGGCATCACAACCCATCGGCAACTCTTTCATTCACAAGCCCAGCCCGCGAGCCGGGACCTCGCCCGACGTGTCTCCCAATCAATTCGATGCGGCCCTCCAGACAATACCGGCACTGCGAGGCAGTCTCATTGATACAAGCCGATCATATCCAGATGGAGCGTCTGGAACAACAGGATATCGTCCGCCAGACTCTCCATGCTCTGGCCGGGAATGCCGATCGTCACGCCGCTGCCGATCTCGTAGCCCAGTTCCCGCAGGGTTTTGACAGATTGATTCGCCCGGGACGCTGCCGGTCGTCGACCGGACGCACGCCCATGCTCAGCGTGACCGCCGGGTCCGGCTTCTGCAGATTCGTGTCCGCATCGAAATCAGCAACTCCGCAATGCCTGCTCGAGATCATCGATCAGGTCCTCGATGTCTTCGATGCCCACCGACAGGCGAATCGTGCCGTCAGTGATTTCGATCTTGCATCGCTCTTCGGGGGTGAGAGTCCCATGGCTCATCGTCGCTGGATGGCAGACCAGCGACTCGCCGCCGCCGAGGCTCTTGGCGAACACGAAGATCTTCAATGCCTTGACGAATCGCCGGACTTGCTCAACACCGTCATCCGACTGGAACGTGACGATCGCACCGAAACCGTCCATCTGCGCCTTGGCCAGCTCGTGTTGTGGGTGGCTGGGCAGACCGGGAGTTGCCGATACGTGGTATGGAGTGAGTCCTTCCTGACGGAGCGCGTACTCTCGAACTGGCAGAGGGAACGGAGAGCGGCAGTAGGATAGGTCTTACTCAGCCCACCGGCGCAAGAACTCGTAGAGCACTCCGTTCAGACGGAAGACCCGTGTGTTGGCGATTCACGATCCTGACACCGCCAGAAGCGCCTCAGCCGAGCAGCAGTCGGTTACGAGCACGTCAACCAGTCCGCCAAGAAGCGCCGCACGGATCGCTCGGACCTTCTTCGCTCCACCGGCCACGGCAATGACGCGTCCAATTGTTTTGATCGTCTCGATGTCGGCTCCCACGATCCGGCGATTGATCGGGTGGTCGACCTTGGCGCCTCGTTCGTCGAAGAATTGCAGTGCGATGTCGCCCACCGCGCCGAGCCGTTTCA
>JAXDBU010000053.1:0-14922 GCA_034678485.1 Sedimentisphaerales bacterium | reverse complement strand
TTATACGACGCGGCCAAGAAGCTCGCGGACTGCTGGGTCGCCAATCTCGGCCCCGGCAGGAAGGACTGGTACGACGGCCACCAGGAGATGGAGCAGGCCCTCGTTCGGTTCGGGCGGTTCGTTAACGACATGGAAGGACCAGGCAGTCCCGGCGACAGCTACATCCAGCTCGCCAAGTTCCTGCTCGACTGCCGACGGGACGGAAGCGAATACGATCAGAGCCACGTGCCGGTGCAACAGCAGTACGAAGCGGTGGGCCATGCGGTCCGCGCCGCCTACAGTTACTCGGCCATGTCGGACGTGGCCGCGGAGACGCATGACACGGACTACCAGAGCGCCGTAATGAGCCTCTACGACAGCATGGTCAACAGGAAGTACTACGTCACCGGCGGCATCGGCAGCGGCGAGACCTCCGAGGGCTTCGGACCCGACTACTCGCTCCGTCACGACGCCTATTGCGAGTCCTGCTCGACCTGCGGGCTGATCTTCTTCCAGCACAAGATGAACATCGCCTATCACGACGCCAAGTACGCGGACCTCTACGAGGAGTCGATGTACAACGCCCTGCTCGGCTCGGTGGACACGGACGCGAAGAACTTCTACTACCAGAATCCGCTGGACTCGCGAGGCCCCCGCTATCCGTGGCACAATTGCCCCTGCTGCGTGGGCAATATCCCGCGGACCCTGCTGATGGCGCCGACCTGGACGTACGTCAAAGGCGACGACGGCCTGTGCGTGAACCTCTTCATCGGCAGCACGATCAACGTGGAGAAGGTGGCCGGCACCGACGTCCAGATGGTCCAGAAGACGGACTATCCCTGGAGCGGCGACGTCTCCATCACCGTCAATCCCGCACGGACCACGAAGTTCAGCATCCGCATCCGCGTCCCGGATCGCAGCGTCAGCGAGTTGTACGCCGGCGCGCCCGAGTGCAACGGGATCACGTCCCTCTCGGTCAACGGCAAGACGGTCAAGCCCAAGATCAAGAACGGGTACGCTGTCATCACTCGCAAATGGAAGACCGGCGACCGAATCGACGTGAAGCTGCCCATGGCAATCCAGCGGATCAAGGCCAGCAAGAAGATCGCGGCCACGACGGGCCAAGTCGCCCTGCGGTACGGCCCGCTGATCTACTGCGTCGAGGCCGCCGACCAAGAACTGGGCAAGGTCCTTGCGCCGGAGGCTCCGCTGACTACCGAATGGAGAGGCGATCTTCTGGGCGGCGTCCTGGTCATCAAGGGGACTTGGTCTGACGGCTCGCCGCTGACCGCGATCCCCTACTACGCAAGGGACAACCGCATCGAACGCCAGGCCGGTCCGGAGGGCCAAGGCAGTCCTCGCCCAAGAGGCCGTCGGGCACTGAATTCCGCAGTCTGGATGAAAGACCAATAGCCCAAGCACAGCGTGATGCGCACCCTGCGAATGGCGCATACCCCACCCCGTAGGGTGTGTATCACGCACCTTCTTCTCTCCGGTCACGGCGCGGCGTCCTTGGACGCAGACGGCATTGGTGCGATCACATTCACGAGTTCCTCGGGCAAATCAAGCCGCCGGAGGACCTCCGGACCCAGTTGCGTGTCGCGGCAGAGGAGAACCGAGACCGAGATCCGACCACTTCCGGACTCAACTGTGGGGACCGAGCCGGGACAAGGCGTCCATGGCTTGAAACGACAGACGTGGATCCCGTCGGACAGAACCGATGGCGGTATGTCGTCGATGTGGATGTCCGAACGATACTGCCCCCGGTTCGCAACGAACTTGATCTCGACGGCAAGACTATCAAATGAGGGACCAGCCAGTTCGCCCGCTGCGAAGAAGATGTGCACGCGTGCGTCCTGGCCGCTGCGAAACACGTCGCAGAAATAGTCCACTCGCGTCTTCAAGTCGTCGGCCCACGTGTACCAGCCCCTCTGAATGCATTCAATGCCGAACGCGGTATGGTCGATCCCGTTCGGATCGAGGTCGCACAGGACGCGAGCATCCCTCAGCGCCACGTGCAGACGGGGATCAAAACGTACATCCTCATTGGGATCGACCGTCGGAAACCCCGGATACCCCTTCTCGATGCGGAAGAACTGCGTCCACCCCGACGAAGCGTACACCGGGCCTTCGAAGGCCCTGGACGAAATCGGATTCACCCATCGTGCCTGATAGATCGCATCCCCATCCATCTCGACCATCAGCTCGCGAGTCTGATACTTGTGGGGCACCATCCAGGCAATGAAATCCAGGGCCGCATCCAGATCGAGCAGAAAGATCTGATCCTCCCAATCGAAGGCCAGGACATCATCGACGGTGAATAGGACCTGCTTGCTCTGCGCGTCCTTCCAGATGGCGTGCCCTCTGGGCCTGGCCTCGCCTGCGGCGCTCTCCTGTCCGCCCCACGCCGGGGGCCAGAGGAGAACCCAGAACGAGAACAGAACCAGCCACGGGAAACGATGCGGACGCCGCCTCGTCTGGCTCCCCCTCTGCGCCCTGGTGTCGTCCGTCCGGAGTGATGCAATCGCGTTGCAGTTGCACATGGGACTGCCCTTTCACGCTGCGAACCCTCGCACACGGTCAACTCCTCGTCTCTGCCAACCTCCTTTCATCATAGGCTCGTAGTGGCAGCCACTGCAAGAGAATCGACTCAGAGCATCTCTTCGAGGATTTCGGCGGCGTCCTGGACGAGCTTGGGGCAGATGGTTCGGAAGAGGCCTTCCTGCGTGGCGCGTTGCGCGCCTTGCGGCGTGCTGATGTCGCAGCCGAGCAGCTCTTTGCAGACGACCGTGTGGTTTCGCTGCTGAAACTTCGCGGCGAACTCGCGGATCGCGGCGTAGACCCTCTCGCGGCCGTCCCGCCGGTCGCAATTGGAGCCCGCGTACTTGAGGCCCAGGACCATGAAGGCCCCGGTGACCGCTCCGCAGGTCTGGGCCAGGCGCATCCCGCCGGCGAAACCGGAGGCCAGCTTGATCCCCTGCTCGGCCGGCAGTCCGACCAACGGACCATAGTGGGCCACGATGGCCTGAGAACAGGCCGCCCCACCGCAAAAGCACTGCACTGCGTCTTCCACTCTGCTCATAACCGTCTCCAATTCAAGCCGCGATAGTTGTCCATATCACATCGTTATTCTAGCCGAAACCGGCTGCTGAGTCCAAGCCAACGGCAGGTAGCACAGGGGCAGGGGGTGTATCACCGTAGTTGCGACCTCCCGCAGAGTGACGAGACGTTGCCCCGACTCTGTCATTCCTGCCACACCTGCCCTCGACCTGATCGGGGGGTCAAGCAGGAATCCAGGAACCGTGGCGTGCGACGGGTCCCAGGAAGTGGATTCCCGCGTTCGCGGGAATGGCATTCCAGGGTCTCCACGAACCGCCATTGCACGCGCAGATACGGTCAGGCACCCAGGGGCAGGCCTCGTCGCCTGCGAGTCCTGTGGCACAGGTTTGACACCCGGTGCAGATGCGACTAAGATCGACCCACGACGATGGAACAGAAACCAATCAACATTCTTGGCATCGAAACGAGCTGCGACGAGACGGCGGCGGCGGTGGTCGCCGACGGGCGCCAAGTGCTTTCTTCCATCGTGGCCTCGCAAACCAAGCTGCACGAGAAGTACGGCGGGGTCGTGCCGGAAATCGCCTCGCGGGCGCACATCGAAAAGATCTACCCGGTCATCACGGAGGCCCTGGAGCGGGCCCGCGTCGGCCAGGATCAGATCGACGCGGTCGCGGTGGCGAATCAGCCGGGATTGACCATCGCGCTGGTCGTTGGCGTCACCGCGGCCAAGACGCTGAGCTTCATGTGGCACAAGCCGCTCGTCGCGATCAACCACCTGCACGCGCACCTGCAATCCGCGATGCTCAGCGAGGAGAACCTGGAACTGCCTGCGGTCGCGTTGATCGTCTCGGGCGGTCACACGTGCCTTTACGACGCCCAATCGCCGTTGGAGCTGCGGCTGCTCGGCTCGACCATCGACGATGCGGCGGGCGAGGCCTTCGACAAGGTCGCGACGATCCTCAAGCTCCCCTACCCCGGCGGGCCGGTCATCGAGCGGCTCGGCAAGAAGGGCAATCCAAAGGCCATCGACTTCCCGCGGTCCATGCTGGCGAAAGGCTCGCTCGACTTCTCGTTCAGCGGGCTCAAGACCGCAGTCCTCTATCACTGCCGGGGCCAGGACATGGAGGGACAGAACCTCGTCGATTCCATGAGCGAGCAGCAGATCGCCGACATCGCGGCGTCGTTCCAGGCCGCGGTCATCGACGTGCTCGTCAAGAAGACCAAGCGGGCCGCCGAGCGGATCGGTGCCAGAACCATTCTCATGGGAGGCGGCGTCGCCGCCAACGGCACCCTCCGCGAGGCCATGCAGAAGATGGCCGAAAGGAGCAAGCCCCCGCGACGCTTGCTCGTCGCGCCGAAGCAGTATTGCACCGACAACGCGGTTATGGTAGCCTCGCTGGCGTACCACAAGTACAAGGCGGGTCTGTTCGCGCCGCTGAGCCTGGAGCCCAGTTCAATAGGATGAGAGAGCAAGCACGAAATCCGAATATCGAAATCCGAAACAAGCATGAATGACAAAAACCTCAAATTCGAAATGGGGCATCCGTCTGGCGACAGCAGTTCGGTCATTTGGATTTCGTGCTTTGCATTTGTTTCGGATTTCGGATTTCGAGTTTCGGATTTTCTGAAGGAAACCAAACCATTCAGCCGGAACACTTGAGACAACTGTTGGAACAGGTCAAAGACGGCCGGGTCGGCGTTGACGACGCGATGGAGCGGCTCCGCCACCTGCCGTTCGAGGACCTCGGATTCGCCAGGGTGGACCACCATCGCCAGCTTCGCAAGGGGTTCCCCGAGGTGATCTTCTGCCCGGGCAAGACCACCGAGCAGATCATCCGCATCTTCGAGTCGCTCGCGGCGCGAGGCAACAACGTCCTGGCGACTCGGGCCAAGGCCGAGACCTTCGAGGCCCTCGCGAGGACGGGCAAGTTCCCGAATGCCCGATACGACGAGCTGGCCCGCGCAATCGTGCTGGAACAGAAAGACCTTCCCGCTTCGAAGACCGTGCTGCCCATCGTGACTGCGGGCACGGCGGACCTGCCCGTCGCGATGGAGGCCAAGGTCACCGCCCAGATCATGGGCCAGCGGACCGAGCTGGTCTGCGACGTGGGCGTAGCGGGCCTGCACCGGCTCCTGGAGCACGTCCCCAAGCTGAACGAAGCCAATGTCCTGATCGTCGTGGCGGGCATGGAGGGCGCCCTGGCCAGTGTCGTGGGCGGATTGGTGAGCTGCCCGGTCATCGCGGTGCCGACGAGCGTCGGGTACGGCGCGAACTTCCAGGGGATCGCCGCGTTGCTGAGCATGCTCAATAGCTGTGCGTCGGGCGTCACGGTCGTCAACATCGACAACGGGTTCTCCGCCGCGGTCACCGCGACGACCATCAATCGAAAAATCGACCGGACGCTGTGAGGTGCAGCAAATCCGAAATTCGAAATCCGAAACAAGCACGAATGACCAAAACTCCAGATTCAAAACGGCTCATCCGATGGGCGACAGCGTTTCGGTCATTGGGGTTTCGTGCTTTGGGTTTGTTTTGGATTTCGGGCTTCGAATTTCGGATTTCGAGCCAGGCGGGACATGGAACTGAATATGGAAATCGTTGAGACTACCCCGAGGCTTCCGCCGCGACCGACAGAGGGCCACAAAGCCACGTTCGGGCGGGTGCTCATTGTCGCAGGCAGCGTGGGCATGACCGGCGCCGCGGCGCTCGCAGGCCGCTCGGCTTTGCGGGCCGGCGCGGGACTGGTCCGCGTCGCGATCGCCAGGAGCGCCCTGCCCATCGTCGCGGCCATCGAACCATGTTATACGACGCTGCCGCTGTCGGAAGACAGCGAGGGACGAATCTCGGCGAAGGCCCTGGCTACCATCCTCAATGCGGCACAAGAGAACGACGTTGTCGCCATCGGGCCGGGCATGGGCCAAAGCTCGGGTCTACGGTCCCTCGTTGAAGCCCTCCTCCAGCAAGAGGGCCTCCGACTGCTGGTCGACGGCGACGGCCTGAACAACCTCGGCAAGGTCTCGGGCTGGCCGACGAAGCGCAAGGCGGATCTCGTTCTGACGCCGCACCCAGGTGAAATGAAGCGGCTCTGGTCCTCGCTCTTCCGCGAGGAGATCCCCCAGGACCGACAGCAAACCGCAACCCGAGCCGCGCAGGCCGCCGAAGCGGTCGTCGCCCTCAAGGGCGCGGGTACCGTCGTCACCGACGGCCGACGGGTCTATGTCAACACCACCGGCAATCCGGGCATGGCCACCGCCGGCTCGGGCGATGTGTTGACCGGAGTCGTCGCCGCCCTGATGGGTCAGGGCCTCAGCAGTCTCGACGCAACGATCCTGGGCGTCCACCTGCACGGCCTGGCAGGCGACCTCGCAGCAGAGAGACTCGGCCAGATCAGCTTGATGGCGACCGACATCGTCGAGTCCCTGCCCCAGGCGTTCCAGACAATCACGCCATCGTGAATCACCCGCCCGGGACATTGGGCTCAGGTTCTCTCATACAGTTGTTATAGGACCCATCCCCACGCAGGACGAGCCCTTCCGAACCGAGGATTTTGTTGCAGCAGGTGACCGAGGGGCTATAATGCCCCTCCAAGTACGTCGTGCAGGGTTTGCAGCGTTTGGCGGACATGCAAAGAAAGGATCGGCTATGAGATTGGAGTTCAGCGCCCTCGACATCATCGTGTTCGTCGCCTTCGTTGTGGCGGTCGTCACAACGGGTTTGCTCAAGAGCCGCCGGGAGCAGACGGGCGAGGACTACTTCCTGGCCGGCAGAGGGCTCAAGTGGTGGCTGATTGGCTTCTCCCTGATCGCCGCGAACATCTCGTCCGAACAGTTCGTCGGCATGAGCGGCAACGCGGCCAGCCATGTCGGTCTGGCCATCGCCAGCTACGAATGGATGGCGGCCATCACCCTCGTGGTCGTTGCATTCGGGTTCTTGCCCTACTTCCTGCGGGCGGGCATCTACACCATGCCCGAATTCCTCGAATACCGCTACAACGCCACCGCCCGCACGATCATGGCCATCGCCACGCTCTTCATCTATATGTTGCTGCTGGCCTCAGTGACATACTCCGGCGCCCTGACGATCAGCACGATGGCGGCCAAGATGGGCGACCAGGGGTACACCGTGCCCATCTGGGCGGCGTCCCTGGTGATCGGCCTGATCGCCATGGTCTACGTGACTGCCGGCGGATTGAAAGCTTGTGCCTGGGCCGACCTGATCCAGGGCAGCGCCCTGATCCTCGGCGGCGGCGTCATCATGTACTTTGCCTTCCAGAAGCTGGGCATGACGACCGAGCCGGTGGCCTTCATTGAGAACGTCTCGACCGGGGCCGTGGGACACAGGACGTTCTCACCGGAGACGGGGGCGATGGATCGGTTCATGGAATTGAACCGGGTCCGCATGAACATGTTCCTGCCGAAAGACGACAAGGTCCTGCCCTGGACCGCCCTGCTGCTGGGACTGTGGATCCCCAATTTCTATTACTGGGGCCTGAACCAGTACATCACGCAGCGAACGCTCGGCTCGGAGTCGCTGGCCCAGGGGCAGAAGGGCATCGTGTTCGCTGCATTCATGAAGCTGCTCATCCCCTTCGTGATCGTGATCCCCGGCATCATCGCGTTCAACCTGTTCGCCGGCGACATGCAGAACCAGGCGGTCACGGACAACGCCGCGGTCATCGCCAAGTACCTGAAGGCGAATCCGGACACGCAGTTGGTCCAAGTGGTCCAGTCGCCCACGCGAGAAGCAATCGGTGTGTGGTCTCAGGACCGGTTCATGTTGGCGGTGTATCCGCAAGGCGAATCGATGCGGGCCGCTCTAGCCGACAACCCCTTCGTGCTGCCGCTCACTCAGGAGAAGTTCGACGGGGTCACGGTCGAACCGTATACAGTATTCGAATCGGACGACAAGACCTGGGAGGAGGTGTTCCCCAAGCTCGCGACGGAACTGCCCGCCTTCAACGCCAAGGTGACGGAGGCCGCGAAGGCGGCGGGCGCCAACGTCCACACGGAGAAGTTCATCGCATTCAAGTACGACACCGCCCTCGGGCAACTGCTCAGCAGCGTGCTCCCGCAAAAGGTCGGTCTGGTTGGCTTCGTATTGGCCGCCCTGCTGGGGGCGGTCGTCAGCTCTCTGGCCGCCATGCTCAATGCAGCCTCGACGATCTTCACGATGGACGTGTACAAGAAATACGTCAGCCCGAACGCCGGCCAGAAGACGGTCGTCTTCCTGGGTCGGGCTTCCGTGTTGTTCTTCACGGTCATCGCCGTGCTGCTGGCTCCTCAGCTCGGTAATCCGAAGATCAGCAACAGCATCTTCACGATTATCCAGGAGAGCCAGGGACTGATTTCGCCGGGCATCCTGGCGGTGTTCGTATTCGGGTTGCTCGTGCGGAAGGCCCCTCCGATTGCCGGGGTCGCGGGTCTGCTGACCAACATCGTGACATACGGCGGGATGTACCTGGCGGGACGCTACAAGATCGGCCCGGACATCCAGTTCCTCAACCGCATGGCGATCTGCTTCGGCCTGTGCCTGGTGGTCATGTGGATCATCACCGCGGTCCGACCCTTGCCCCAGGCGGTCGAGTTCAAGAAACAGTCGAATCTGAACCTTGCCTCCTCCAGGGGCGCCCTGGCAGCGGGGCTCGTCATCGTGATCATTACGCTGGCGTTCTATGTGATCTTCAGCCCTCTGGTAATCGCGAGGTAGAACCGATTCCCACGCGTGCTCTCACGCGAGTCGGGCTCACAAGCCGATATAGCCGGTGCCACTTCACAAACGGCCCTTCCAACTCATCGGAAGGGCCGTTTCTCTTTGCGGGTCCGGTACTGTCCCATCCCTCGGGTTGTCATTCCTGCGCGCAGGAATCCAGGAGCCAACAGAAGGCTCCAGTCGTCAGGGCGCCTCACCGGCTTGGACTAGCCGTCGCGTCGTCGCGATGGACGCGTTCAACGTTCCGCAGCACGACGGACTCCGACACGCCCTCGTAACGCGGGAACCGGAGCGCGTCGAGCGTCAGGTCGTTCACGTCCTCGCAGATCATCACGGGCCGACCGTCGGGCTTCGTGCAGACCAGACGGACATCATCGAGCGTGAGGTTCTCGACGTTGCGGGCGTACAGGCCCCAAGCCGGCAGCGGTCGGGCGTCCACGCCGGGGGCTTTGACCTCGCGAGACGCCGTGTCCGCACTACCGCCGCCTTCGAACTCGATGTCCACATCGCGGAAGGTCACGTCCTTGAAGGGGGCCTCGGCCCAGCTTTCGACCGAACAGGCCGCACGATAGACGCCGGTGGCCGATGTGCGGGTGACCGTGATCCGACCGGCGGTGTTGCCCGGCTTCATCATGAAGTGGAACGGCGTCGTCACCTTGTGCATCGCAACATCGCTGATGAGCACATCGTCCAGCTCGCCCTGTGTCGCGTCCCAGGCCCCCGGCTGAAGGTTGATGCCCGCCAGCATGTTGGAACGGTTCGAGGTGCGGTGCGGCTGGATCCCAGGGCCATAGAACAGGCAGTCGCGGATAATCAGGTGCGTCGCAGGCCCGATCAGGCGAATGCCGTTGCACGACGAATTGATGATGCAGTCGGAGATGACCGTGTTCTCCCAGTAGCGACCCGCGATGGAGTCGTCGCCCGTATAGAACCGGCAATCTGTGATGCTCACATCCCGACACGGATGCCCCGGGGCGCCGCGAAAGTGCACGCCGTCCCAACCCCCGGTGAACTTGACGTTGCGGATGTCCACATGGTCGCTGATCTGGAAGAAGATCGCGTAGTTGGCCGAGTCCACGAACGACACGTCGCGAACGGTCACATCGCGGCAGTTGACGAACACAAACGTGTGCGGCCCGCGCATCCGCTCCTCGCCGGTCGGGTCAAAGACCTTGTTGCCATCGATGACTCCCCCACCGACAATGCCAATGTCTTCCACGCCGTCGGCCAGGATCAAGGCCCGATGCCATTTGCCCCACTTGGCCTCCGGCATGAAGTCCGGCAGCGTCGGATACTGGTATGAGTTCGGGTCCGGCGAGCCAACCAGCACCGCTCGAGGCTCCAACAGCAACGTGACATGGCTCTTGAGGCATACGGTGGCCGACAGGTATCGGCCGGGTCCGAATCGCACCTGCCCGCCACCCGCCTGGGCACAGGCATCGATAGCCTTGTTGATCGCGACGGTATCCAGGGTCTTGCCGTCCCCCGCCGCCCCGTGCTCGCGGACATCGAACACCCCTTCCCCGGCGGCGATGGCGATACGCGACGCGATGAGCGCTATCGCCATGATGCCCAGCCAACCACACATCAGAGAATGCCGCAGGGCCTTCCCGTTTGCTCGAATCATAAGATGATCTCCCAAGACAACGACTCCACAAGCGGCTCAACCACAGTCGGTTTCGGCTCAGGATTTCGTTTCGCAACGTCGGTGCTGGTGTGCGCTTGATCCGCTCGCGCCGAACGACCGGGATCAGGCGGCGGGGACGGGAAATCGCAACCGCTGGCAACCGACTTCACCCCCGCTCGCCTGCATCCCCTGGTGCGCCAGAATGTCCGCGCCGCGAAGAACCAGCAGCGAACCATCCGGCCTGCGTCCCTACGGCTTCGCGAACTCGTCAACCACTTGTCTCGCGAGGGCCTTGACCCAGTCGTCTGGATCTTGGAGCAGACTCTCGATGTCGACGCGAGCGGACCGCCCATTCAGCCTGCCCAATGCCTCGACTGCGTTGCGACGGACCTCGGGTGTCCCGTCGCTCAGCGCGGTCCTTAGAAGCGGGATAATGGCGTCTTTGTCGTCTTGTCGTTTCGCAAGCCATCCGAGAGCGCCCGCTGCGATTTCTCGTTCGACGGAATTCTTGCTTCTGAGGAGCTCGGAAAATGCCTTCACGGAATCATTCTCCCCAGTTTTCCAAGTCTTTCCAGTCTCGTCTTGGATCACGCCGCGACCAAACAACCGAACAAATCCCCTACCGCGCATCAGCTTGAAAGAAAGGGGATACTCAGGGTCGCCCTTGATCTTGAGCGTCGCGAGTTTCACTTCCCCGGCGACCTGGACTTCGGATCCCGTGCCGAGAAGCCCAAGCATGCCGGAAGGAAAGCCAAGGGGCGGTAGCGTATTGAGGCCAATCTCCAATCGATAGCCTGCGCCGATGTCGGGGAAGCCGACGGTGAGAATCATGGGATCGTTCGGTTCCGCTGGAGCAAATACCCCAACGTATTGCGTCATTCCCGGCAGGGCAGTCAGAGTTCCGCCGCCCGGTCGCCCGTCAGCGGCGAAGATGGCCGTGCGGATTTTCTTCTCAGCTACGACCTTGCACCCGATTAGAGTTGACCTTTGAAGATCAAAATCTGAGTCAGGCTCTTGTTCGCGTGAGGGGCTGACCACAAGAACTCGGCTGTTCGAGGAATAGGCTGGTTCGGGCGAGATGCGAATCGCCAAGCCAGCAGCCGGAGAGGTAGCGACGGTTGCGATCCAATCGTCCCTCTGTTTGATGTGGGCAACTTTCGCGCGAAAGACAGTGACGGTGCCACCGGTTTCCCACTTCATCTCCTCAACCCGAAAACCGATGTGACTCATCGAACCCATCCGGCCTGAGTCTGCGGCGATGGATTCGGGCGCATCGACCAACATCAGAACCACCAGTACGGCGACTGCTGGATAGTTTGTCCAGTTCATGGCGTTGTCCTCCTTTCCGATGGCGAACAATAATTAGATCAGATGGACCCGCATAAGACGCGGGGATTTGCCTTGTTGACCGTATAGGACACCATTGGATTTGCCACCAAGGGCACGCTAAAGCCTTTGCACACAATGATTTGTCGCTGGTCCGGGCATTGACTCCCGCATGTCATGCGGATCGGCGTGAGAACCTCCTTGTCAAAGCCCGTCCACCGGGCTGCGAACGCCCAAAAGCCCTCGGTTTAGAACATGGGTATAGATCATCGTGGTCCTCACGGCCAAATGGGTCAGGAAGACATCGATCTGGGCTTCGGCCCTCTCTGCCCGTTGGCGCATGTTATGGAAGCTGACTGCCGCCTGCATCGAATTCCCCTTCACACGTGACCCGGATTCTAATCCCTTCCTGCGGGACGGGCAATAGGAACGCCGAAGAATCTCGCGGGCGGGTGTATGACCGTGGTTGCGCGAGCCTCGGCGGTCGGTTGCGTTCGCGGCGTGCGTTTGGCGCGTTGTGGATACCAGCGGGGAGAGAGGGGAAGGCCAGGCACAAAACACGGACCGTCCGTCGCTGACGAGAGGCTCCCCCAGCGGACGGGGACGCTGAGGCCCCCACGGCTCGTTGGCCCCCATCGGGAGACATCCAAGGCGCCGAGCGTTCTGAGAACGACCGTTCGATGGTTCTTTCTTCGCACCTCGTGAAGCGTGAAGCGAAGGCCCCTCGCGCAATGCTCACCAGATCCGCTTCACGCTTCACGAGGCCCGCTTCACGCCTCCGCCCCCTCTCCGCTGGTATCCCCGAAGCGATAAACGCCCCCCTCGAACTCGCTGGAACATCCGCGTACCGAGAGAACCCCAAGAACGGCCACGCACCTCCATTTGCGTCTTGATGGGCCGGCCCGATTGGACTATAGTCAGCGGTGTTGTGGAAATACACGCGACTGACAGAACCTATTGCGTAGAGGTTGGGATGGATTTGGCAAAGGAAGACCTGACGGCGGTAGAGAAACTTCAGCAGTTGGCGAAAGAGAACAGGATCGACATTGCCGGCGGCAAGATGCGGCGGACCTCGTCGCGGTTCTGCCTGGGCGTCGAGCATGGGGACTACAACGGCACCGAGCTGTTCGGCGTCGGGACCGACCGGTTCATCTGGATGGCCTATAAACCCAATGGAACCAACAAGGTCCGGCTCTTCAGCGGCAACTTCCCCACCGACGGCGTCGTCGAGTACACGATCGGCAGCGTCCCGGCTCCCAAGTCGCCCGAAATCGCAGAGACCTGGGGCCGATTCCCTTACGGCATCGACTGCATCCTCCAACGGGAGGGATTCCAGCTCAAGCAGGGCATCGACGCTGTGCTCTTCGGCAACATCCCCGGCGGCGGCATGAGCCGGTCTGCGTCCCTGTGCATCAACCTGATCCTGTCGCTGTTCGACGCCAATGGCATCGAGGTCAAGGAGCAGGTCCAGATCGTCGATCTGGCTCAGGCGGTCGAGAACGACTACATCGGCTCCCCCTGCGGCAAGCTCGACCAGACCATGGTCCTGTTCGCCAAGGAGGGCATGGGGACTTACTACAATCCCAAGGACCGCTCCATCGAGTACGTGCCCATCGGCAAGGGGGCCATCGACTTTCGCATCGTCGTGCTCGACACCGGGACGGACCGGCCGGGCTTGGAGAAATCGACGTACGCCGTCCGGCGAAGGCAGTGCGAGAAGATGGTCGCTCTCCTCCAAAAGGCCGGCATGCCGATCAACTGCCTGGCCGACATCAAAGACCAGGCTCTGTATGATCAGATTGAGGGCCAGTTCGGCCGCAGCCACGCGGACCTCTTCGACCGGCTTGACTACATCTTTCACGCCCAGCAGCGGTTCTACAAGATGATGGACGCCTGGCGATCCGGCGATGTCGAGACGGTCGGCTCGGTTTTCCGACAGGATGGCCTGGGCCTTCGCGACGACTACAAGATCTCCGGGCCGGAACTGGAGACCATGTGCGACATCGTCCGCTCGGTCCCCGGCGTGTTGGGCGAGCGGATGCTCGGCGGCGGAGACAAAGGCGCTTCCGGCGCCCTGGTCCGGGCCGAGAGCGTGGACGCAGTCAAACAGGCGGTGGACGCCGGCTACCCGCGGAGCCGACCCGCTTTTGCGAACAAGTACGCCACCCACGTCTGCAAGGTGGTGGATGGCGTGCGGGTCTACGAGGGCGTGCTCTGAGAATCAATTGTGGATGACGGATAATGGACTATTGCAGGGGATTTCGGGGCCTTCCGTGAAGTCATCAATCATTAATCATCGATCATCGACGACCAAGGGCCTCTTCGATGCGATGGTTCTGGCCAACCGGCGGATCGGCGAGTGCTTCTGGCGGATGGATTTGGAGTTCACCGGCGCCGGGGCTAAAGCCTTCGCGCAGTTCCACCCCGGTCAGTTCCTCCAGATCGATGTCTCCGAGGTGGGTCTGCCGCCCGAGGACCAGATCCCGGCGAGCCTGCGGGATGCGTGCCGGCGAAACGTCCTTCTCCGTCGGCCATTCAGCTTCGCGGACGTGACGGCCGAAGCGGATAGGACCACGGCCGAGCTGCTCTACTGCGTGCTCGGGCCGGCATCCGTACGAATGACGACCTTGAAGGCCCGCGAATCCATGAGCATCATCGGGCCTTTGGGCAACGGATTCCCCGTGCCCGGCCAGAAGCGATTGGCCCTGCTGGTCGTGGGCGGCATGGGCGCTCCGCCGATCCGCTGTTTGGCGAAGCACCTGCGGGCGGAGTATCCCGAGGTGAAGGCCGTCGCGTTCGTGGGGGCCAAGAACGCCGAATCGCTGCCGTTCGAAGGGCTCCCGAGCGAGATCCCCGCCGGGGTCGATTCCTGCATTCCAGCCTTTGCGAAATTCGGAATTCCCTCAGCCGTCGCGACCGACGACGGTTCCGCCGGCTATCACGGGTTTGTCACCGAGCGTCTGGCCCAGTGGCTCGACGAGCAGAAGGACTGGTCGGCCCAAGAGACGATCATCTATGCGTGTGGTCCCGAGCCGATGCTGGCGGCCGTCGCCCGCATCGCAGGCCAACGAGGCATCGACTGCCAGGTGAGTATGGAGCGGCGGATGGCCTGCGGCATCGGCCTGTGCCAGAGTTGCGCGGTGGAGTGCCGGATCGAAGGCTCCCATGAAACCGTGTACAAGCTCTGTTGCCAGGACGGACCGGTCTTCGACGCCCAAAC
>JAXDBU010000052.1:0-31533 GCA_034678485.1 Sedimentisphaerales bacterium | reverse complement strand
AATGTAGGGAATCAGCTTCTTGAGATAATCCGACTGCATCAACCTCAGATCCGCAGGGGACTCACACTCGACCTTCTCTTTCAAGATCATGATTGACCCATCTTCCTTCCGTCCAGGAATACTCTTCTGTTCTCTTCGACGTATTTGTTCTTGAACACCGTCTCGATGGCCTTCATCCAGTGCTCTTCCGGGATCGGCAGCTTCGCGGACAGGATCCCCACCATGCAGGTGTTGAGACCTCGCGGATCGTCGAGGACCTGGCCGGCCTTGTCGAGGTAGTCGGTGAGATCGACGCCGCCCTTCTTGAGGAATGCGCGGAGCCTGGGCTGCTCTTCCTGATGAAAGCAGACGAGGAAATCCGCGCCGCCGATCGGGACGAGAGGAGAGTACACCCGCCTGCCGAATCGAACGTGCGACTCGACGGAGCCGCCCCGCTGGGCCATGCCGTGGACTTCGGACTTCTTCACGTGGTATCCGGCGAGCAAGGCCGCCCAACCGCAGATCTCCGACGCCTTCAGGACGCCCTGTCCCCCGATGCCGCCGAACGTGACGCTGTAGACCTTGTCTTTCATAGATGCCTCTGTTCACAAACTCGAAGTCCGAATATCGAAATCCGAAACAAACCCAAATGACCAAAACCCAAAATCCAAAACGGGACATCCGAGGGGCGACAGCGTTTCTGTCATTTGGACTTCGTGCTTCGAATTTCGGATTTCGTGCTTCGAATTTCGGATTTCCTCCTGAGTATCACCTCCTGAGCAGCTTGCACGGATGCCGGGAGATAATCACGGACAGGGCATCCTCGTGGATTCGCTTGTCGAGAACCGCCCGGAACTCCTCCATGTTCTTCGGATCGACCACATCGACATTGTCGGCGCCGCACGCCCGACAGAGGTCCTCCAGAATCAGTTTCTTGGTGGGCTCGTTGCGGATGGTCAGGCCGGTGGCCGGATGCTGCTGGCCGCCGGTCATGGCGGTGGTGGAGTTGTCCAGGATGACGATGACGCCCTTGGTCCCGTTATACGCGGCATTGATAAGCCCGGTGATACCCGAGTGGACGAACGTCGAGTCGCCGACGACCCCGACGATGCACTTGCCGGGCGCGCCCTTGCGCCAGCCCTCGTGGAACGTGACGCCCGCGCCCATGCACAGACACGAGTGCAACGCCGACAGGGGCGGCAGACAGGCCAGCGTGTAGCAGCCGATGTCGCCCGCGACGTAAGCGTCCATCTTTTTGAGCGCAGCGAACGACGCCCAATGGGGACACCCGGGACACAGGCGGGGCTTGCGCTTCGCGACCTTCTGTTCCTTCTTCACCTTGCCGGCCACGAGGTCCGCGACCAGTTCCGGCGTCAGTTCGCCGATCCGGAACGAGGGGTCCTTGGCCGTGACCTTCAGTCCGAGCGCTTTGACCTGCGTCTCGATGAAGGGGTCCAGTTCTTCCACGACGATGAGCTTCTTGACGCTCTGGGCGAACGAGCGGATCTTGTCGTCGCAGAAGGGATAACTCATCCCGAGCTTCAGATAGGAAGCGTCCGGGTAATTCTCTTTCAGATACTGGTATGCGACGCCCGACGTGACGAAACCGATCTTGCCGGCGCCCTTCTCGATACGGTTCAGGCGGGTCCGCTCCGCGACGGCCTTGAGCTTCTTGAGTCGGCTCTCGACGAGGATGTGTCGCTGGTAGGCATGTCCCGGGACCATGACGTACTTCGCGGCGTTCCTCTCGAAGACGGGACGCTCGGGGACCTGACGCTCGCCGATCGTCACGTTCTCCTTCGTGTGGGAGATTCGCGTGGTCATTCTCAGGATCACCGGCGTATCGAACCGCTCGCTCATGGCGAGCGCCTCTTTCACGTACTCCTTGGCCTCCGCGGGACTGGCCGGTTCGAGCAGGGGCATCTTCGAGTAGAGGGCCACCCATCGCGTGTCCTGCTCGTTCTGGGAAGAGTGCATGCCGGGGTCATCACAAACGACGATGACGAAGCCGGCGAGAACGCCGGTATAGGAAGCGGTCATCAACGGGTCCATCGCAACGTTGAGCCCGACGTGCTTGCAGGCGAACAGGCTGCGGGCTCCGGCCGTCGCAGCGCCCAGAGCCACCTCGAACGCCACCTTTTCATTCACCGACCACTGGGCATCCACTTCCGGAAAACCGGCCAGGACCTCCAGAATCTCGGTCGAGGGAGTCCCCGGATAGGCACAGGCGACGCTCAGGCCCGCTTCATAGGCGCCCTGAGCCAACGCCTCGTTTCCGGACAACAACGCCTGACCGCGTGCACTCTTCTTAGCCATAGGGGCCTGATTATAAGGCGATTCGCCGGCGGATTCAAGAAAAACCCGCCGGCGAACCGTTTGACTGTCACTGAGATGCCGAGCGGGCATTCGTCAGAAGACGTACTCGACGTTGACGCGAAGGAAGAACGCCTCGCTGTCGGTTCTGTTCTGGAAGTACCCTCCGGGAATGAAGTACTCGCCCAGCAGGTGTCCATACAACTGGCGGCTGAACTTGAACTTCGCCCAGGCGGTGAACAGGTCGCCTCGGAAGTCGTGCTCGCGCGAGATGCTGTATCTCGACGAAACCCCCGGCTCATCCGCCCAGAGGGCATGATAGTCCGCGGTCAGGGTCCACTGCTTGTTCAGGTTGATCTTGTGCCCGATGTTCAGGCGATGGAGGTTCGTCAGTTCGGCCGGTGTCGTCTCATACGAGGCCGTGTAAATCAGCAGCTCACTCCACCTCGGCCATTCACCCCAGAGCAGGTCGAACTGCTCGTTGTCATCCGTGTCCGGATCATCGCCCGATGCATACTCATAGGTAACGTGAGTTGCATTGGCGTGCGAGTCGTTGAACAGGTACTCCAGGGTCGCCAGGGCGCCGTAGGCTTCCATGTCGTGTTCCTCGCCGACGCTGAGGTCGTAGACCGTCTTCTCGTCCTCATCCAAATGGCTGCCCGGGTCGTGCTTCGTGCCGGTCTGGAACGCGCCCTCGGCCCGGTACTTCCAGTTCTCGCCCTGGGTGCCCGAGATACCGCCGCCGATCGTGAAGATTTCGGCCTTACGAGACCAGGCGTTCGACATATTCGTGACCGGCTCGTCGATCGGGTTGTCGTTCTTGTACATCAGAAAGCCTTCGAGTTGGATCGGCTTGAGCGACGTGTTCGTGACATATAGAATCGCACCGTTCTCATCCTGCTCGGTCACGGCCCGATCCTGGTCGTGCAAAGGCTCCAGCCATTGATCCGACTCAGCCGCCTGGTTGATATAGACCAGGTCGATCTTGCTGCTGGCGTCGGCCCAGTCGTAGGTGGCGCGGGCCGCATCGAAATAGAGGGTCCGCGATCCGTCCAGCGGCGTCGCGTCCATGACCAGCCAGCCGACACCCATCATGATGTCCTGGCGCCCGATGGTCATGGTCAATGGCATGCCGCCCACGTTTTTCAGGTTGACGTTCATCCAATCGAACAACGCCTCGTCGGAATTGAAGTTCTGACCGCCGTGGGAACGGGTAGGCTGGGGCCCGCCTTCATCCCATGTCCTGAACTCCCATGTCAGACGCGTGTTGATGCTGACGTCCTCACCCAGCATCCACTTCGTCCACCATCTCGTCCGATAGCGCTGGTACTCCCGCTCGTTGTCATCGGTCGGAGAATCGAACTTGTCATCCAGGGTCATCCAGTTCTCACCGTACTCGGTTCGGAACCTGAAATCTCCACCCATGCGCAGCCAGGACGTCGGGTTGTGGAACGCCTTCCAAAACTCCGGACAGAACAACTCCGTGTGTTCGGGGATCGCGGGTGCCGCCGTCGGCGTAGGCGCTGCGGCAGGGGCCGCCGGCTTTTGGGTCGTTGTCCCAGTCCCGGTAGCGGCAAAGACGGCGGAGCCCGCAATTCCCGTCAATGCCACGATCAACAACCCGACTTTCCACACTTCGTGTCTCATTTGTCTCTCCTTTAACCTCCCGGACTAACTTGATGCCACCGGCCGAAGGTCTCCAACAACGCACGGCACACGGTCTCTACGGGCCTCGGCCTTCCATACGTCACGATGGCGCCCTGCGCGCCTTCACAGTTAATCGGCTTATCATGCCTCAGATCAGTATAAAAATAAAGAACCTTCTCGGACAATCATGTGAAATTTAGTTGATGTCATTCATCACACCGGTCAGACGAGGCCCAGAAGCGCCAACGCATTGTCTGCCAAGATTGCCCGCAATTTCTCACGGGGCAACTGCAGTCTCTCCAGCAGCGACAACGTCTGCCCCTGCTCCGTCCAGGGCGAGTCCGTCCCGAACAGTACGCAGCCGTCCGGATGCTCCAGGATCATGGACCGCGCCTGTTCGGTATCCAGCTCATCGAGGGCAAAGGAGATCTCCATCGGGACCATGCGTCCGATAAGCTGCGAGCGTACTTCGTCCCACTGCTGCCAGGCGCCCAGATGCGTAGCAACCAGTTTCAAACCCGGAAACCGTTCTTTGACCCCCAGAATCCTCGCCGGATCGGCCCTGCGGATTCGCGGAAAGGCGACATCGTAACCAGTATGCATCACCAGGAGCAGGTCCGAGCGATCCGCCGCCTCGTACAACGCCAGCATCCGGTCTTCTTCCGCGAAGAAATCCTGATAGTACGGATGCAGTTTGATCCCCTGGAAACCCGCCTTCCGGACACGACGGACGTGGTCGGCGACCGATGGGTCCGACGGGTGAACGGAGGGAAACGGGATGAGCCGGTCCGAGCGGATGTGCTCGCACCAGGCCAGAATGGGCTCGAATTGCTCGGGTTTCGTTGCGATGCAGCAGACCACGCTCTTCTCGATGCCGGTTCTATCCATCGACCGCAGCAAGTCGCCGACCGTGCCATCGAGATATGCCGGGAGTCCCGGCGTCTCTTCCAACAGGGTCTTCATGGCGCGAGCCGCCAAGGCATCGGGAAAGGCGTGAGTATGGAAATCCACGATTCTGCGCATCGAGCGTCCGTCCCATGGGCTTGCCGATGATTCGGCAAGCGGCCAACCAAGGACATCATCGTAGTCGCAAGGACGTGAGTCTGCAAGAAGGAACCGACAGAGGGGGCACGGAAGGGAGCGCAACACGACACGGGCGAAGACGCAGCCCACCCGCTTTCTGCGTCTTCGCCGTATCCACAGGCCACCCTCACAAGGGAGCAGTTTTGTAAACTAAGGCGGTTTTCAAAGATCCGATGTTGACGAAAAAAAGGAAACCGTGTTAATTATTTTTTGCATTGGGCAGTATTTGAATATCGTGAAGGTCCCTGCGTCTATCCCCATGGCCTGCGACATGCTGTCCGCCGGAAATGGATCTGAGAACGTGCATGAAAAGGCAAGTCGTCGTAGCGTGGGCAGCTTGCCCAGGAGCCGCAGGGCCATCCTGGCCCTGCCAAGACGGTCTTATCCTGTGGGCGAGACGCCCGTGCTGCGTTTGATGCACGTTCTGACATCATGGAATACGTGCCGACGCGTCGATATACGATTAGATAAGGCGACCTCAAGAACCTGGAGCCGTTGAAATGGACTGTCCCGCGTGTAAAACCGCCATGATCACCCTGGAGCTGGCCGATGTGGAAATCGACCACTGCATCGGTTGCGGCGGGATCTGGCTCGATGGCGGCGAACTCGAACTGCTTCTGGACGCCTCCGAAAAGGCCGAGCAGCTCCTGCGTTCGTTTCACGTGGATGCGAGTGCCGCCGAGCGGGAGCACAGATGCCCGATTTGCGACAAGAAGATGGCGAAGATCATCGTCGGGTCGTCGGCCCCGCCTTTGCGGATCGACCAGTGTCGCCGGGGTCATGGCCTGTGGTTCGACCGCGGCGAACTCAAGGAGGTCCTGAGCCGGGGCCAACTGGACCAGGAGAACCGTATCCAGCGGTTGTTGGCCGACATGTTCGGCCAGGATGCCGCCCCAACAACCGAGGAGTCGAAACCGTGACGATCGCTTCAACCGCCATAGTACATTGGATCGTGGCTTCGCTGTGCTGGGCGGCGTTGCCACCGGAGACCCCGTCCGGCTTGCACTGCACCGACGTCTTCGTCGCCGGGACGGACGGCTACCACACCTACCGTATTCCCGCCCTGCTGGCGACCCAAGAAGGCACGCTTCTGGCCTTCTGCGAAGGGCGCAAGGGCGGGCGATCCGACGCAGGCGATATCAACCTGCTCGTCAAGCGGTCCGCCGACTCCGGCACGACCTGGTCCGCCCAGCAGACCATCTGGGACGACGGCGTCAACACGTGTGGGAACCCCTGCCCGGTCGTGGATCAGGCCACCGGCACGATCTGGCTCTTGGTGACCTGGAACCTCGGCCAGGATACCGAGAAGCAGATCATGCAGAACACCGGCAAAGACACCCGCCGGGTGTTCGTCACCCGCAGCGACGATGACGGCCGGACCTGGACCAAGCCGCAGGAGATCACCGCGGACGTAAAACGCCCGGAGTGGCGGTGGTACGCCACTGGCCCCGGCGTCGGCATTCAACTGGCACAGGGCCCGTTCAAAGATCGTCTGGTGATCCCGTGCGACCACAGCCTCGTGCTGCCCGACGACCCCGACGGCTACTGCTCACACGTCATCTACAGCGACGATCACGGCCGGACCTGGCGACTGGGCGGCGAGATCCGCCCGGCGGTCAATGAATGCCAGGTCGTCGAGCTCTCGGACGGCACGCTCCTGATCAACATGCGGAACTACGACCGGTCCCAGACCAGCCGGGCGGTCGCCACGAGCACCGACGGCGGGATGACCTGGTCTGCGGTCCGACACGATCCGACGCTCATCGAGCCGATCTGCCAGGCGAGTCTGATCCGATGCACGACGCCGGGCGGCAGCGTCCGCCTGCTCTTCGCCAATCCCGCTCACACGGGGAAACGAGTCGATATGACCGTCCGGATGAGCGAGGACGAGGGCAAGACCTGGCCGGCGAGCCGGCTCTTGTGGGCGGGACCGTCCGCCTACTCCTGCCTGGCCGCCCTGCCTGATGGCGACGTTGCCTGCCTCTTCGAGGCCGGACGGGCCAGCCCCTACGAGCGAATCGTCCTGGTCCGCTTCACCTGCGACGGCCTGGCCGGCAGGAATTGAGAGTAATAATGGAACAACAGAGTCTTTTGTCATATGATGCACCGGGTAAGAACTGTCCGGATTCACAATCTGTCCTATAGAAGGGAGACGACATGGCAGGATTAGTCGCGTTGATCGTGGTGTTGGCCATTCTCGGCCTCGTGGTGCTCGTCTTGATTGGCATCTACAACTCCCTGGTTGGCTCGCGGAACCAGGTGGACAACGCCTGGGCGCAGATCGACGTCCAGTTGAAGCGACGCCACGACCTGATTCCGAACCTCGTGGAGACCGCCAAAGGCTACATGAAGCACGAGCGGGAGACCTTCGAATCGATCACGAAGGCCCGCAGCGCCGCGATGGGGGCCAAGACCGTCGCCGAAACCGCCCAGGCGGAAGGCCAGCTCGCCGACGCCCTGAGCAAGTTCATGCTCGTCGTGGAGAACTACCCCGAGCTGAAGGCCAATCAGAACTTCCTGGCCCTGCAGGAAGAGCTGACCAGCACGGAGAACAAGATCGCCTTCTCCCGACAGAATTACAACGACCAGGTCCTGTTCTACAACAACCGGATCCAGATGTTCCCGTCGAACGTCGTCGCGGGCATGTTCGCCTTCACGAAACGGGACTTCTTCCAGGTCGAAACGGCGCTCGAGCGAGAGCCCCCGAAGGTCACGTTCTCCTGAGCTGGAGGGGAGATGAAGGCATGTGGGAACTCATCCGAACCAATCGGCGCAACTCCATCCTCCTGATGGTCCTGATGGCCGCCGTGCTGCTGTCGCTGGGCTTGCTCATTGGGATGGCAGCTCTCGGCCGGGAGGGCGGCCTGCTCGGCGTCGCCATCGCCGCCGGGATCTGGCTGATCCTGGCCTTGGTCAGCTTCTCGTCGGGCGACCAGATCCTGCTGGCGGCCAGCGACGCCAAGCAGGTCACACACGATGTCCACCCCCAGTTATTCAACATCGTCGAGGAGATGAAGATCGCGGCGGGCCTGCCGGCCATGCCCAAGGTCTACATCATCAATGACCCCGCGCCGAACGCCTTCGCCACCGGACGCGGTCCCCAGTCGGCCTCCATCGCCGTGACCGCAGGCCTTCTGGCCCGTCTCAATCGCGACGAGCTGCAAGGCGTCGTCGCCCACGAGATGAGCCACATCCTGCACCGGGACATCCTCTACGTCACCCTCGCCGGGATCATGCTCGGCTCCATCGCCCTGCTGTCCCAGGTCTTCATGCGCGGGATGTTCTATCACTCGATGGGCTCCCGCCGGCGCTATTCCTCCGACAGTCGCGGCGGCGGACAGGCCCAGCTCATCCTCTTCGCAGTCACCATTCTGGCTGCGATACTGGCCCCGATCCTGGCCCAACTGCTCTACTTCGCCCTGTCGCGTCGGCGCGAGTACATGGCCGACGCCGGCGGCGCCAGACTGACCCGTTACCCCGAGGGACTCGCCAGCGCCCTCGAGAAGATCGCCGGCGATCCCTCGCCGCAACTGGCGACCGCCAACGACATTACGGCTCCCATGTACTTCGCCAATCCCTTCAAGAAACGGGGGAAGAGAACGCTGTCCGACCTGACCAGCACCCACCCGCCGGTCTCCGAACGAATCCGCATCCTGCGGAGCATGGGGCACGGGGCTTCCTACCGGGACTACGCCCAGGCCTACACCGCAGTCACCCACTCCAAGAACCTCATGTCGGCCGCAGCACTCGGAACGGAGGAGGTCGCGATCCGCCAGAAACAGGGCGAATCCGCCGAGCCACAGAGGGCCGAAAAGCAGATTCACGAGATCGGCGACATCATGCGACGGGTCAACGGCTTTGCCTTCCTGACCTGCCCGTGCGGCCTGAAGCTCAAGGTCCCGCCGAATTTCCAAGGCGACGCGATCCAATGCCCGCGCTGCAAGCGGCCCCTCCCGCTCCGCTCGTTGCGAACGCCGACGTAGAGGTACGCCGTGCTGGTCGCCATCGCAAAGACCGGCGGACTGCTCAGACCCGTGGCATGGATCTCGACGAAGGTCCCGGTGGCCTTGAGCTTGCCGGACTTGTTAGCTGTCCACTTGCATTGGATCCAACTGTAGTTCTCCCCTCGCTTCTTGGCGTCGCTGTAACCGACACCCTGGGTGGTCGAGAGCACCTGGCCCGTGATCTTGTCGGCCAGACCGCCGGCAGAATGACCAGGGACACCACAAGAGCCCCTGCGACACGACGTGTTGTCAGATCCATATAGTGCCTCCTAATCGATGGGAATACTCATGGCCTCGGACGCACGCGGTCCGAGACTCGTTCGTTGAGTCGTCTATCGAGAGGGTGAGGTCGGCGCGTTGGCCTTGATCCTCGCCAGATTCTCCGGCTGGGCGATCACATCGACGGCTTCTTCGCCAAAGACCGTGGCCAGTGTATCCTTGGACTGCGGGTCGGCCTCAATCGACTGGGCCGCGGCGCACACCGTCGAGAAATAGAGATTCAGATCGAACCAGTTCTCAAACCCGGCCTCCTTGACGAGCGTGTTGGTTTCCTCGAACTTGCCTGCGGCCATGAGATCTTGGATCTTCGGCCACGTCGGCAGGGCATCGATCGCCTTCTGAACGAGAACCGGATCAAGACGGGCCGAGCCCTCCTCGGTTTGCTCCGTCTGGTCCTGGCTCGCTTCTTCTCCGAGACCGTCGCGCAGACTCATGAACTCCGTCTTCCCAATGAACCCGCTGTTGTCCTTGTCGAAGAAGGCGAAGTTCTTGTCGACGTCGAGCTTGTCCTTCCAGATCGCGGCGTACTCGGCCTTGCTGATCCTGCCGTCCTTGTCCTTGTCGACGGCATTGAAGACGTCTTCCATACTGCCCGGGCCGCCCACCGGCTCCGGCGTTGTCACCGGAGGGACCGGGCCGACCGAAGGCTGGATCGGCGGCGTCGCCTCCGGCTTCTTACCGCCGTACAGGAAGACCTCCGAAACGGCATACGCCTTGTTTCCGTCCCGTGCGGAGATGCTCACGTATCTCGCGTCAACCGGGCGGAACAGCATCATCGGCAGGTACTGCGGATCGTCGCGCAACATGCTAACGGTCTCCATCCCTTTGGTGACCTCGCCCCAGGCGGCGGCCACAACCACCAGCGGCGCGTACTTCTCGCCGTCGGCGGAGACCTCGAGAACGTAGGTATCGTCGCCATCGACCTGCATCGCCACGGCGTCGATCCTCTGAACCTGGCCCAGATCGATGATGAAGTGGGTCCTGGGGTCTCTCCAGTAGACGCACTGGCGCGAATTGTACTTCGTCCCCTGCTCCGGCATCTTCCCGTCGATGATGAGCTTCTCGGATCGCGTGTACTTGCCGACGCCGCGAATGGACTGCGCCTTGAGCAGACTGCTCACCGCGGTGGAGGGCGTCGTGCCTTGCCCCGTGACGACCACGGGCCCAACCGAACCGCATTCGACCTTGCTGCCGTAGAGGGACAATTCCGAGATGCTGTACGCCTCGTCGCCGTTGCGGGCCGACAGCCTCACGTATTTCGCCTGCACAGGCGCGATGGCCATCTCGGACGAGAAATGCGGATCGTCAGCAAGCGTGCTGAGCGTCTCGACGCCGCTGAAGACCCCGCCCCAGTCGCCGAGAACCACCAACAGCGGCGAGAAGACGCTCCCATCCATTGACGTTTCGATGACATAGTCGTCGTTGTTGTCCGCCTGGATCGTCGCGCCGGTGATCTGGTAGACGCCATCCAACGTGATCACGAAACTCGCCTGCGGCTTCTCCCAATACACACAGGCGTCGTCGTTCCATGCGGTTTCCTCGGCAAGGGTCTGGCCGTCGATAATCAGAGAGGGGGAATTCGAGTACTCGCCCGTCCCCTGGATGGCCTGCGGCGTGATCAAGCCAGACTCCCCTGCCGTCGCATTCTCCGCCGCCAGACCTGCGGCAACCAACAACAATCCCAAGATTCTCAGCACCTGTCTACGCATGGCCGTTCTTCTCCCGTCTATAGGTTTTGAGATCTGCCGCCTTTGTATCCGGCGGACACCGACTACTTCTGCTTGAGCTCGACTCGCTCGACCGCGCCAAGGTCATTGACTCGGAGAAGGGCGGTCTTGCCTCGCGGCAGACACAACACGACCTTCCAGTCCTGGCCCTGGGGAATCAGATGGACATGGTCTCCCACACAGGCTCCGGCGAGCCCCTGAGCGAGCAGTTTGTCGGCCTCGGCGACCATTCCGATCAGAGCGACGCGGCCGCGGTCTCCAGAACCCGGCGACTTGGGCAGTACCACGGAGATGCCGCGTTCTTTCGCCGCAGCGATGAACTTGTCGCGTTCCACACTCGGGTTCGGCACGCCCCGCACGACAGATGCCTTGCTCATACGACCTCCCTTTGCAGATAGACAAGGGAAAACCAATGAGAACGAGGAGACGGATCAGACCCCGCACGCTTCGAGCGGGCCGACCGAACTCCACACACCTGGCATGCTCACAGGAATTGCCGGGGATAGACGCTTGTCCCTGGTGACGCTATTGCGGAAATACGGAATGGTGATTTCCGATTTCTCTTTTTCAGCCGCACAGACCCTATTTCGTCGCGCCCTTGGGCACGAATTCGTCGCCGGAGAGCACACCGTCCCCGTTGCGGTCGATCATCTTGAAGTTCCGCTCGGCGACGCCCTGGTCCTTCCAGATGGCCCCGTATTCCTCCCGAGTGATCTTGCTGTCCCCATTCTTGTCAAGATGGGCAAGGAATACCCTGGAATCGAATCCGGGCACGGCCTGACCCTGGCTTGTGGCGTCGGCGGCCGGCGTCTGCACGTCACTATTTGCGTCAGCCGCCGGAGCGGGGGCAGAGGCCGGAGCGGGACCGGGCGGCTCCTCCTTCTTGCCGCAACCAGAAGAAACAACCACGATCCCCATCAGAGCCAGTGTGACAACGCACCATGCACATCTGTTGATCATGTTCTACTCTCCCCAAACAGGCAATCCGGACAACACGATAGCATCCATCTGCTATCCTCTTCTTGGGGAGAACATACGGTCTCATGGAACGCCTGTCAATGGGGACGAGCGAAAACCTGCGTCCCCCCCAGATTCTGCATGGGCCCGACACGGACGACATCGGAATGCGTATGGTTGTGCGGACAGCGTCACGCGGTCTCTGCCGCGGGCACCGCCGAATCCGAGCCGACGTGCATTGAGATCCTCGCTTGTATCCCGACCCCCGATCAGGTCGGGAGCAGGTTCCGATCGGGGGGAAAACGCAGATTCATCATATGGTGAATTATACAGTTTCTTGATTGACAGGCGCCCTGGCGTCGCGTAGGATAGTCGGAGCGTCGCGAGTTGGCGGCGAGCCGGCCGGTCCCGGCACATCGCCGCAGGCAGCAGGCTGTTTCGAGCGACCAGAAGGGAGACGTCCCATGCGAGAGCCACAGCGAAAGACCTCATCGCCCGAGAAGATGCGCGGGCCCGCCGAGGATTCCCAGGGCGAGACGCCGCCCGGCTGCTACAATTGCGTCCACGCGGTCTGGGACCGGGGCGACCTGATGCAATCCTTCAGCACGGGCTGGCCATGCCGGCCGATGTGCTCGAACCACCCGGACGCCTCCGGCCGGATGCAGAAGGTCCCCGTCCGAGGCCCCTGCCGCAACTGGCGACCCAAGCGAACGCCGCCGGTCCGCCTGGATCCGCCGCCCAACGAGTGCAAGATCACGCTAACCAAGGGCCTCTTTGCCACGGTCGATCCCGACGACTACGAATGGCTCAACGGCTTCCGCTGGCACGCGACGTGCAGCCGAGGCCGCTACTACGCCGCGACCGTGATTGGAGGCAGGTCGATCTCGATGCACCGGCTCATTATGAACCCGCCGCCGGACATGTGGGTGGACCACAAGAGCACCGACCGCTTGGACAACCGCCGGAGCAACCTCCGCATCGTGACGCCGACCCAGAACCGCCACAACAGCCGCTCCTGTGCCCGTCGGGGCCGACGCAGGTCCTCGCAATACGTCGGCGTCACGCGTCGCGGCGACAAATGGAGGGTCAAGATCACCCACGAAGGCAAGGAGCACTTCCTCGGCTGTTTCGACGATGAAGTCGAAGCCGCCAAGGCATGGGACGCCAAGGCCAAAGAGCTGCGAGGCGAATTCACGTATCTGAATTTCCCGGACGCCGTCCCGCCCGGGCCGGAAGTCGGGAAGTAGAAGCGTGGAAGCGTTCGGATAGCGCTTCGTTCGTGGCGTTCAAACCCGTCTTGGGAAGGACCTCATTGACCTCAATGACGCGGCTGACCTCACTGACAATGGGGTCAATCCGGTCAATGAGGTCCCGATCCCGATCTTGGCTCTTTTCCCATCGGCCTGGATCCTTTGCACTCCGGGAAACCGGAGCAGCCCCAGAACTCCCCTTTCGCCGACTTGCGCCGACGCATCGGCTTGCCGCACAGCGGGCACTCCGGCGCCGGCGCCTTGCCCTTGTCCCTCGCTTCGATCCGCTTCGCGGTCAGCCGCTCGCTGAATCCGCCGGTCTCCTCGAAGGCCTTGCCCTGCGACTCGATCTGGCTCTTGAGCATGTTCAACGCCCGTCCGATGATCAGGAGCATAGCGTTGGCGACGACCGTCGCGTCGTCGCTGTCCAGCCACCGCGCATACTTCTTCCGCTGCTCCAACGCGTGCCTGGCCGACTCGTGCACCATGTCGTCCTCGAACGGCGCGGGGTCCAGCGAGACCGCGTTCACCGCCTTCGCCTCTTGCGAGTGCGCCGACCAGGGGACCCGGCCCCGGTCGAGGATCACGATCTCGTAGTCGCCTCGCAGCTCGCTCAGACTGGCCCTCGCGACATCCGTGAGCTTCATCTCGGTGTCCTTGGAGGTCGCGGCTCGCTCCGAGCCCTCGATGATGTTCTGTCGTCCGCTGCGGGCGGCCTGCGTCATCTGGTCGTACTGGCGGCCCTTCGGGTCGTAGAACTTCTCGCCCCCCTCCCGGGCGTCGTGCGTGAGAAACCGCCGGCAGAACCGCAGCGTCTCGATCTGGATGATCGTCGCCAGCGTGAAAGAGTGCAGCCGCCGGAACCCGCCGTGCTTGTCGAACAGCTCAACCATGTCTTCTCCGCTCCTTTCGACCTTAATGACCTTGCTCACCTAATTGACCCCATGGTCAATGAGGTCCGCCGCGTCAATGGGGTCAATAACGTCATCTCACAGCTCTCCGGAAAACGCCCGATGAAGCAGCGACTTCCTCAATGCCTCCAGCGCCGCCGCCTTCCTCGCCGGCCGACCCTGCTCATTGTCCCTCGCCCCCTCCCGCCCTGTCAACAGAGTTCCTGACGCCAACAAGATCAATCGCGTCAACAAGGTCAATCGCGTCAACAGCGTCATCCTACAACTCCCCCTGCGAACGTCCGGCGCAGCCGCATTTTGCCATTCCCGCGCAAACGGGAATCCATCCGAGCCACGAGTGACAGCCTTGTGCACCACAGAGGCACAGAGGGCACCGAGAAGAGGCTTCGACGCGGATTCACAGGATTCACACGAATGGGACTCTGTCATTGCGAGCGAACGCGCGGCAATCCCCTCTTGTCATTCCCGCGCATGCGGGAATCCAGGCTTTTGACGCACGACGCACGTCGCAACACACACGACGAACTGCAACCGCCGATTTCGCCGATGGACGCAGAGCGATGACCAAGGTCAGAAGGTAGGAGGGTCAGAAGGTCGGACGGCCATGCACCATGCACAACGCTTCACGCTCTCCGAAGGACGATCTGATTCCGTTCAAGACCCAGCGGCCCTGCGCCTCCGCGTGAGAACCAATCTGCGAGATCTGTGTAATCGGCTAATAAACCCTCTTGGTTGCCTTTGCGGCTTCGTGGCTTTGTGTGAGAAATGTATTCGGAAATACGTCTTGACGCCTTTGTCTTCCCACTCCATAATGGCACTCGGTGCGAATGCAGTGCGGCTTGACGTTCGGTCCCGAGACGCCGATGAGAGGTGTAGGCGTAGATGCGTGAAAGCGAAGATGCGTTCCAGTGTTGGCAGTCCTGGCGACAAGGGGATCCACTCTTTCGACGCACGACGCTTCACACACCCCGCCTTACGAAGCCGCGGACCCCTGGCGCACGAGGGTCGAGAAGGGATGCGCAGGACGGTCTTGACGACGAGGATGACGAGAAAATGTACCTGACACCTTCAGAGTTCCCTGACACCTTCAGAGTTCCCAAGAAGCCCTGATTTGGTGGCTCAACTGCGTAATATCGGCTGGATCTCGTTGCGGTGAGTGACGCCGGCTCGTACTCAGACCCCCGGCGCCTTGAAACGGGTGACGGCGAATCTGGACAACGCGGTCACGATCCGCCGGTCCATTCAGATTGACATCCGCAGGATTGGGACTAATCGGACGGAGGTGGAGTAAAGACCTCGGCCTGGGCAACAACAACAGTGGTGCTGTTCTGCACGACCCTGTCCTTGCCCCCGCAGATCAACACGGTCTCATCGGGCAGGAGTTCGACCCGGGGTAGATGACGCGCACGGATCATCGAGCCTGCCTCCCCCCACACCCCGGTATTGGGATCGTAGATTTCGATGCTGGCCAGGACATTGGCGGCCGGGGAACCCGGCTTGGCGTCATCGCCACATCCGCCACTGGGACTTCTGCCCCTGCCTCCAAAGACGGCGATGCGCCCATCCGCCAGGGTACAGTATCCGAAATCATCTCGGGCCGTGATCATGCTGCCCGTCAGCGTCCAGCGATTCGTATTCGGATCATAGATCTCGCAGGAATTCAGCAACTTTCCATTTGGGTCCTGCCCGCACATGATCATCGGCCTTCCATCCGGCAGTTTGGTCATGTGTCCATAGGTCCTGGGTGTATTCTGGAACTCCGTGGCGGTAACGGTGGATTGGAACTCCGCGTTCCCATGTGTGTCCAAGACCATTGCTACGGCTTCCTTGACGACGTTAATCCGGCCGGGAGCAATACCGCCGGTGATCAAGATCCTGGTGTCGCTGAGTTGTGCCCACTCGATGCGGGATCCCGGGCGGCGATCAACACAGAGATCGA
Source organism: Sedimentisphaerales bacterium (assembly GCA_034678485.1). GTDB lineage: Bacteria > Planctomycetota > Phycisphaerae > Sedimentisphaerales > Anaerobacaceae > PLanc-01. The sequence continues at coordinate 15,444 of JAXDBU010000052.1, read as the reverse complement.
CCAGATAGCCGCCGGGATCATTCGCATCCTTCAAGATGTTGAAGGTACCTTGGAACGGATGATGATCCGGGTAAGAGTAGAGTTCCATGAGGCCCATGTTGGCTGCATGACCGGCAAAGAGAAGGATATGGTTGCCGGGCGCTCCATCCTTGATGACACAGCCTTGCGTACAGCAGAGTTGCCCCCAACCGTGATCGTACACGCTGCCGGGCCCGCCGGGTTCGTTCTGATCCGGCGCCGCACCCAGAAGAGTCCAGGTTCCGATGTTGGGATCGAAGATTTCAGGACGTCCGAATCCGCCGACAAAGAGGAGGTTGTCCGCGTTTGGCATGATGCACTTGATGGTCACCATCATGCGAATCGGCATGGGACTGGCGCTGCTGTAACTCGCGTAGTCGGTCTCGTTCATGCTTGTGGTCAGGGTGAACTGGCGCGTTACCGGGTCATACAGTTCGGCTTCGAGCAAAGAACCTTTGACGTTCCGTCCGTCGAACACCAATACCTTGCCTTGCCCTTCCAGCAGTTGCATTTTGTGCCTGTATCGCGGGACCATCATGTCGCCAACCGCTTCGGTCACTGCGCCAATGCCGTTCTCTGGAAGACCAGCAAGAGACAGGATGGCTATACTGAATACCACTGTTCCGTTCTTCATCATAGATCTCCTTTAAGTCGGCAGAGGGACTCCACAACCTGTAGCCGAATGGAGGCGAGTCTTGCACACAAGGGGCTGCAAGCACATGGCTTGCAGCCCCCTGTTCCTATATCCTCTACCGACATAGCCTCAGGTACGTGCCGTGGTTAGCAGCACGGCCCATCATCGTCCGCGGGTGGAGGAGTGAAGACCTCGGCCTGGTCGACATATACCGTTGTAGCGTCATCCGCTGCCTTGTCCTTGCCCCCGCAGATCAAGACAGTGCCGTCAGGCAGGAGCACGGCCTCGGGTAGATGGCGGGCATGGATCATCGAGCCGACCTCAGTCCATTCTCCCGTAGCAGGATCGTAGAGTTCAATGGTATCCAGTACTTTGCCTGTCGCCTTTCCGGATTGCACGTCATCGCATCCTCCAAACACCGCGATCCGCCCATCTGCCAGTGCACAACATGCGAAATCACTCCGACTGGTGACCATGCTTCCCGTGAATGTCCATTCGTTCGTATCCGGATCGTAGATCTCGCAGGAATGCAGCAAATTCCCACTCGGATCCTGGCCGCACATGAGCATTGCCTTTCCATCCGGCAGGCTGGCCATAGTCCCTTTGGTCCTCGGTGCGTTCTGGAGTCCCGTGGCGGTAAGGGTGGATTTGAACTCCGCGTCGTCATGGGTGTCCAGAACCATGGCTACACCTTCTTTGACTTCGCTGATACGACCGGCAGAAATCATCCCGGTAATCAGTATCTTCGTCTCACTGAGTTGTGCATACTGTATGGTGTTCCCGGGACGGCGATCAACACAGAGATCGACGAGATAGCCGGTGGGATCGTCGGCGTTCTTCAGGATGTTGAAGGTACCCTGAAATGGATGCCGATCCGGGTAGGTGTAGAGCTCCATCAGGCCCATGTTCGTTTCATGACCCGCGAAGATGAGGATGTGGTTGCCGGGCGTTCCATCACTGATGGCGCACCCGTTCAAGCAGCAGATGTCCCCCCATCCATTGGGGTACACGCTACGGGGCCCGCCGGGTTCGTTCTGATCCGGCGCCGCACCCAGAAGAGTCCAGGTTCTGATGTTTGGATCGAAGATTTCTGGACGCCCAAACCCGCCGACGAAGAGAAGATCGTCGGTGTTTGGCATGATGCACTGAATCGTGGGAGCGTAGCGAACCGGCATGGAAGTCCCGTTGGCCATAACATAGTCGGTCTGATTCATGCTCGTGGTCAGGGTGAATTCCCTTGTCAGCGGATCGTACAGCTCGGCTGCCGTCAAGTTGCCTATGGCGTCCTTTCCCCCATAGGCCAATACCAGGCCCTGCGCTTCCAGCAATTGCAGTCTGAACCTGTATCGTGGCACTTTCATGTTTCCAACGGCTTCGGTTACCGCAGCTATGCTGCTGCCGGTAAAGACGAGAAGGGACACGATCACGAGACGGGATATCATTCTTTTCGTTTTCATTATGGATCTCCTTCCTTCGGGGCGAGAGCAAAAGAACACAGACTCCGGCAGGTCGTCGATTTCCAGGCTGCCTGCCACGCTCTATGACATGAGCCGCCGCGGCTCGGAATGACGGCGTCAGGTGAACGGGACTTTGCAGCGATAGAGGATTGCATTCTTCATTGTTACCCTCCATACCACAGCGTCGTCACTGGGACACGCTCTTCCACCAACCGGATGAATCTGCACCCCTCGGGAAGCTAAGCCAAGGAGGTCAAGCACGGCTCTTCAGTGCGATCGCCACGATCGCGGGTTGGTCAACGACATCAGGTAGCCGGATCGGGGATACCCACGTCTCCCCAGGCACCGACTACATCACAAACGATCGACTGTCTGCCGATCTGAGACAGCGTAATGGGTCTGAAGCGAACGGGCTTGTCATACTCCCATCCCGTACAGGTATTCAGGAACTGCTTGGCTTCCGTGAGATCGACGGCCCCTTGCGCCAGCCAGCGATGTAGAAGAACCTGAGGAAAGCATAGCCCGTACGTCGAACACACCTCAGACAATAACTGGGGGCCAAAGAAGTCATCATACACCAATTTCTTGTCATGAAATCGGTCAACACTTCCGTCCCCCCTGAGGAAGTTGATCTTATCCTTGTGAGACATGACGGCGGTGTACCCCTCTTCCAGAACGTTGTAGAATCCGTCCAAGGAGTTATTAAACATATAGCTAATCGGGGCAAATCCGCCGGTCAAGCCCCATCCCTGTTTGAAACCTTCGTAAGGATTCGCTATATCGGGCGCACGAGCAGACGGGCAGAACAAGACATGGTTTCTGCTGGTGGGCAGATCGCTATCCTTCAGAAGGTGCCCGAGATTCACCCGCTGATATGGATAGTCCGCAACCTCAGGACGCGGAACGCCGGGCGGGAACTCGACAGGAGCCGCCCAAACATGCCAGGATATCACCCAATCACCGGGAATGAGTTGATCCTCGTAATCCTGGGCGTAGACGTAGATCTGATGGCCGATGTCGCGCAGGTTGGCCATGCACTTGACCATCCTTCCCTGTTCCCGCGCCAAACGCAGACAAGGGAACAGAACAGCCATGAGCAGCGAGATCAGGGAGATCGCGACCAGTAGCTCGACGAGCGTAAATGCCCGTTCTGTCCTTGACTTCATCGGTCGAACTCCGCTGGACACACGCTTTCGGAAACACCGCTGATGCCAACGCTACTATCAACCGAGTGTCCGGTCAACAGATTTCCCGAAAAAAACAGATCCCGGAGAACACCATCTGTGATGCACGACCGAACAGGATGGAACGATCATAGCGAGTGCCACACGTCTTCATGGCGAGCCTCAAACGGTCCGGTATCGATGTCCACCTGGACTTGATACTTGCCCTTCATTCCTGAGGGTGTTTGCCACAAACACCGACACGTACTGCCTCACCCGTATTCGAAGGTGCCGACCTTGAGAACCGCGCCCGACTCGTTGATGATTCGGTAGCGCGGCGGCGGGATGACGCCACCGTTCTTCCTGATCCCGGCGACGTATTTTTCTCCTGATCTTCCTTCCAGAATCAAGCCAAAGGAGACGTTTTGATTCTGTCGGGCAACATCCACTTTGACCAGGAGGGGTGGCCCGGGCTCTTTGCCCATCCTCCGGAATCGGGAAAGAGACTGCCCCTTGGCCACAGTCAGAGACCAGAGATCACCCTGATCGTCTTTCTCTACGATCTCGAAATCCCGCCGTGACGCGGATGAGGAATGCGTACCACGAAGTGACAGTACCGCGGCAGTCACGCAGCCTATCACCAAGGCAATACCCATCATCCGCTTCTTCGTCGGTCGATCCCTCATGAAACTGGCCGCTCCGTCAAGAGGTAGATGAGCACAACACTGGCGTTTCGACGGGAGAGCATCTGGTAATCCAGGAACGGTCCTCCTGGCGCCAAGGACCGCCCATCACATCCGTTTCTGAGCTTCTCTTTCCACACTGCGCTGTCTCCCACACAGGCCGACAGCTACGCAGACGATGATTCCTGTCACAACCGCGATTTTCGCCGGCGGGGTCGGCCCACCGACCGTGAGGAGGCCGTTGGCGATGGTGTCCGGCGCGGATAACAACGCCCAATTGTGGCATATCCCCGCCCCGAACACCATTCCCACGCAGAAGAGGGCCGCGTCGCTGTCGCCCTCCCCTGCCAGAACGAGTTGCCTGCCGGGACATCCCTGGCCGAGCGAAAACGCCAGTCCGCAGAGCACCATGCCCAGGAAACTCCACAAATAGACCGTATGCGACAGCGGCATGCCCGTGAACGCGAAGTGAAAACGGCCCGTCAGGAGGTTCCCCACGCACGCCGCCGCCAGTATCCCCATCACGGCGACGAGCAGCTTGAATTGCCGGCTCACGACGGCTTCCCGCAGGGCGCCGACGACACAGAACTTCGTTCGCTGTGCCATCACCCCGACAGCGAGACCCGCTGCCAGACTGATCATCCAGTGCGCGCGCATCGATCCGGGACCTTGTTCGGAGAAGAACAGCGCTGCCCCCGGCTTGAATTTGACTCTCAGCACCACCAGGACCAACAGCAGGACCATCGCCGCCGGAAACACGAATCCCGTGAAGGACGCCGCTTCCTGCTTGACGTCAAGCACCCCGCAGCGCCGCGTCATCAGCGCCGCGACGAAGGCACCCAGCAGCACACCGGCAAGGCCGAGGAGCCCGTTCAGGTCGCCCGCCCCCAGACGCAGCATGGCCCGCCACGGGCAACCCAGATAGACAAGAATGCCCACCATGGCAAACACGCCGAGAGCAAAACGCACGAGCGGCGCCGACCCTCCCCGTGCCCGCCATTGTCCGGAGACTAGCGCGGCCACCAGCGCACCCAGCACGGCGCCGACGAGTTCTGGTCGGACATACTGAGCTGGAGCCGCATGATGCAATCCGATCCCTCCCGCGGTGTCCCGCATGAAACACCCGAAACAGAGCCCCATGTTGGGCGGGTTACCCAGGTACTGCAAGACAACGGCAATCGCGCCAATGGCGACGCCCACCAGACCGAAACCGAGATACGTCTTCGCCCATTCGTTCATTCCAGCGGCCCTCCAAGTGGCAGTATGCAGTGGATTTCGTGGAGAACAACGCGCACACCCTATTCTCTATGCCGGCCATCTCGGTTGCCCGTGTCTCTCGGGCTCTCTTGCCCATTCCGCTCGTCTTGCCGTCACCATATTTGTCTGGCCTACGTGCGACTCCGGCCTGTCACTTGCGGTCTCAGCCGGAGGGCTATCTCTGGGCAGTGGGCAGGACTATCGCAGAAGGGAGGGAAAAAAGCAAGCGGAAAAGCGACAAGTGGCGAAGGCGTACACGGCATACCTTGCGAGTTCGCCTGTGGCGAAGCAGCTTGCCCCGGGCTTCGCGCCAGATCCTCGTAGCCGGGTGGAGGAGATGGGAGCCGTGGGAGGATTCGAGTTCGGTGATCTCGCTGACGTGGCCGTGGCCCGCAAAGACAACGCCTTGCGGCGTCACTACGAACGGGGAACGCGTGGATTGAGAATCCACCCTACCTCCGCGGCTCGGCGTCTCTGCGCGAGACCACCTTCCCCTTGAGGTCAGCGATGCCGGTCGCGGAAGGCGTCGAGCTCGTCGTCGGAGCGGTCCGACAACGATGGAGGCGCCTCGTCGCCCGCCGGACGCGTCGCATCGTAGAACGGCGATGCGGGCTGCCGCTTGACCTCGTCCTTCGCGCTGTCCCAAGGCTCCAGAGGGTCCTTCAGACTTTTGCAGCCGGCGAGCAAGAGCAGGCCTGCAACCGACCACGTCATCCAGCGTACCATCGCGACTCTCCCAGGACGCGTCGTGCGTCGTTCGTGAAGTGTGAAGCGTCGGACACCAGGCCGGCCGACGCCGCCCGTCACACGACGGCATTGTACCACAAGACGTGAAAGCGTAGTAGCGTGGATGCGTTCGGCAGAGGAGTGGCCCGTGCGCGGCGGCCAACACGATCCCGCAAAGAACGAGCGACCATGTGATGGCTGTTCTGCTCGAGGTCTTTGATTTCGACGATTGTTTCTTTTTTTGATTTTCCCCTTGACGCTTCTTCGGAACTGCTTCTACTATTAGAGTATGTCCAATAGCAGAACACAGCTTGGAAAGTGCATTTGTTCGGGCAAGTCGCTCGACCGCATGCTCCGTCCGGCCATTCTGACCATTCTGAGCGACAAGGTCCAGGGCCTGCACGGCTATGCGGTGGAGCAGGAGTTGCAGACGCTCAAGTTCTTCCGGGACCAGCCGCCGGACTACACCGGGCTCTACCGGCTGCTCAAGCGAATGGAGAGCGAGGAGCTTCTGTCTTCAACGAAGAGTGATTCCGAGGCGGGTCCCTCCAAGAGAGTGTACCGGCTCACGGATCACGGCCGCAGGTGCCTGGCTCGCTGGCTGAACAGCCTGACGAGGTATCAAGAGATGTTGGAGGATCTCCTGACGCGCGCCAAGGAGAGCGTGGAGGTCACTGAAACAGTCTGACCGCGTTTCGCATCGTTCCCCCAGTGGGGAGATTCCCTATCCATGGTTCGTCGTGGTCGGGGTGCGCGCGTCGTCAGTGGTTGGAGTCACCTGTGCCGCATGGGTAGTGCGGCAGAGACCGGGAATGTCTCTCGCACATCCCCGGCCGCCTGAGCAAACCAGCGAGAGGGAGTCACAACATGGCAGGATGCAGGACGCAACACAGTGAATGCAACAGAAATCACCCAGGTGCCCAGGGACTCAGGCGGCCGGCTGTTTTGACCGCTCTGGTGATCCTCGGCAGCGGCATGCTTTGCAGCCGATGCGGCGCTTCACCGTCGGGCCTCAACAATATTCCAACCACGGACACGGCGGCGGTCAAGACGTTCGTGCTGCAGGGCTGGGGCGGATTCGGCAAGGAGATGAGCCCGGATTGGTGGACCGGATTCAAGTTCGGCCTCATCGATGGGCTTGAACTCGGCGCGGACTGGGACGCCGACGGCGACCCCGCCCGGCACGTCCAGTTCCAGGGCAAGTACGCGATCAATCTGAACAACGCGGGCACGCGCGTGGCCGCGGGAGTTGCCAATGTCTCCGATGACAGGGACCGCAACGGCGATTGCTTCCCCTACGCAGTGATCACGCAGGACTTCAAGGGGTGGTTCCGAGTCCACGCGGGCTACGACTTCCAGGAGGACAACGAGGGTGCGTTCGGCGGCATTGATCACACGTTCGACCTGATAGATCGGGACGTCATGCTGTGCGGCGATGCGATCCAGACCAACGACCGCGACGACTGGCTCCTGGCGCCGGGCATCAAGTTCGGCCTGGCCCCCAAAGCCGCGGAAGGCGAGTCCCTGTCCGGACTGAACAAGCTGCTGGAGCATTTTGTGTTCGAGTCGTGGGTGACATTCTCCACCGAGGACGACGCGGAAGAAGTCTTTGTGGCGAAGCTGAACTTCATCCTGAATTTCTGATCGCGAGCGATGGTGCACGCAATCGAGATCCCAAACAGGAGCCTCCATGGTCTGGTATGACGCGATGCTGCATCGAATGGCGGATTGGCTGTCCATTCAGGACATCAGCCTGGCCGCCTATCCGCTGGTGTTCCTCGGCGGACTGCTGACGAACTTCTGTCCGTGCAACCTGGTGCTGTTGCCCATGGTAATCGGCTGTGTCGGCGGTTTTTCCCGCAGCAAGCAGCGGGGACGGGCGATCCTCTTCAGCGCCGTGTTTGCATCAGGCATCATGCTCACGTTGTGCGTCATGGGAGCGATGGCCTCGGTGGTCGGCGCTATCCTGGCTCCGGCGCGCACCGTGTGCCTTTGGCTCTTGGCGGCTGTCACAATCGTGATGGGACTCTTCTGCCTCAAGGCGATTCGATTTCGCCTGCCAGGACTGGATAAGGAGAAGATGCCCGTGACGAGCCTGAGAAACAAGGGCCTTTGGGGCGCGTTTGGGATGGGACTGGCGGCCGGAGTCGTGGCCACGCCGTGCACGACGCCGGTGTTGGCCGTGATTCTCGCCTATGTGGCCGTGAAGGCGCGGCTGGTCTATGGGATGAGCCTGCTGTTCGTCTATGCGTTGGGGTTCGTCGTGCCGTTGCTGCTGACCGGCGCGTTCACGGGGTTCATCATGGGACTCAAGAAACTGGAGGATCGCACGGGATACCGGGCCTGGATTACCCGAGGCTGCGGCGTGTTGTTGATCGTGTTTGCACTGTACGTTCTGAAGGTCGCTATCTGGGGATGATAAAAATGAAAGGGAGACTGACAATGAAGAGTGTGAAATGGATTGGAGTCGGGTGGGCGGTGCTGGCTGTGTCCGCCGTGGGAGCCCGAGGCGCGGAATACCGCAACGAACTCAAGTCGCCTGAGAAGGCGATGGTGCTCACGCTCGAACGAGAGCAATGGCAGGCGTTGGTCGCCGCCTGTGCGGCCCCGGCGTTCTACAACAGCGACGGCTCCATGCCGCTGATCTACAGCGACGGCACGGAGGGACGCGACATCGCGATTCCCCACGACGCGATCAACGTCACAGACCTCGGCGCCGACGCCGCTGTAGCCACGGCGAAACTGGCTGGGCGATACTGGAAGAAAGCCGACCTTGTGTTTGTCGTCGAGACCTACGAGCAGGCCCTCTGGGTAACGCCCAGCGCAGCGCTTTTGTCCTCGCCCATTCTGGTCGCGCCGGACAAGGCGACGCTGGGCGCCCTCGGCGTCAAACAGGCCGTCGTGGTCGGCAACTGGAAGCCCGTGGGCGTGGGGGCGATCCGTCTGGCGGACAAGCAGGCGGTCTGGAAGCACCATCTCGGGCTGATGGCCGCCAAGGGCAAGAAGTGCGACTACATCGTGATGACCAATCCGCACGACGCCGACGACAAGCTCAACCCGAACGTGCAGTGGCCGTATCTGTCCTTGGCCGCAGCTCCGCTGGCCGCCTACCGGCAGGCCATCGTTCAGACCGGCGACTACGCCGGCGACCGCCAGCGTCTGCACGCGCTGGGCGTCAGCCTGGGCGACGCCGGCGACCGGGCCAAATACGAATACGTCAAGCCGAGCATGCAGAAGATCAAGGACGAATCCTATGCCGCCGGCAAGTTCCTGGCGGACAACGGCGGCGATCCCAAGTTCCTGGCCATGGTGGGCGGCTCCGTCGAACTGCCGCACTATATCATCGACCTGCACACGACCTATGTCTACTGGAACATCTCCATCGACTACGTCCCGGCTGATACGCCCTACGCGACGCTGCGCACCGACACGGACTTCAAGCGGTTCGTGAAGCCCGATCTCGGCGTCGGACGCATCATGGCCGACACCGTCCAGGACGCCACGATGCAACTCGTCAAGACCTTCTTCCGCAAGGAGTACCTGCCCGGCGGCAAGTACGCGGACCTGGCACCCGCCGGCTGGGAGAAGAAAGCCATCGTCTTCGACGGTCACCGACTGAACCAGCCGGACGAGGGCGGTCCCGACGCCTCGCCCAACGAGCCGTTCCATCCCGCCAACGAGGTCGACGCGGAGTTCGCCAAAGCGGTCCCGACGGCGGACTACGTCTTCCCGCGGGACGAGACCAAGAAGGACAGCAAGGGCTTGGCGGCCCCCGAATTGTTCGCCACCACGAGCCCCTATGGTTTCGTCCAGTACATCGCGCACGGCGACCCGCCGTACATGCGGATCGAGGCCGGCAAGACCGGAAGGGACATGAAGAACTACATGGCAACGGGCCCGGAGTTCCGCAAGCAGCTCAACTTCCAGGCTCCGACGGTGGCCTACGTCATCGGCTGCAATGTCGGCTGCGTGCTGGCGCCCTTCAAGAGCAACGACGAATTCCTGCCCACCTCCGCCGTTCACGCGGGCGCGATGGCGTTCCTGGCGCCGAACAAATGCCAGGCCATCTGCTTCTGGCGATTCGCGCCCAAGGGTCCCGGCGCGGATCAGTGCTTCCTGTTCTGGGAGAATGCGTTGACCAAGAAGATGCCGCTGGGTCTGGCCCTGAACGAGGCCAAGTGGCAAGGGTATGTGAACTGGAAAGAGAGGCAGTTCGCAGGCGACCGAGGCAAGGACTCGGACAACGCCATCGAAGTCGATGCGCCGTCCATGGTGCTCTTCGGCGACCCGGCGTTGCGACTGGATTGACCAACGCGGGACTCCCCTGGAGACGTCCGTCAACGGCCTGCACTCACGGCCGTTGACGGACGTGTTTTCTCGATTACAGTAGTTCGGATGCACATGACCAAGTGGCTATTCAATGTGAATGTCCTCCTCGTTGGCTGTGCCTTGACTGCGGGGACCTATGGCAACGAGCCTGCCGCCGCGACAGCGGAGACGGTGGTCTATTGGAATTGCTTCCGCGGCCCGCTCTGCGGCGTCTCACCGTGGAACAATGCGCCCGTGGCCTGGGACGGCCCGACGGGCAAAGGCGTTCGCTGGAAGACGCCGCTAAAAACCTCTGGCGTCAGTTCCCCCGTCCTGTGGGGCGAACGGCTGTTTATCACCGAGGCCGACGACAGGGAGCGAGCCGTGCTGGCTTTCGATGCCTGTGATGGCAAGCTGCTGTGGCGACAGGTGGTGGCGGACGGCGGCGAAGGAACGCCTCTGCCGGCGGTGTCGGACTACGGTCTGGCGATGCCGACCGCGACCTGCGACGCCAACGGCCTGTACGCCCTCTTTGGCACAGGTGATCTTGCCGCGTTCTCCCACGACGGCACACTCAAGTGGCGAATGTTCTTGAACCGTCCGACGCTCGGCTATGGCTTCGCCTCCTCGCCATGCGTGGTCAACAATCTGCTCTGCGTTCAGTACGATCACCACGCCAGCGGCCGTGTGTTTGCCGTCGACACCGACACAGGCAAGATCGTCTGGGACCGGGAACGATCGCGCGGCGCGTCGTGGTCGTCGCTGATGATCGTGCCGAATGCCGACGGCAAGCCGCTGGTCGTGGCCAACGCCAATGGCTCGACCACGGCCTACGACCTGACGGGCGAGATGGCGTGGGACGTGGACGGTGCCACCGGCGAGGTCGCCCCTTCTCCCGCCTGGTGGGACGGGCGAATCTACTCGCTCAACGTGGGGTCGCGTCTCTACTGTCACCGAGTCCATGGGACAGTGGAAGAACTCTGGGAAACCGCCGGGCGATTGAGCGAGACGGCCAGTCCGGTCGCCGTAGATGGCCTGCTCTTCATGACTACCGCCAACGGGCAATTCACCTGTCTGGACGCGACCAGCGGCGAGAGAATCTGGACCGAGAGAATCCCCGGCGGTTACGCCTCGCTGTTGTCCAGTGGCGGTCGGATCTACGCACTGGCCCGCAACGGAACGATGCAGATCGCCGCCGCGGAACGAACCTACCGCTTGATCGCCACCTGCGCCCTGGGCGAGGACGCGGACGCCACGCCCGCCATGACCGCCGACGGCCGCATGTTCGTCCGCGGCAGCAAGCACCTCTGGTGCATCGATGGCAAAACGACGGGAGAACCATGAAGAACGCCCGACATGCACGGATCGTAGCAGCTTTCACACTGTCGATACTCCTCGCCCTGTTGTTTGCGCCTGCGACACGGGCTGCCGAGGAAGGCGCGTTCTTCGGGGCTCACATGTTGCAGCCGAGAGTCGAGGCCACGCCGGCTGCCGACGGTCTGCTCGATCTGACTTGCACAGTACCCCTGATCGGCGGCGGCTGCTTCCCTCTGACCAGTCATAAGGTGACCGCTGCGCTCACGGCTCCGGCGGGCGTCGCCGTCGTCAGTGGCCCCGAACCGGCGAGCTATGACGCCATCGAGGCCCCGGTCAGCGGCACGCCGAAAGCCTTTGCGACCTTCCGTTGGCGTGTGAAACGCGAGGACCCCGACGCCCAAGCCACGTGGACCATCGTCGTCGACAGCGCCGACTCGGGCCAGGTGAAGGCCACGTACGTTCTCGGCCGGCGAGCCGCGTGCAAGGTCAGCGGCCCACAACTGCCGGAGTCTTTGCCGCTCGGAGAGACGCTGGCGTTGGCTGTCGACGCATCGTGCTTGGACGACAATCACTTCGTTCAGACGGTCCGTTTCTGGTACAGCACGGAGATCCCCGCGAACGCCGAGGCGGTGGAACTGCCGGAGGACCTGGCCTCGCAGGGCATCCTCCGATTCACCGAAGGCGGCCGGCGTCTCATGGTGCAGGGGCAGTCGGTGGATCTTGCCCGCAAGTATGAGCCAACCATTTGGTACGGCACGCTCCCGGCCCAGGCGACGGGACCGCTCTACGGCGTGGCCGTGGCCGTGGACGACACAGGCCGGGCGACTTGCGGTTCTGTTGTGCGAAGCGTCGCACCGGGTCAGCCTGCTGCGAGCGAGGTCAAGCCCGGCTCCTGTGCTCCGCAGTCGCCGGCTCGCGCCCCAGCGTGGTGGATTCTGGCAGGAATCACTGCGTCGGCAGCTTGCGTCGGATGTGCGATGCTCGTGGCGCGTCGCCGTCGCTGTGCGATTGCGGCCTTCGGAGCCGCGATGATCGGCGTCGCCTCGCTCGTCACTCTCGACCAGATGCGTGCAACTCCAGCCTCGTCGCATGAAGCCTCTCTCGGCTACCCCGCGGACAGTTCCGTCGTGGTCTATCTCTTTCTCGATCGCGGCGATGCGTCACGTGAACTGGCCCAGCAGATAGAGACCTATCGCACCGCCGCACCGCACCGCATTCACGTGCTCAGCTTCGTCGAAGGAGTCACGCCCCAGGCGATCCTGACGGCCCAGCGAGAACGCTTTCAGGTGAAGCTGATCCCGGCGGTCGTTCTGGACGCTCGTACCCTGATCGATGGTGCCGACGCGATGGCCGTGCCGGGGACTCTGGACCGCTGCCTTGCCAAGCCGCCCGCGCGTCTGAGCATGGAAATGCACGGCGGCGTCATTGCCGGCCGGGAGTTGTCCCTGGGTTTTCTCATGTGCAACCACGGCGTCGATCACGAGGTCAAAGGCAGCACAGCGATGTTCACCTGCGAAAACAGCGTGCCGATGGACGGATGGTCCTGCGACCGCGTCGTGCGTGGCGAAGTCGCCGAAGGCCGGCCCTACGCCATTCCTTCGGGCAAGTGCCAAGCGCCCTTGATGCTCAAGTGGGCGATCCCGGCCGGTATGAACCCCGCGCATATCGGCGCGCTCACCCTCGTCTTCGACGAGCAAGGCAACCCGATCGATTCCATCTGCACGGACAAACCCTGCTCCCGCTTCGGAACCTGCGGCTGACGCGGGGACGCAGAGGCCCAAGACGGGGAAGTAGAAGCGTGGTAGCGTCTGGGCCGGTGGACCCGTGACCGGTGACCCGAGCCACGAGGCACAGAGGACACCGAGAAGAGGCTTCGACGCGGATTCACAGGGATCGGACTCCGTCATTGCGAGCGAAAGCGCGGCAATCCCGTCCTGTCATTCCCGCGGAAGCGGGAATCCAGGCTTCTTCACCACGAAGGACACAGCCCGTCCTCGCGAAGGCGGGGAAAGTGCGCGAAGGGAAATCATCCCCCGATTTCGCCGATTCACGCAGATTCCAAGAGCCTTCAATCTGCGAAATCTGTGTAATCTGCGGACAAACCCTCTTGCCTGCCTTTGCGGCCTCGTGGCTTTGTGTGAGAAATGTATTCGAAAATACGTCTTGACGCCTTTGTCTTCCGTCCCCATAATGGCACCCGGTGCGAATCGTAATGCGGCGGGATTCCGGTCCTGAGACGCCGATGAGAGGCGTATGCGTAGAAGCGTAAAAGCGTGGAAGCGACGATGCGTTCAGATGTTGTCATTCCTGCCGCACTTGCCCTCGACTCGATCGGGGGGAACGCGGGAATCCGCTCTTCCGACGCACGACGCTTCACGCGGCCGGAGGCACAAGAACCAAGAGGCGATACAGAATGCTGTCCTGAGACTGAGGACAACGAGAGGATGTACCTGACACATTCACTTCCCAGTCCGCTGCCAGATGAACAAGCTGTCAGCGCAACCGCGCGCCGAACGCAGCATCTCCACGACCGATCGACCAGCCATATTCATAAAGAGCTTCGGATGTCAGATGAATAATCTGGTAAATAGCCGACTCATGGAATCCAGTATAATATAGGCAGGATGGGAGCGTAAGAAAAATCTCTTCCGGAATCATAAACACCGGTGGTCGGGTATGGGCAACTGAGCAGAATCGACCTTGACATCACCCATCCACCTGATACTGTGAACGATGTTCCTCGGACATTGCATACGCCATGTGAGACACTGAAGAGGCATTATGAGGGTCAACATGATCAATGCTGAAAGGGAAGGATGCTATGGATGAGCCAGAAAAGAGGGAGGACAAACCAACACCGATCTGGTGTGTAACCCTAAACCTCACGCCCAAAGTCGGCGAAGATGACTGCCTTATATTCACCCGCGTTGTCCAAGACGGACGTGATGGTACGGTCGTCTATGGAAGAAGCCTGCTACCGGGCGAACAAGACGATCGTCAGCCAATTCTACTCATGCCCGGCGAGCGTCTGACATTTCGCCCCGGAGCGATACGATTCTCAATTGCAGATGCAGACCGTCCAACAAGACCAGAACCTGATGGCTATCGGGCGATTACAAATACTATTTGGACTTGGCTTCGCTTTGGAAAACCTCTCGATATCTCACTGTTCCGGTATCTTCTTGCCAGTGCCAGACGACTGGACGGAACACACGTACTATTCGCAGAGACTACTCGTATCATGAATGATATGACAGGCAACTATATCTCTCGTCGCGCCCAGCTCTTTCGTGCCTTGTCGATTGCAGAAATTCTCGTCATTACACTAAGCAGGACTGTAGATCTGCTTGACGGTCTTGGAGAGAACTTCTCGGTTACCATTCCACTTCCCGCCACCCTGAATTCAAAGAAGCGGGATATTCGTGAGCTTCGGAACGCCTTTGAACACATAGAAGACCGTGCCCTTGGACAAGTACGCCGTCAGCCTAATCCTGATGCTGACAGCATATTTGACCAACGAGCGTTTCTACAAGAAGGCAAACTCACATATACAAACCACAGCCTGGATATCCGCAAAGATGTGATTCACATGCTAATAGATGCACGACAATACATATGGGATGTCGCCGTACATTTTGCGGGGGATTCCAAGGAATTGAACTCAACTGTTCAGTTCTTCGACCAATCTACGAACCAGCCGACAAAGGTCTGACGACCGACCTAATATGACAGGGAAGGCCGGGGAGGGAAGGCCGGGGTCGTCCATATAGGGTTCCTGTCAAGTACAAGAATACTCTCTCCGAGCCGAAATTCTTCTCGCCTGTCAAGCCGGCGAGGTTTCGGCTTTCGGCTGCCTGCTGTTTTTCCACGTGACATCACTC
>JAXDBU010000051.1:0-13864 GCA_034678485.1 Sedimentisphaerales bacterium | reverse complement strand
CCACCGCCAACCGCTAAACCCCTCTGTTTCACACACTGCCACACCCCCCGGCCCGCCCACAGCCGGCCAATACCGCACAGGTATCGCCTGCCAACCCTTGGACCGTCGAGCGACGGCCCAGGACGCTAAAAGATCGGAGCCGGTTTGTTGCCGGGCCAAGCCAGATTCCACGAGCGACGGGCATCGTCGTCCCAGGCATCGACTTCCTCCGCGTGCCCGTCAATGAACACCGCATTGCAGACACCTTCATCCCGCGCGGTGGCCGATGTCTTATGGAACGTTGCGAAGCTGTCCGTCATACGGTTCGGCAGCGGACGCAGGTTCGTGTCGTTGATGCCGGCGTTATTGAGCCCGGAAGTGACCCAGGTGTTCTCTTCGCTGAAGTAGAATGTCTCCGCCGGACGCTTCACCTGATTCTCCTTTCGAAGCGTCTTCGATGCCATGCCGGTCTTGTACGTCGCCGGCACCTGATCCCATGCGTCCCCATTGAGGTAGGAATTCATCGTGTAGCCGTACTGCGGCTTGATGGCGATGGTCCTGCCGTTGCACATGTGACAGTTGTTCGCTCTGGCCACGGTATTGAACGCCGGACACACGTGAATCTTCGGGCTGCCCTTCAAATACGGCCAGCACAAACCACCCAGCTCCGGGTGCTGATCCAGGTTCTTGTTCTCGTTATGCCAACTGCAATCGGTGCCGCCGTTCGCGAAGAGCCAGTGGAATGAATAGGGGAAATCGCTGTTGTTGTCATCGATGTAGAACCTGCCGACTATGCCATACTGGCGGAGGTTGGATCGGCACGACATGTATCGGGCCTGCTCCTTGACCCTCTGAAGACTCGGCATCAGGATTGCCATCAGGATTGCAATAACGGCAATAACGACCAGTAACTCGATGAGTGTGAAGCCACGCCTGTCCATCATAGTGCTGCTCCTAATTCCCGCCGCACACGCTCCCGCCAAACCGACGTCCTCGACCATCTACCTGCCACATCCCAGTTTACCCATAATAACGCGTAAATGCAATAGGATCAACCAAAAAGTGCTACAGGAGAATATGCGCCTGAAGGGACTCGAACCCCTAACATTCAGCTCCGTAGGCTGACGCTCTATCCAATTGAGCTACAGGCGCTCGGCTGTCAGTGTAATCGTCCCCGCCGGCCCTTGTCAACTCGAAAACACAGCCCGCTGCCCGGAGGGGCGAGCACCATGGGAGAGCCGCAAACTATTGCAGTTGCAGGATTTGTGCAGGGTCCGAGAAAAAACTGCGATTTTCGCAAATACCTTGTTACGTTTCCACCCGGTTGCGGCACTACCTGTTGAAGACGATCAAGAGCACGGCTTGAAGATACAAGGTAAGGTGGTGGTAAAGATGGTTCTCGGCAAAACGAATAGCATGGGTCCTTCGGCAGGACACCCGACGAATGAGACGCCCCGACGCAACGCTTGGCGCGGGTCGCTCCAAGCTGCCGTGGCCGCTCCCTTCGGAAGCGGCAGCCGTCAGGTTCAGGCCGGTCATGGGGGGCCGGGAATCACCGCAATGGATGCGACGCCCGTAGAGACGGCTCGCCAACGCGATGGATTGCGTTGGGCACCCCGGCTGACCGGCACAGCCTGCGGCTTAACCCAGACTACACCCACAGCAGGCGCCAAGCCAGGAGACATACCAACACCACTATCGCTTCCCTGATGATAGCAGCTCTCTATCACCTGCCTCCACCAAACGCAAAGCCCCGTTCACCTGAGCGGGGCTTGGCGTTTTCCGGGACGCCGTTTTCTTTGGAAATCCCCTGCACGCGGACGTATACTGTTGCCGATCAATACCCACACCTATCGCTTATTGAAGGGATATGAGGATGAAACGGTTCGCATGGCAAATCGCAGCGATCGTGGGCGGGTTGGCCCTCCTGACCGGCTGCAGGAGCACGTACTACTCCACGATGGAGAAGTTCGGCTACCACAAGCGGGACATCCTGGTCGATCGCGTCAAAGAGGCCCAGACCGCCCAGGAACAGGCGAAGACGCAGTTCCTCAGCGCCCTGGAGCAATTCGCTGCGGTCGTCGGCTACCAGGGCGGTGACCTCGAAGCGACCTATAAACGATTGAAGTCGGAGCTCGACCGCAGCGAGGAGAAGGCCCAGGCGGTCCACAAGAGGATCGACAACGTCGAGGAAGTCGCCAAGGCGCTTTTCCGCGAGTGGGAGAAGGAAATCGAGCAGTACACCAACGCCAACCTCAAAAGGCTCAGCGAACAGAAGCTCGAACAGACCCAAGAACGGTATGCCCGCCTGATCTCGGCCATGCGGCGGGCCGAATCCCGGATCGACCCGGTCCTGGCCGCGTTCCGAGACCAAGTCCTGTTCCTCAAGCACAACCTCAATGCCCAAGCCATCGGCTCGCTCGAGGATGAGCTGGCCTCCGTCAAGACGGACGTCTCCGCCCTCGTCACGGCGATGGAGACCTCCATCAACGAGGCCAATGATTTCGTCCAGGCGATGAGTCAGAAGTAGCTATGCGATCCGCTTCGGGCCGGGCCCGTCACAGGCGGGACATCTCCACACCAACCTCGACCTTGATCGCGCCGGGAACCGAGATGCTCACAGGCAGTCCCGTGTCCGGGCCAATCAGGAAGTTCTTCACAACATAGGACAGCTTGATCGTCTCCTCGGGACTGGAAGCCGTCAGCTTCACGCGAAGGGTCGAGTCGGGCGGCAAGGTCGCTTCCTTCGGACCGCGCCCTTCCGCTCGCTGCAGTTGCATCGGCAGGGAAGACTCGTTCCGAAGGCAGAATCGAACCACCTTGCCGTCGCGCTCGATGCCAGTGACGCGCACCGCGCCGGCAAACAAAGGCTCCAGATACTCCCGTCGGCCGATGATCTTGTCCTCGAACCAGATCGCGGTCCGACCGGCTTCGAGAGCCTCCTTGATCGCCGGGATCGTCTTGTCCTGAGCGAAGACCAGCGTCATGGGACGGTGCTTCTCCGGCGTCGATCCCTCCAACCGCGAGGGCGCGTGGATATCCGAATTGGCCATGAACGTCAGGTTCTTGTCCAAGGCCCATCGATGCACGCTGGCGGAGTAGGTGTCCCCATTGACCACTTCGATCCCTCGCATGTACTTCTTTTCGTAGAGGGTCGTGTGGATGTCGAACCAGCCGATATGCTCGGGCTTCCAGTCGGGATGATTCCACCAGATGAACGCGCCCTGCCTGTCGGCCGCAGCCATGCAATCCAGCAGGTCCTTCGTGTCGAGCGGGTTGACGTCTTCGAGGAACAGGGCGTTGAAGTGTCCCGGCGGGGTGTCCCGCGTGATCTCCGCGCCTTTGATCAGCAGGATGCCCTTGTCCTTGGCCGCAGGCAGCGCAATCTCATAGGGTCGATTGTGGTTGGTCGGGATATCGTTCTTGTGCGGCTGGTACTCGATGTGATCCGTGATCGCAATCGCGTCCATCCCCTCGCGCCAGGCTTCCTCCACACGGACGGTGGGCCACACATTCCCGTCGGAGAACACCGTGTGCTGGTGAAGATCGCACTTGAGCGTCTTGTAGCCCGGGATGTCCGGGATGCGGACCTCGTACCGGACCTGTGCGAAGGCACCGGTCACAAAGAGCAGGAGAACGAGAATCCCCATCACCGTCACCGTCAAGTGCATAGATCGTTTCATCGCAGGACCCTTCCATCAAATCCAGACCATGTTGCCGTTTCGCTTACCCTCCAACCGATGCGTGTCAGCATAGCGTGTCCCCGGCCCGTCTGCAATCTCGAATCCTCCGTCGATCAGACTGGGCGTCACGAGCGGCCGCTCCAGCGGCCAAACCAGTTCTTGAGGAACTCCGGCATGTTGGGATCCTGTGCGTTACCGCCGAACACGTGGACACCCAGGACACCGCCGCCGAAGGCATAGTATCCAACCGCAGCGCCGCCAATGGCAACAGTGCCGATCGCCAGTCCGCCCATCGCCAGGAGCACGCCGACAGCGACGCCGCCCACTGCGATCAGCCCCATCCCGAGGCCTCCCAGACCGAGGATGCCGAACACCACTCCACCGATAGCCAAGCCTCCGACTGCGACGGGCCCGACCGCGATGACTCCTTTGGCGACGCGAAGCCCGCCCGTGACAGGATCGATAGCGCTGCCTCCAATGACGTGAACCAGGGGCACGCCAAGAAACTCACGCTCCGACCGATACTCGTAGCCGGACACGCCGCGGATGGGATACCCACAGTGCGGACACATCATCGCCTGGTCGGACACTTCCCGCTGACATTCCGGACAGTTCATAAGAGACATTGGACATCCTCCCTTCTCAATCGTCTCACCTGAGTTTTTCGAGCCACTGGCGCTGCATTCGGTCGGCCTCCTGGATGTGCTCCTCGTGCGTCTGGAGCTCGAACTCCTTCAAGATGTCCGCGACGCGGACCTCGCGGTCGAGGCTCTCGATGATCGTCCATTCCTCCTCGTGGAACGTGGAGATCCGGACCTTGCGCCCGTACTTGGCCTCGATCTCGCGGAACCGCTTGCAGAACGGCCAGGAGTGCAGGAACGCCTTCTCCAGGTTCACCGGCGCACAGACCCACGTCGCGTATTGCCCGGTGGAGGCGATGGCCTGGCCGTCGATGTCGCAGATCTTGCTCGTGCCCTTGCGGGTGCTCGATACGACGCAGTACTTGTTCTCCCAGGCCCGCGTGTTGACCATCGACCCGCCGCCGAAGGCGGACGCCCAGAAGACCAGCTCGGCCCCCGCCTCGCGGAGCTTGCGCCAGCCGTCGTGCCACTCGATGTCGAAGCAGATCTGGGCGCCAAGGACGCCGATGTCCGTCTTGAAAACCCCAGGCTCGGGACTGCCCGGCATGATCCCCTCTTCGATCTCTCCGGTCGTCGGGTGCATCTTGTGGTACTGGCCCACGCACTGGCCGTTGCGGTCGATGAAGACCGCGGAGTTGTAGTACCTCCCCTTCTCGATAGTCTGGATCGGGCATACGACGTGACATTTGTGCTGCGCCGCGAAGTCCGCGAAGGGACGCGAGAACCGCCCAATGGGCTCTTCCGAGCATTCCGCGACGGGCGGTCTCTCGGACGCCAGATTCACGAAGGGAAACGCCTCCGGCAGGCACACGATGTCGGGCTCGAAGGGCAGGACCTCCTGCATCCTCGCCAGCATCATGCGGATCATCTCGTCCGTGTTGGCGGCGCGGAGGCCGTTCTGCGAGAGGGTTGCGATCCAAACCTCGCGCGGCAGGCGGGCCCCTCGCCGGACGGGTGCGGCCGCACCGGCGCCCCCAGCCTGTCCCGAGGCGACCGTCCCCCCTATCCCCAGACTCACCGAGGCCGCTCGCATGAAATGCCGACGAGTCCATTCGCTTGTCCCTTCGACCATGGCCGTTGTCCTTTCAGTACTTCCGCACCAAGCCGACGACGACTGCCTCAATGCGACAGTCGTCGGAATAAGTGGGCTCGTAGCGGGAATTCGCCGGTTGCAGGCGGGCCCGTCCCGGCTCCTTGTAGAAGCGTTTGATCGTGGCCTCCCCCTCGTGGACGAGAGCGACAACGATCTGGCCGTTCTGGGCCTGCTCGGCGCGCCGGCAGATCACGAAATCCCCCGGTTGGATGTCGTCCTCGATCATGCTGTCACCCGAGACCCGCAGCGCGAATAGGTCGTCCCCGGTCCCAAAACACGATTTCAGCGATAGTGTATCTCTGTTTTCGACGGCCTCGACGGGCAGGCCCGCCGCGACGCGCCCCAGCAGCGGGACTCCCCCGCCTGAAACGTCGTCCTCTTCGGGCACCTCGACAGGCAAACTCTCAAGCACTCTTCGCCCGCGGGAGGTCAACTTCAAAGAGCGAGCCCTGCCCGGGGAAGTCGTGAGCAGCGACTTTCTTTGCAGCTCGGCGAGGTGCTCGAACACAGTGCTTCGGCTCAGGCTCAGCGCCGACGCCAGGTCGGCTATCGTCGGGGAATAGCAGCGGTTCCCCTGGAAATCGGCGATGTGACGAAGCACCTGAAGCTGCTTGGGGGTGAGACCGTTGACGAGGTTTGCGTCTTTCGCCGGCATCCTGCGTTTCCTCCTTGGCCGTGGCAATGGGTTGATCTGCGACAGGCGTCCCGGCGGATATCGCGACGCAGCGAGTACCCGCCAGCACGCCCACGATCTCCGCAAGCGACTCCAACAGGCGCGTCAGATGTCCCGACGAGGGGTCGTCGGACACCCGCCGGGAACCCGGCCACACGCTGAGATAGTCGCCCCCAGGCCCGAATTTACACGCAGGTTCGATCCGTCCGATTCTGTGAATGTCCATCCTTGGCACCCTGTCAGTCCTTGTTGTTTCGAGCACCGTCTTACCGGCCTTCCTTGTATCGGCCGCGACCCTCGAAAAACCCAAACAAAAACCGAACAAAACCACCCCCGGCTCGATGCTTTTCTGCGTCGTCCGCAGCCTGGACTACGGCAGGCCATAATATGGGACCGATCACGCAGAAAAACTGCAATCGGCGGCCTGCCGCTCGGGGCCGGGATACACAGAACCGACGGTGAAGGACCGCATCGCACCCGCATTCACGCCGACATGGCGGGTTGCCGACTCCATGCCCACCCATGATGACACAGTTGCATCAAGACACTGCAGCGCAAGGAGTTGCGTTCCACCAGGCAGACCGCAGACGCTCAGAAAGCACCGTTGCCGCCTTTTTTCTTGCCAAGCTCAGGCCGGCGCGCCATAATGCCGATTGGAGAAATGTCTCGGATAGACCTGCGGCGAATGGTTTGAGGCCCGAGCGGGAGGGATAGTCGCCCGCCGGGAAAAGACGTGTAGAACACCCAAGCAAGCCAAAGACACCGGGTATCTTTGGCTCCCCCGGCAGGTTGGACGTGGGTGTTTCATGTGTGCGACGAGATGACAGTTGGGTTCGTTACGTTGGCTGCGTGTTTCTTGAAGGAGGACGATCATGTCGAAAAAGCTCGCTTACCTGACCATTGCAGTTCTTGCCCTCGGACTGGTTCCGACAGGCCGGGCGGACGGGTTGGACCCCGATCTCATCGCCTGGTGGCGGCTCGACGAAGGATCGGGCACAACCGCAGCGGATTCCGGCGTCAACGGTCTGAACGGCGCCCTCGTCAACGAGCCCCAGTGGCGTGACGACGGCGTGCGCAACGGATGCCTGTTCTTCGATGGATACGACGATTGTGTCCGGGTGACCCAGGACGACCGGCTCAATCCGGGGACCGGCAGTTTTACCGTTGTCTTCTGGGCCAATGTGGACAAGACCACGGGTGCCCGCGGGGACACAAACTGGGATCTGGCCGTCGCCAAACGAGACTCGGGCAGCGCAGGGTATTACGTGGGAGCGGACCGGAATCAAGGAACCGCCGCGGAAACCGGCTACAAGTTCATGCTGGGTGACACCGGCGCCAACAGGAAGGACACTCCCTATGTGCCGGTGCCGCTGGGGGAATGGGTCTTCGTGGCCGCGGTCCTGGATCGCGAACTGAACGTGCACAAGATCTCCGTCGACGGCGGGCACACCTGGGAGACGGCGATCCCTCCGACCGGGCCCATCGCGCCGGCCCGAGACCTCGGGATCGGCTGGGACATCGGCCAGAACAACTACTGGTTCCACGGCCAGATCGACGAGGTCGCTCTCCTCAGCCGGGCCCTGTCGGACAGCCAGATCCTGCTGATCATGCAGGAAGGCATGACCCCCGCGCTGGCGAAGGGTGCGTATCCCCAGAACGGCGCTACGGACGTGCCCTGCGATGTCACTTTGAGCTGGACGGCGGGGGTGTACGCCGCGACCCACGATCTGTATCTCGGGACGAGTCTCGAGGACGTCGAAGCGGCCGGCAGGGGCAATCCGCTGGGTGTGCTGCGCAGCCAGGATCAGGACACGCTGGAGTTCGAACCCGAGACGCTGGCGTTCGATCAGATCTACTATTGGCGCGTCGATGAGGTCAACGGCACGCCCGACCACACGGTTTTCAAAGGAGAAATCTGGTATTTCAAAACCGAGCCCATCGCCTATCCGCTGGCTCGCGAGCACATCATGGCGACCGCATCGAGTTCGAGCAGCGACGCGGAAGGACCCGCCAATACAACCGATGAGTCCGGCCTCGATCCCAACGATCAGCACTCGGTGGACATTGACGACATGTGGCTCAGCGGCGTGGTCGGCGAGGGGGAATCGGCCTGGATTCAATATGAATTCGACAAGGTCTATGCACTGCACCAGATGCTCGTGTGGAACCATAACACGACGACCGAGTCCATGGTCGGCCTGGGCATCAAGGAGGCGCGGATCGAGTATTCACTCGATGCAGTGGCCTGGACAAGCCTGGGCGGCAATCAGGAATTCGAAAGAGCCTCCGGGAAGACCGACTACACGTCCAACACGACGTTGGATTTCGGCGATGTGGCCGCAAAGTACGTCCGCATCACCGCCCTAAGCAACTGGGCCGACATCTTCAAGCAGTACGGCCTGAGCGAGATTCGTTTCCTGTATACCCCGACGACGGCTTGGCAACCCGATCCGGGCACCGGCGCGGCGGACACGGAACCCGGACTGACATTGACCTGGCGCTCGGGCAGACAGGCCGTCTCGCACAAGGTATATCTGAGCACCGACGAGCAGGCGGTCATCGACGGCACCGCTCCCGTCGTCACAGTGTCCGAAGCCCGTTTCACCACCGACATGTTGAGCCTGGGCCAGACGTACTACTGGAGGGTGGATGAGGTCAACGACACCGCAGCGGTACCCCTCTGGGAAGGCGATGTCTGGAGCTTTGCGACACAGGGGTATATCGTCGTGGACGACTTCGAAGACTACACCGACTTGGAAGGAGAGACGATCTACCAGACCTGGGTCGACGGCTGGGAGAATGGCACCTGCTCGCAGGTAGGCCATTGGGACCCGCCCTTTGCCGAGAAGGCGATCGTCCACGGCGGCGGCCAATCCATGCCGCTCATATACAGCAACACGAAATCGCCGTTCTACGCCGAAGCCGAGCGGTCCTACGATGATCCGCGGGACTGGACGCTGTACGGGATCGGGACCCTCACCCTGTACTTCCGCGGCAGCATGGACAACACCGGTCGGCTCTACGCCAAGATCAACGGCGTCAAGGTGCCCTATGACGGCAATGACACCGATATCGCGAGCCTGGTCTGGCAGACATGGAATATCGATCTGTCCGCCGTGAACACCGACCTGGATGACATCACCCAACTGACGATCGGCATCGAGGGCACCGATGCGGCGGGCACCTTGTATTTCGACGATATCCGACTCTATCCCACATCGCCCGAAGCCGCGGGCTCAGCGGAGCCCAATCGCGCCCATTTGATCGCTCACTACAGCTTCGACGGCGACACCACCGACAGTTCGGGCAACGGCCATCACGGCACAGCCAACGGAGATCCCATCTACGTAACCGGCGTGCGAGGTCAGGCATTGGAGTTCGACGGATACGAGGATCACGTCCGCATCGCAGACAACAGCGATCTGAACCCGGGAACCGGCAGCTTTTCGATTGCGTTCTGGGCCTGCCTGGACCCGACCGCGGGAGCCAGTGGCACCACGAACTGGGACCTCGCCGTAGCCAAGAGAACGACGTCATCCAGCAACGGATACTACGTCGGTGCGGACAGGAACCAGGGAACCGCCAAGCAGGCCGGATACAAATTCATGCTGGGAAGCACCCTGCCCAAGCGGGTGGACACGCCCTTCATCCTCGTGCCGCTGGGAGAGTGGTTCTTCGTGACGGCCGTGCTCGACCGGGATCAGAATCTCCACAAGATCTCCGTGGACGCGGGGGGAACCTGGGCGATGGCCACGCCGCCGGTCGACGCGATCACACCCCCTCAGGACCTCTGCATCGGGTGGGACATCGGTCAGAACAACTACTGGTTCCACGGAAAGATTGACGAGGTGCGCCTCTACAGTCTGGCGCTGACCGACGAGGAGGTCCTCTGGCTCGCGAACCATTGAGAAGGAATAGGAGAACGGGCAGCCCTTGTCCTGGCGAAGACAGGCTCTGCCCGTGAGTGCTCTGGGCGCCCACCCAGAGGAAAGCTGTGTGATGGGCAGGGCCGGGACGGCTCTCCAACCGAGAGAGACTTCCTGGACCCTGCCCAACTCCTTCGGCTTGTCTCCGGGCGCCGCTCTGAGCCGCAGCAGGAAACGGCAATCCTATGAGGTTCTTGTCGGATTGGAGATTCACAGTGGCTACAATGAATATCGAGCAGAGAACCCATGAGAACCGACGGAGCGCGTGTCGGGGGATCGTGTCCCATATACCGTTCGCAGCGTTCGTCCTACTGGTGCACATGGCATCCTGGCAGGTCTCGACCGCCTGGGCAGGCGGGCAGTTCGTCCGCCAGGAAGCCCCGTTTCCTGCGATCTTCGACCCACCGGCCGACACAAACAGCGTCGAGTCGGTCTGCTACGAAGTCCTTCGCGGCGACTTCCATATGCACACGATCCACTCCGACGGCTCGCTGTCCCCCGCCGATCGCGTTGTGGAGGCATGGCAATACGGCTACGACGTGATCGCCATCACCGACCACGGCAACTTCACTGCCTACGAAGAGGCCCGCTCCATGGCCGACGCCCTGGGCATCCTGCTGATTCGCGGCATGGAGACCGGGATCAGCGGCAACGAGCACATCGTTGCGCTCGACTTCTCTGCCAGTTGCGTGCCGCAGAACTCGCATCAGTGGGCCGAGACGGAAGGACAGTCGCAGGTATTCTATCAGGATCAATGGGGTCGCTTGATCGCTGCGGGCGCTTTCACCCTCTATGCCCACCCACACGTCGGACTGCGAGTGCCCATACTCTGGGGAATCCGCCAGGGGTTCCTTCAGGGCATCGAGGTGAAGAACGACGTCGTCGGCTCGGGTTGGAACACCGTCTTCAACCTCGGAACCTGGTGGTACCCCTTCGCGTTCGATTGGGCGGTCGATTACGGCCTGACCATCTTTGCCAATTCCGACGTGCACGGCGCCCGCGGCAACGCCGAGCAGGCCACGACACTCGTCCTCGTCAAGGAACGGACGGTAGCCGGCGTGATGGAAGCCCTCCGCGCCGGGCGGACCCTGGCCTGCTTCAACAATATGGTCTGCGGGCACCAGGGGGTCCTCGAACTGCTCATGGCGAATATGGTCGATGTTCGCGTCAGCAATACGGGAGACGGCACGGTCTTTCTCCGCCTGGAGAACGCCGGCCCGAAGGAACTGATAGGAGAGATCGAGGGCATGCCGGTCAATTCAGTCACACTCGGAGCCTATCAGCACGTTCTCATCAGCCTCCGGCGTCGGCCAACCGAGATCGCGATGACGTGGAGGAACCTCTACACCGGCTCCACCACGAACCTGACCACCACGCATCTCCTGACCGACACGACAAACTGACGCCGGCCCCTACCACCAGAACCTGCGGGTGCCGCCATAACGCGGCTTCGGGATGTCGTCGACCAACAGGTACTCGGCGGACTCCCAATCGGGATTGAAATGGCGCCACTCCACGTGCGTGTCGAGGAAGCCGATGTTCATCCCGGTCGGCAGGGCATCGTTCTTCAAGTGGCTCGTGCGGTCGTACAGATGCACCTGGTCGTACGTTCCGCCGGCCACCAGGCCGAAGTTGCCGTTCGGGTAGGCCTTCCCTCGCTGGTCCCAGGCACACAGCGTCGCGTCCACGGTGAGCTCGTGCAGAGCAGGCTGCTTCTCATTGATCGTCTTGCACCAGATCTTGCCCTTGTTCGAGTTGTTCAGGATCTCCGGGCGCGCCCCTGCGCTGGTGGTCAGTGCCAGGACGTAGCAGTAGCCCGACACGATGAAGCCGCCTGTCAGTCGCTTGTCGCTTTCGACCGTTGCGCTGAAGGTCCAGAAGTGGTCCAGGTTCGGGTGCATCACGCTGTTTGACGGGCAGTAGAACATCTCCTTGGTCATCCCCGTCTGGAGCATGAAGTTGACGACGTCCACATCCAGGTCCCAGAGCCAGCCGCCGGCGGTGTCGGGCAGAGGAAGCCGCCCGCCGTAATCGTCCGCGTACATGGTGAAGGCAAGACAATGCTGGCGGACCTGACTGGCGCAGGACTGCCGTCGGCTCTGTTCGCGGGCCCGCTGCAACGCGGGCATCAAGATGCTCATCAGCAGCGCGATGACCGCGATGACCACGAGCAACTCGATCAGGGTGAATCCTCTTCGCACCTTCATTTCCTGCCTCCGACACACTTGGATACCTTCCGCCCCCGTCGTGTGTCACACATTGACTCGGATCGATTCGACATGCCATAGAGTATACCACTTGCGGATGTCAACGACAATCCCCCCTGCCGGCCGACCCCAGGAGGGTGCGACCCCTTTCTCCATCCGCTGCCTCGGCAAAGTCGTCAATCTCGGCAACACCCAAGTCGCATTTCAAGGGCTGATCCGGGACCGGCAGAGGAACCGGACGCATCGCGGACGTTTCCATTCCGGCAGCAGGCACGGGCCTTGCGTGGGCACAACGGGCGACTCTTACTGCACCGCCGGCAGAACTGAGATCAACAGCACGGTTCTTGGCGATGCTCTCACACACAGGAGCACATCGTGCTTCCGAGATATCGCAAAGCTTGTCGCACCCCAAGCGAAGATTGTCGCAAAACGATGCCATTTCTTCTGGTGAATCGGAGCCGGATTGCTGATAATGATAGGGTCATCGCAGACGGTTCGCAGGTCTGCAACAGCGGATGTTGCGCAGGGGAAACAACCGACAAAGGGTGAACCGACTGAACCGTTGGATGGCCCTGTGTCCGACGGGAAGTGCAGGAAGGAGGTGGGACACACTCATACAGTCCAGGCAGTTCACATACCACGTCAACTCCGATCAATCACACAGTCGCAGATGGGAGGATCGCACGATGAATCGCAAGAGAGTATTGTGTATCTGTTGTGTTGCCCTGTTGGGTTTGTGTGTCGGTTCCGCCAAGGCCGGGCCGGTGGGCCACTGGCGGTTCGACGACGGCAGCGGCACGACGGCTGCCGACAGCTCCGGAAACAACTTCAACGGCACGTTGGTCGGCGACCCGGTGTGGGTAGCCGGCAAGGTCGGCTCGGGAGCCCTGAGCTTCGATGGCTCGGGCGGCATGGTGGAAGTGCCCGAAGACCCGGCGTTCGACATGGACAGCACGTTGAGCATCACCGCGTGGGTGAACCTGGCCGACCTCAACGTGCACTACTTCCTCGTCTGCAAGTCACCCAGCGGCACGGCGGGGATCAACTTCTCGGGTAACTACGAATTCCGCGTCGCGCCGACAACCGGAGTGCTGGAGTTGCTCCACCAGACTTCGGAGGGCGAGGAGTACAGCACGTATACATCCACCACCGCGATCACCGCCGGGCAGTGGTACCTCGTCGTCGTGACGTTCGAGAAAGGCGGCCGCGTGGAGTTCTACATCAACGGCTCATCTGCCGGCGGCGCCGCCCAGACCACGACCTTCGCCATCCTGAACGACGAGCCGGTCCGCATCGGCAGTCGCAAGGACGGCTATTCCTACTTCAACGGGCAGATCGACGACGTCCGTATCTACGACCGCATACTGACGGCCGAGCAAGTCAACGAACTTCACGGCGGCATCGATCCGACCTTCCTGAAGGCCGCCACGCCCGTGCCCGGCGACGGTGCGATGCTCCTTCAGAGAACCGCGCCGCTCGAGTGGCGGGCCGGTGATCTGGCGACCTCGCACAACGTCTACTTCAGTGACAGCTTCGACGACGTGAACGCCGGCACGGTCGAGCCGATCAGCACGACGAGCAGCTCGCTCACGATCGGAGACGCACCTCCTTACGAGGCCGGTCTGACTCCCGGCCAGACCTATTACTGGCGAGTGGACGAGG
>JAXDBU010000050.1:0-63050 GCA_034678485.1 Sedimentisphaerales bacterium | reverse complement strand
GTTTGCGGATGTCGGTCAGGGCCTCGTTCTGGTGGCTCTCGGCGTCCTGGGTGTTCTTCTGCCCAGGATGCGAGCGGCCGGAGTGGGCTGGCGTCGGCTTTCGTGGCTGATTATCTGGTGCGGCCTGTCCTCCGTGTTCTTCGGCGCCCTGTTCGGGTCTTTCTTCGGCATGGTGCTCCTCGATCCGCTCTGGTTCGACTTCCACGGGATCATCGCGGGTCACCGGCCGGAAGGCGCCGTTGTGGACGACGTGTTCGACATTCTGGCCATCACGATCTACTTCGGCATTTCCGTCATTGGGGTCGGCCTGCTGTTCAACTGGGTGAACATTATCCGGACGGGGAAATGGATGGAGTTGATCTTCGATAAAGGCGGCATCCTCGGCGCGTGGATCTACGCAGGCGGGATCTACATCGCCTCCTATCTGATCTCGCACGACTACGGGGCGTTCCCGTCGCGTGGGCGGCTGTTCCTTCTGGCCGGGCTGCCTGCGCTCCTGTTACTGCTGAAGGAGCCGTGCCGCCACTGGCGTCACGAGGGTGAGTCTTCGGCTTCTCGGACGAATCCCGTCCTGGGCGCACTGAACGTGCTGATGCACTGGGTGGTCGAGCTGCTGGAGATCTTCAGCGGGTACCTCTCCAATACGCTCTCCTTCATGCGAGTCGCCGGATTGGGCATCGCTCACGTCTGCCTGATGATCAGCTTTTTCACTCTGGCCGAGATGACTTCGGGAGTGGCCTCGGTTCTCATTCTCGTCCTCGGCAATATCCTGGTGATTGCCCTGGAAGGTCTCTCGGCGGGAATCCAGGCGTTGAGGTTGAGTTACTATGAGTTCTTCACGAAGTTCTTTCATGGAACCGGGAAATTGTACACGCCAATCTCGCTGGATAGCGAGTGGTAGGGAAAGGGTCGAGCCTATGGATGATGCGGAAAGCAAGCTGAAGCTGAAGATTACCCAGAGCATTGTCATGCTGGCGACGGTGATGGCCATCGTTGCGACAGTGTTCTGCACCAATCTATTCGGAGCGACCGGCGAGGCGCCGGAGACCGCTGCGCAGGTCGTGAAGCCGCCGGAGAACGTCAAGTACGGCCTGATCGCGGCTTCGATTGCCTTCGGACTGGGTGCGATCGGCGCCGGAATTGCCATCTCGCACGTGGGCGCCGCCGCGATGGGTGCGGTGGCGGAAAAGCCACAGATTGCCGGCCAGGCGCTGATCTTCGTGGCGCTGGCGGAGGGACTCGTCGTGTTCGGCTTTATCACGGCCCTGATGATTCTTGGCAAGGTGTAGCGATCTCATGAAGTACTCGATCATAGGGGACGACGACGCGGTGCTCGGTTTCGAGATGGTCGGGGTGTCGGGAAGGACGGTACGGGACCCCGAGGAAGCGCACCGCGCCTTTCTCGCGGTGCTCGATGAACGGGAGGTCGGCATCATCATCATCACGGAGCGTGTTGCCGACATGATTCGGCCGCTCGTGGACCGGTTCCTGTTCACGGAGAGCTTTCCGCTCATCGTAGAGATCCCGGATCGCAAGGGCAGACAACCGGACCGGCCGGGGATCAGGGACTTGGTCAACACGGCCATCGGAATACGTTTGTGACAGGGTGCAGCATCGCATGGAACCACCAGAGCAGGACAAGGCCGCACTGATCTCGGACATCGAGTCCGACGCCCAGGCGGAGGCTGCGGGAATCTTGAAAGAGGCCGAGGCCCAGGCCCAGGAGAAACGACGGTACGCGCGACAGCAGGTGGAGTCCATCCGCAACGACGCCCGGCTCAGAGCGCAGGAGCAGGCGGAGTCGATTCGCAAGAAGACGCTCTGGACTGCCCAGCGGGAAGTGAAGCGCCGGTCGCTGCGTCAGAGGGCCGACGTGGTGCAGGATATCCTGGATCGGGTCGAGAAACGGTTGGCCGCCATGATCGATGCCCCTGAGTATCGATCCGCCCTTGTGAGCTGGATCGCGGAGGCGGCCATCGGTTTGGATGCACGCCGTGCCGAGGTCAACGCGTCGGAGAAGGAACGGGTCCTGATCGACGAGGGGTTGCTCTCGGAGGCCGCTGAGAGAGTGCGGGCAACTGCCGGTGCGCAGGTTGCTCTGGTGTTGTCCGTTTCGCCGCCCTTGATGGCGCAGGGGGTTGTCCTGACGGCGTCCGACCAGCGCACGGCCTTCAACAACCAGGTCAAGACGCGGATGCTGCGGAGCCGTCGCAGGATCGACGGGATGATACACGATTGTCTGTTTGCGGATGGATAGAGTTCTGCGAAATGGACTGTACTGATTTGGAGAAGAAACTGGTGCAATTGCGGATCTGTCATCCTGAGGCGAAGCCGAAGGATCTGGGCCGAGATCGGGGTGTTTCTCTCGGTCGCAGGCCAGATCCTTCACTCCGCTGCGCTTCGTTCAGGATGACAGACGCGACGCACGCTGTCCTCCAGATATCTGTCGGGTGTAATCCTCCATTCCGCTGAAATCGAGTTGGGAATCGAGAAGAGCAGTCATGACGCAAAGGATCATAGGACGTGTGAAGCGGGTGAACGGCCCCGTCATCGAGGTGATGGGAATCAGCGACGCCCAGATGTTCGAGCTGGTCCGGGTCGGCGAGGAAGGGCTCATCGGCGAGCTGGTCAAGCTCGAAGCCGGCAGCGCCGTCGTCCAGGTCTACGAGGACACGACCGGGATTGCGCCGTCCGATCCCGTTTACGGGACCGGCATGCCGCTGTCGGTGGAACTGGGTCCCGGCATGGTGGGTACGATCTACGACGGGATTCAGAGACCCCTGGAAGCGATCCGCGCCGTGTCGGATATCTACATCCGGCGGGGCATCACGGTCCCCTCGTTGAATCGCCGGAGGAAGTGGCATTTCGTCCCGTCCGCCAAAGGGAAGGACCGCCTCCGGGGCGGCGCGGGCCTGGGCACGGTCCAGGAGACCGGAAACGTCCTTCACAGGATCCTCGTTCCGCCGGGCGTCGAAGGTGTCCTCGAGTCGATTGTCGCGGAAGGGGATTATTCCGTGGAGGATCGGATCGCGGTGCTGAGGACCCCCGACGCACGGACGCAAGATCTCTTTCTGATGCACCGATGGCCCATCCGCGTGCAGCGCCCGGTTCGGACGCGATTGGCTCTCGATATTCCATTAGTCACCGGTCAGCGGGTGATCGACACCCTGTTCCCGGCGGCCAAGGGGGGCACCATCTCCATCCCGGGCGGGTTCGGCACCGGCAAGACGATGACGCAGCAGGCGATTGCCAAGTGGTGCGACGCCGATCTGATCGTGTACATCGGCTGCGGCGAGCGAGGCAACGAGATCACCGACGTCCTGACGGAGTTTCCCAAGCTGGTGGACCCTCGCACCGGACGGTCGCTCATGGAACGAACCATCCTGATCGCCAACACGTCGAACATGCCCGTGTCGGCGCGGGAGGCCAGCATCTATACCGGAATCACCATGGCAGAGTACTTCCGCGACCAGGGCTATGACGTCGCGGTCATGGCGGACTCGACGTCGCGATGGGCCGAGGCGCTTCGCGAACTCTCGGGACGCATGGAGGAGATGCCGGCGGAGGAGGGGTTCCCCGCGTACCTGCCGACCCGGATCGCGGAGTTCTACGAGCGGGCGGGCTCGATGGAGACGCTCGGCGCCGGTCGTGGTTCCGTCACGATCATCGGAGCGGTGTCACCGCCCGGCGGCGACTTCTCGGAACCGGTGACGCAGCACACGAAGCGGTTCATCCGCTGTTTCTGGGCACTCGACCGCGGCCTGGCCAACGCGAGGCACTACCCCGCCATCTCCTGGCTCGACAGCTACAGCGAATACCTCGGCGACGTGATCCCGTGGTGGGAGCGACAGGTCGGCGTCGAATGGGCCGCCGACCGAACCGAGATCATGGACCTGCTGCATCGCGAGGTTCGGTTGCAGCAGGTGGTCAAGCTGGTCGGACCCGATGCGTTGCCCGATACGCAGCGATTCATCCTGGAGGTGTGCACGCTGTTCAAGAACGCCTTCCTGCAGCAGAACGCCTATGACCGGATCGATGCCTTCTCGGTCGTTCCCAAACAGGCGAAGATGTTGCACATTATCGTCGCATACTGGAAGCGCGGCTACGCGGCCATTCGGAACGGCGCGACCCTCATCGAACTCAAGAAGCAGAAAGTCCATCACGAGATCATGCGAATGAAGTTCTCTCTTCCCAACGACGATCTCTCGGGCTTCGACAAGATCGAAGCCCATGTGGAACGAGCGATGGACCAGTTGGAGGCCCTGCATGCCCGAGATGAGAAACAAACGTCTTCTGTCGGGACGTGAGTATATCGGCGTCGACAAGATCGACGGACCCCTTGTGTTCGTCGGCCGGACCCATCCTGTGGGGTATCGGGAGCTGATCGAATGCGTCGATCGACGTGGGAACGTCCGCCTGGGGATCGTGCTGGAGTCCTCGACCGACGCGGTCGTGGCCCAGATCTTCGAGGGGACCGCCAGCCTGGCGCTGCCCGATACGCGGGTCCGCTTCCGCGGCGAGCCGCTCACCCTCCCGGTCTCGCACGAGATGCTGGGGCGGGTCTTCAACGGCCTGGGGTTTCCAATCGACGGCGGGCCGTCGCCCCGGGGCGAGGTGGAACGCGACGTCAACGGCATGGCCATCAACCCCACGGCCCGACAGTACCCGCGGGATTTCATCCAGACCGGCATCTCCGCCATCGACGGCATGAACACCCTCATCCGCGGTCAGAAGCTCCCCATCTTCTCGGGGAATGGCCTCCCGCACAACGAGCTGGCCGCCCAGATCGCCCGTCAGGCCAGGATCCGCGGGGCGGACACGGAATTTGCCGTGGTGTTCGCGGCCATGGGGGTCAAGCACGACGTGGCGCGGTTCTTCGCGAATTCGTTCGAGGAGAGCGGGGTGCTCGATAACGTCGCACTGTTCCTGTCTCTGGCGGACGATCCATCCATCGAGCGGTTGATCACGCCGAGGACGGCTCTCACCCTCGCGGAGCACCTGGCCTTCGACGTGGGGATGCACGTCCTGGTCATCCTGACCGACATGACCAACTATTGCGAATCCCTGCGGGAGATTTCCACCATCCGCGGCGAAATCCCGTCCCGCAAGGGGTATCCCGGATACCTTTACTCGGACCTCGCGGAGCTCTACGAGCGTTCGGGGATGATCAAGGACCACCCCGGCTCCATTACCTCGCTGCCCATCCTGACCATGCCCAACGACGACATCTCGCACCCGATCCCGGACCTCTCGGGCTACATCACGGAAGGGCAGATCGTCTTCGAGCGGGAGATGGATGGGAGGGGAATCTATCCGCCGGTGGCGGGCCTCCCCTCGCTCTCGCGACTGATGAAGGACGGGATCGGGGAGGGTATGACCCGCGGCGATCATCCGCACCTGGCGAGCCAGCTCTTCGCGGCGTACAGCCATGTGAAGGACGTTCGCAACCTCGCGTCCGTGATCGGCGAGGAGGAGCTGACGCCGCTCGACCATAATTATCTCGAATTTGGAAAGACGTTCGAGCAGAAGTTCATCTCGCAGCGTAAAGATGAGAACCGAAGCATCGAGCAGACGCTGGACTTGGGCTGGGAGGTCCTGAGACTCCTGCCCACCAGCGAGCTGCACCGAATCACCGAAGAGGAGATCGAGAAGTACTACGGGGCGTAGCAGGGAATACCATGGCACAGTCAGATCGGGCGCCGACCAAGACGAATCTGCTGAGGCTCAGGAGCGAGCTGAAGTTCGCGGAGCAGGGGTACGAACTCCTGGACCAGAAGCGGAACATCCTCATCGTCGAGCTCCTGTCGCTGGTGGACCAGACGGCGGATCACCAGGAGCGGGTGGACCGTGCGCTGGCGCAGGCGTACCACGCACTGGAGGAAGCCGTTCTAGACATGGGACGACTCAAGGTGCAATACCTGACCGGCGCCGTGAACATCGGGACGACGATCACCGTGCGCTCCCGGCGGGTGATGGGCGTCAACCTGCCCGTCGTGGAAACCGAATTCACGGAGCACAGTCCCTATTACAGTCCCATGGGCACGAGCTTCTGGATTGACGGCTCGATCCGGTCGTTCAAGGAGGTCCTGCGTCTGCTCGGCAAGCTCTCCGAGCTGAAAATCTCCGTGTTGCGTCTGGCCAACGAAGTCAAGAGGACGATCCGAAAGGTGAACGCTCTTGAGAAGATAGCCATTCCTGACCTGAAAGAGGCCGTTCGCGGCATCGAGGGAAGGCTCGAGGAAAACGAGCGGGACATGTTCACCCTCATGAAGATGGTCAAGGAGAATCTGGACAGGAAACGAAGAAAAGCCAGGGAGGCCGATCGTGCGTAAGCCCATCCAGCGAATCATGGTCTATGTCGATGGCAGCGAGCCATCCATTACCGGCGTCCAATACGCCATTTGCCTGGCCTCGTTTTCCGGCGCGGAGCTCATCGTGTGTTACATCGTCAACACCACGGCGGTGGACGAGCTGCTCCGCGCACGGATCTTTCTGCAGGACGAGCAGGTCGAATACGAGCACGACATGGAAGCCGATGCCGAGCGGTATCTCAACTACGTCGGCGATCTGGCGGCCAGGAAAGGTGTGCCGGTCATTCGGAACAAAGGCAGAGGAAGCGTGCACAGGGAGATTGTGGAGGCCGTCAAGAAACACGACGTGGATCTCCTCGTCGTCGGGGAACTGTCGCGAATCCGAAGTCGAAGAGACGAGTGCTACGACGAGGTCGAGCGGGCGTTGCGCGCGACGCCCTGTTCCGTACTGATCGTCAAAGACGAGGATCGTGTCTACGAGATGTATGAGTCACTCGGACAACATGGGTGTTGAACGGGCATAATCGTCTCATATGAACAGGTAGCAGGAGAAGCGTGTCATGGCGCTCATTGATTTGGTTGTTCCGGAAATCATCAAAGTACCCTTGGGATCGACGGACAAGCCGGGCGTATTGCGGGAGCTCGTCGGAATCCTGAGGGATGCCGGCCGGATTCAGGACTACGACGCAGTGCTCCAGGCCGTGCAGGAACGGGAGTACAAGCAGAGCACGGGATTGGAGGAGGGCATCGCGGTCCCTCACGGCAAGACCGCCGCGGTCTCCAGTCTGCAGCTTGCCATCGGAATCGCACCGCAGGGGATCGACTTCAACTCCCTGGACGGCAAGCCGGCGAAGCTTTTCTTCCTTCTCGTCGGCTCGCCCGATCAGTCGGGCCCCCACGTGCAGGCCCTGGCGGACGTGGCCCGACTGGCCCGTTCGAAGGCCTTTTGCCGAGCCTTGATCGGCGCCGAAGACGTCCATGAGGTGGTCGAGCTGATGAGAGATGAATGAGGACGAAGGGTCTCACCCGCTCAAGCCCGTGAGAGACAGCAACCGCGCAGAGCCCAGACGATCCCGATGTCACTTGTCCAGCGTGATCTGATCGAACAGGCTGCCGTTCTGGTCGATCGCCTGGAGGTGCAGGGTCTTGCCGCAAACGCTGACGAACGCGACGTGATGGTCGCGATGCACTTTGGCGGTGAACCAGGACCGGGTTGGCGCGTAGTTCTCCAGCCCACCGCCGGCGCCTCCGACCTGGAGGTAGATCACGCCCCGATTGGGATCGATTCGGTCTGCGCGGATCGGCCAGGTCCGCTCGTAGTCGTGGATGTGCCCGAAGAAACAGATGTCGATCTCGTACTTCTCATAGAGACCGACCAACGGGCGGAGCTTCAGATCGCCGCGAGGGGACTGCCGGCCCTTCCACGTGTCCCCGTAGTCGTTCTCGTCGGAGCTGTACGGCGGATGATGGTGCACCACGAACTTCCACGTCGCCTTGGACCTGGCCAGCTCCTGTTCAAGCCACTCGTACTGCTCGCTGCCGACGGCGACGTCGCGGTTGGTGTCGATCATGAGAAACTGGGCGTTGCCGTAAGTGAAGCTGTAACGGTACTCCGGGGCCGGATTGCAGATGTACCGATAATAGTTCTCGTGGTCCCGATCGTGGTTGCCCAGGATGGCGAAGATCGGCACCCGGCTCATCAGTTCGTGCGCCGGCTTGAGGAAGTGGTCGGTCCATTGCTCTCGTTTCGGTCCATCGCCTACGATGTCGCCGGCATGAATCACGAAGTTGGGACGCTCTGCAAAGACCAGCTTGGCGATTCGGCCCCAGACAGGCGGATTGGTCTGCGTGTCGCTCACGACGCCGAAGGCATACGCCGTCTGTTCCTCTACCGCGGTCTGAAAGCTGTACACGTCGCTGACGGATTCTCCGCCGGAGGCGGTTGTCGAAATGACCCGATAGAAGTAGTTGGTCTGGGCTCTGAGGTTCTCGATCCGCACCTCGTGCATGTCGCAGTCGGCAGGTCCGGAAATCCGGCTTGTCAGCGGGGTCTGCTCGCCGTACTCGACCAGGGACGAGGCTTTCTCCTTCGTTTCCCACAGGATCGTGACGCCCGTCCTGGTCGCGTGCTGGAGATAAGGCCCGGAGGTAATGATGGACGACTGCGGCGGGATCTGGGCGCTCCCTGCGACCGCCAGAACCAAAGAGATCATGAAGGTCCGTTTGTATGCCAGGATGATCATCGCGTTCTCGACCAAGGCAATCTCCTTTCCATATCCTGTGCAGCGACTGGTCTTTCCCAAAGAGAAGGCACCCGCGGCACGTGTATCCGACATCCCTTGAGATGCCTGTATCGGGATGTGATTATAGGGACGAACCCGCACGAACGCAAAGACAAACGAAAGTCCTCTTTGAGAGGGTGACACATTACGGTCGCTGTCGGGATTTCCGCTTGACTTCCGGGCATCGAAATGATAGAATGCAGACATCGAATTGGGGTGGATCGCTACCGGCTGGGGTAGCCGGCACACGACTTCGCAGGGAGGTCCGGCACTGTTCGTCACGGGAGGTGGTTGATTTCCGACCCGACGGATTGTGTATCAGGTCCCATAGCCGTGAGGGCCGTGCATGAAACAGGCCACATGGTGGCCCGCCGTCGGCAGCGGATCGCTGCGAAACCGGGGGCAGAACGCGGTCTGGAAGCCAGGCAGGCTGTGCCTGGCGGACTGACATTGCAGGGGGGTGAATGAACGCAAAACGGGCATTTCAGCAAGCCAAGCCTTGTTCGGGGGACTCGTCGGCCGGGACTGCCGGCCGCCCCGGCGGTCCTTCGAAGCTCCTCACTTGCGTGAGGGCTCTGTGCATTGTCCGGCTCGTCGGCTTGCTGGTGCTTTCCGGCGCGGCCAACGTTTGTCTCGCCGGGGAGTCGGGTGACTCGGGCAGCAGTGGCGCCGGTTCCTCTCCCGGCTATGCGGGCGGCCCGATCCAGGACCCGCTCAATCCGCAATCATACATGGCGGAACTGGCGCTCAAGCTGAGCTCCTCCGACGGGAAGAAGCTTCTCATGAAGGGAATAGCGACGCAGAAAGCCCCTAAGAGCGGGTTCCTCCGCGTGAACGCTTCGCCGTCGAAGCCGGTCGTGTCTGCCGGTTTTGTCCCGGCATCAGCCGCCGGCTCCGCGAAGACCCCTTGTACCGTGCCGGGTCCGGAAAAACAGGGAGCATTGAAGAACGAGCCAGTCGCACAGGTACCCGCCATGATGGTGTGGAATGGGTTGTCCCCGGACAATCAGGCGGCCCAACGGGCGATGGAGCATTGGGAAGCATCGCAAACTGCCAAGTCGCCGATCTCGTCTGAGCCCATCGAGAACGGCAAGACCGATACGGTTCCGGCGGGTCCAACGGCGCCGGCGACTCCGACCAAGCAGCGCACG
The DNA here is from genome assembly GCA_034678485.1 of Sedimentisphaerales bacterium. GTDB lineage: Bacteria > Planctomycetota > Phycisphaerae > Sedimentisphaerales > Anaerobacaceae > PLanc-01. Next base: position 53,306 of record JAXDBU010000050.1, on the reverse strand, counting down.
AGCACGGCGGTCAGTCCGCTGAATCAGGCGCTCATGTCCGCCAAACCCGGTCTGACCTTGTGGACGACGCCGACTCCCGCCAATCTCGTGGAGAAGCTCGTCATCGATCCGTCCGTCACGGCGGGGGAGCCGAATGTGCCGCCGGAGCGAACGCCGTGGTCCCTGGGATCGGATCTGGACAAGTATCGGGCTCATGCAGTGAAGGAAGGGGCGCGCGATTCCGGTCAGAGTCTGAAACGCGCGCTGGAGAGAGCGGGCCTGGCCATCGGTGACGGCGTCAACGTGTTCATTCTCGGCTATGGCTCGGATCGGGCCATGCCGTTTCGGGTCAATGACGGCAAGGGACTCCTCGACGAGCCGGGCAAGGTGCCGCAACGCGCCGGCGAGACCGCCATCAGCCTCGCCGACGGACTGTACTCCCTCGCCGATCTGATTGCGTTCGATTCCCTGCCGGATCCGATCAAAGAGGTCTACGGGGACAACCATCCGCTCGTTCGCCCGCTGATCTTCACGGGCCGGACGGTCGGGGGCGTCTGGAAAACGACCGAAGAGGTCGGCAATGCCGTGACCTGGGGCTATTTCGACAATGTCACAGGTTGTGTCGGCATGGTGATCGAAGACATCATGGAACTCGTCAAGCACGTGGGGCAGGCCGCTACGAACCTGGTCCGTGCGCCCGTGCAGTTGGTGGCCGGCAAGAAGGAGAGCACGGAGCGGGCGATGGACTGGATCCTGCTGGTTCCTCTGGAGTTCGCGACCAATTGTGCCCAGATGAAGGGGTTCGCCAACATGGACGACTACAAGACTGCATTCGAAGACAAAGGCGTGATTGGTTCGATCCTGGAGCTGGGCGGCTCGACTTTCCTTGCTTATCGCATGGTGGACGAACTCCTGGACGAGCTCGACAGAGACAAGACCCATCGCCGATCCAGCGCGTCGGAATCGGAGACCCCGACGGAGATTCCGGCGGAAACGGATACGATCACCCATGCAACCGGATCGGAGGCCATGTGGGTCGTGGAGGGCGACTGGCCGAACCTCATCACGGATTCGGGTATTGTGTACTTCGACGGTCCGTTGCCGACGATCACGGTCTACGTGCAGTAGTCTCAGGTCTTGAAGACCTCGTTGGCAAGGTCTTCGCCGGCATGATTCGTGTAGTACTGTTTCATGGCGGCCCGGCCGCAGGTGTGCGCCTTGTCCAGGGAGGTGAAGATCCCCGCCTTGGCGAGGACCAGCACGGCCAGACACGCTGCCATGTTGACGAGGGCGTTCTGGGAGCCGGTCCATCGCTCGGACGGAGAAGGAGCGGGTCCTGCTTGGTCGAGCTTGTCCGCCTCCGCGGCCTGGCGCAATGGACGACTGAGCATGTGTATCGCAGCGTGGTTGGCCCGCGTCAGCAGGTCGAGCCGATGCGGCTGCGATTTGATGACCGACAACGCGAGATCCACCCTGCCCAGCGCAGCAAGCCGTCGCTGGCATCTGGGACAGTTGGCGACGTGCCGCTGCACCCACGGAGCCGCAGGACCAAACCGGCGATTCGCGAAATCCACCAGGCGGCCCCGCATCCCCTCATGCCGGTGGAGCGATGGGCCGTCTTCATGCGAACGAGTTGTCTGCCCCTGTGTCGGGAGTCTCATCGGTTCTCCTCTTCATCCACCCACATCGCCAGCATTTGCACGGCCTTACATCGATACACGCGAGCCGTGCCGGTCGATACACCCATGATTCGAGCGACCTGGGCATAGGACAACTCGCCGAGATCGCGAAGCATGATCACGTTTCGCAGATGCTCGGGCAGTTGGGCGATGTGGGAGCGGAGGTTTTCGGCCAGGTGCCTGGCGTCGAAGTCCACTTCAGTCGCCGGTTCCTGTTCACCGGTTTGTGTCAGGTTCGACAGGGTCTTTCGCTCGGTGATTCGTTGACGCAGCATGGAAACAGCCGCATTGCTGGCCGTACGAAACAGGTACGCTTTGATCCATCGGGGTTTGCGGCCCCCCTCGTGATGGGCCAAACGCAGAAAGGTCGTCTGGTATGCATCGCACACATCCTGTTCGTTGCCCAGGATCCGCCAGAGCAGGGTGACCAGCTCATGGCCGTACCGGTGCATGGCGGTGAGAATCCACCGCTGGTTCTCCTCCACGGCCTCGGATGCCGTACGGTCCCACAGGAGGTCGTACTGAATGGCCCGGTCGAACATAGACACCGTCAAACGATCCTGTATTCTGACGTATTAGGACGTGCCGCGACCCTTGATGTTAACACACGAAGCGTGCCAAGTCCAAAAAAATATCCGTCTGATTAACACCGGGCGCCGGTGCGCGTCTAAACAGGCGCAAGAGCAGAACAGAAAACAAACAAGGAATTCTGACCGCGTGTCGCCATGAGAAAGAACCGTCCGATGCACCCTCCTGGATCGCGGTTCCAGGCCCAGGACGTGGTGGAGATCGTGGATGAGCTGCTTGCGAAGGCCGTTGCCGCCGGGGCCAGCGACATCCATTTCGAACCCACAGGCGCCGATCTGAAGGTCAAATACCGCCTGGATGGCATGCTCAATCCCGTGGAAAGCTTCCCGGCTGCGGTGGCCGAGAACATCGTCGCCCGTCTCAAGGTCCTCGGCGGCCTGTTGACTTATCGCAACGATATCCCCCAGGAAGGTCGGCTCGATCTGGATGGCGAGGCCACCGGCAAGGTCCACGACGTCCGTCTGGCGATCTTCCCGACCATCTATGGGCAACGGGCGGTGGTCCGTCTGTTCTATCGGAACGAGGAATTGCTGGACCTGGAACACCTGGGTTTTGCCGCATCCATCGAATTGGCGCTCAAGGCCATTGCGGTCCAGAACCAGGGTGTTCTCCTGGTGACCGGTCCGGCCGGCAGCGGCAAGAGCACGACGCTGGCCGCCGTGCTTCGCTATATCGCCAAGACCCTGCCGGGCAAGAGCATCGTGACCCTGGAGGACCCGGTCGAGATCCGGATCGACGGGGTGACGCAGGTGCCGATCACGCCGCACGGTCAGATGACGTTTCCCACCGCCCTCCGCTCGCTGCTCCGCCAGGATCCGCAGGTCCTGATGATTGGCGAAATCCGCGACGCGGAGACCGCGAAGATCGCGATCGAAGCGGGTCTGACCGGCCATCTGCTGATGAGCACGATGCACAGCGGCACGCCCGCCGGGGCGCTGCTGCGACTGCTCGAGATGGGCATCGAGCCATATCAAGTCACTTCCAGTATTTCCGCTGTTGTAAGCCAGCGGCTGGTTCGCAGGCTGTGCGAGCGTTGCAGGAAGCAGGGCGACAACGGCCGGTATGAAGCGGTCGGCTGCCCCGCCTGTCTGGGCACCGGCTTTCACGGTCGCACGCTAATCGCGGAGATGGTCCAGCTCGACGGTGAACTCCGCAAGGCGATCCTCGCCAAGGCGGACTTGGACAAACTGGAGACTCTGCTCAAGACGAAAGGCCACGTCGGCATTCTGGAGAACGGCAGGGCCCTCGTCGAGTCCGGCGTGACCACTGCGAGTGAGTTGCACAAAGCGTGCGGCGTCGTCGCACAAGGAGAAACCCAGATCGATCACGGGTGAACGGATGCAAGCGGCCATAGGCGCATTCACAGTTGCTCTGTCCCTCTGCTTGGGCGGATCGGCTCCGGCAGGCCGGCAGGAGACCGTCTCCGGGCGGGTGCTGGACTACCTCGCTCGGCCCGTCGAAGGGGCCGAGGTCGCCCTCTACGAGGAGGTCCACGATTCCTCGACCGACCGCAAGCTCGTTCGCCTGAGGGACCGGATCGCACGGACGGACGCGGAAGGCCGATTTGCCTTCCAAGGCAGTGTCCATCCTCTGTACCATGTCTTCGCTGTGGTCCGCAAGGAAGGACTGGCCCTCGGCTGGGACGTCCTGATGCGACCCGCTGACAACGTGATCGTGCTGGAGCGACCCTGTGTGCTGGCCGGCGTGGTCGTCGATGCGAGCGGGCGTCCCGTGAGCGGAGCGAAGGTGTTCGCGGCCCCCAAGACCACCTATCTGCGTCGCCTGGAGCAGAGACCTATTCTGGGTCCCGAGGCGTGGCTCGTGGTCGAGACAGATGGCCAGGGGCGTTTCCATTTCGACAATCTCGGCGCCGACGTGAGTTCGGACTTCCGGGTCGAAACCCCAGGTCGATCTGTGGTCTATACGTACACGCCACAGAGGCTGACTGTCTCCGGCTTCGAGGCCGGTCGAACGGATGTCCGTCTGGTGGTACCTGAGGAAGCGACAGTTCGTGGACGAGTGGTCGAAGCCGGCACCGACGAACCCGTCGCGCACGCACGCATGGTCCTTCATGCGGATATGATCGATCACGACCCTGTGAATCCCTATCTTCCCGCTTCGACCGTCACGGGCAAAGACGGGCGATTCGTGTTCCAGGGCATCCCACCGGGGCGACATTACATCGATGTTTCTGCTCCCTTTGAGACCGCCCTGGCGGACCGGAGAGTGCGATTCGAGACTCCGGCGGGGCCGGATGCCCAGGAGATCACGGTCGCTCTGCGCCGAGGTGGTGTGGTCGAGATCGAAGCCCGCGAGGAGCGGACAGGGGAGCCGATCTCAGACTTGCCCGTCTACTTCTGGGAGGCCGTCCAGGATGAGCAGTCCAGTTTCTACAAGGACGCAAGGACTGGCGACGGCGGCGTCGTGCGGTTTCGCTCGCCCGTCGGCTTGTGCAGATTCAGCGGGACAATTGACGGCTATTCTCCCTGGCAGTACGAGGGGCAGGTCTTCGTTACGGCGGGCCAAACCGCGAAATTGCAGATCACGCTGCGGCGGTATCTGCGAGTCTGTGGTGTCGTGGTCGATGAACAGGGACGACCTGTCAGCGGCGCGACGGTGAACGACGGTGTGACCGATGAAGCAGGCCGGTTCGAGGTGCCCTTCCCGTCGGAGGTCAGTCCCTTTGGAAAGAATTGGATCGTTCGTTACACAAGGGACAATCTGGCCGCAACCGCCAACGTCGAGTGCGACGACAAGCCCGTTCGAATCACACTCAGGCCGGCCCTGGCGGTCTCGGGACGCATCGTCAATCCGAACGGCGTCGGAATCCCCGCGGCAAGAGTTGCCTTGCACATGAGGGCTTCTCAGGAACTGACGCCCTACGGCCCTGAGGTCATCACCGATTCCCAGGGCGGCTTCGAACTCGTGGCGGTTGTCCCCCCGGGGGGCGACGTCGAATACCGGATCTCCGTGAGCGCCTGCGGGTATGGAACGAGGCTATACCAGAGAATCTCGATCGTGGGCGAGCCGGGGGCTCGTGTGCAGATCGATCCGATCATCCTGTCGCCGGCAGACGAGTCGGTGACCGGGATTGTGGTAGACGCGGAGGGCAATCCGGTCGCCGGCATGCCCGTGGCTGTACACGGCGCCAAGCAGCCTTCGAGGTATCCAGTGACCGACTCCAAGGGACGATTCGTCGTCAGGCGAGTGTGCAAGGGCCCGCTGCGAATCCAGGCGGGGTTCTCCAGTGTTCGTGAGGAGACGGGGACTCTGGAGGCCGAAGGCGGCGACCGGGACGTGAAGGTCGTCATGGGGCGGGACGCGGTTCACCTGAGATATGCCTCGCTCGCGGGCAAACCGTTGCCTGTCGAGGCTCTTGGCGATGGCGGGTTGCCGAACGATGGGGAGGGCCGGAGAGTCCTGCTGTGCTTCTTCGATTGGCAGCAGCGTCCGTCGCGAAACATGATCGCCGAGATGGCACAGCGGGCCGATCAGTTTTCGCGGCAGGACGTCGCCCTCGTGGCGATCCAGGCTGCCCCGGCGGACCGGGCCGAACTCGACAAGTGGATCGCGGACAAGCACATTGCCTTCCCGGTTCGCACGATTGTTGCCGACGAGCGGACGATGCGGCTCACCTGGGGTGTTCAGTCCCTCCCCTGGTTGATCCTGGCGGACCGTGCGCACATCGTCACGGCAGAAGGACCTCAGTTGGCTGCAATCGAACAACAAATCGGCGAGAGCGGCGAAAAGGAGAGATGACATGAACAGGAAACGGATGGGACCTGCTCTGGGCTTGCTGCTGCTCTGGTTTGGGCACTGCTGTTGGGCTGCGTCCGGCGGACCGGCCCCGGAGGGGACGAAGAAGCTGGTTCTGCACCCTCTGTCCCCGAAGGGATCGGGCGGCGAGTTCCGGTTCCTGCCCGGGCCGCAGGAGATGACCGAGGGCGACGCGTTTCCCCTGTACGTCAAGGCGGTCGAGTCGCTCCCGAAGGATCTGGACTGGGCGAAGATCAAGGGCTGGAGAGAGTTGCCTCTGAAGGACCTGCCACAGGGGGAGGTCGCAGTGGTGCTTCGTTCGCATGAGATGATCGTCCCCTTGCTGGAGCAGGCGGGCAGGTGCAAGCGGTGCAATTGGGTCATTAATTCCGCGGGCAATTCCGCCATCGATCTCCAGTCGCTCCGAAACCTCGCATTTCTGACTCTGCTGAAGGCCCGGTCCCAGCTCGCCTGCGGCGATTACGCCTCGTGTGTCCGAACTCTCGGGACGGCATTCTCGCTGGCCCGACACCTCACTGAGGGTCCTACCCTGGTCTACACACTGGTCGGTGCCGCGATTGTCGGCGTAACCTGCGGCGAGATGGAACTGTACGTCCAGCAGGGGAACTCGCCGAGCCTGGGGGAGGCGCTTCGCGCGGTCCCGCAGCCGTTTATCGATGAGGAGCCCTCGGAACTCTACGGCATGAAAGAGGCCGACCGAGTTCGGCCCCGCCAGGTCCTCAGACGGGCGAATCGGCATCTGATTGCCATGCAATACATCGAGGCCCTCCGCGGATACGCCGGGAAAGCCGGGCAGTGGCCCGAGACGTTGGATGAAATCAAGCCGGCCCTCCCGAGCGATCCGGTGACGGACAAGCCGTTCGAATACCGACGGATCACGAAGACGCAGGCCATCCTGGCGGGATTGATGCCCGAAGGGGGCTCTGCGAAAGACATTATCCGGTACGAGTTGAACCTGCAACCAAAGGAACGATAGATGGCGACCTTCAGGTACGATGCACTGACGTCGGCCGGCAGGCTGATGAGAGGAACCGTGGAAGCGGGCTCGCCCCAGGAGGCGGAACAGACGCTTCGCGGGATGAACCTCAACGTGAACTCGATCGAGAAGGCCAGGCCCGAGCCGCCCAGGACCTCGGTGGGACGGGACGAGTTCCTGCTGTTCAACCAGCAGTTGGCCTCCATCGCGAAGGCGGGCGTCCCGCTGGAGCGTGGGCTCCGCGAGCTGGCCCAGGACATCGCGTCCGCGTCGATGCGTCGGCTCATCGACGAGATCGCGGGCGACCTGGAACGCGGCGTGCCCATCGAGCAGGCGTTCGGCAAGAGGGAGAAGAGCTTCCCGCCGCTCTATGGACGCATCCTGAAGGCGGGAGTCGAAACCGGCCGGCTCAGCGAGATGCTCGCGAGTCTTAACCGCCATCTGGAACTGGCAGGGCACACCCGCCGGATCGTCATCGAGGCAGTCAGCTATCCGCTCGTGGTACTGACCCTGGGCGCCCTCATCATCACGGGTCTGTTCACCTTCGTGGTCCCCCAATTCCAGGCGGTCATCCAGGAGATGGTGGGCGGACGACTGCCTCCGCTGACCGTGGGGTTGTTCAACCTGGCCCACAACGTCATTCCGTTTTGGATCAGTGTCGGCATCGTTCTTGGCGCAGCAGTCCTCATCTATGCCAGCCTCTCCTCGACAAGTGGCGGGCGACGAGCGAGAGAGTGGCTGTTCCTGAAACTGCCCGTGCTGGGCGCGCTCTATCGCGCGACGATCCTGAGCCGGATGGCGGAGGCGATGGCAGTGCTGGTCGGCGCGGGTTGCGACGTCCCCGAGGCGCTGCGTCTGGGGGCCGTCAGTTCCGGCAGCGACAGTCTCATTCTGGACAGCGACGTAGTGTCCCAGCAGGTGGAGCGCGGCGTGAACATCCTGGAGGCCGGCCATGGCGCCAAGGTGCTGCCGCGGCTGTTCCTGTACTCCATGCAGCTCGGCGCCCAGAGGAACGAACTGCAGGACAACCTCAACAGCCTGGGCGAGATGTACGCCGATCAAGCCCGCGTCGGACAATCGCGACTCCAGACGGTCCTGTTGCCCATCCTCATTGTCGCCATCGGGGTCGTGATCGGAATGACGATTGTCGGGATGTTCCTGCCGATGGTCATGGTCGTGAGGAGTCTGGGAGCCGCATAGGGTAGGAGACGTCGTTATGGTCGAAATCACCACGCTGATGTGTGTGGGCATCCTGGCGGGCTATTGGCTGTTGGCCTACAAGAGGCCGGCGATTGCCTTCTCGACGGTGCCGATTGCCACTGCCCTTGTAGCCTACGCTGCGGTGATGACGGATACGCCGGACAACCTGCTCGTCGCCCTCCTCCAGTTTCTGGGCACGCTGGTAGTTGTCGCCGTCACCGGTTGGCGTCGAGAGAGTCGTCAATGGTTCCACTGGGGTGCATGGTATCTGCTGGTGGGTGTCGCGGCGGCGCTCCTCATGGGGCTTCTCCTGGCGGGGATCGAGGCCCTTGGCGAGGGCTATGCTGTGCTGGTGGTCGTCATCGCATCGGGTGCAATCGTCTTTGCGTCGCTGATCCACTACGGCGTGAGTTCCCGCCGCGTACGGGCGATTGACGTGTTCTCCACCCTCCGGGCGATCATGCGCCAGAATCTGCCCTTGCCCATGGCATTGGACTGCGCCGCCGCTGGAGAGGTGTCCGGCACCGCCACGATCCTCCGCAGTATCGAGACGTGGCTCGTCAAAGGCTGCTCGCTGACGGATGCCATCCGTCAAGGGTACCCGGGCTGTCCGTCCGACGCCATGGCGATGATCGCATCGGCGGAAGGAATTGGTCAGCTTCCCGCGGCTCTGGAGGCGATAGAGGCCGACGTGAAGTCCCGGACCGTAGGACCCCGAAGGCTTCGTCCGATTCACCCGTTCTACCCAGTCGTTGTTGTGATCCTGATCCTTCTCATGACGATCGGCATCATGATGTTCATTGTTCCCCAGTTCGGATCGGTGCTCGCGGAGATGTCCGCCGGGCGGCTGCCGCCGCCGACGCGTGTTCTGATGGAGATCACCCATGCCTTTGCAGACGGCTCCCTCGGCGCGTCCGTCATGATCTTGCTGGCCTGCGCCATCTTGTGTCGCTCCCACTATCTTGTGGCGAGGAGGCGACGAGACCGAGATGGACTCGTCCTGCGCCTTGGCGATGCGCTGCTGTGGGGACTGCCCCTCGTGCGAGGGTTCGAGAAACGCCGGGCGATGATCCAGGTGTTGGACGTGCTGCGGATCTCCCTGATCGCAGGCAGTCCCGTCAACGAGGCCATTCACGCGACGCTCCAGCTCGATGTGAACCGGTTCTTCCGGAAACGACTGCAGCGTTGGCTGGACTGTGTCGAGCGAGGCGAGGACATCGCCCGGTCCGCGAGGACCTGCGGACTCGGGTCGGCGCTCGCCTGGGCGTTCGACAGCGGCGCCGACACGCCTGCGGTCCTCGATATGCTCGAAGCCCATTACCGCTGGTGCGACCTGTATTATCTCAATGTGACGCGGTTTATCTTGTGGCCGGTGGTGATCGTACTGGTGGGTTTGTTGGTCGGGTTCGTCATTCTGGCTGTCTTCCTACCGATGGTGCAGGCCATCACCGCCACGGCGGCTTACATTTATCCATAGAATCGGGAACAGAACATGACCACCATTGCACAACGAACGAGGCATCAGGGCGTCTTCACGTCCGAGGTCATCATCGGCATGGCGCTGTTGTCCTTGACCATGGCGGGCCTGACGATTTCGATCCTGGGGATCTCGCGGTTCAACCAGTATCAATGGACCCGCCAGCGATGCACCGCGGCGGCCGGCGCCCAACTCGACAGCCTGGTTGTCGCCGGCAAACCGATTGCCGATGCCGAGATCGAGAGGCTCTGGCCCAAGGTGAGTGTCGCGACCGAGCGGGTGGGTGGCTCCGGGCCGTGGGACGGATTGGAGCTGCTTCGCGTCACGGCGACCGGCAAGGTCGGCACGCGCTCCGTCGCTGTCTGTCTGACGCGGTATCTTCGGAAGGATGATTGATGATGGATGATGGATTATTGAAAGAGAGCAGTCCCATGTTGGCACAATCGTCAATTGTCAATCATCGATCATCCATGCCCCGGGCCTTCATGCTCGTAGAGATGCTCGTGGTCATTCTCGTCCTGCCGTTCGCCATGCTGGCGGTCAACGCCTTGTTCGGCAGCTTCGCCCGCGATGTCCCGCAAATGACCCGCCTGGTCCAGCAGAATACGACGGTCCTGAACCTGCTCGATCAAATGCGTCAGGACGTGGGCGAAGCGACCTCGCTGCCTGCACACGTCGGGGACACGAAGGCGGATGAGGCCTCGTTGCTGATCGAGCGGCCTGACGGGGTCGTCCGCTATCGACTTGCCGATGGGCGTGCGGTGCGAACCGTCCTGGGCGCCCCGGGGGGCGACGAGCGAGTCTGGTCGGCGCGGGATGCGGTGATCGAGTGGAAGCCCTGGACTCAGAATGGCAATGCCTACGCCGTGGAAGTCCATTCGTATCTCACGTACCGGGTGCACGGGCACCTGATGCGCAAGTTCGCCAATTCACACGTCTTTTTTGCCCGCAGCCTGCCGGCGGGAGGCCAGACCCCATGACCAGACAACGCGGCTTCATCCTGCTATTCGTCATCATGGCGATCATCGTGGTGGGCGTCGCGCTGTTCGTCCTGACGGACGGCGCCAACACGATGCTCTTTCACGCGGACGGCGCTTACCTGCGCGCGGTGGAGCGCAACTTGATCGCCAGCGGTCTGGCCTGGGCGAGCGAGAAGGTCTCCACAGGCGGAGATTCGCCCATCGGGCAGTCGGTCGATCTTGATGTCACAGCCTTTGGCTGCCCGGGCGCCCGGCTCACGGCGCAGATCACGGCGGTGCAGGACGGCACGGCCGCCGTCCGGATCAGCACGTCCTGCCACAAAGGTCGGCGCTCGCTCGATGCATCCCGCGATTTCACGATCCCCGTCGCCGGCGCCCCCGGGCTGTGAAGGACTCCTTCTGCCCCTCGGGCGGTTTTGAGATGGGCCGGGCGTTTCATATGCTTTCCAGAGAGGTGGCTTCGAACCTCCTGTCGAGGTGGGCAGGCGGCTCGGGGCTATGACGGGAGGGGTATTGCTGACTGTGGGGACAGGCTGGTTCTACATGCGTGCAATGATCACCGATGAATGCCCACTGCCTCGAAGGCAGTTGCGACAGGACACGCCGTGCGTCGAACACAAGCGTCGTCGCGCGGCAAGGCCGTGCTGGCTCCGCCTGGCCCAGGTTGGTATCGTGGCGGTGCTCGCTTTTATCGGGGTGACTTGCAGCGGGTTGCTGGATTGCAGTGGCATCAAGGCCCGATTCTTCGCACGGGTGGCCAATGCATATCCCGATAATGCCCGCGCCTATACCTTTCTGAAGAAGCACTACACGACGCCCGATCAGTCGGCCAAGACGGTGGCTGCCTGCGAGGGCCTGGTCAAGCTCAAGCCCACAGACCCCGGCGCCCAGGTCCTCCTGGGCGGCGCCTATGCCGACGTCGGGCGGACGCAGGAAGCGATCGGTTGCTTCCGCGAGGCGATCTCGCTGGACCCAAACTGCTTCGATGCCCATCTCGGGCTGGGGAGCGCCTATTATGACCGCGGGCGCTACAGCGATGCCGTCGACTCGTACGAACGGGCGCTGCGGATTCAGCCCGGTTCCGCCGATGCGCATCTGGCCCTTGGGATCGCCTTGTCCAGCTCGGGACGATACGACGAGGCGATGCAGGCCTTCAAGCGGGCCAAAGAGCTGGACCCCCAGGTCAACGAGACTCAGATTCTGACCGGCCGGGCCTATCTGCGCGCCGGGATGTGCGCTCAGGCCATCGAGTGTCTCAAAGGCGCCGTGGAGATCGACCAGGGACACGCCCAGGCATACTACAACCTCGGCCGGGCCTACCTGCAGGTTGGCGACAAGGACCTTGCCATCGAGCAGCAGCGCATCCTGCAGGACATCAATCCACGTCTGGCGCAACAACTACACTCGCTGATCGAGCAGTAGGGGACGTGTGCGCTGCGAAGGGGCCGACCGGCGCGATCCATGTCGCACAAGCGGGATACCGAGCGGCTCTGTCATCCTGAGCGACAACGAAGAGCCTGTCCTGAGTCTTCCGAAGGAATCTGGGCCGAGAATGGGAACAGAGCACGTTCGTGTCCGTTGCCCAGAGGCGTCAATTCGTTCAGCATGACAGCTCGGGACGTCCTTGCCAGACAGTCCGGTCACGCCCCATTCATCGCGCCCGTCGGTTTTGTTGCACGTCTTGCACGTCTCTGCTGGTACAATGGAATCGTTGGCGCCCACAGGGGGCTCTCATGCTGATGGAGGACATGCCATGGCGACGTACCGTACCCGACTTGTAACGGCTTGGCTGGCAGTCTCGATCCTGGTCTGCTGTTGTGCGCAGGCAATGACCCTGGGAATTCGCTCGGACGGCGGCGAGTTCATATCCATGGGGGAGACCTGGAGTTTTCTTCGCGGCGTCGGCCCGGCCGGCGATCCGACGGATGCATGGACACAGACCGATTTCGACGACTCCCTGTGGGAAACAGGGACCGCGGGATTTGGCTTCGGGGACGACGACGACGCAACGGTCCTCGACGACATGCAGGGCAACTACGTCGCCGTCTATATCCGCAGGGAATTCGAGGTCGCGTCGATGGATGCGTCGGCGGTTCTGGAATTGGTCATCGATTACGACGATGGCTTCGTCGCCTATCTCAACGGCAGGGAAGTCGCGAGGCGGTCGATGCCCGACGGCGATGCAACGTACGCGACCGTTGCCTCCTCACATGAAGCCGGTGTGCCTGAGACCATTTCCCTGGGGTCGGCCGGGGATTGGCTTCAGAAGGGAATGAATGTCCTGGCCGTCGAGGGGCACAACACCTCGCTGACGAGCACCGATTTCTCCCTGAATCCTGCCCTTAGAACGGTCTCCGGCGTGGTCCGGAACGGCGAGCTTGCCATCGTGACGATGGACAGAATCGAGGTCGGGGCGGATGTGAGCGAAGCCAATGCGGCGGCGGTCACGATCCAGGATGTTCCGGCGGTTCGCGACGAGCAAACCGGCCTTTGGAGAGCGGAGGTCCCATTGACTGCCGGTTGGAACACGCTTGTCGGGAGGGCCTTCGACGCGGACGCAAACGAGGTCGATTCCGGCTCGATGCAGGTCGTCCACCTGCCGGCGGCGAACACGCTGACAGGCAGACTGCAGGAAGACGCTTCGTTGGCGGGCGCCTGGTTGCTTGAGGGTACGCTGGCAATTCCCGCGGGCAGGGTGCTGACGATTCGGCCCGGAACGTTCATGTTGATGAGGCAGGGGGCGTCGATCCTCGTGGAAGGTCAACTCCTGGCCCAGGGGACGCAGGCCGAGCCGGTCTTCTTCACCCACTATGGCGACGGGACCGCGTGGAATCAGATCCGGTTCGTCGAGGCCGCGGACAGCCGGTTCGACCACTGCGTCTTCGAATACGCCGACAGCGAGGGCGAGCACCAGGACTACTATGTGGCAGGACCGAGGGACTACCACGAAGCGATTGTCGTCCTCGCCTGTCACGTCGACGTCAACGACTGCACCTTTCAGAAGCTTCCGGATGATGGACACGATGCCGAGGGAGATGCCCTCGCGGTGATCTCCGACGATCCGAATCACCCGGGCGAAGCGTCCGCCCATATCCAAGGCTGTCAGTTTCTCCGCATCGGACAGGGGGTCCACACTCGCTATTGTTATGTTCTGGTTGAGGATTGCCACTTCACCGGCAAGCGAGGCGACAACGATGATGTCGATCTGTGGGGCGAGAGCACGCCGGCGCCAGTGGTCCGGCGCAACGTCTTCTGGTATCCCGAGCACGACGACACGATCAATCCGACTCGCTGCTCGGCGGTCATCGTCGGGAACCTCATCGTGGGGACTGACGACCATGGCATCGTTCTGCGAGACGAGGGCTCGCCCCTCGTCATCAACAACGTCATCGTCGACTGCGCCAGCGGCGGTATCGCCATCGAGAACTCGAACGCCGCCTACCTGCTGAACAACACGATTGTCGGCTGTGGGCGGGGTCTGCGTCTGTTCGATCTCGGACGTTGGGATGCCCCGTATTATCTCCACCCCGGCGGCGGGACCGCCACCGTTGTCAACTGTATCATCTGGGGTTGTTCCCAGTCGATTACCCTGGCCGACAGCTCGAACACGGGTCTTGCCGACCGGGGCTCGCACGTGACGGTTCTGTACAGTGATATCGAAGGCGGCCGCGAGGGGATCTCCCTCTCGGGTTCGCAGTCCACCGTCGTCTGGGGGGAAGGAAACCTGGACGCCGGTCCGCTCTTCGTTGATTCCGACAATCTCGATTTCCATCTGCTCGCGACTTCGCCTGCCATTGACGCAGGTGATCCAAACCAAGCCCCCGAAACGGATTACGACGGCAATCTGCGTCCCGCCGGCGCCGGCGCCGATATGGGCGCCTATGAGTTCACGTCCCGATAGGCCCCCAGTTCCGACGGGAATTCACCGTGTTTCGCCTGAACCGACCGATGCGGATGCACCGGACCCGATCAATTCCTGCCTGCTCTCGGACACAGCCATTTCTGTGCTATACTTTACATAGACCAATAGATCAGAGGCGGTGCTGACTTGCAGGAGTCAGACCATGAGAGTACCTGTGGAGCACGAGACTGAGATTCGGAGGATTATCAGCACCATACAGTGTCCTTGGCGAGGGGAATGTTGCGATCCGAGCGTCGCGAGACACGTCCCTATCCACTGTCGAGGTGGCACCGACCTGATCGAGTGCCAAGACAAGCGCGGCTGCATCTGTCGCCTTGCCGTGCCGTTCGGCTGTTCGGTTTTCTGCCGGTGCCCGGTGCGAAAGTATCTCGTGGAGAACGACCTGCTGCAGTGAGCCCGCGATCGTGCGGCTCAGCCGGCCGACTCCGCGGACCGCCGGGGCCGGCGAGAGAGCAGGGCCAGTGCGCCCAACGCGCCGGCGGCAGCGACGACGCACAGCCACTGTGTCAGGCTCATCAGCCCGAGGCGCAGAGGGCCTTCCGTATCGCCTCGGAGGAAGTCGGTGGCTGTGCGGCCCAGGCCGTAGGCGACGAGGAACCAGAGCAGCTTCGTGCCGCACCAGCGGTCCGACCGGACCCACGCGAACAGCAGGAGAATGGCGAGCATGAGGGCCACTTCGTAGAGCTGCGTCGGATGGACCGGAACGCCCGGGGGCGCGCCACATGCGCCCTCGGGGAACGTCACCGCCCAGGGCAGCGAGCAAGGTCGGCCGTAGCAGCACCCGTTCAGAAAGCAGCCCAGCTTGGCCGCGATCCAGGGGATCGGGATTGTCACAGCGACCAGGTCCAGAGCCGATGCCCTCTGTTGCGAGAGCAGCAGGGCAAGCGGAACGGCCAGTGCGAAATACGCCAGCAGGCCGCCCCAGAGGCCGCCGCCAGTCCAGTGTTCCGCCTGCAGCAGCACAGGAAGGCTCAAGTGCCCGCTTCGGATGTCATAGAGCACCTTGGCGCCGACGATCATGCCGAGCAGGTAGCAAATGCTCACGGTCAGCCACACGCGGCGCTTCAATCCGTAGTGTCGGGCGACCTGCCGGCTCAGGACGAAGTGCAGCAGAATTCCAACCAGGTACATGATTCCATAGGTGGCAATCGGTCCGATTCGCGGCCACATGAGTACCTCCGCATCAGTCTCGTTCTCCGGTCTGGGCAGTGTCTGTCATCAGATGTCTCGCCCGGTCCAGCAGGGTGGGCGGATAGCCCTCCTGCTCCAGGATGCGCAGCGCTGTCTTCGTCTGGGCCGGGCCCGGTCGCAGCAGGTAGTCGAAGGCAATGCCGCCGTCGAGCAGATGCTCCTGGAAGTGGAAGTTCCTCGCCAGGGCGCAGTTCGCGGCGGTTCGGGCCAGCAGTTCCTCGTGCGTGGCGATCAGGAACAGGTTCTTCGACGCCATGAGGTGCTCGAGCAAGGCGATGCCTGCCGCCGTGCGTTCCTGGGAGTTCGTTCCGCGGAAGGGCTCGTCGATCAGGCCGAGCATCGGCGGGCCGGGCTCCGCGTCCAGGACGATGCGCCGCAGACGGCGGACTTCCGAGAGGAAGTAGCTCTCGTTGTGGGCCAGGTCGTCGCGGATTCTCACGTCGGTAATCAGGCGGAGAGGAGACCACGTCATCCGCTCGGCCGCCGCCGCGGCGCCGATCTGGGCCAGGAGGACATTGACTCCGACCATCCGCAGATAGGTGCTCTTGCCCGCCGCGTTCGGGCCGGTGACTACCCAGGTGCTTGTCTCGGGAGCCAGGTGGATGCTGTTGGGTACGGCGCTGTGCTGGGGGACCAGCGGATGATAGCCGTTCGTGATGTCGAGGGTCCTGTCCCCGCCGGGCTCCGGATAGCAGGCGACCGGGAGTTCCGCGGAGAGACTGGCCAGACTGCACAACGTCTCCAGTTCGGCCATGGCCGACAGGCCGTGCAGGAGAACGTCCCGATGGGGCACGACCCTCCCGAGCACGGCTTCCGCGATGTGGAGATCCAGGAACACCAACAGGTTGAGGATTGTGCGGACGAGGCCGTGCAGACCGGCCCACTCCAGCCATCCGCACAGCGACGGGATGCGCGCATGGGATGCGACGTCTCGAAAACGCTCCCTCAGAAGACCCAGTTGTGTCTGCTCGGGCAGGTCCTTCGCCCCGTGCTGTGAGACAGTCAGAACGTATCGCAAGGTGGATGGCAGGGTCGTCCAAGGCGTCACGACATCGCCCAGCCTGCGGAACATGGACCTGGCAAAGGTCAAGATTGCGACGTTGATCAGCACCAGCATTTCCAGGGGACGGACCCACCCGTACTTCCCATTTGCGATGGCCAGCACGCCACCAAGAGAGAGCACGCCGCTAACGATAGACCACAGTCTGATGACGCCGGACGCGGCCGATCTGGGAGGACGCTGGGTTTCGTGGAGGAGCAGAACGAGTCGGTCCAGGTGCCTGGAGCGGCTGCGGAGCGACGCGATGGCGGCCATCAACTCCAGTCGCTGTTCGTGGTGGTGCTCCAGCCAGCGGACGGCCTCCTGCCGCCTGCGGATGTGTTCGGGTGACAGGCTCGGCGAGTCCAGGATGTCGCGGAGTCGGCGGGCGCCCTGGGGCGTCGAAGTGCGATTCAGCAGGCCGAAGATGCCCACCGGGGTCGCGTACAGATCGAGATCATCTCGCTCCTGATCCGTCAGCGGCCAAGTGGGACCGGGATCGACCATCTGCGGAAGGGACAAGGGACCCTGAGGCCGGTCCCAGGAACGGGCGGGACAAGCCCGACGTGTGCTCGCATGATAGGACTCGCCCGCGATGGTCAATGCCCGTTCGGCGAACGCTCGCTTGCTCTCCCAGATCGCGTGTCGTCGCACGGCGGCCATGAAGACCGCGAGACCGGCCATCGCAGCTCCCACCGCCATCGGCGCCGTGTGCCGCAGAAGGACCACGATCACGACGCCCGCGATGAAGGCGACCAGTCGAATCGCGGACCACCTCGCCTGGAGGCTGCGAAAGCGGTTCAGGTCTCGCTGCATTGCCTCACGGTATGCAGCAAGCCAATCCGGATAGGATGAGTTCGACAAAGCCATGGGACCACAGATACCGCGCCCGGTGCAGTCGTGCAAGACCGACGGTCCATTGCAGTTGTTCGGGCAAGAGTCTTGTCGAAGCGCGACGACCACGGAATCGGCGGCGCAGCGAGGTCAAGGTCATTGTCGGATGGAGAGGGTGGCGTAGACTGAACTCGTGGTGACACCGCAAGGCGTTGTCCTGCTGTGACCCGCGACTCGTGACCGGTGGACCGAATTACTCGATTGTGATTTCCAGCCTGCCTTCGATCTTGCCTGCGAGCGGTCCGGTCTCCTGGGTCATTACGACGGTGTACTTGCCCGGTTTGTCTTCTGGCCCTCGCCACGAGAACCCGCAGCGACCGCCTCAGCCATATTCCATGTCTGCGGACGCCACCTCTTTTCCGTCGGAGTCCAGGATTGCGACATGGGGTCTGACGGCGACCCATTGGTTGTCCGCGTCGCCTTTCTGCGAGAAACGCGTGTAGGTCTCGCCGCCCTTGCCCTGGATCGTCAGCGACAGGTAAATCGGGATCTGTCCGGCGTAGACGGTCTGTTCCTTCACGTCGCTGTTCCATCGCTGCCGCTCATCGACCGCCTTGATGGTCAGCGCTAGGTCGCCGATCTCGACGGTCGCAGTCTGGTCCTTAACGACGGCGAAGCCAGGACCCTGGTCGAAGCCGACCTGCCATTGATCGTCGCTTTCAACGCTGTAGCAGACGTTCCCCGATGCGAACTTGTACCGGCCGATGGGGACCGTGGACAGCGCGTTGCCCGTACTGAACTGGATGCTGCTGTCTTCGCCTCCGGTGATCGTTGCCCAAGCCAGGCGGGTCTTGACGGGCTCTTTTCCCTTCAGGCGGATCGCCACCTGACCGGTCGGGGACGTGTCCTTGCGGAGCTGGACCTGGAGTGTCTTGCCCTTCTCGTGGGACCCCTCGAGCGAGAGCCTGTAGAACGCGTCGTAGCAGATCAGGCTGCTCAACGTGTTGCGAGGCGGATACTCCGGCAGTTTCTGGTTGGCCGGGAAGAGGACGAAATTGCATCGCCCGAACGTGCTGAACGAGCCGGTGAACCCATTGCCAAAGAGGAACATCCGCATCGGCTCGCCCGCGAAAGTCGTCTGGCCCTCCAGGACGCAACAGGGGCTCCACATGTAGTTCAACTCGTCCTCGTCGTCGTACGAATTCACCACGAGCATGACGCGGAATGGGATCTCCGGCTTGCCGTCCCGATGCATCACGAAGTCGGGAGTGACGAATACGAACTCCTGTCCGGGCTGCGGCTGTGACGGCGCCGTCGGCGGGATTCGCTCGCCATCTCCCAGTCTGCCGTCGCCGTTGAGGTCGAAGTACAGAGCGACAGGCTTCTTCCCTTCGGTCTCGACGACGCTCCATTGCTGTGCGACTGGCATCGCGCCATTGAAGACATCGTCCGATTTCTGAACCTGCGCTTTCACCGCGTCGACGAAGGCGACGCCTTGGGGAGGGTTGGATCCGAATGCCCAGAAGGAGTGGTAGCTCAAAGGATCGTCTGAACCGGTCAGCGCCCGGTAGTGCAGGTCGAAGACGACCGTCTCCGGCGTCTGGGACTGGTTGCTCGGGACTGGTTCCGCGGCTGCGCCGCCCGGCTCGGACGCAGGGGCAGGGGCGCCCCAGAGACAGACGGTCACAAACCCTGCGACCATCAGCATCGCGAGCCAGAGGACAGATATCGGCCTGTTTCTCATTCCTCACCTTGGTTTCTGATCGTTCCAGGCGATCTCGTTCGGCCTGGTTCCAGTCCAGTCTCAACGAGAAACCGGATTCAGCGAAATCCTACCACAGCTCTGGACGATCCGCAAGCGAAACTGCACGATTGACATCGGGCCCGTCGGCTGTACGATAGGACAGCCACGCTGTGTGCGGGGTTTGATGGACCGACCAAAGGAGTGCTCTCGATGAATCCGGAGATTTTCAAGGCTTATGACATCCGGGGCGTGTACCCAGATGACTTGTGTGAGGAAGATGCGTGGAAGATCGGCCATGCGACCGCACGGTTTCTGCCCTCGTTGATCAAGGGGTATGATCGAGGGCTCCGCGAGGCGCAGTCCCTGGTGGTCAGCCGGGATATGCGGACGCACAGCGAGCCGCTGGCGCAAGCCGTCATCGAAGGCATCCGCTCGGCGGGTGTCGGCGTGATCGACATCGGGATGATCGATACGCCGCAGGTCTATTTCGCGGTCAACCACCTGGGCACCTGCGGCGGCATCCAGGTGACCGCCTCCCACAATCCCGCCAAGTACAACGGCTTCAAGATCTCCGGCAGGGGGGCCATCCCCATCGGCGTCGACACCGGTCTCAAGGAGATCAAGCACATGGCCACAGCGCTGCCCCATACGAAAGGCAATCCGACCGGCCGGCTGGAGGAGCGGGACCTGTGGCCCGAGTACAGAAAGCACGTCCTACAGTTTCTCCGGCCGCACCTCAAGCGCAAGAAGATCGCGATCGACGCCTCGAACGGCATGGCGGGCAAGGCGATCCCCATCCTGCTGGCGGACCTGCCCATCGAGGTGGTCCAGATCAATTTCGAGCACACGGGCAAGTTCAAGCACGACCCCGACCCGCTGAAACAGAAGAACCTTGCGCAGCTCAAGTCGATGGTGAAAAAGGAGAGTTGCGATTTCGGCATCTGCTTCGACGGCGATGCGGACCGCATGATCATCGTCGATGAGAACGGCGAGACGATCCCCTGTGACCTGCTGACGGCGCTGCTGGTGCCGTACTTCCTCGAGAAGAAGCCCAAGTCCGCGATCGTGTACGACCTGCGGAGCAGCCGGGCGGTGATGGAGGAGATCATCAAGTACGGCGGGACGCCCCGGCGGGAGCGGGTCGGACATTCCTATATGAAAAAGGCGCTCCGCGACACGCACGCGATCTTCGGCGGCGAACTCTCCGGCCATTTCTACTTCGAGCAGAATTTCTATGCGGATTCGGCCGCGATCATGCTGATGCACACGCTCAACGTGGTGGACGAGAAGAACAAGCCCATGAGCGAGCTGATCAAACCGCTGCGACGCTACCAGAGCAGCGGCGAGGTCAACTTCAAGGTGGACAACAAGGAGCTGAGGATGGAAGAGCTGGCCCGTCGCTATGGCGAGGGCAAGATCGACCACCTCGACGGCGTCACGGTCGATTTCAAGGACTGGTGGTTCAACTGCCGGCCGAGCAACACGGAGCCCTTGCTGAGACTGAACGTCGAGGCCAAAACCCGCGATGTGCTCCAGGAGAAACTCGGGGAGATCGAGCAGCAACTCGGCGCCTTGGTATAGTTGCAGGCAAGGAAGCGGTCGATGCATTCACACGGCTTGCCCGAGGACCACGAGGGGTCGAACATGGGACAGGATTGTCTTTCGCGACGGCATTTTGTCGCGGCGTCCGGCGCCGCTCTCGGCGCCGTCTTGTTGACACGGGACTCCGCGAAGGCAAACGTCACGAGTTCCACGGGGAGAGGTCTCTTCCGGTACTCTCTGAACACCAGCACGATCCGCGGGCAGAAGCTCGGCATCGAGAAGGAGATCGACGTTGCCGCCCAGGCGGGCTACGATGCCATCGAGCCCTGGGTCTCGACGATTCAGGACTATGTGAAAGCCGGCGGCAAGCTGGCAGACATTCGCAGACGGGTAGAAGACCGCGGCCTGACCGTGGAAGGGGCGATTTCGTTTTCCCAGTGGATCGTGGATGACGACGCAAAACGTACGGCGGCTCTGGAGCAGGTCAAACGCGAGATGGACCTTCTGGTCCAGATCGGCGGCAAACGGATCGCAGCACCGCCGGCCGGCGCGACGGGCGATCCCGTGCTCGATCTGGTAAAGGTCGCCGAGCGATACCGGGCGCTCCTGGAGCTCGGCGATGCGACGGGCGTCACACCCGCCTTGGAGCTGTGGGGTCCGTCGAAGAATCTGCACCGGCTTGGCGAGTGCGTTTTCGTCGTCGTCGAAAGCGGCCACCCGAAGGCGTGTCTGCTGGGTGACGTGTACCACATCTACAAGGGTGGCTCGGACTTCACCGGACTGAAGATGCTCAGCGCCGACGCGATGCCTGTGCTGCACATGAACGACTGCCCGGCCGATCCGCCGCGAGACAAGATCGCCGATAGGGACCGCGTCATGCCGGGGGACGGCATCGCACCGTTGCCGCAGATCCTCGCGTCCCTGCGTGCCAACGGCGGCCCGCGGGTTCTGTCGCTGGAGTTGTTCAGCCAGGTGTATTGGGACAAGGACCCGCTGGAAGTGGCCAGGACCGGCCTGGAGAGAATGAAAGCTGCTGTGGAGGAGTCGGTTGGCGTAGTGTAGAAACGAGATTCTGGAACCGACGCGAATGAAGGGAGAGACGATGGCAGTTCACGCATGTTGGATGGCGATTCTGCTCGCGACTTCCGCCGGTGGGGCGACGGATGTGCTGCTGGACCGAAACGACGAACCCCTGCTGGTTTCCGCGGACCCGGTCCTGGCGGATGTCAACCAGCTCACAGTGGTCCTGGCGACCCGGGATACGCCAGGCGTCGAGCGGATGATCGACGCAGCGGATGTGAAGGCCCGGGTCTTGCACAAGCTCGGCGAGGCCGGCGTCGGAGTCGTCCCGCGGGGGACGGAGACAACGCCACGACTGGTTGTACACATCGAAGGAATGGAAGTGCCAGGCAGTGACCAGTGTGTTTTCCGCGTGCAGACGGCGCTGGACCGGCTCGTGATTGTCCCCGGCCAGGAGAATCGGCAGTTGCTGACCGAGGTCTGGCGGGTTGGTCCGACGATGGCTGTCGTGGCCAAGTCGCAGGTGGGCGGCACGATCTGCGACGCTGTGCTGGTCCAGACGGGCGCCTTCGCCGATGCCCACAGGACTGCCCGTCGCCTGCTGGGTGCGACGAACGATACCCCGAGCGCCGCGCAGGGGTCAGCGCCGACCGCATCGCAGTCCGCAGTCGTGACTTCACCGTCTACGTTTGTCGCATCCAGGAACGGCCGGGCGTTTCACCGGCAGGACTGTCGCTGGGCGCAGAACATCTCCGCGGACAACCTGGTCCGCTATCAGACTCGGGAAGAGGCCCTTGCCGGCGGCAAGAAGCCGTGCAAATCGTGCAAGCCGTAGTCGCAGAGCAGAAGGGTGGCATTGTGACGAATCGAGAACGTGTGCTGGCTGCGGTGGGCCACAGGTCGCCTGACAGAGTCCCCTATGACATTCGGTTCACGCAACCCGCCCGCGCCAAGATGGCCGCACACTACGGCGACGACCGGTTCGAGTCGAAATTGGGCAACTGCTTCACTTGGCTGCGGCCGCACCTGCCCGATGCCCGCTTCGTCGAGGTCGCCCCGGACATCTGGCAGGACGAATTCGGCGTCCAGTGGGATCGGCACGTGGATAAGGACATCGGCGTCGTCTGCAATCGGTTAGTCACGCCGGAGAACGCCGGCGACTTCCAGTTCCCGGATCCGAACGACCCTGCACGCTACAGTTCCTTTGACGCCATGGTCAAGCCGAACGGGGACACCGCCGTGCTGGTCAGCCTGGGCTTCTCGCTCTTCGAGCGGGCCTGGACGCTGGCGGGGATGGAAAACGTGCTGATGGCCATGGTTTCCGACCCGCGATTTGCCGAAACGCTCTTGGACCGCATTCTCGAATTCAACCTGGCGATCATCGAGAACGCCTGTACGCGCGTCGTGGACATCTTCCGCTTCGGCGACGACTGGGGCCACCAGCGGGGCGTCCTCATGGGGCCCGACCTGTGGCGGCGGTTCATCAAGCCGCGGTTTCGCACGATGTGTGAACTCGTGAAGTCCAAAGGCAAGCTCGTCATGCTGCACTGCTGCGGCAAGGTCGATGAGCTGTTCGACGATCTGATCGAGTGCGGCCTGGACATCTTCAATCCCTTCCAGCCGGAGGTGATGGACGTCTTCGAGGTCAAGAAGCGGTACGGCGACCGATTGACCTTCTATGGCGGGATCAGCATCCAGCGGACGCTCCCGTTCGCGACGGTTCCGCAGGTCCGCGACGAAGTTCGGCGGCTGATCGACATCGTCGGAGCGAGCGGCGGCTATATCGCCTCGCCCTCGCACGATATCCCCGGCGACGCGAGACCCGAGAACATCGCCGCGATGATCGAGGTTCTCCAGAACCAATGATGGAAACGTGTCGTAGTGAGTGTGCATGATTGGACCCAGTGATCTCACCGCCTTGCCGGGCGGCGCGAAACGACTGCAACTGATCGCCTGTAAGGTGTTGCAGCGCGAAGCCTATTTCTGTGCGGCCCGCTCTCGGAACGTCGTCGATGTGGTGCTCATGCCGCAGGGATTGCACAACGAGCCGGACCGGCTCCGCCGCGA
This sequence comes from Sedimentisphaerales bacterium, assembly GCA_034678485.1. Taxonomy (GTDB): domain Bacteria; phylum Planctomycetota; class Phycisphaerae; order Sedimentisphaerales; family Anaerobacaceae; genus PLanc-01. Next base: position 29,291 of record JAXDBU010000050.1, on the reverse strand, counting down.
GGTGCAGAAGGCGCTCGCCTGCACAACCGACATCCAGGGGCGTCGCTACGACGCGTCGTTGCTCGGGTACGGCCTGTGCAGCAACGGCGTGGTTGGACTCAGCGCCGAGATTCCCATCGTCATGCCGCGGGGCCACGACTGCATCACGCTGCTACTCGGCTCGAAGGACCACTACCAGGAGTACTTCGACACGCATCGCGGCGTCTACTGGTACAGTCCCGGCTGGATCGAGGCGGGCACGCAGCCCGGCAAGGAGCGCTATGAGAAGCTGCTCGAAGAGTACACCCGCAAGTACGGCCCGGACAACGCCCAGTACCTCCTGGAGGTCGAGCAGACCTGGATGAAGGAATATCAGTGGGCGACGTACGTCGACTGGGGACTGACCGATTCCGATGCCTACAAGGCGTTCAGCAAGGATTGTGCCGCATTTCTGAAGTGGAACTACGGCGAGTTGGCAGGCGACCCCGGGCTCATGCAACGGTTCGTCGACGGATGCTGGAATGACGAGGAGTTTCTGGTCGTTCAGCCCGGTCTACGGATTGCTGAGGATGTTACCAACAGGGGGATCGTCAAAGCCCAATGATTCGTGCAATGTCGTCTCGTGAACTGATCTCCGTGCTGGTGTTTCTGCTCGCGATCCTGATGATCTGCGGCATGGAGACCTTCGTGCTGGTCCGCTGTGTTCGCAAGCGGCTCCGAGGCCAATCCGCCCGGAAGATCCTGCTTGCCAAGCCCGCTCTGGTTCTGCACGCTGCTGTCCTGGGCTTGTTTGCCTGTCTGCTCTGGGGGCGCTTCGTCGAACCCCGCTGGATCGACGTGCATGAAGTGACGCGGCACACGACGAAGTTGAAAGAGGCCCGCTTCCGCATCGTCCAGATCTCCGATCTCCACTGCGACCGGACTGCCCTCAACGAGCAGCGCACAGTGCAGATCGTCAACAACCTCAAGCCGGACATCATTGTTGCGACGGGCGACTACCTCAACGACAGGGCTGGACTGCCTCGCCTGCGCCGGACACTCAGTTCGCTGGAGGCGCCGCTCGGCAAGTTCGCCGTGACGGGCAACTGGGACGTTCGCTGCCGGTCGGACGTCTCGGTGTTCGAGGGCACCGGGTTCTGCAGATTGGAGCGACAGACGGTCCTGGTGACCAAAGGACCCGACACCCTTGCGATCACAGGCATGGGTTTCGGCCATTCCGATTCTGTGCACGGGTCTGCCGAGGATTTCTCCGAGGGCCGATACAATGTCTTTCTGTTTCACACGCCCGACCTGGTCGAGGACCTTGGCCCGCGCGGCATCGACCTGTATCTGTGCGGTCACACGCACGGCGGGCAGATTGCCTTGCCCTGGTACGGGGCGCTGATTACCTTCTCGAAGTTCGGCAAGAAGTACGAATCCGGCATGTACCACGTTGGCGACACGGCGCTCTATGTCAATCGTGGACTCGGCATGGAACCTCGGCCCGCGCCGCAGATGCGGTTCCTCGCCAGGCCGGAAATCACGGTCTTCGATATTCTGCCGTCATCGCAACAATGATGACCTGCAGGGAGAATGATCTCCAATGCATCTGGCGACGATTCTCTTGATAGCGGTGGCTCTGGCGATGGACGCCTTGGCGGTCTCCATCGTTTCGGGCAGCGTCTACAAGGAGTTGAACGTCCGGCACACGCTGCGCATGGCGCTGTTCTTCGGTGGTTTCCAGGCGGTCATGCCGCTGATCGGATCCTTGGCGGGCTTGAGCCTGAAGGAGTACATCTGCGCGTGCGACCACTGGATTGCCTTCTTCCTGCTGTGTTTCGTCGGTGGCAAGATGATCTATGAGGCCGTTCAGATCGAGTCGGCCCAGAAGAACCGCGACCCCTCCAACCTGCTGGTCCTGCTGGCGCTGTCCCTTGCGACGAGCATCGACGCACTGGCGGTGGGCATCACGTTGTCTTTGCTGACGAGTTCAATCGCACTGGCGGTGACGATCATCGGCGCGATCACGTTCGGCCTGTCTTATGCCGGAGTCTATATCGGCAAACGTTTCGGCCACTTCTTCGAGAGCCGGATCGAGGTTCTCGGCGGCCTCATTCTCATCGCCATCGGCGTCAAGATCCTGGTCAGCCACCTGACCGCGCACGCGACGGCATGAACCTGCACTCCTCGATCGTCACTTGGTGACTCGTTCGGCCGCATCGTCGAGCAACGGCGCCAGGCTGGGCCACTCCAATCGTCGCAGGCGATGTCGCAGCGCCTCGGTCGTCGGAAGGAGCGAGCCGATCGCGTCGAGGTTGCCGGCCAGATCGGCAAGCCTGGCCGCGAGGTCGGGGACAGAGCCATCGTAGAGGAACGCATGTGCTGATTCCTCGTCGGGACCCGCGAAGACCTCGGGATACGCCAGGCGATTGGGAACGAGAGGATACGCCCCTGCGAGCGAGGCCTCGACGGCGCTGAGACCGAAGAATTCGTGCGAGGCAGTCGAGACGAATACGTCCGCCTCCAGCAGGGCGGCTTCATAGTCGGCCCGACTCTGCTGGTAGCCCCAGCGGTCGATATGGTCGGCGAACCGCCTGCGGGCCCGGTCGAAGACTTGCGAGACCTCGCGGAACTGTTCTCCGATCACGCTGATCCGAAAAGGGATGCCCCGGTCTGCGAGTCGTTCGAGTGCCGCGAAGAAGTCGTCGGGATTCTTGTCGTGCTCCCATCGGGCGGCCCAGAGGATTCGCAGGGGGCCGGGCGGTCGGCCCTGCCGGCAGGGCAAGGGACCGACGCCGGGCGGGTGCACTTCGGATTTGTCGCGGATGCATTGGACGGCTTCCAGGGGCTGGTAGTCCGGCATGCGATTCAGCAGCGTCTCCATCGCGCCCAGGAACGAGTCTCGATGAAAGGCGGAATTGAACCAGACCGCGTCGGCCGCCAGGGCGGTGGTCAGATTCGTCATCGCGAATTGGAAGTCTCGCTCGCTCTCGCAACGAACCGGATAGGTGAGTTGATTCTCGTGGAAATAGACGATGCGAGGCAGATCCCGCACCGGCTTCGGCGCCAGACCGATGAATTCCGCCAGGTTGAGCATGTCCGAGCACAGCAGCAGGTCCGGCGTAGGGCTGTCCGTGGAGGGCGGTTCGATCTGTCGGGCGAAGGTGACCGCCGCATGGCGCATTCGCCATTTCCACTTGTATGCAGGTAGTGACAGGACGGACCATGGGTGTCTGCTGGTTGCCGACCAGCCATTGAGGAAGGCCTTGTGACTGCCACTGTAGTAGGGTTCGAGCGCCAGAATCCGCATCGGTCTGCTTCGAAAAGGCACCAGGTTGTACTCGATCTCCAGGCGGAGTCTGCGCTCGCTCCCTGACGGGATTCGAGCGCGATTGCCCTCAGTGTACTCAGGCCGGGGGCAAATGCAAGCCGATCGCTCGCCCCGGGTGTGTGACTCCGGCAGGGTGGCGTCCGCTCATCCCATCCGTCGCGGGCAGTCCGCTGCGCCGTCTTGCCCGGGGCGGGTCGGGTCAGTCGAAGTGCCGACTGAGACTGTCCCAACAGAACCGGCAGACAGGGGCCGGGTCGGGATTGTCTGTGGACACTGGCTTGTTCGTGAGCAGTTGGAACGCAAGATCCCAGGCGTTGCCGTCGGGACTGTCGATCTGGGCGCCGGAAAACCACGTGCAGCCGAGACTGGGTGGCCAGGTGCTCGCGTCGGCGCTGGCGGTGCTGACGCTGGCGACCTGCGTCGCCGCGCTATCGAAGAACAGCGGCCTCGTGGTCCAACCCCACGGACACTCGGCGGTCGATGCGGCGGTGTCATAGAGGGCCGAAATGCTCAGCCAGTAGAGCGCCGGGATCGTCGCGCCGTTCTCATCCGTCGAGACGGTCGGATAGAACCACTGGTCTTGAGACAACAGGCAGGCGAACTGGAAGCAGGTATCCGCGCCGAGTTCCCAGGGGTCGTTGTTGTAGCCGGCGACGTTCCACGTCCAACTCGTGCAGTATTTCTCCCACACGAGCGTACCGGGGTGGCCGGAGCCGTCCGTCCAGATCGTGATGTGAAACGCCAGCGGCAATTCCGAGGGGAGCAGCGGTTGTGCCCAGCCGTCGAAGGAGCCCCACCATTGGAATCCCGTGACCGGGCTATCGTCTTCGCACTGCCAGTCGTCGGCGGCGACGCGATGCAGACTCAGATCGGACCGTTCGTCCCAGCCGTTGAAGATGAACGAGGTGGTCGCGTCGAACGGCTGGGGCGCCTGGCTCCATAGGAGTCCGCCCTTGCCCGAGTTGGATTGCGGCTGCAACTGTTTGGAGATTGAAACCGCGTAATCTTCCACCTCGCCGTCGGTGGCGAGGCCTTGCGAGCTGAGCAACCCTCGTGTGTTGAAGCGGAACCGCGCATACGTCGTCCCTTCCGCTGCCGTCGAAGGAACGGGGAACGACAGAGCGTTCACGCCGGCGACGAGCAGCTCATCGGCGAACACCTGGTCTGCGTCGTTGAAGTCGCCGTCCTGGTTGAAGTCCACCCACGCGTTGAGATAGCCGGCGGTCGAAGCGGTCACTTCGAGAGTCGCCGATTCGCCGGGCAGCAGGGGACTGGTGAACACGATCCCATCCTCATCGTCGGTGCCCTGGGCGTCGTCTCCGGTGGCGGCGGAGTTTGGTTTTGCATCGGCTTCGATGTCGAGGGCATCGCCCAGAAAGACGCCGGCCACCCTCGTGTGCCTGGCTCCGTTGCCGGCCAGGAGGGTCTGATAGGAATCCGGAGCGTCCCCGAAATCCATGCCTGTGATTCCCTTGATGCACTGGTCACACGAGGTCCCGGGACCTAGCCACAGCGAGGTGGATGGGCAATCCGCTTCCAGTGTCAACGAGCATTCACCGGTCAGGGGGTTGCAGCACGCGCCTTCCTTGGGCTGGCATGTGTGCGTTGCACCGCCAAAGAGATAGGCGTTCCGTCCCCGTACGTCGATCGAGACCCATTCGGGGTTATATGCCTCGATGGTGTGGCTGTAGACCGGCGCGACGGTCCCGATGCATCGATTGTCCATGACGTATAGCTGCCGAGAGGACATGTACCGGCTCTCCTGATCGGCGGTCGCGGCGTCTGTGGGCAGGGGCGGTCGGCTGTAGCCGAGCTGGGACCACTGCGGTTTGGTCCAGTTGAAACAGATCTCGACGTAGGTCGTCTTGTTCGGATCGACGGCCCGGACGTGAACTTCGTACTTGAGATACCCTTTGCGGCTTGTGCTGTATGGCGCGTTGTAGAACCACTGGCGATACCAGTCGGTCGAGGGGTAGCAGTACCAGGTGCCGCCGTTGTAGCCGTGGCCGTCGCCGGTGGTGAAGTTGCCGTCCGTATCGAGTGAGGTGCGGAACCACGACCCAGGGTGCGCACTGGGGTCCTCGTGGTCAGCGGTTTGTGCGACCCCGTACGGCAGGGCGATGAACAGGAATGCCGCGGCTGCCCACGCGACCGACTTGGGGACTCTCAACCAGCTCATGTGCCTATTCCCATCCCAGGATCTCCACGGGTTCACGCTCCAGATCGGATTCAGTCGCTCCGGCCGTGCCTGGACAGGGTCCGGCGGCGTCCGATTCCCACGTCGAAATCGGCGTTCTGGCGAACCCGCTGGAGCAAAATGCAGTGGGAGATTCGCGAAGGAGACCGTCCATCCGTCCGGGCGAATCCACGGGTGGACGGAGATTGCCGAGTGTCCGGAAAACACAGCCGTGTCTGTCGTGAGAACCGCCTGACCTGCTTTGCTGATGGTCTTCACGCGGAAGGGATCCGTGTGCTGCCCCCTGACGTCGGCTCGGCGCCCCAACGGTCAAGGTCCGCGATAATCCAAGGGGATCATCGTGTGGACCACGTGCTCGCGTAGTTTGCATCCCGGTGACGATGAACCCACAGCGGCAACCGGTGTATAACCTTCGTAATCGGATTTGTTCCGAGACATGTGATTCCGACGTCTGTGGGAGATCGACAGGCGATGATCCATCGCGAACGGGTCAAACCGCTGAATCGTCAGCCGGTGCGGGACGGCCGGTACGTGCTGTACTGGATGCAGGCGGCGCAGCGGTCCGACTGCAACCACGCGCTCGAGTACGCCATCGACAAGGGCAACGAGCTGCGCAAGCCGGTCGTGGTCGCATTCGGTCTCACGGCTGATTTCCCCGAAGCGAATGCCCGTCACTATCATTTCATGCTGGAGGGTCTGCGCCGGACGCAGGCGGATCTTCGCGAGAGGGGCATCCAAATGGTCGTGCAATCCGGATCGCCGGCCGTATGTATTCCCCTGTTGGCCCGCGATGCCTGCTGCGTGGTCGTGGACGCAGGCCATCTCGAGGTGCAACGAACGTGGAGGATGCAGGTGGGCGAGGTCGTTGAATGTGCACTGGAGGAGGTCGAAACGAACCTGATCGTTCCCGTGGAGGAGGCGGCGGATACGGAGAACTTCTCAGCCGGGACGTTTCGCCCGCGAATCCTCAAAACGCTCGGCTCCTATCTGGTTGAGCTCAGGCAGCGAAAGGTGACGCGGGATTCCCTGGGTCTGACGCTGGATGGCCTGGATCTCCGCGATCCTGCCGGGATCATTGCAAACCTCAAGGTAGACGCCTCCGTGGGCAGGGTGGCCGGGTTTTGCGGCGGCGCCGGTGAGGCGAAACGTCGTTTGGAGGAGTTCTTGACGAAAAGGCTCGACGACTATGCCGTCGGACGGAACGATCCGAACTGCGACGCACAATCAGGTCTGAGTCCCTACCTGCACTTTGGGCAGATCTCGCCCTTGCACGTGGCGCTGGAGACGCAGCGAGCGTCAGGCAAAGGGAAAGATGCCTTTCTCGAAGAGCTGATCGTGCGACGGGAATTGAGCTGCAACTTCATTTGTCACAATCATCGGTACGACGGTCTCGATTGCCTGCCGCCGTGGGCGATGCGGACGCTGAACCACCACCGCCGGGACAAACGCCCATATGTCTACTGCCTCGAACAATTCGAGCAGGCAGAAACGCACGACCCCTATTGGAATGCCGCCCAGCGGGAGATGGTGCGGACGGGCAAGATGCACGGCTATATGCGGATGTACTGGGGCAAGAAGATCCTCGAGTGGACGCGGACCCCTCGCGAGGCATTTCGGATCGCTCTGTACCTGAACAACCGGTACGAGCTGGATGGCCGGGACCCGAATGGCTTCGCCGGCGTCGCCTGGTGCTTCGGGAAGCATGACCGTCCGTGGGGCGAGCGGCCGGTCTTCGGAATGGTCCGGTACATGAACGCCGCGGGTCTGCACCGCAAGTTCGACGCGGATGCCTACGTCCGGAGGGTCGAGCGACCGGAGGCCGACGGGTGAACGATATGGGCAAGCGGATCGTCATTACGGGGGCCACGGGATTCATCGGTCGGGCGCTGTGTCGGACGCTGCGGGGTGAATACGACCTCGTCGCCGTATCGCGCGATGCGACGAGGGCCGCCGGCGAGGTCGGAGAGTATGCCAGGATCGTCGAATGGGACGGGCGGACCTCCGGCGCCTGGGCGAGGCAGGTGGACGGGGCCTATGCCGTCGTCCATCTGGCCGGCGAGAGCGTGGCGAAAGGCCGATGGACTCTGGCCCGGATCGACGGCATCGAGCGGAGCCGGACGAGCAGTGCCAACGCCATCGCGGACGCGGTCGCGGGTGCAAGGAACAGGCCGACGGTGGTGATTCAGAGTTCTGCCGTCGGTTACTACGGGTCTCGCGCCGACGAGATTCTGACGGAGGGTTCTCTGCCCGGCGCCGGGTTTCTCGCGGACGTGTGCCAGCGGGTGGAATCCGTCGCCGCCCGAGTCGCAGCCGTCGGCGTGCGCTATGTCGCGATTCGCACGGGCATGGTGCTCGGATTGTCCGGCGGGGCGTTGCCCAGACTGATGGCCCCGTTCCGGTTCGTTCTGGGTGGATGGATCGGCAGTGGGAACCAGTGGGTTTCCTGGATCAGTTTGGAGGACGAGGTCCGGGCGATTCAGTTCCTGCTGGAGAATCCTCGCCTGGCCGGCGCGTTCAATCTCACGTCGCCCCATCCAATCATCATGAAGCAGTTCGTTCGCACCCTGGGCGCCGTCCTTCACAGACCCGCCTGGACGAGGATGCCTCGCTTCGCGGCCCGTCTTGTCCTGGGCCGGATGGCCGACGAGGTGCTCCTGACCAGCCAGAAGGCGATCCCGAAGAGGCTGGCCGACGCGGGCTTCGAGTTCAGATATTCGGAGTTGAAGGGCGCTCTGGAATCGTTGCTCCAAGGAGACAAGCATGAATCTGGCTGATTACTTCGAGAAAACCAAAGGTATTGGCATTCTGGCGACCGCCGACGCCCAGGGCCAGGTAGACCTGGCTCTCTATGCTCGTCCACACGTCATGGACGACGGAGAGATCGCTTTCATCATGGGGGATCGCCTCAGTCACGACAACGTCGTGGCCAACCCGCACGCGGCGTATCTGTTCCTGGAGCGAGGGGGCGCGGATCCGGCGGAACCGGATGCCGGCTACAAGGGGATGCGCTTGTACCTGACGCGAACGAAGGAAGAGACCGACCCGCAGAAGATCGCCGAGGTCCGGCGGATGGGCCGGAGGGGGCGTCGGCCCGAGGATACCCTGAAGTTCCTGGTTCATTTCCGTGTAGACCGAATGCGGCGGCTCGTCGGAGACTGACGCGGTGTCTTGTCGCTTGCGGAAAAAACCGCATCAATTGGAATCTCGCAGGTATGAACCTCGTAATTTATTGTGATTCACACGTAGCAATATAACTTCTTGTTCCATAATGGGTTGCAGTGCGCCTGGCGGGGCTCGGACAAGGGGAAGCGACTCTGCGTTGTTGACCGTGGGGTTGGCCTGCCGTATAGTGGCTTCATCGTCAGTTTGTGAATGTGAACACAAGCACGAAGGCTGGTGTCGGTCGGTATGAGGTACCACAGGATTCCAGATGAGACGGTGAGGCGGTTGCCGATCTACCTGCGAGGTCTGATGATCTCCGCGGACCAGGGGTACGAGCATATCTCCAGCCAATTCCTTGCGGACTTCGTAGGCGTGCCCTCGTCGCAGATTCGCAAGGACTTCTCCTACTTCGGCGATTTCGGTACCCGCGGAGTCGGCTACGACATTGGCAAGCTTGTGCGCGAGATCAAGAAGATCCTGCGTCTGGATGCGGCGTGCAAAAGCGCTCTCATTGGCGTCGGCGACCTGGGGTCGGCCCTGTTGGCCTATCCGGGATTCGGGGCCTACGGACTGGCCATCGTCGCGGCCTTCGACGTCGATCCGCAGCGGATCGGCCAGATCGTCAACGGGATACGGATCGAGGATTCCTCGCGGATCAGCGAACTGGATCGTCGCGGGATCACGCTGGCGATCGTCGCCGTGCCGTGGGCGGCCGCGCAATCAACCATCGACAGATTGGCCGAGGCCGGAATCCGCGGGATACTGAATTTCGCGCCGTGCAGGATCGTTGCGCCTCGTCGAGTCAAGGTCATCACACTGGACATCGCTATGGAGTTGGCCCGCCTGCCGTACTACATGCCGGCAGGGGGATCGAATGAGCAGCCCATTGCGGGGGGCAGCCCGCAACAGGAAGCATCGTGACGTGAACGAACAGTTTTCGAGGTTTTTGGAGCCGGGATTGTCCCATGAGTGTGAAGAGAATAACGAAGAGTGATTTTGCGAGCTTCGTCGATTCCCTGATCAAGACGCAGAACGTCATCGGGGTCCAGGCGAAGGGTGACCGGTTCGATTTCGCCCCGCTGGAATCAGCGAAGCATCTTCGGCTGGACTATGATGTGACGCTCCAGCCGCCCAAGAGGTTCTTCCTGCCGCCGACGGAAGTGCTGCTGACCTATGAGGTCGGCGGGGCGTACAAGTCCCGAATGGACGGGCAGGAGTTCGTCCTGCTGGGCGTGCATCCGTACGACATGATCGCCATCAACCAGATGGATGAGCTGTTCCAGCAGGATAACTACGACAGCCACTACATGACGCGCCGCAACCATGCGACGATCATCGCCTGCGACGTGGTCCGGCCCTCCGAGCACGTGTTCGCCTCTTCCATGAACACGGCGGTCGTCAGGGAGGGCTATGACATGCTCCTGACGGACATCGGCGACGCTTACGTGATGGAGGCCGCCACCGCCAAGGGCAAGGACTTGATGGCGAAGGCCAAAGGCGCCGTCGAGGCCGATGCCCAGGCGCTGAGCATGCGGGAGAAAGTCTGGGCCTACAACAAGAGATCGCTGAACAAGCACCAGCTCAAGTGCGATCCCGCGTACCTGCCCCGCCTTCTGGACAAGGCCTACAAGCACCCGGTCTGGGAAGAGCGGGCCAAGACGTGCTTCGCCTGCGGGTCCTGCAACCAGGTGTGTCCGACCTGCTACTGCTTCAACGTGCAGGACGACGTGCACTGGGACATGAAGACGGGCCAACGGGCCCGGGCGTGGGATGGCTGTTTGCTCGACGGGTTCACCAAGGTCGCGCCGGATCACGAGTTCCGCAAGGCCCGCGCGGACCGCTTCCGTCACCGGCTCTATCGCAAGGCGATGTACGTGCCCCAGAAGATTCACGGCCAGATCGCCTGCGTCGGCTGCGGCCGGTGCGTCGGCGCGTGCCTGCCCGACATCGCCAACCCCGTGAGCGTGTACAACCGTCTGATCGACGATCTGGGAATAGGCTGAGAGAATTTATGATTTGCGATTTACGATTTGCGATTCGGATCGGGCGCGAGCCCAAATCAGAAATAGTAAATCGTGAATTATCGATTGCTAAGGAGTGGACTGATGTGTCAGTGCTGTGTTGAGAAGAAAGACATCTATCTGCCGCAGTTGGCGACGGTTGCGGACATCAGCCAGATGAACGCCACGGAGAAATACCTGCGGCTGACGATGGATGGCGGCCAGTTCGACTTCCTCCCCGGCCAGTTCGTGGAGGTCTCCATCGCCGGCATCGGCGAGGCCCCCATCACAATCAGCTCGTCCCCGACTCAGAAGAACGGGATTGAACTGGTCGTGCGGAAGATCGGGAACGTCAGCGGCGCCATCCACAATCTCAAGAAGGGCTCCAAGCTGGGCATTCGCGGCCCGCTCGGCAAGGGGATCTATCCCGTCGAGGAGGCCAAGGGCAAGAACCTGGTGTTCGTTTGCGGCGGTCTGGGTCTGGTCCCCCAACGGTCGTTCATCAACTACGTGTTCGACAACCGCAGCGACTACGGCGATGTGGCGATCCTCCAGGGCACCAAGAACCAGGACATGCGTCTGTTCACCTCGGAGATCGACGCCTGGGCCAAACGCGGCGACGTGCAGGTGATCGAGACGCTCGACGAAGGGAACCCCGCGTGGAAGGGCAACGTGGGCGTCGTGACCAAGCTGATCCGCAAGGTCGAGACCGACCTGAAATCGGCGAAGATCCTGGTGTGCGGCCCGCCGGTCATGTACAAGTTCGTGCTCATGGCCCTGGAGGAGTACGACGTGGCGCACAACAACATCTTCCTGAACCTGGAACGAAAGATGAAGTGCGGCGTGGGCAAGTGCGGGCATTGCCAGATCAACAACGTATATGTCTGCATGGACGGCCCGGTGTTCCGTTATTCCGATTTGGCTTCTCTGCCGGAGGCGATTTAACAATGGCAAAACCCAAGATTGCGATATTCGACTTTGCCTGCTGCGAAGGGTGCCAGCTCCAGATCGTCAACCTCGAGGAGGAGATCCTCAGTCTCCTCGGGGGCGCCGACGTTGTGGAGTGGCGCGAGGCAATGAGCGAAAAGAGCGACGAGTATGACATTGCCGTCATCGAAGGTTCGATCACCCGCCTGGAGGACGAGGAGCGGCTCAAGCTGATCCGCAGCCGGGCGAAGGTCCTGATCGCCCTGGGCGCCTGTGCGACTATGGGCGGCGTCAACAAGCTCAAGAACAACTTCGACGACCTCGACGAGGTGAAGAAATGCGTCTATGGCAAGGCTGCGAGCAAGCCGCACCTGCACACCGGCCTGACCAAGGCGGTCGATGAGGTCGTCCAGGTCGATTTCTACGTCCACGGCTGTCCTATCGACAGGAAGGAATTCACCTACATCGTGCGGTCCCTCCTGCTGGGCAAGAAACCCGAGATTCCCGACTACCCCGTCTGCGTCGAGTGCAAGGCCAAGGGCAATCCGTGCCTGTGGCAGTACGACCAGGTGTGTCTGGGGCCGATCATCCGGGCCGGCTGCGGGGCGCGGTGCCCGTCGAACGGGTTCCGATGCTTCGGCTGTCGGGGGTATACGAGCAACCCGAATGTGGACGCGGCCAAGGACGTGATCAACCGATTTGGCCTGAACGTGGACGATCTCAAGACCAAGATGGTTCTCTTTGGAAGCAAGCAGGAGCCGACGATCTATGAGTAAAGGCACAGTCAACATCAACGTACACCATGTGACCCGCATCGAAGGGCACGGCAACATCGTCCTGAACGCCACGAACGGCAAGATCGAGAAGCTCGAGTGGCAGGTGCCCGAGGCGCCGCGATTCTTCGAGGCCATGATGCGCGGGCGCAGCTACGAGGACATCCAGACCATCGTGAGCCGAATCTGCGGCATCTGCTCGATCTCGCACTCGCTCGTGGCGACCAAGGCGGTCGAGAACGCGATCGGCGTCAAGGTCTCCGAACAGACGGACAAGGTCCGGCTTCTCATGCATTACTCAGAGCAATTCCAGAGCCATGTGCTGCACATCGGCTACCTGGTGGCCCCCGATCTGTTCAATGCGCCGTCGGTTGTGCCGCTGGTGGCGAAGGCCCCCGACGCGGTCAAGACGATCATCGGGCTGCATCGCCTGGCGAATGAGTGGTCCGACCTGATCGCCGGACGGACGACGCACCCCGTGACGTTGCGGCCGGGCGGCATGACGAAGGTCCCCACCGAGGCGGAGCTTCGCGCTCTGCAGGACCGGATCAAAAGATGTGTGCCCGACCTGAAGGTCGTCGCCGACGTGGTGTACTCGGCCGCGGGCAATCTCCCGAATTTCGAGCGGCCCACCGAATACGTCTCGCTCAAGCAGGACAACCCGCCGACATACACCTTCTACCACGGCGAGATCGGCTCGACCGACGCCAACGACACCGTGGCGGTCAACGACTGGAAGACCGTGGCCAACGAGTACGTGGTCGATCAGTCGACGGCCAAATGGACGAAATGGCATCGGGATTCGTATGCCGTCGGAGCGCTGGCCCGCTTTAACAACAACGCCGAGCTGCTCTCGCCCATGGCCAAAGCGATTGCCCAGAAATTCGGCTTGAAGAAGGGCTGCTGCAACCCGTACATGAACAGCATCGCCCAGCTTGCCGAGGTGGTGCATGTGATCGAGGCGGCGATCCAGTTGATCGATCAGCTTCTGACGAAGGGCGTCAGGCAGGAGACGGTCCGCGTCAATCCGAAGGCCGGCAAGGCCAGTGCCGCCGTGGAAGCGCCTCGCGGCATTCTCTTTCACGAGTATGAGTTCGACCGCAAAGGCACGTGCGTGGGCGCCGACGTCTGTATTCCGACGAATCAGAATCACGCGAACATTCAGAAGGACTTCGAGAAGCTCGTGCCGGAGATCCTGGATGAGCCCGAGGACCAGATCCGACTCAAGCTCGAGATGCTCGTGCGGGCCTACGATCCGTGCGTGTCGTGCTCGACGCACATGCTGGACGTGCAGTTCGTCCGATGATTTACGATTTACAATTTGCGATTTACGATTTGAAGACAGAGGTTCACACAGGCTCGTTTTGTGCCAGCGGTGCGGTTTTGCCTTGCGCATCAGAGCAAGTAGTGAACAGGCAATTGTAGATAGTAGATTCATGAGAAGATCGACGGTCGTGCTTGGTCTGGGCAATCCGCTGATGGCGGACGAAGGGATCGGGGTGTGCCTCGTCGAACGGCTCGCGGAGTCGTCGTCGGACTACCCGGACGTGGATTTCCTCGACGCCGGAACGGGCGGGTTGGCGGTGCTGCACCACATGGCGGGCCGTCGCAAGGCGATCTTCGTCGATTGTGCGTACATGGACCAGGAGCCTGGGGCGATCCGGCGGTTCGCGCCTGACGAGGTCCGCAGTACGAAGGTGCTGGCTCACCAGTCGCTCCACGAAGCGGACCTTCTGCGGATCATCGGCATGGCCCGCGAGCTCGGCCAGGCCCCTGAGGAAATCGTGATTTTCGGCATCCAGCCGGAGCGGATCGAGTTTCGACAAGGCCTGAGCGCGACGCTGGCAAACGGCATCGACCGGTGCCTGGCCGCGATTCGGGCTGAGCTGGATGCGCAGTGAAGGACAACAGTGGGGGATTCCCAAGGAGACCCAATGGGACAGAGCAAGATTCTGATCGTCGATGACGATCCTGACATCACCGATGCGATGACGGTCGTACTGGAGAACAAGGGCTACGAGGTCTGCTGCGCCAGGGACAGCGACGAGGCCATGTCGCGGCTGAAGGCGTCCCGGCCCGACCTGATCATTCTCGACGTCATGATGAGGACCTCGCAGGAAGGGTTCGAGTTCGCCCGCGAGATCAAGCAGGATGCGCAGCTCAAGGACATCCCCATTCTCATGCTGACCGCGGTCAAGCAGAAGAAGGGCCTGGATTTCAAGCCCGCGGCCGGCGACGAGACCTGGCTGCCCGTCCAGGCATTCCTGGACAAGCCGGTCAAGCCGGACATGCTCATCGAGAAGGTCCAGGACCTGCTGTCGGCTCACGAAGCGTGAACCGACGAATTTACGATTTATGATTTACGATTTGGAGGGGGGATTCTCCAATACTCGTTCTGTTGACCCGTGCAAGGCACGACGTCAGTAGCAAATAGTAAATCGTAAATAGTAAATGGAATATGGAAAGCCTCCTCAAGAGCACCAGCCTGGTCCAGCGGGCCCAGTGGCTTATCCGACTGCGATGGGTGGCGATCGCGGCACTGGGCTGCGCCACGTTCGGCGCCGACGAGTTCATGGGGGTCTCCCTGGCGGTGTCGGCTTTGTACGCGATGGTCGCAGTGCTGCTCGTGTACAATCTTGGCCTTCACGGGCTGCTGCGCCACTGGACACGCCAGGCGAGGGAGCCGTCAGAGACCAGTATCGGCGGCATTATCACGTTCCAGATCTCGGCCGATCTGCTCATTCTCGCGACAATCCTACACTTCTCGGGCGGGATCGAGAATCCGTTTCTGTTCTTCTTCGCCTTTCACATGATCATCGCGAGCATACTGCGGTCCCGGCGGCAGAGCTACTTGCAGGCGACGCTGGCGGTGGGTCTGTTCGGCGGGCTGGTCGTCCTCGAGGCGACCGGCGGATTGGGTCACTACAGCCTGGAGGGCTTCGCCGGCCACGGACTGTATCGTGACTGGACCTACGTCTTCGGCACGCTCTTCGTGTTCACCGTCACGCTGTATCTCATCGTGTACATGACGACCTCGATCAGCAGACAGCTTCGTCGCCAGCAGGAGGGGCTGGAACAGGCCAATGCCCAACTCCAGGAAAAGGACCAGGTCAAAAACGAGTACGTCCTGCGCGTGACCCACGACATCAAGGGGCACCTGGCCGCCGTGCTGAGCTGCCTGGACCTCGTCCTGGGCGGAATGCTCGGCCCGCTCAACGACAAGCAGAAGGACTTCGTCGGGCGGGCGCACTATCGGACGACGAAGTGCCTGGAGTTCATCACGGCCCTGCTGAGACTGACCCGGATGAAGCTGACCGGGAAGCTCGCGGTCGAGCAGTTCTCGCTGAAAAAGTCCATTCTCAACGCCCTGGCCCTCGTCCACAACAAGGCGCAGGGCAGGTCGATCTCGCTGAGCCACCAGATCGATCCGCAGGTCGATCTGATTTGGGGCGAGGCCGTCCTGGTCGAAGAGACGATTGCCAACGTCCTGTTCAATGCGGTCAAGTACACCCCGCCCGGCGGCAAGGTGTCGCTCGAGGCCGGGGCGGAGGGGGACCGCGTGCGAATCCGGGTCACGGACACAGGGATCGGCGTTCCCGAGGCGGATGTCTCGCGGGTTTTCGAAGAGTTCCATCGGGCCGACAACGCCCGGGCGACGGAGCGGGATGGGACCGGGCTTGGCTTGGCATTTGCCAGGCAGGTCGTCGAACGTCACGGCGGTCGCATCTGGGTCGAGAACAACCCCGGCGGCGGCAGCGTCTTCACCTTCACGCTGCCGACCGGCCTTGTTGCCGGTGGAGCCTGAACGACATGACGCCTGCGTCCCTGTTGCTGAAGGTCTACTACGAGCGGTTGCACGACCGGATGGAGACGCAGCGGTCCCGCCTTCTGCGCCGGATTGACGAGCTGTTGGCGGAGGAAATTGAGAAGCGGGGTTTCACCGGTGTGGAGGGCGAGCGGCTCTCCGCCTATCGCGAGACCTGCGAGGCCTTCATCGACGAGCGTCTGGAGACCTACAATCCCATTGGCATTCAGTACACCTTCGGCAACACGCCATCACGCACCGCAGCGGAACTGGAATTCCAGCTCAACTGGTACGACAGCCGGCCCGAGTTCGCCGACCTCGTCGCGGCCGCTCGTGCGCTGGCGGAGGAGGACCCGTCCGACGACAGACTGGGCGAACTGGCGAGTGAGCTGATTCGTCGGGTCGGCGCATTTCCCGATCGGAGCATCATCTCTACCTACCGTCAGGGGCCCACCCTGCAGGAGTTGCCCGACTACATCGTTGCCTGCACGATCGAGGAGATCGTCTGCGACCGCGATCCGTCGTCGTAGAGACGTGGACTGGGAGGTGGCACGGGCATCTTGCCCATGCTACGGATAACGCCTCCCGGCGTCACTACGAACGGACTGCCTGCACACAGGCCAAATCCGGATCGGAGGGGCTCTGACGCGAGAGAGTTTGCGCCGACACCAGGGCATTGCCGACGATCCTGTCGGTTGACGCGAGGCCCCGTTGTTGTTAGAATAAGATAGTCTGAGGTGCGTACTGCGAGGGGAATGGATACAAGGCGTGTGGATCGCCATACGGATTGCGGTGGGCGGTGTTCGATCTTCTGTAAGGGCTGATGATGCGTGTTCTCGGCAGTGTATGGTTGTCCTTTCTCTTGTTGTCCGCGTGTGGTCCTTGTGTGGCTTTCGCCGGCGATGTCGTCATTTCCGAGATCATGTACCACCCGTACCATGCGTCGCGCACCCCCGAGAACACGGCGCGAGAGTGGATCGAGCTGTTCAACCGAGGCGCCGAACCCGTTCAGTTGAGTGATTGGAGGCTTGCGGATGTGGCCGACTTCGCATTTCCCCATGTTGTGCTGGGAGTGGGCGAGTACCTTGTGGTCGCAGCGAACGTGGAGGTCTTCGCGACCCAGTACCCTGCGGTGACCAACGTCGTGGGCGGCTGGACCGGGTGGCTGAGCAACTCCGATGAACAGGTGACGCTCTGCGACGGCGCCGGTGCTACGGTCGATTCCGTCCGGTATGCGGACGAAGGCGATTGGTCCATGCGCGAGCTGGGACCGCTCGACTACTCCCAGAGAGGATGGCAATGGGTCAGCGAGCACGACGGCGGCGGCAAGTCCCTGGAACTGGTCAACACGGGTCTGCCGAATGAGTTCGGCCAGAACTGGTCGGCGAGTCGGGTCGATGGGGGGACGCCCGGAAGGGCCAACTCCGTGGCCTCCGGGGACATCGCGCCGATGATCCTCGACGTGGCTCATTCACCGATCATCCCGGGACCTGCCGATGAAGTCACCGTGACCGCACGCATTCTCGATGAGGGAACGACGAATCTGCTTGTGACATTGTGGTATCGACTCGATACCTCCACGTACACCGATCAGGGGACGTATCCTCGTTTCGATGCCAACGACTTCGAGCGTATCACCATGTTCGACGACGGATCGCACGGCGACCGTGAGGCCGGCGATGGCGTCTTCGGCGCCGAGATCCTGGCCCAGTCGGACGGCGAGATCGTTGAGTTCTTCGTCGAAGCCACTGATTCGGCGGGCAACCGTCGCACGTGGCCCGCGCCGAGCCGGGTCGATGGCGAGTCTCAGCAGGTGACCAACGCCCTTTATCAGGTGCTGGGCTCCTTTGATCCGACGGCGCCGTGGACGCCGGGCAGTCAGCCGGTGTACTTGCTGACCATGACGGAGAACGAGCGAGCCCGGCTCGCGGATATCGGCAACGGCACCGGCGCCCTGGGTTCCGAGGACGACAGCGACAGCAACGCGCACATGAATGGCACGTTCATTAGTGTGGACGGAACCGGCACGGAATTGCGATACGGTGTCGGCATCCGCAACCAGGGCAAGGGCAGTCGGGATAATCTCAGTGGGACCCGGCGGAACAACTATCGCGTGGCTTTTCCTGCCGATGCGCGATGGAGTGATCTGACCGCCGTCAATATCAGGAATCGCTTCGGCCATGTGGCGGCGCTGGGCAGCGCCGTTTGGCGGATGGCCGACCTGCCGGCCGAACGAATCACCCCGATCCAGGTCCGCGTCAACGGGCAGAATCTGGCCCTCACCAGCAACATCATGTTCGGTTCGTATGCCTCTGTGGAGGTGATCGACGACGAGTTCGTGGCCCGTCACTTTCCCAGCGACCGCGAGGGCAACGCCTACCGGTGCATCGACAACCTGGCGGACTTGGGCTACGAGGGCACCGATCCCAATCGCTATCGGGGCGGCTACGAGAAGCAGACGAACTCCGCGGCCGGTGATTACAGCGACCTGATCCACTTGACGTACGTCCTGAACAACACGGCGTCGGACCGCCTGGTGGAGGACGTCCGCAAGGTGATCCACCTCGACAAATGGTTGCGGTATCTCGCGGTCGATGCGCTGTGCGGGAATCTCGAGGGAGGTCTGACCACGCCGCAGGGAGAGGACTACGCATTGTATTGCGGGATACTGGACACGCGATTCTGGCTGATTCCCCACGACTTGGACACCTTGTTCGGGCAGGGGGACAAGACCGCGAACTACAACCGCCGTATCCATGTCTATGCGGGTCTCGACGGGCTGCATGAATTGCTGACGCACCCGGACGTGCTGCCCCTGTATCATGCCCAGCTTCTGGACTTGATCGCAACGGTCTTCTCGCCGGCGCAGTTCGATCCGCTGGTGGACCGTGTTCTCGGTGACTATGTGCCCGAGGCGACTCGAGCCGCGATCAAGCAGTTCGTCGTACAGCGCAACGCCGCGGTGCTGGCCCAGATCCCGCAGCACCTCACGGTCGGCAGCACATTGCCGATTTCGAGCGGCTATCCGTACACGACTGACGTGGTTTACGCGCTTTCGGGACAGGCCAATGCCGCGGCGGCGAAGTCCGTGCTCGTCAACGGCACAGCAACCTCCTGGTCGGCGCAGCAGGGGACCTGGCAGTCCGATGGTCTGAGCCGAGTGGAAGAGGAATTGCTGCTCCCGGGCATCAATCGGGTCGTCGTCGAGTCCTTCGATGCTCCCGACGGCGCCGGCAACAAGCTGGAAGAGATCAGCATCGATCTGTGGTACGACGATGGCGATGTCTCGGAGATCTCCGGCACGCCGGCCTCCGACACGGTCCTGCAGGCGGCCGTGGGACCCTGGCACGTGACCGCCACGCTCACCGTGCCGGCGGGCGTGACGCTGGAGATCGAGCCCGGGGCGACGCTGTTCTTCCATCCCGGCACGGGTCTCGTCGTCTACGGCCGGCTCATTGCCGAGGGAAGTCCGTATCGACAAATCCGTCTGACGAGGGTCCCGGGTCTGAGCAACTGGGCCGGGATGCAGTTTCTGGACACCCAGCAGGAGAGCCGGCTTGCCTATGTGGTCATGGAGCACTGCGATGCAGGGTCCTGTGCGATCCGGGCGGACCATGCCCGCGTCGCTATGGACCACGTCGTGTGGGCCAATCACTCGAAGCAATACCTGATCTTCGACGATTCTTCGATTGCCCTGACGAATTCGGTCCTGCCGGATCTGGCGAACGCGGAACTGGTCCACTATTGGGGTTTCCCATCCGATGGGTATGCGCTGTTCGAAGGCAACGTTTTCGGGAGTACGACCGGCTATAACGACATCATTGACTTCACGGGCGGCCAGCGTCCCGGACCCATCGCGCGCTTCATGAGCAATATCTTCACCGGCGGCAGCGACGACTGCATCGATCTCGACGGCGCCGATGCGCACGTGGAGGGCAACGTCTTCATGCACATCCACGCGGACGCGCCCCGGGAGACCCTCTCCCACGCGGTCACCACCGGGACTGAGAACGGCAAGTACTCGGAGCTGACGGTCGTCAGAAACCTCTTCTACGATGTGGACCACGCGATGCTCTCGAAGGACGGCGGCTTCATCACCGCAGTCAACAACACAATCGTCAAGGCCGACGATGCGGCCGTGAACATGTATGAAGCGAGGTCCGGCCAGTGGCAGGGACTTGGGTTCTACGGCGACGGGAATATCTTCCACGATGTCGCCCACTTGTTCGCGAATCCCGACTGGGCGGGCCATCCGACTGCCATCACGATGCACAACTCGATCTTCCCCGAGGTCGAGACCGATCCGCTCGTCTGGTCGGGGACCGGCAACCTTTCGGATGTAGACCCGCAGTTGTCCCGTGCGACGAATATCATCGACCCACTGCAGGACATGTGTTTGTTTGCGAGTTCCCCAGCGAGGGGTACAGGACCCAACGGCCGGGACATGGGAGGACTCGTCCCTGCCGGAGCCTCCGTCTCAGGTGAACCCTTCCAGAGGACTTGGCGGACCGATGCCACGCTGACCGTGGGCGGACCGGACATCTACGCCTACCGCTACCGAATCAACGACGGCGCATGGAGCGAAGAAGTGCCCAGGCCGGATGCGGCGCTGGCAGGCGATCCGCAGCCTCTGCCTGCCATCGAGATCGACAATCTCCAAGATGGGCAATCCTACAGCGTGTACGTCATTGGGAAGGACTCCGCCGGTGTCTGGCAGAGCGACGATGCGCCTACTGCATCGCGAAGCTGGATCGTGGACACCGCCTTCCGGCGGCTCGTCATCAACGAGGTCCTCGCGCTCAATGACTCGGCGGTCGAGCACGAAGGGACGTTCCCGGATGGCGTCGAGTTGTACTATGATGGCCCGACGCCGATCAGCCTGGCCGGCATGCGTCTCAGCGACGATCCGCAGCAGCCGGCGCAATTCGTCTTCCCGGCGGGCGCCGCGATGAATCCCGGCGACTACGTCATCCTCTATGCCGATGACGCGGTTGCCGCGTCGGGATACCACCTGGGTTTCAAGCTCGATGGAGAGGGCGACGCGGTCTACCTGTACGATGCAACCGGCGAGTTGATCGATTCCGTCGAATTCGGGGCGCAGCTACCTGACTTGTCCATCGGCCGGGTCGGTCCGGACGAGGCCTGGCATCTGACGGTCCCCACATTGGGCCAACCCAACCTCTCGTCTCCGCTCGGCGATCCTCGCAAGGTCCGAGTCAACGAGTGGCTGGCGAGTGGGGAAGTCCTGTTCGACTCGGATTTCGTCGAGTTGTACAATCCCAATCCTCTGCCCGTCGATTTGGGCGGTTTCTATCTGACGGACACGCCGGAGACCGAGCCGACGCTGTACCGGATCAGGCCGCTGAGCTTCATCGGAGGTGAGGCGCACATAGCCTTCACCGCGGACGACCGGGCGGGCCCGGGCTACCTGGGCTTCAAGCTCTCGTCCGCCGGAGACATGATCGCCTTGTTTGACACGACCTGCAATGAGATCGACAAGATCATCTTCTGCGCTCAGACGACCGATGTCTCTCAGGGACGGGCGCCGGACGGCACGGATCGATTCGAGTACTTCATCCTTCCGACGCCGGGATTGCCGAATCCTACGCCGCCGAAGACGATTGTGACGACGGTGGCCCTGGTCGCCGACGGTGCGGCCAAGCGAGCGACTGTCCCAGCCTCGGCCGACGAGGTGCCTGCGGATTGGAGGGCCGGCACGGACTTCGACGATACGACTTGGCTGAGCGTCTCGGGCGAGCCGGGAGGCGTGGGTTATGAACGAGGCACGGGCTATGAAGGCTGGCTCGGCCTGGATGTCGAGACGCTGATGTATGGCCTTTCTACGACGTGCTATATCCGCATTCCATTCTCCCTGACGGACGACCCGGCAGCGTTCACCGGATTGTATCTGAGCACCCGCTATGATGACGGCTTCGTGGCGCATCTCAACGGCGAGGAGGTGGCTCGGGCCAATGCCCCGGCGGCGCTTCAGTGGAATTCCGCCGCGACGGCCAGCCATGAGGCCGGCAACGCGGGGTCCGATATGATCTACGATCTCTCCGATCGCGTGGACTTGCTCCACACAGGCGACAACCTGCTCGCCATCCAGGCCATGAACAACTCGACCACCAGCACCGATTTCATCATGGCGGCGGTCCTGGAAGGCGAGAGCGTCGAGACCGTGGGCGACGACTATCCGTATTCTGGCGAGCAGCACCTGCTGGAGGGCCTTCGCGTGACGGAGCTGATGTACAATGCTCGCCAAGGCGACGAATTCGACTACATCGAATTGCAGAACGTCACGGCTGCGTCGCTCGATCTGACGGGCGTGCGGTTCACGTCGGGGATCGATTTCACCTTCCCGCCGATGACCCTCGCGCCGGGTGAATGCACCCTGGTCGTGAGCGACGTGGGCGCATTCCAGTCTCTTCATGGGACGGGCATCCGTGCCGCGGGCCAATACTCCGGGCGCCTGAGCAACGGCGGCGAGAATCTCGTTCTGAAGCTGGCCTCGCCCTTCGACGCGGCGATCCTGCGGTTCCGCTATGACGACGGATGGTATCCCAGCACGGACGGCGGCGGGGAGTCCCTGGAGATCAAGCATCCCACCGCACGGGCTGCGACCTGGAGCGACGCGGAGAGCTGGCAGCCATCACTGCCCAGCCCCGGCGAACCTTGATGGACGACGGATCCGAAGTCAGTTCTTCGCGTATCTGACCGTTTGGTTCGTCTCGTCGGGATTCACGTCCAGTTCCGTGCAGGAGTCCAGAGCGGCGAGAATCGCCTGAGTATCGGACGCTTCCACGCAGTGGATCCGCCCGCCGGTTCGTTCGTGTTGAGCGGCGATCTCCATCCAGTTCTTCAGGTATCTCTCGTAGGCTGCCTGCTTGTATCCCTCCTGGGTCCTCAGCGATTCGATCTGATCGGGATTCCAGTACTTGATGATCAGGTTGCGGTCCTTGAGGAAGAAATCGACGCTCACAAGGTTGTTGCCGATCCTCAGTATCCGACTCACATTCACGGCGTCACAACCTTTGGCCTGCACATACCGGCGAATCGTCCCGATCTCATCCGAATCCTGTTTCTCGGCAGTGGCCGACCTTCTTGGAACTGCACGGGTCCGGGGCGAGACCGCGTGGGGGCGTTGCTCGGAAACACGGATCAGATCGTAGTGGCATACGGCGACACCGTGCTCAGCCGGAGTCGAGCAACCGTAGTAGTCTACGACCAGGCCCGTCCTGCCGTAGCGGAGGAGATACGGGGTGTACTGAGCTCCTTCGGAGACAAGTCCCGAGTGTCTGTAGCTGAAAGCCTGCGAGGAGTACTCGACGCCGCCTGGGACGAGGCCGGAATTGCGGTAACTGAAAGAGTAGGGTGAGTAGTGGGTTCGATACCGTGGTGGAACATAGATGGTGGCGTCGGCGATGCCGGGTGTGAAGACCAGCAGCGCCAGCCAGGGTGAAATCCTTCTCATCGGGCATTCCTTTCCTTAGGAAGATGAAGTCCAACACTCCTTTGTCATCATCTCCTCCCCCACCCGGCACAGCGCGAAATGCCGCTATGTGCCGGGCCAAGTACTCAGGTGCCTTGCTGTGTGAATCCTCCTTTCATTGCCTGCGGCAACTGCAAACCATCTGCCTTGACCAAGGGTCGCAGTTTCACACGTGCTCGGTTTGGGTTACAGGTATTATCGATTCCTGAGGGAACGGTTCTTTAGGCTTTTTGCTCAATTCCCGTGGAGCGAATGGGGTCGGGGCTCCCGGCAGACTCCACCTCGATCGGTGCCGATGTGTTCGTCGTCCTCAGCGACAGCGAAGAGCCTGCCCCGTCGGCTGCGTTCAGGGCAGGCTCTGAGTCTTACGAAGGGACCAGGCCCGGGAGTGAAAGGTGCGTTTTGACTCCGGACGCCACGTCCCCTACGGGGCCCAGACGCTTCACTTCGTTCAGCATGACAATCCCGCCGCGCGCGCCGGCCAATCCGATTACAGTCGGCTGAGTTGTGCGTCCAGACGGACCGTTTGACTCTTCGTGACGTCGATCTGCGTGGTCTTGTCCCCGTAACGCACCGTGGCTCGCTGGCCCTTGCCGCTATGGATGACTGCCTCGGTGAGCGAGCCGTTCTGCCAGGCGATGTCCACCTCGAAGCCGCCTCGGGCCCGCAGTCCCTTCGCGAGTCCATTGGGCCATGCGCTCGGCAGGGCGGGCAGCAGATGAATCTCCCCTGCGTGGCTTTGCAGGAGCATCTCGGCGATTCCCGCCGTGCCGCCGAAGTTCCCGTCGATCTGGAAGGGCGGATGCGTATCGAAGAGGTTCGGGAGCGTGGACTTGGCCAGCAGCGCCACGACGTTCTCATGGGCCTTCTGGGCATCGCGCAGGCGGGCCCAGAAGTTGATGATCCAGGCGCGACTCCAGCCGGTATGACCGCCGCCGTTGGCGAGTCGGAATTCCAGCGACTTCCTGGCCGCCTCGGCCAGTTCCGGCGTCCCGGTCACTGTGATCTGTCGGCCCGGGTGCAGGGCGAACAGGTGGGAGGTGTGCCGGTGCCCCGGTTCGGCCTCTTTGAACTCCTGAGACCATTCGAGGAGCCGGCCGTCCGAACCGATCTGCGGCCCGAGCAGCCGCTCGCGGGTGGTGCGGACTCGTCCGGTGAATTCATCGTCGATGCCCAGGATCTTCGCGGCCTCCAGGACGTTCGTGAACAGGTCCCAGGTGATCTGCTGATCCATCGCGGGCCCCATGCACAGTGACGCACGGTGGCCGTCGGGCGTGATGAAGGCGTTCTCAGGCGAATTCACCGGGCCGCTGACGAGCTTGCCGGTCTTGGGGTCTTCCGTGAGGAAGTCGAGATGGAACTCGGCCGACTCCGCCAGGATGGGCCAGGCCCACACCAGGAATTGCCTGTCGTTTGTGAATGCGTAGTGTTCCCACAGGTGCTGGCAGAGCCATGCCCCGGCGGCGGGGAACAATCCCCAGCCCGGCGACTCACCCGGCGAGGTATATCCAAAGACATTCGTGATCGTGTGGACCGTCCAGCCGTCGGCGCCGTAGTGGACCTTGGCGGTCTTGCGCCCGCTGGGACGGAGCGAGTCGATCAGATCGAACAACGGCTCGTGGCATTCCGACAGGTTGCAGACCTCTGCGGGCCAGTAGTTCATCTGCACGTTGATGTTCGTGTGGTAGTCCGCGTTCCAGGGCGTCTGAACGCCGTCGGCCCAGATGCCCTGCAGGTTCGCCGGCAGGTTGCCCGGGCGCGAGCTGCCGATGAGCAGGTACCGTCCGAACTGGAAGTACAAGGCGATCAGGTCCCGGTCCGCGGCGCCGCCGCGCACGGCCCGGATTCGTTCGTCCGTCGGCAGTTGTCCGACGGCGGCGTCGCCGCCCAGGTCGAGACGGACGCGTCGAAAGAGCTTCTGATGGTCCGCGACGTGCCTGTTTCGCAGGTCCTGGAAGGGCTTCGCTGTGGCCTGGGCAAGCTGTGCGGCGGTCGTCTCTTGGGGGTCGCCGCCGCGATAGTCGGGCGGATCGAGCCTGTAATCGGTCCCGGCGGTCAGCAGCAGCGTCACGGCGTCGGCCCCCTCGATCCGGAGGCTGTTGCCGGTCGCGATGGTCTTGCCGCCCTCGGCCATCGCTCGCAGGCGTGCGATGTACTTGATGCCCGTGGTCCCGTTGAGGCCATCATCCATCTGTCCGGCCATCGTCAAGCCGTCGGTCCCGTCGAAGGTGGTGGTGAATCGCTCCGGGCGGGACAAATGGGCCGTGAAGGCGATCCGTCCGGGTTTGTCGCACGTCAGACGCACGACCAGGACCTGATCGGCGGCGCTGGAAAAGACCTCCCTGCTGAATGTCGCGCCGCCCTGACAGAAGGTGACGGTGGAGATCGCCGTGTCGAGACTCAGCTCGCGACGATAGTCCGTTGCGCCTGCCAAGCCCTCGAAAGTCAGCGACAGATCGCCGAGCGTCTGGTAACAGCCGTAGGGGCACTTCGCGCCTGCGCCGCTGCCCGATCCTCTGCCCTTGCAGATCAGTGTCTTGTTCGCCAGCGCATTGGCCTGGACGTACTTGCCGTCGAAGATCAACTGGCGAATCTCACGCATCGCGGCCAGGGCCTCGGGATTGTCCGCGTCCTGGGGACTGCCCGACCACAGGCTCACCTCGTTCAATTGGAGCCGATCCTTCTCGATGCCGCCGAAGACCATGGCGCCGAGCCGGCCGTTGCCCACCGGCAGTGCCTCCGTCCACTCTTTGGCGGGTTGGCGGTACCAGAGCTTGAGGCTTGCCCAGGGGCTGTCGTCGTCCGCCGAAGCGAGGTCCGCGCCAATCAGGATCATCGCAGCAGCACACAGAGACCACGCATATCGTTTCGGAGATTCCATCTGTACGTCCTTTCAGGGGGGAATTCTATTTCGCGGGCGTGAGAGCATATTTCACGCCGGGTTCCGTCTTGAATTCAACGAGGTGCCCCGTCAGCCGAGATGCAGGGAGGTCTCTTCCGGCGACTCTGACGTTCACGGGTCTGTGCGCACGGACCCGACAGTCTCCGCCCAGTCGAGACTGGATCATCGCGGCAGTCAACCGCCCGTCCTTCCACGCAATGTCCACCTCGAACCCGCCGCGTGTCCGCAGACCTCGGACGAAGCCTTCGGGCCAGGCATCCGGCAGGGCGGGCAGCAGGTCGATGATGTACCGACCGTGACTGTCTCGGCGGTGGCTCTGCATCAGCATCTCTGTGATGCCGCTGGTGGCGCCGAAATTGCCGTCGATCTGGAAGGGCGGGTGGGCGTCGAAGAGGTTGGGATAGACGCCGCCGCCTTTGTACGTCGTCAGCGCAGAACACGTCAGTGTCAGGAGGTTCTTGAGCATCAGATGGGCGTGGTTGCCGTCGAGCAGTCGGGCCCAGAAATTGACTTTCCATGCACGGCTCCAGCCGGTGCCGCCGTCGCCGCGGAAGAGGAGCGATTGTCTGGCGGCCTGGAAGAGTTCCGGCGTCTCCGGCGTGATCTCCTCGCCGGGGAACAGGCCCCACAGGTGGGAGACGTGCCGGTGGTCGTTCTTCGGGTCGTCCTTGTCTTCGAGCCACTCCTGGAGCTGGCCGTGCCGGCCGATCTGGTTCGGCGCAATCCGGCTTCGCATCGCGTCGAGCTTGTCCGCGAATTCCTCATCGACGGCCAATATGCGGGTCGCCCGGGCGGTGTTGACGAACAGGTCGCGGATGATCTGGTGGTCCATCGTCGGACCCATGACCAGGCCACCCAGCTCCGGGCTGTTGCTCGGACCGCTGATGAGCCAGTGCTTGTCGCTTCGCGGGTCTTCGACCAGATAGGCGACGAAGAACTCCGCGGCGCCTCTCATCAACGGATAGGCCCGCTCACGCAGGAAGGTCTCGTCGCCTGTGTAGAGGTAGTGCCACCAGAGGTGCTGGCAGAGCCATGCGCCGCCGGTGGGCCAGATGCCATGGTTGGAGGCATTGATCGGCGCCGCGCCGCGCCACAGGTCGAAGTTGTGATGCAGGACCCAGCCGGCGGCGTTGTAGTGCTTCTGGGCGACGGAACGGCCGGTCTGGCCGAGGTCGGCCAGGGCGTCGAACAGAGGCCCGCTGCACTCGCTCAAATTGGTCGGCTCGGCGAGCCAGTAGTTCATCTCCGTGTTGATGTTCACCGTGTACTTGCTGTCCCACGGCGGCGTGACGCTCTCGTTCCAGAGCCCTTGCAGGTTGGCGGGCTGACCGCCGGGACGGGAACTGGCAATCATCAAGTACCGACCGTACTGGAAGAACAGAGCCGCCAACTGTGGGTCTTCCTTCTGTGCAGACCTCAGCACCCGCTGGTCGGTCGGCAGATTCGGCTCCGTCGTCGGACCGAGGTCGAGCGACACCCGCCGGAACAGTGCTCGGTGATCCGCCACATGGGTGTCGCGCACTTCGCGAAGCCTCTTGTTCGCGACCTTCGCGAGCACTTCGCTACACATGGCGGC
The DNA here is from genome assembly GCA_034678485.1 of Sedimentisphaerales bacterium. Lineage (GTDB taxonomy): Bacteria > Planctomycetota > Phycisphaerae > Sedimentisphaerales > Anaerobacaceae > PLanc-01. The sequence continues at coordinate 1,168 of JAXDBU010000050.1, read as the reverse complement.
TGGGTCGCCCGAGAGGTCGTTGTAGCTCTTGACGGTCGTCGCCAGGGCGAGCATCAGTGTCGCGGCGTTGGCGCCTTCGACGGCGATCTGCTCGTCGTCAACGGCAGCCTTGCCCCCGTCGAGGAGCACGCGGCAGCGACCCTCGAATCGCACCGCGCCCGGGACGATTCCAAAATCCCCGCGGGCCTTGCAGTCGCACGCTCGTCCTCGGATGGCCAGTGTTTGCGCGTCCGTCGTCTGGGTCTGCACTTCCTGATTCGGACTGGTCAGCGTTGCGGCAAAGGTCACCGCGCCCGGCCGATCGCTCTCAATTCGTACGACAATCACCTGGTCCGGCCAACTCGCAAACGCCCGGCGGGTGTAGGTTATGCCGTTGACGCGGTAGCTTGTCGTCGCGATGGCGGTGTCGAGGTCGAGCTCCCGTCGATAGCCCTCGACCTGCTCGTGGCCTGGAAAGGTCAGTCGCAGGTCTCCGAACGGCTGGTAGGGCATCTGGCCCAGCGGGATGGACATGAACTGCTCCATCGCCAGGTCCTGCGCCTCCTTCTGCTTGCCCTCGAAGAGCAGTCGGCGGATTTGCGGCAGATACTGGGCGGCGCCGTCATGGGCGTAGTCCCGAGGTTGGCCGGCCCAGAGCGTGTCCTCGTTGAGCTGGTAGCGGTCCTCGGCCGGCCCGCCGAAGACCATGGCGCCGAGTCGGCCGTTCCCGATCGGCAGGGCCTGCGTCCATTGCGTCGCCGGGCTGTCATACCAGAGTCTCAGAACCGCTTGCGGCTGGTCCGCCGTTAGCGAGCCCACCGTCAAAGCGCCCACGACAATCCCTGCGACTATCCACACGCGATACAGAGTCATCCGTAATCCTCCTGGTACGAAGCGTTTCCAACAGGCCCACCAGCATAGCAGATCGGCCATCCGCCCGCCAGCGAGCGATGTCGCGTTTCCAGGGCAAACGCAAAGCTGTTGGAGGAGTCTCACGGATGTCATTGCCAGGAGCATCGCGACGAAGCAATCTCAACTCCCGGCGTGAGAGATTGCCTCGCTTCGCTCCTAAGAAAATGGGTTCTACAACGGATGCGGAGAATTGTCACAAGGGTCGTAACTGGCGTAGCTTATGAATGCACTGGTCGATGAACCCATTTTCTTCCACCCACCCGCCGCGAAGCGGCTT
>JAXDBU010000049.1:0-5824 GCA_034678485.1 Sedimentisphaerales bacterium | reverse complement strand
ATGATGAAATCGACCGAATCGTCGGCAAGAAAGAACTGCGGCACCGCCGTGGCGTGGGGCCCACCAACGACCGTTGCACACGCGGGCGCCGCCTCGCGGGCCGCACGGGTCGCCCAAAGCGCCATCTCCGCGAAGTCTGCGAAGGGGTTGGTCACGCCGACCACGTCGGGCTGCACCGTTCGGACTCGTTCGACAAACGCCTCCCGGGTCGCACCGATGTGATAGCGGCCGTTGTGTCCGCGCGCCAAGCTCTCGAAATCGACATCGATCAACGCATCGTAGATAATCGCTTCATGTCCTGCGGCCTCCACCGCGGCGGCGACGTACAGGAGTCCGACAGGCACGCCGAACCGTGGCCCCTGGGGGTAGTCGAGGCTCGAGCAGAACACCGGGGGGCGGACAAGCAGGACTCTCATGAACTACTCCCTTGCGGATCCAAGGCCGGGCTCCTGAAAGGCCGGATTATCGTCGCGCCGCCCTGACCGTGAAGCCCGGGAGCATCGAACTCATCTTGAGCAGAACCGGCAGGCTGTGCGGAATACAGTCGCGACAGACCGCGAAAGGGTTGTGCCTGTTCTTGAACAGCCGCCGGATCGACTGCATCTTCGGCCCGTTCCAGACTGCCTCGAAGTCCTGCTCGAACACGTTGCCGGCGGAAAAACTCTCATTCGTGTAGGTCGCACAGCACGGAGACAACTCACCCCGGACTGAGATGAAGCATTGCAGCCAGGGCAGCAGGCACACTTGATGGGACATGGCCGCGTCCTGCCTCTGGTAGATGGAATGGTAGCTGTCAAAGTCCCGAGCGATGTCTCGCAGGTTGGTTCGAATCCCCAAGCGGGATGCATCGACGATCCCCTGGCGCACCGTGCGGCGCAGCGAATCGAAATCCACGTCTTTGCCGACGGTCTCCTCGCGCTGCGTGCCGATTCCCTTGGTCTGGACGGCTCGGAAATAGACCACGCCGACTCCAAGATCCCGGGCCAATCGGATGATATCCGGGATCTCGGCACAGTTCTCTCTCAGGATCACCACGTCGAAGCGGACCTCGGGCAGGCGCGCACGACTGTCTCTCTTCCGCTCGCGCAGCTCCCGGACCCCACCGACGATCTTGTCGAAGCAGTCCTGCCGACGGATGGCCCGGTAGGTCTGGGCCGTCGCGGCGTCGATCGAGATCTTCAGCATATTCAGGCCGGAGTCAACGATCGCCTGGGCCGCTCCAGGCTTGCCCAGAAGCGTACCGTTGCTGGGGATCTGGACCGCTGCGCCGTGGGCGCGTGCGTGGGCGATCATCCGCGTGATATCCGGGTGCAGGAAGGGCTCGCCCGCGCCGGACAACGCGAGCTTGTGCGGCCGGATCCGATCGAACGTCCCGGCAAAATCCTCATAAGCCAGATGCTGCGGATGCTTGATCACCTCGTTTCGGACGCACATGTAGCAGGCGAGATTGCAGTGTGTCGTCACTTCGAGCTGCACGTAATACGGCCGGGCACACACCTCCGGCTTGCGCAGGGCTTCCCATGCCTTCCTCAAGATCAACCCGTCTGTCATGCCTGTTGTCGTTTCTTCGGATCGGCGACCACGGTCGCATAGCGGTTCGTGATAGGCAGGCGGCGATCCTTGCCGAAGGCCTTCGGCGTGATCCGCACCCCCGGGGCCGACTGCCTCCTCTTGTACTCGTTGCGGTCGATCATCCGAATCACCCGCTCGACCGTCTCAGCGGGCAGGCCGGCTTCCACCAGCTCGCGGGCCGACTTGTCCTGTTCCACATAGCCTGTGATGATCCGGTCGAGCAGGTCGTAGTCGGGCAGCGAGTCCGTGTCCTTCTGATCAGGTCGAAGCTCGGCGCTGGGGACTCTCCGAATGACCGCGACCGAGATCACCTCTCGCCCGGATCGTTTGTTGATGTACTCGGCCAACTGGTAGACCATGGTCTTGAGCACATCTTTGATGACGCCGAACCCACCGGCGGAATCGCCATAGAGCGTGCTGTAGCCCACGGAGACCTCGCTCTTGTTGCCCGTGGTCAGGACCAGCGAACCGACCTGGTTGCTCAGGGACATCAGGATCATGCCCCGAATCCGCGCCTGGAGGTTCTCATAGGCGATGCCCTCGTCCGTCCAGCGGGGGTCGGCCTTCAGCGACGTGTTGAACTGCGCGAGGATCGGCTCGATGGGAATCGCAAGCAACGGGCAACCCAGGTTGTCCGCGACCAGCTTGGAGTCCGCGATGGTCTCGGGACTGTTGAACCGCGACGGCATGGTCACGCACTGGACGTTCTCGGGTCCCAGCGCCGCGGCGGCGATGGCGGCCGTCACCGCGGAATCGATCCCCCCGCTGATCCCCAGGATCACCTGCTTGAATCCATTCTTCCGCACATAATCCCGCGTCCCGAGCACGAGGGCCTCGTAGATTTCCTCGACCGCGTCTGCGGGCTCGGAAAAAGACAGGTCGGGCCTGCTTGGAGGGGGAGAAACCTCCCTCTTCGATTCTCCCTCCTCAAACCCCGGTCGCCTGTGGCACCCCTGTGGCACCCCCGTGGCACCTCCGCCCTCGGGGGTGTTCTTTCCCCAGCCAGGGGCGGCTGGGCCACATGTTCCTTCCCCAGCCGGGGGCGGCTGGGCCACATGTTCTTTCCCCAGCCGGGGGCGGCTGGGCCACGAACCAAGAGATTCCGTTGGAGAATACAGGCCCGACCTGCCTTCTTCCGAGCCCGCCGGCGGCGGCGTCGGTGCCACGACGATCCCCCCGTTGTCCTCGCGGATGTCCGCAATCAGCAAATCCTCGTCGAAGGCCCTGGCTCGGGCCGCAATCCGACCGGTCGAGTCCACCACAGTGCTGCGACCATCGAAGACCAGCTCGTCTTGGCCGCCGATCAGGTTGCAGTACGCGACCGCGCAGTCGAAGGCATCCGAGCAGTTCGTGATGACCTCGTTCCGCAGGGCCAGCTTGTCCACGTCAAAGGGCGAAGCCGAGATGTTCAGCAGCAGATGGATTCGCCCGACGCCCTGGAGCAGATCGCTCAGTCGCTGCGGATGCCAGAGGTCCTCGCAGATGGTCAGCGCGACACGGAGGCCCTGGACGGTGACGACGACGGGCCGCTCGCCCTCCTGGAAGTACCGCTGCTCGTCGAAGACGCTGTAGTTGGGCAGGCAGCACTTGTGGTAGGTGTGCATGATCCGGCCCTTCTGGATCACCGCGGCGGCGTTGTACAGGCCGGAGGCGCCCGCCAGATCGGAAAAAGGCAGATCGGGCCTACTTGGAGGGGGAAAAATCTCCTACTTCGATTTTTCCCCCTCAAACCCCGGTCGCGCGTCGAAAGTCTCGTCGTTTCCATTCTTCAACGAAATCGAACCAAGAGATTTCGTTGAAGAATATAGGCCCGATCTGCCTTTTTCCGATACGTCGCCTGGGCCTTCTTCCTCGACGAAGCCCACGACGACCGTCCCGCGGTTGCAGGCGCGAGCCAGATCCTCCAGGGCCGTACGGTTGTCCCGAACGAATTGTCTCTTATACACCAGATCTTCCGGCGGATACCCGCAGATCGCCATCTCCGGAAACGCCACCAGATCCGCCCCCGCCGCCATGGCATCGGACCAGATTCTCTTCATCTTCGCCACGTTGCCGGCCAGGTCGCCGACCGTCGCGTTGAATTGTCCCAAGGCAATACGCACGACTCGAATCTCCACGATGTTCGACGTTCGATATCAACGAGCAAACATCAAAGATCAACCATCCTTCCCCTGGATCTTGGCCCAGGTGTCCTTGAGGGTCACCGTGCGATTGAAGACAAGCCTGCCCGGGGCACTATCGGGATCGACGCAGAAGTAGCCGAGTCGCTCGAACTGGTAGCGGGTCAGCGTCGCCGCGTTCGCCAGCGCCGGCTCGACGTAGCAGTCGGCCAACGTCTGCAGCGAGTTCGGGTTCAGATTGGCCGTGAAGTCCTTGCCCTCGGGCGCATCGTCCGGATCGGGGACTGTGAACAGGCTGTCGTACAGTCGGACCTCGGCCTTCAGGGCTCGTGCGGCGCCGACCCAGTGCAGGGTGGCCTTGACCTTGCGTCCGTCGGGGGCGTCCCCGCCGCGAGTGGCAGGGTCGTAGGTGCAGTGGAGCTCAGTCACGTTGCCCGAGGCGTCCTTCACGACGCGGGTGCACGTGATGAAGTACGCATACCGCAGTCGGACCTCCCGGCCGGGGGCCAGGCGGAAGAACTTCTTCGGCGGCTCCTCCATGAAGTCCTCCCGCTCGATACACAGCTCGCGAGAGAACGGGACCTTCCGCGTCCCGGCAGTCGGGTCCTCGGGGTTGTTGATCGCGTCCAGTTCCTCGACCTGGCCCTCGGGATAGTTGTCGATAACGACCTTCAGCGGGTGCAGGACCGCCATGACGCGGGCGGAGGTCCTGTTCAGGTCCTCGCGGAGGCAGTGCTCCAGGAGGGCGACGTCGACGGTACTATTGAATTTGTTGACGCCGATGACCTTGCAGAACTGGCGGACGCCGGAGGGGGAATAGCCGCGACGGCGCATGCCGGAGATCGTCGGCATGCGAGGATCGTCCCAGCCGCGAACGTGCTTCTCCTTGACGAGCTTGAGCAGCTTTCGCTTGCTCATCACCGTGTACGTCAGGTTCAGACGGGCGAACTCGATCTGCTGCGGGTGGTGGATCTTCTTGCCCCACGGCCCCGAGCCGTCGTCGGTCCGGCCCTCGTTCACCGCGTGGATGAACCAGTCGTAGAGCGGCCGATGGTTCTCGAACTCCAGCGTGCAGATCGAGTGCGTGATGCCCTCGATGGAGTCCTCGAAACCGTGGGCCCAGTCATACATGGGGTAGATGCACCAGGCGTCGCCCTGGCGATGGTGATGCTCGTGGACGATCCGGTACATGATCGGGTCGCGGAGGTTGAGGTTGGGGTGGGCCATGTCGATCTTGGCGCGGAGGGTCTTGGAGCCGTCGGGGAACTCGCCTTTGCGCATCCGCTCGAAGAGGTCCAGGTTCTCCTGGATCGGGCGGTCGCGGTAGGGACTGGGCTTTCCCGGCCGGGTGAGCGTCCCGCGGTAGTCGCGGACCTCGTCGCCCGACAGATCGCAGACATAGGCCTTGCCCTTGCGGATCAACTCGACCGCCCAGTCGTACATCTGCTGGAAGTAGTCCGAGCCGTAGAAGAGCCGGTTGTCCCAGTTGGCGCCGAGCCAACGGACGTCCTCAATGATGGAATCGACGTACTCCTGCTCTTCCTTCTCGGGGTTCGTGTCGTCGAAGCGAAGGTTGAACTGCCCGCCGAACTCGGAGGCGATGCCGTAGTTCAGATTGATGCTTTTGGCGTGCCCGATGTGCAGGTAGCCGTTGGGTTCCGGCGGGAATCGCGTCGCGACCCGCCCGTTCCACTTGCCTGACTGGAGGTCGTCTGCGACCATCTGGCGAATGAAGTCCAGTCCGCGTTCGCCGCCGGAACCTTCCGTCCCGTTCGGCCCGTTGCCCGTCCGTTCTGTGTCCTTTTCCATGTCAAAACCACTCGATTCCTGCAAAGCGATCCCTGAGTTGTTCGCTGGGGAGTCACGAATCTACCGGGCGACCATCCTACCTCCCGTTCCCGCCGGTGTCCACGCAATAGTGCTCGAGCGCCTTGAATGGGGTGCGATCCCCCCAGCACCCCGAGTGAACGCAACGTCGCCCGACGAGTCTCACGGATGTCATTGCGAGGAGCATCGCGACGAAGCAATCTCAACTGCCGGCATGGAAGACTGCTTCGCTTCGCTCCTAAGAAAATGGGTTCTACAACGGATGCGGAGAATTGTCACAAGGGTCGTTACTGGCGTAGCTTATG
>JAXDBU010000048.1:0-10181 GCA_034678485.1 Sedimentisphaerales bacterium | reverse complement strand
TGGGTAGATCCCGATCGGTCTATCGAGTGAAACCGCGAATGTGCCAGCCCGGTTGTATAGATGTCCCTCCGGCGTTCATCGCGTACTCATCGTCGCAGGCTGTTCTCGGCAACCTCGATGATCTGGGCAGTGGACCCCGAATGCTCAAGCCAGAGCTTGATGGAGAGGGTATCTCTTGTCCGGAACAAGGCGGTCACTTCGCCTTCGGATAGGGTGACTCTCAACTTGTCGCCGGCCAACGACGGCTCCAGTATGGCTTGGATTTCGGCCCTGTCCTTGGCCTTGTGAGGTCGACAGATTGTGACGAATTCCATGACGGGCAGCTTCTCGCTCGTCTTGGCCGTCAGGTGCCATTCGCGGAGCTTGATGCGCTCGCGGGGGTTGGGGTCGTATTCGTTGGTTTGGGTGAACGTGAGGTTCTGCGGAGTCAGGAAGCTGATGTCGCAGGCGACGTCCCCGTTGCGGACGACGATGTTCTGCTGGTCGCGGACCTCGAACTCGTTCACCGCGTGGAGCCAGTACTCGTAGGTTGCCGGCTCGCCCGCTTTCAGGCGATCATAGACCACAATCAAATCCGGCTTGACGAACAGGATCGCTCGTTTGAATTGCTCGACGGGCGGGTCGTACGAATCGCTCGCGTCGCCGATGACTACGTCCACCTGTGGCGTGGTCAGGAACGCTGTGACTTCGCCCTGGGCCTGGGCCGTGTGCTTCTTCTGATTCTGGCCGTTGACCGTGATGCAGTTTGTCGAGCGGGTGGTCCACATCCAATTCTGATGATGGTCGCTGCCGTAGATGTCGCGGTAGCCCGAGCGGATCAGGAGCCGCCGGCCGTAGGCCCAGAGCAGGAACGAGTTGTTCGATTCGTAGCCGTGTGACTGCGTGCCGAAAGGACTCGACTTGAAGACCACCTGCACGCTGTCGCTGGCGTTCGTCAGGCTGGTGTTGAGATAGGCCTGGCCGGTCCCCTCGAAGAGACGAGAGGCGGGCAGATCATCCGGGGCCTTCGGTTGCACCTTCGGCAGTTGGCCTCGGACAAAGCCGATGTAGCCACCCGTGGGGACGGGGCCACCCTGTTGCTCGACATACCACTGCCAGTATGGATTCTGGGCCTGGGCGGCCAGGATGCTCATGAGCGGAACGTTGGATTTCGAGGTCTTGCTTGCCGTGAGGTCCCCGAAGCCGCCGCCTTCCTTGCCCGGCGGCATCAGGTACATCGCGTAGTAACCCGCGTTCGCGAAGAACGGCTTCTCGTATGCGTCGATGCCCGTCGCCTCCCGCATGACATCAGCCCACCACGTGAAGCGAGTCAGGTAGCTGGCCCAGTAAGAGGAACCCTCGTGCCAGCCGCCGTCTTGGTCGCTCCAGACGGGGTAGACGTTGAAGAAGACGTTCATCGCGAACCACACCCAATCTTCCGCCCCCTCGACCTCGCCCAGAAAGGCGATGCCGAGCTCGCCCAGGAAGTGCCACGCTCGATTCGAGTGGCTCGCATAGGGTTGCCAGAGGTGACGCGGGCAGAGGTGTTTGTACATCTCGTTGCCGCGAATTTCCATCACCTTGCGGCAGACAGCTCTCTCGTCCTCGCTGAGGAGGTCGTTGACGAAGGTATAAGTCCGCGAGAAGTAGTAGTTGTACGGCATACCCGCTTCGTCGTTGTAGCGATAGCCCGTGCTGCCCTTGGGGTCCCACTGGGCGCACTCCAGGAGGATTCGTCTGGCCTCCTGGCCGTACTTCTCCTGACCGGCGAGCAGCCGGGTGAAGGCCAACGTCGCGGCGCCGTCAAGGGCCTTGATGGTGTGCTCGCGATTGCCCCACCAGATCGTGCGCCACTGTTCGCTCTTGGTCTCCATCCCCGGTGGGTACTTCGGCGGTTCCCCGGTCGAAGGCGGATTCGCCAGGAGCCTGTCGCACTGTTTCACGAGGTCGAGGTACTGGTTCTTCAGTTCGCCTCGGGCCAGTTGCCGCAGTCGGTCCAGGTTCTCCGGGCGGACGAACAACCGAGGATGCGTCCTGGGGATTTTCGCGAGCAACTCATCCCGCGCAGGCAGCGGCATCTGCACGGCGTCCCGCGCGATGGCGAAAGTGCGTGGCCGGCTCCACGCGGTGAAACGGCCCTGCGAGTCCTTGCCGCGATATCGCCATGCGTAGCTGCCCGGCCCGAACGTCTTCGGCGGACAGTGTACGTTGAACTCGATCCCCTCGTGATGGTACACGAGATCAGTGAAGCTCGGGTCACGGGCGCATTCGATCTCCCACGTCAATCCCTGCTGCGGTCGCCAACTGAAGCCCGGTGGGTCCGTCCGCGACGTCGCGCCTTCATCGGGCCGATAGCCCCAGGTTCCGGGTTCGGCCGGCCGTTCGTCCAGCTTCAACGTCTGCCCATTTGTGAGGCATGCAAACGCCAATGAGAGAATCCATGCCGCCAGCCGGTGACCGTCGATCTTGTCATGCTGAACGCAGTGAAGCCTCCGGCCTGTGGATGAAATGCCGCTTTCGATGATGGCTTCTTTCTCGTCGGCCCGGTCCTTCGTGTTGCTCAGGATGACAGGCTGATGCATGACTTGTTGCCCAAGGCGTGAAGTCGTTTGCCGTTCAGTTCTTCTTGTCGAGTTCATGTTGCAGCATGGCCTCATAGAGGGTCAGTTGGACGTCGAGGATCTGTTCGAGCGTTACCCGGCAACCGTTACTCAAGCCGTGGGGGCACTCGAACGTGAAGCTCGCGGCGCCGCTGACGTGGTGCAGGGCGCTGGTCAGGTTGAATGCGCTGGGGTTCTTGCCGCCCTCCGGCCGCACCTCGAAAGGGCTATCGTGGGGCAGGTGTCGTTGATCCAGGAGGGCATAGTATTCCTGGGCGAGGGTGCGGACGTCCGCTTGGACCTCCGCGGGGACATACGCCGGACGCAGCAGGGCGGGAGTGGATTCGTGGCTGTGCAGCGAGACGACCAGGTCCGGGCCCTCCTCGCGCGCGATCTTGAGGATGGCGGGGGCCTCCAGGCCCATCGGGGCGAAGAACTCGTCGTGCATCGGATTGATGCCCGCGTCGTCGAAGTAGCAGCCGAGGAAGCCGACGTTGTCGCCGATCATCGGATGCTGTCGCTTGCAGCCGGGCCAGCCGCAGAGCGTGTCGTCCTTCCACGTCCCCTGGCCCCAGAACCGCAGGTCGTCGCCGTTCATGCCCAGCAAGGCCCGCGGCTCGAACCGGGCAGTGCCATCCGGGTTGCCCGCCGGGACGATCAGGAGCCGGCATCGGTCGCCAAGTTGGCGCAGGGCGGCATGGTCCTTGCCTCGCAGGTCCTTGCCTGTCTCCATGATCTCGATCAGGTTCACCAGCCCGGTAAGCCCCTCGACCTCATGCCCATGCACCGGCCCGACGAAGAGCACCACCGGCTTCTTGCGAGCGGCTTTGTCCATGTAGGCGGACGGGTCTTGCCCCCCGATGGCGGAGTTGTAGTTCGCCTTGTGGGCGACGACCTCCCTGGTGCCGTATGCAACCAGGTGCATCGGTCGGCCGCCCGGCGTGACGCAGATCACGGTCGCTGCGCCGCGTTCGAGCCTGTCGAATCGCGACGCCAGCCCCATCACGTCGCCGACCCAGAAGTCGGGCAAGCCTCGTTCGGGAATCCTGGTCTGAGCCTGTGCGTAGGTCATGTTCTCCGCCGCCTGGGCCGGGGTTGGCAACATGCCGATCAATAGGATTAGTGCGACCGAGAAGGTGCCCATCGAATGCTCCGTCTTAAGTCTTGGATCTTGGAATCGGAATTGACTTGGTATCTGTGCTTGGGGCCCCCGAACGCGATCCGCCGGGCGTGGGAGGCCGACCATCCCATGATTTGCGGACGGCTGGTTCCTATTGTCTCTTGCCGATCTCATAGCGTGCCCAAGATACCCCGTTGCCTCCGAAACATCAATCGTGGTCTCGATCCGACCTGCCTCCGCCGGGGAGAAGTAGGAGAGGGTGCAGCCCCAGGGCAATCGCGTGGGAGACGCGGGCTTCTCGTGTCGCGGGCATCTTGCCCGCGATTCGAGGGCGGGGCGCCCTCGACACGTTCGCACGAAACTCAGATGCAATTGCCCTGGGTGCGGCCAGCCTGCGGTGGCGGGCACAGGAGCTGGCGTCTTGGTCGCACGAGCGGGAATTGGCTTCGTTTCGCACGATAAGCTCTCGGCTGGAATAGGCGAATGATAGCATAGCGGAGTGACGGGGTATCGTGCCCGGCGAATTGGGTTCGTTTGGCGGAATTCGCACGGGTTGCAGCCCCGTCGTTGGCCCGCCTGCCACTTGGTCCAGGGCAAATTGGCTTCGTTTCGCACAGCCGTGCCCCCAACCCGGCCGCCCAGCCGTGACCAAAGCGCGATTGTGCGAAACGAAGCCAATTCTGCAAAGTCCGGCCCATGTCCAGAGGCCAACTGTGCGAAACGAACCCAATGTCGCGAGCTTGACGGCTTGTGAACGACGAAGAGCCCGGATCGTGCGAAAGGAAGCATGAGTCTCCACTGCATCAGTGTGGTTTTTGCGGTCCATTGTCTCAAGAAGGCGGAAGACAAGACATCGTGCCTCTGCCACCCAGAAACCCTGGTCCAGCCTGCGACCGTGTCCTAAGGCTTTGGCAGTTCCTTCGCATCGGCGGACTGGCCGCCGATGCATTACCCGTAATAAGACGCTTGAGGATATCTGTGTGTTACAAAGAAATAGAAAATAGGGACAAGTTCATAGGTCTTGCTACCGTATTGCGACTGCGGGAGAGGCAATTTCTGGCTCATCCAGTTCTTGCGTACTTCCCTGTGCCATGGGGGCTCTGCCCCCCGCCCCCCGGCATTTTTCGCTTTAGGCCAATGGCATGAACCCAGAGGCAGCCGACCGATGCAGCGCCTTGCGGCCCGTCTCTGTGTTCGCTGGGCGTTTTTCTGCGTATGTCATGGGCAAGGCCATCCGGCGGATCGGTGCCCCCACATTATCGTGCTGCTGGCGCAAAGCGCAAAATGCCAGGGGCCCGGGGACGGCGTCCCCGGTCGTGGGGCGTTGCGCAACCACAGAAGTACGCAAGAACCGGATGAACCCAATTCCTTCGCCGGCTGTCTTGCCTTCCCCTACCGGACGTGCTATAATCGTAGCCTCAGGTGAAGGAGACGCGGATGTTGGGAATGCCCAAGACAGACGACCAGAGGGCAGCACCGGTGGTGCACGCAGTTGATCTGTGCGCCGGCGACGGGCACGGGCGGACCGAAGCTGGCGGACCGGTTGCGCGAGGCCCTGCGGTCCAGGCATTACAGCCGTCGCACGGAGCAGACCTACTGCCATTGGGTCAAGCGATTCATCTACTTCCACGATGTACGCCACCCTGCAGAGATGGCTGGGGCGGAAATCAACGCCTTTCTGACGCATCTGGCCGTCAAGCAGAAGGTCAGTGCTTCGACCCAGAACCAGGCCCTTGCTGCCCTGTTGTTCCTCTATCGTCAAGTAATCGGGCGAGAAGTGGGCGATTTGGGCGAGGTCGTCCGCGCCCGCAAGCCCAAACGCCGATCCGCATAACACGGCCGGCTAAATGCCCGACGCAGATACCACCCTATGATATGCAAGGACTTGGGATGATAGGTCAAGGGTGTCCAGAGGTGTCTTATACGGGCAGAAACAAAGAACGCCGCATCTTATGCGGATACATCTAATCATTGTCGGGCAATAGGGACAGAATGACGAAATGAAGACCTTCCCCTCGATCCACGAAACCGTGGCCTATCTGCGCGAACGGTGTCCGCCGGGACTAAGCTTGCCCGGGCCAGGCGAAGGGTACGAATGGTTGGACTACAGTGACTTCCTGCCGGAGTCACTAGAGTGGTTCGACTTTCAACGTGACTTCCCCTGTGGGCGGATTCTACCATCACAGATGACACCCTTTCTCTACCGGGGCCAGATCAAACGCCATGACTCCTGCCGCCCGTCTGTCTTTCGCGGTTTCCCTCCGATAAAGAGGCCTCGTGACCTCGACCTGAAGTGCAAACTCCGCTACCTCCTGTGTGAAATCCAGACATGTTGGTTCACGATCGAGACGCGGAAACACCCTGCATGGAAATACGCTCACGAGATCGGTTTGCAGATCCATCACTGGGCCTTGGCACAACATTACGGAATCGCTACTCCGTGGCTTGATCTGACGCAGTCCATAGACGTTGCAGCCTTCTTTGCCACTTCCGAGTATCAAGACGGGAAATGGAAACCCATGCCCTCCGGACGAGGCGTCCTGTACCGCCTTGACTTCTCATCCATCCCGCAGGCATGGGACTATCTCCAATTGGCCGGGCTTTCCACCTTTCCGCGCCCAGGCGAGCAGAAGGCCTGGGCTGTTCCGATCAACCTCAACGGGGACTTCGAGAAGCTGCCTTATGTTGAGACGTTGGAATTTGCGCACACGCCAAGCGGATCAGACCACTATCATGGGATGTTTCACAGCGGAAGCGATCTTTTCCCATACGATCCCGCTCACGACATTGCAGAGGCCATCAAGAGCAGCAAGGTCCTCCCCGTGAACTGCGTAGCCAATGGGCTCCGTGGGCTGGGCTGTCCGATGGACAGACTGCAGGTTCATTTCGACAGAGTGACCAAGGCACTCAAGGAGACCTGGGGATACGAAGTGGCAAACGAAGTTCCGGTCGGGATGACCGATGAGCAGGTCTCCGCGCTCACCGCATACTGGGAAGCGAAGGGCAAGGCATTTCTGAAAGACGTTGGCGTTCGGCCGGTGGCCCTTTTCACAAAGGGCGGTCCGTGGATGCCAACAAGTGAAGCAGCGGCCTTGCTCGGATGCAGTGCAGACCACTGCCGGAAGCTAATCAAACAAGGGAAGCTGGAAGCGATCCGCGCGTTTCGGCTTGGCACGACTAATCCGCGGCTCTTCGTGAAACGCCAGAGTGTTGAGGACATGATGAAAGAGATCGGAAAGCCCAACAGCGCCTTGCAGCGGACACCCGCAAGCGGGCGCCGCTGAAGGCGAGCGTTCGGCTCAACCGAGCAGCTTCTGCTCCCACCATTTAAGATAACCCTCATCGGAAATAGTGGGCGAAAGGTCTCTCTTCTCCATGGCCTCGATGAAGGACTTGGCCATCTGGTCCTGTTCTCGTTCGACGACTTTCCGGTCTTCGGGCGTTGCGCCCCGGTCGCCCGTGGCCTCGATCCATTCGTCGAGCTTGCGGCTGTGCGTCTGCATGGCTCTCCCGTGTTGGGAATCGTCGGCCAGGTTCCGCAACTCGCACGGGTCCTCCTGCAAATCGTAGAACTCCTCTTGCGGGCGGGTCGCTGCCATGAACTTCTCCTGGTCCGGCGTGAGCTGGTCCTCCTTGTGCAGGACCTGCATCAGCGTCAATACGGGGTATTGGAGCTTCTTGTAGGCGTTGAACTGGGTGTATGGCCGATCCGGATCGTAGTTGCGGATGTACTTGTACCGTTTCGAGCGAACGCAGCGGATATGGTCCACCGTCCCGTCGCAACGGTCGCGGGCGGCGAAGACGTACTCCCGGATTCGCTTCTTCTCGCCGAGGATGTCATAGCCCTGCAGGTGTTCCGGCGGCTCGAGGCCGATGGCCGTCAGGAACGTCGGTGCAAAATCCACCGTGCTGACGAGATCGTCCACGACAGTCCCCGGCTGGATTCGGCCGGGCCAGCGAACGATCATGGGGATGTGAATTCCGCCCTCGTAAAGCCATTGTTTGCCGCGGACGTGGGGTTGGCCGTTGTCCCCGAAGTACACGACAATCGTGTTCTCTGCTTCACCCTCCGTCTGAAGCCATTGCAGAGCGACGCCGATCTCCGTATCGAGGACTTGGATCGCTTCGAGGTAGTCCGCCCAGTCTCGCCGGGCGAGAGGATGGTCGGGATAGCAGGGGGGCAGCTCGATGCTGGTCGGGTCGACGGGGTGGTTTTTGTCCCGCCGGAAGGCCCGGTGCGTCATGTTGAAATTGATCTGAGCGAAGAATGGCTGCCTGGGTCTGCGCTGAGACCAATCGGTGCCGTCGAAGGGCGGGGCCTGGATCCCAAAATTCCAGTCGGTCTTGCCCGGCTTTTTGTAGCTCAGGCCCGCGCAGTTGGTGACGAAGTAGCCGGCCCGGCGGAAGTATTCTGTGATAACCGCTGCCGGTCGGGGGAGCATGTAGCCGTCGTCGCGATGGCTGCGGTGATTATGGGCGCCGATGCTGGTCTGGTACATGCCCGTCATGAAGCACGAGCGTGACGCCGAACAGACCGGAGCCGTGACGAAGGCATTCGTAAACATGGCCCCCTCGGCGGCCAGCTTGTCGATGTTCGGCGTCGTGACCAGCGAGTTGCCGTAGCAGCCCATGTCGGGACAGGTATCTTCGGAGATCAGCCAGAGGATGTTGGCAGGGCGCGACGGAGAGGCTTTCGTCGGCGACTTCTTGGCCCGCTTGTGAGTGCGAGGCGATGCCTTGGTCATTGTTGTTACAGTCTCAGTCTTGCAGCCAGACAGCAGGGCAGCGGTCCCGCAACCGAACGTCTTGAGGAAATCCCGGCGTCTCATCCGTGAAACCCTTCGAATTGACCATCTGCTATTCACGATTGACCATAACATGGGCATTCTGCCCATGATGAACACACCCAGGATGGCCGTGCTATGAGAGCGTCCCTATGAGATCAGAGAGCCTCGCGATACTGTGCCTTGTGCCGTAGTCCCGGATGCCATCGACGACTCGAATGGCTGTATCGGGCTGGACGAAACTCGCCGTGCCCACCGCGACTGCCGAGGCCCCCGCGATGAGGAACTCGATGGCGTCGGACGCGGTGCGGATACCGCCCAGGCCGAGAATCGGGATGCCCGCCTGCTTCGTCACCTCATTGTACACCTTGTTCACGAGATAGACCGCGATGGGCTTGATCGCCGGGCCGGAGAGGCCTCCCGTGCGGTTCGCCAGGACGGGTCGGCGAGTCTCGATGTCGATCACCATCGCCGTGAAGGTGTTGATCAGACTCAGCGCGTTCGCTCCCGCATCGACCGCCGCCCGCGCCAGGGTGCTGATGTCCGTCACATTGGGCGACAGCTTCACGATGAGCACCTTGTCGCCTGCGGCTTCTCGCACGGCCGACGTGATCTCCGCGACCTGGCCGGGGTCGCGACCGAAGCTGATGCCTCCTTTGGCCACGTTCGGGCAACTGATGTTCAGCTCGAACCCTGCGATAGTGTCTTCGCGGGCCAGCCGCTCGGTGACTGCGGCGTACTCTTCGATCCGCTCGCCCGCAACGTTCACGAAGACCGGCACGGACATCTTCGCGATGATCGGCAGCTTCTCCGAGAGGAACCGGTCCAGCCCGACGTTCGCCAGGCCGATCGCGTTGAGCATGCCTGCGTCGGTCTCGACGATCCGCGGCGTGCGGTTCCCCTTGCGGGGTTTGAGCGTGATGCTCTTGGTGATGAATCCGCCGAGCGCATTGACGTCCATGAAGTCCGCCAGCTCGTCGCAGTATCCGCATGTGCCCGACGCCGTGAAGACCGGGTTCTTCAGCCGAAGCCCGGCAAAACCCACCGAGATGTCCACCGCTGTCTTTGTCACAGGTTCCTCGAACACCAGACTATGGGAAGTACCGATAGATGTCACGTCGATGCAGACACCGGACGAAGACGGCTGTTCCCTCCTCGATGAGAAGGCCGAGACGATAGTCGCCTATCCTGATGCGATAGCAGTGGTCGTCGCCTTTGAGTTTCTTGACCCCTTGGATATCCTGAAGCTTCGCCGCGGATTCCACTTGCGTGATGACTTCCCTGATTCGTTGCCTCGTTGCGGCGTCCCCAAGGGCCTCCACGTCTTTCAGAAACGTCCTCTTGAACGCGGTCCTCAAGACTCTCGCTCCAAGGCCTTAAACACTCTTTCCCTATCGACCGTTTCGCTATCCCGACCCTCCTGGATGGCTCTGACCAGTCCAACCTCTTCAACGAGCTCGGCCAGCGCGCCGTACAGAGTCTCGTCCTTCTCCTGTAACAGCTCGATCAAGGCCTGTTTCAGCAATGTCTTCAACTGGCTGCTGTCAATTGTTATCGAGCTCATGTGCAACTCCTGCGGTCTTGGCGATCTGGTCCCAAACCTGCTGTTCCCTCTCAGTATATCATCTCGCGACTGCCGCAAGAAGAGCCACGTAATTACTACTCGCCGAAGACGACCGTTTGGGCGTCGAAGACCGG
>JAXDBU010000047.1:0-5247 GCA_034678485.1 Sedimentisphaerales bacterium | reverse complement strand
GGTCCGTCCCGCGGACGCGGCTCCATGTAGTAAAGACCCAATCCGCCGGCGCCGCCCTCAGCAGGCGCCGGCGGCTGCCCACCATGTCGTAGCCATACAGTCGCGTCGACAACATCGGCAGCTCATTGCCCACGGTCCTCCAAGAAACCAGCAACTCCCGTTGCCTGCGTAAGGTACGCACACGCCCGCCGGCTCGATCAAACACGTGCCACACCCACCTACCTGACGCAATCCCCACCGGCCGCGCCATGACCGCGACCCTGTTTCAAGGTCAAGCGGCGTGCACAGAGACAGATCCCCCCGGAGATGCACCTGACAGCTCAATCCCCGTCTCCAGAATTCCCTTGGGAAAAGTAGTATTTTCTTGTTGTCAGTTCGGGCAATATGGCCGATGATACAGATAGAGGCTTTGCGGTCTTCATTGAGATGGCTGTTGAGAGGTCGGCGCATGGCAACCGGAACGCAGGTGGCATGCAACCGTCGGCCAAGCTGGGACGAGGCTGTTCTCGTGTTGTGGGTGGGATTCGCTTGCCGCTGAAGACGCTGCGATTTCGGTTCAATTCAACACTACTGTAGGGAGGCATCGACGATCATGAGGCATGCAATGACAGCGGCCTTTCTGGCGGGCGTTATGCTCGCAGCCGGCTGCGCGACCCCCACCGTGCAGGAATCGTCCCGAACGGCGATTCTGCATCCAGACGAGGAGGACAACCTGGGCGGCACGTTTCTGGAGAGCAGTGACATTCGGACCATCGCCCAGCAGATGACGGCGGCGATTCTGTCGACGCCGGAGGTGGCGTCCGCTGCCGAGACCACGCGCGTCGCGCTGGCCCCGGTCCGCAATAACACGCGATTCCTGATCGACCAGGACATCTTCCTCAAGCGGCTGCGTATCGAACTGAACCGCGTCTCCCAGGGACGCATTCGGTTCTTCATGCAGGGCAACGCTCAGGGCGTGCGCAGCCAAATATTGCAGGAGCAGGACGAGACCGCCTGGGAGGCGGCGGCTGACGAGATCAGCGCCCACCTGCTCTCGAATATGGCGTCCCCGACACCGTCGGCACCGGTGCACTTGGCGATCGGCGAGATCGGCAATACCAACATCACAGGAATGAATGCGGAGAGCTTCCTGACCATGGTGCGGGCCAGCCTGGCCGAACAGGCGGGAGGTCGGGTCGCGTTCGTCACGGCCCAGGCCAGCGAGCGCGTGCGTCAGGCAATGAAGAACGGGGAACCCATCTCCGCCCTGGGGGTCGACTATGTGCTGTGCGGCGAGTTCCTGGCCGAGGCCATCCAGGTGGCCGAAGGCGAGCAGGAAGTCGAGTTGACCGTCACGCAGAAACGGGAGGTCTTCGCGCAGACCTACAGCAAGGAGAATACCGACGAAGAGACCCTGCGCTTCCGACAGCAGCAGAACCCCAATGTTACGAAACGCTTCAACTGCCAACTCGTCGCCGCAAGCAACGAAACCGTCGTCTGCGAAAAGATGGTCTCGCTCGAAAACAAAATCCAGTCGGGCATTGGGAAAGCGGATTACATCCTGACTGGCGAGATCAGCGCCTTGAGTAAAGCAACCCAGGGCGCCACCCGATCGGATTATGTGATCGTCAGCTTCCAGATGGTCGAACCGGCCACCAATGAGGTCGTCTGGGAAGATGCCTACGAATCGAAACGGGCGACGCGTATCGGCACCGTATATCGTTGATTGCTACAGTGAGGACACGAACATGAAAGACACATGGTACACATACCCGACGCTCATCGCCTTGCTGCTTGTGGCATCGGCTGGATGTCGCAGCGTCCACAATGTGGATCAGGCGCAACCTCAAGAACTGTCCCAGGAGGGGACGGTCGTCTTCGTGCGTCCGACGGAGTACACCCTGTTCGGCACGAAGTCGCTGTCTGACTATATCGAGGTCGTCTACGACCAAGGGCGGCGCAATGCGGCCGGGCTGCTCGAAGTCCGCGTGGGCCTGCGCGACCGCGGCGGCCAGCATTTTTGGAATGTCAAGGGCCGTGATTTTGCAGTCTCCGCCAAGGTCACGTTCTATCAAGAACCGGTGGCCGGCCAGGACCATCGCAGCCCGCCCGTGTATGAAACAAACTGGCAGCGAGTGATGCTTGTACGCGGCGAAACGACCGACTACAAGGTCACCTGCCCAGTCGCAGAAGGAGCGTACTATCAGGTCACGTTGTCGGAACTGAAGTAGTGTCCGGCACCGTCGCTTACCAAAACCATTGGATCAGGGGAGAATCACATCATGGCAAAGTCGTCGAGTCTGTTTCTCTTGTGCGTCAACATTTGCCTTGTCGGCAGCGGTTGCTACAGTCCGAAGCCAATCCCCGCGACGTATTTCGATCCGGCTCCCGAGATGGCCGTGACTATCGGCAAGTGTCCCGAGGCGGCACAGATGCGCGATTCGGGCCAAGGCGGGCTGATCGGCGCCATGGTCACCGCTGGTCGTGCGAACAAGATGAAGGAGGCCATGGAAGGCATCATCGGAGACACTGTCAAGGAACTCGTGCGCCAGAAGTTCGAAGCGGCCATCGAGGACTACTTCGACGTGTACGAAGCAGGCCGGCTGCAGACCGTAATCGACATCGAGCAATGGGGCTGGTACCTGCCGACAACGGTAGCCGGCATCAAGACCGGTTCATATCAGTTCACCGTGGCCGGGACTGTGACGGTCACTGATATCGAGGCGAAAAAGCAGAAGAACAAGATCGCCACGTGCAAGATCGTCGCCTCTGAGTCCATCGGTGACAAACCGACCGCTGACGCATCCCGAGAAGCCCTATTGAAGTGCGCCGATGCATTCGCCACCCAAGCAGTGACGTTCCTTACCAAGGAGCGGCCAGGAGTGGCCCACTAGTCCCACGCCCCTTCCACACAGACGCCATTCGCGGAGGCAACTGCAATGACCGACAAGAGCGGATCGTCTTGTTTGACCTCAACAGTGGGGGTCGCGTGTCTCTTTCTCCTCCTGGCGAACACGGCCACGTCGCAGACCAAGACCGCTGAATGGCTCGACGAACTCAATCGCATGGAACGCGAGGCCGACCAGGCCAGAGACGCCTTCTGGTGCGGTCATTACGAGGAAGCCGAACGCCAGTTCGCCTCCCTGACCGGCTCGGTCCATCCCAGTGTCATACTCTATCTCAATGAGTGCGCCATGTGCAAGTTCGCGCTGGGCGACTACCCTGCCGCAGAAGAGCGTCTGCGGCAGGTCGATTCGTTGCTGAATACGTACTACAGCGACGAACGGGAGAAGCGGGCCATGTCCGCGTTCGGCGCCGAGGCGGAGAAGGTCTATCGCGGCGACCCGTATGAGCAGGCAGCGACGTATCTGTTGCTGGCGTTGGTCCTCATCGATCGCGGCGATTACGACAATGCGCTGGCGGCCTGCAAGTCGGGTATCCTCGCAGATTCCGACGCGGCCGAGAACCTCTTCGACTCCGACATCGCCCTGCTCCACGCCCTGGAGGCCAAATGCTATCAGCTTCGCGGGGAAGAGGAGCCGTTCCGTTCGCGGCGTGATGCGGCCGCCAAGAGCGTGCGGCTAACGTCCGCCTCGGTTCGCGAGGACTTCTCCCGACGCCAAGACCTCCTGGAACTGTTGAAAATGTCTCGCAAGGAACGCCGCCAGGTCGGCGAAGAGCGCAAGGACGACGAGATCCGCGATGAGATCCAGAACCTAAGCGACAAGCTGGACCGGAACATCGCGGCGATCGACGCCATGGAGCTTCTGGGACCTTTGTATTCGGGCGAATTCAATGTGCTGGTTCTGGTACCCAGCGGTCGCTGCGTGGATAAGACACGGACCGGGGCAGACGCCGAGATGGTCGTCTTTCGCCAGCATGTGATTCCGTGTGAAGGGCCGGAACTGTACCTGGATGTGCAGCCCTTGGACTCGGTCCGCTGCTTGCCCGTGGGGGTGGACCTGGAATTTCAGGCGATGACCCGAGGGGGCCGACGAATGGACGCCATCCTGCGCGGCAAGGCCGCATCACGTGCCACAACGCGCGGCGTGGGACATGCTATTACGGAAGTAGGCAGTAACGTGGGCGGGTTTGTCGGCCTCGGTGTTGCGCTGGTCGGAGGGGCCGTCCAGGGTGCGGCCGGTTCGATGACGGCCGAAGCCGACACCCGTTGCTGGCAGACGTTGCCCAGGGAGTTTCACACATACGCCCTCCGCCTGGCACCGGGCAATCACGAAGTGATCGGGGCGCACTACCTCTACTTCCAGAAGCGAGAGACATTCCAGCGTCGGTTCACCCTAACGGACGAGCACGACATGGCCACTGTGGTGGTGCCACCGCCGCCATACGAACTGTACTTCCGGCATGACGAACTGAGACTGTCGAAACGTGATCGGACGGGGATCGAAGACGCCTCGACCCTGTTGATTCCCCCTCCCACGGGTCTCAATGAGATCATCCGGGTCAGTGTCGCCGACGGCAACACCAAGCAGGAGGCGATCGCTCCCGACCCGAAGCGTTTCATGCGATCGATCCAGAAGGTACTGGCCGAAAAGGGACTGGCCTGCGCGTTGGTCTCGCACGAAGAGGTCATCGCATCGCGTCGCGAGTTGGCCGATCAGCACAAACATGCTCTGCAATGTCATTTCGTCGAGATCGTCCGGGAAGGCGACAAGAAGGCCGGATCGTACCGCGCCAAGCTCACATTTGCCCTTATCGATGCGAAGACCGGGGAGGTGGTGGCCAGCCACACCACGGAAGGCGTCTCAGCGGATGTAAGCAGCGGCCCTTCAACAGCACTCTATTCCTGCATAGAATCTGCCACACAAGCCTTCTTGCGGCACACGGACATTCGGACCCTAAGCAGCGTGCCCGCCAAATAGAGAGGAAATTGGAGAGCGAAAACAGCACTGGAAGGGGTTGTGCACATCTTCGGGCCCTCCCTCTGGAATGGATCGTGGATTGTAGTTGTAGGTGCTGGTCCAGAACACACAAGTCCGCCGCGCGGAAGGAGTTCCCTGGAGAACGCTCAGGACACCTGCAATTCGCCCCCGACAGGATCCCGCCATTGTCTGATCTGAGGAGATTCTTGCTCCAAGGCGTGCGATCTGGTACAAATAGAGGTTGCCCGGAAGGGTTCTTGAGGACGTGGCGCTGGTTCAGGGCCGTGAGGGGCAGTTGGCCGACTGAGCCGACAAACGGCCAGCGGGCCTCAACCGGTTGGAGGCCGTCTTCGATGTGTTCTGCCTCGCACGAAAGCAGGACCGG
>JAXDBU010000046.1:0-21314 GCA_034678485.1 Sedimentisphaerales bacterium | reverse complement strand
GTGGCCGTCACGTCGGACAAACGAAACACAGGTCCCCAGGCGATCAAGATGCCTCCATCCACTGGCGAGATAATGCCCTTCCGATACTGCGAGATCGTGAACAGCCCTTGCGAGATCGACGCACTGTCGATTCGCCAACTCGCGGTTCACTACCCTTTCGATGACTCGGCATCCTATTTCACCTGCTCCGATCCGGTCCTCAACGACGTGTGGGAACTGTGCAAGTACAGCATCAAGGCGACCAGCTTCTGCAGCGTGTACGTCGATGGCGACCGCGAGCGAATCCCCTACGAGGGCGACGCCTACATCAACCAGCTCTGCCACTACTGCGTGGACCGCGAGTACACGATGGCCCGCTACACGCACGAGTACCTCATCACGCACCCGACCTGGCCGACTGAGTGGAGCCTGCACTCGGTCTTCATGGCCTGGGCGGACTACCTGTACACGGGCGACGCCGACTCCCTCTCGCACTTCTACGACGATCTAAAGGCCAAGACGCTCCTGGCTCTGGCCCGCGAGGACGGCCTGATCAGCACGCAAACGGGCCTGGTCACGAAGGACGTGCTCGCGTCGATCCATCTCAACGGCAACCTTCGTGACATCGTGGACTGGCCGCACGGGAACATCCTCGGCC
This sequence comes from Sedimentisphaerales bacterium, assembly GCA_034678485.1. Taxonomy (GTDB): domain Bacteria; phylum Planctomycetota; class Phycisphaerae; order Sedimentisphaerales; family Anaerobacaceae; genus PLanc-01. Next base: position 20,677 of record JAXDBU010000046.1, on the reverse strand, counting down.
TTCAAGGCGGCTACGGCGAAACAGACGACTTTGAGTTCAAGCCGATCAACACCGTCGTGAACGCGTTTCACTATCGGGCGCTGGTCCTGATGAGTCGGATGGCCCAGGCAATCGGCAAGACGGACGAGGCGACCCGCTTCACCCAGACCGCGGACAAGGTCCGCCGGTCCTTCAATAGCAGACTGCTCGACAAGACCAAGGGCATCTACGTCGATGGGGAAGGCAGCACGCACTCCGCCTTGCACGCGAACATGTTCCCGCTGGCCTTCGGGCTGGTCCCGCCGGAATACGTGAAACCCGTCGCGGATTTCGTCAAGAGCCGGGGGATGGTGTGCAGCGTCTATGGCTCCCAGTACCTGCTCGAAGCCCTCTATGAAGCTGGCGAGGATGACTTCGCCCTGCAACTCATGACGGACCGCAAGACGGACCGGAGTTGGCCGCACATGATCTACGACGTCGGCACGACGATCACCCTGGAAGCCTGGGACAACAAGTACAAACCCAACCAGGACTGGAACCACGCCTGGGGCGCCGCCCCCGCCAACATCATCCCGCGTTGCCTGATGGGGGTTCAGCCAATCGAGCCGGGATTCGCCAAGGTGCGAATCAAGCCGCAGGTCGGAAGTCTCAGCACGGGCAAACTGTACCTGCCCACAATCCGCGGTACACTCGGCCTGAAGTTCGCGTCCGAGCCGGACAAGTCGTTCGTTCTGAATGTACTGCTGCCAACCAATGTCGAGGCGGTCGTCTATCTGCCTCGTCTCGGGAGCGACAGCAACAACATCCGAATGGACGGCAAGATCGTCGCCGGCATCTTCGATGGAAGGTTCATCGCCATCGACAACGTCGGCCCCGGCCGGCATTCGTTCGAGCGTCGTCCGTAGGCCGACGCCTCGCGGCCATCCGGTCGGGAGCCCACTTCACGCAATTTGGCACATCCTGTGGAGTGGATTCCCGCGTTCGCGGGAATGACAATTGGCAGCGGGAATGCGCGCCGGGAGTACCTCCTGGACCACCGGCAACGACCCTGTCATTCCTGCGGAAGCAGGGATCCAGAAACCATGGGACACGACACATCCCATGGCGAGGATTGCTCCATTTGGCGCTACCACAATCGTGATGGACCCTGATTATGGCGGGGACACGGGAGAACCGGAGGTCCCTACTTCGCCAATTCCCCGAATCGGTTCGCAATGGCCAGGGCCGGATCGAGCGGGACATCGACGGGCGTTACGTCCCAAGCAATCTCCACGACCGGCTTGGCGACCAGCGTCCTGCCCTTGAATTGCGGCAGCCACTGGCTCTCGGCATCGATCATCTCGCGGGTCATCTCGCGGGCCTCGCGGAGCGTGCAGACCGTCGAGGTTAGCGGGTCCATCGCAATGGCCTGCATCGCGTATTCGGGGTCGCCTGTCAGACCCGCTTCGACCGCCAGTTGCTGCACGGTGACATTGCTCTGATTCAGCGCGGCGCACTGGATCGGCAGGTCGCCGATCCGCACCGGGTGGAGCCCTCGCGAATCGACGAAAACAGGCACCTCGACGCAGCAGCCTTGCGGCAGGTTGGTGATGTATCCGTCGTTGCGGACGTTGCCGTTGAGCCGGAACGTGCGACCCGTCTGGGCGGCTTCCAGGATGTACGAGCAGTATTCGACGCTGCGACGCTCGATCTTCCTCGATTCCGTCGCCAGGTAATCCACGGTCTTGTACTTCTCCGCGAGCATGTTGCAGTAGTTGAAGTACGCGCCCGATGCGCCGCCGAACCCGGGCTGGTCGCAATACAACTCCAGGGCTCGTTTGCAGCTGCGGAACCAAGGGACATACTCCGAAAGATGTCCCGTGCTCTCGGTCATGAAGTACCCGAAGTGCCGCATGACCTCGCAGCGGACCTTCTCGTTGACGTAGTATTCGGGCTTCTCGCACCGCTCGCGGAGGATGGGGTACAGGTCCCGCCCGTCGCGCTTGTCCCACAGGGCCAGGAACCAGGCCATGTGGTTGATCCCGGCGCAGACGAAATCGACCTGGTCTTTGGGTACGTCCACATACCGGCTGATGAGGTCCAGCGTCGTTTGCACGCCGTGACAGAGGCCGATGAACTGCACCTTCGCGACCCGCCCGAGCGCCGAGCAGTTGGCGCCCATCGGATTGGCGTAGTTCAGCAGGATCGCGTCGGGACACAGCTCGTTCATGTCCCGCGACATGTCGGCCAGGGCCGGGATCGTCCGCAGGGCGCGGAAGACACCGCCGGGGCCGATGGAGTCCGCGATGCACTGATCGACGCCGTATTTCAGCGGGATCTCGTAGTCCATGCGGAAGGCGTCGACGCCGCCGATCTGGATCATATTGATGACGTACTTCGCGCCGTCGAGGGCCTTGCGCCGGTCGAGCGTCGCGGTCACCTGCGCCGGCAGCTTGTTCTTCTTCACCACTTCCTTGACGAAGGCCTCCATCTTGTCCAGCTTGGGCTTGGTGCGATTCATCAGGCAGATCTCGACGTCCTGGAGGGCTTCGGTGGCCAGGATGTCCATCGTTAGCGTCTTGCAGAAGATCAGGCTTCCCGCTCCGATCATCGCGATCTTCGGTTTCGGCATAGTCTGTTTCTCCTAATCCTATTCAGTCCTTTTCCCAGTCTGACCGGCCGTTTCTCTTGTCATGCTGAACGAAGTGAAGCATCCGGCGCCGAATCGAGACACACCTCTCGTCCGATGCCCAGATCCTTCGCTAACGCTCAGGATGACAAACACATGCGGGCAACGCTAGTCATTTCAGCAGGTTCTCGAACAAATGCAACCCGCTCTTGCCGGGCGCGACGACGTCGAGGTCGCCGTCGGCGTCGATGTCCGCGACCATCGTGTTGATCCCGAACCCGACGGTCCCGCCCTCGTGCAGGACGTGACGCGCCCAGGTTCTCGATCCCGCGTCGAAGTCGTACCAGTACACACAGCGAGGATCGTTGGCGCCGGGGTCGTTGCCGTTGTGGGCGTAATAGCGCTTGCCGGTGACCAGCTCGTCCTTGCCATCGTTGTCGAGGTCGGCCATGAGCATGAAGTGCGGCTGCGACCAGGAGTCGTCGATCGGGTGTTTCTCCCAGGTGCGCTTGCCGTCAGCGGACTTCTGCTCGAGCCAGAACACGCCGTAATTGTGGCCCAGGCCCCAGACGATGTCCGAATCGCCATCGCTGTCCGGATCGGACACGAGAATCGGGATGCACGCGTAGCCCAGCTCGAACTCGGGCCGCCACTGCCAGCCGTCGGCGGTCTGCTCGAGCCAGCCCTTGGGCGTCACCACGTCGCAGCGGCCGTCCTTGTTCACGTCGCCTGCGCCGATCCCATGTCCCGCGGCCTCCTGGGGCAGCGGATGCTTCTCCCACCGCACGCCCTGCGGGGCGGACGCATCTCGGTGGAACTCGTACCAGGCCGCGGCGGTCATGATGTTCGGCAGAATGTCGAGCTGCCCGTCGCCGTTCATGTCGTAGGCCATCGCGGTCTCCATATTGCCCGGCGTATCGACCTCGAACACCTGCCAGGGCTCGTCGGTCTTGCCCGGGTTGCGGACCCAGTAGACCATCTTGTTGTGCCAGGCGGCTCCCGCGGTATCCATCCAGCCGTCGCCGTCCACGTCCATCGGCAGGTTGGCGAAGTCGTAGAAGTAGTTCCCTTCCTCTTTGATCTCGCGGACGAAGTGCTTCTTCCAGTCGGGGGCCTCGTACCAGGACCCGCCGGAGAGGATGTCCAGCTTGCCGTCGCGATTCACGTCGAGCACGCCCGCGGCCTCGAAGCGGGAATCCGCGTTGAGCGTGTGCAGTCGGAAACCGTCTCCCAGCCTGGGTATGAGAGTCTTCGCCTCTCTGAGACGGACAATCACACCCCAGGGCAGATTGTTCTGCGTCACCTTGAGCATCAGGTGATTGCCCCCCTTCTGCAGGTTGACGCGGACCTTGTCGGGATCGGGCATGATCGGCCGCGCCACGTTGTTGGCATGGATCACCTTGCCGTTGAGCCAGGCCTTGACGCCGTCATCGCTGTAGATCTCGAGCACCGCGGCCGTCGGCTCATCCGCGTCCAGTTGCGTCCGCAGATATGCGACGCGTTGCTCGCCTCCGAACGCAGCCAGCAGATCCACATACGCCGGGTGGTTGCCCTCGGCCCTCACGGCGATCGGCTTCCATTCGACATTCGCTCCCGCTTCTTCCGGTGCAAACGGGCTGTCGAACAGTTGTGCGTAGTTCTTGCCTTCCTGCATGTACGACCCGGCCACCTCCCACTGTCGCACGTAGCTCTGGACCGACGCGACCTCCAGCAGCAAATCCTCGGCCTGCTCTCGACGTTCCGCGCCGATCGGCGAGACGACAAGCACCTTCAACGCCGCGACCACTCTCTTGGGCTCGGCGTCGGCAATCGCCTGCGCGATCTGCATCGTCGTCTGGGCCGCTTCGGCCTGCAATGACGCATCCGAAGCGTATCCGCAGGCCAGTTCCATCGCAACCGGCGTCTGAATCCTTGCCAAAGCAGCCAACGCCGCACGCTTCTCGTCGGTGCGTTCCGCAGCCTCCATCACCTGCTTCAGTTTCTGAACCTTGGCGTCAGCCGACAGAGTGCCCTGGTCGATCAGGCGAACCGCTGCTCGCAGGGCCAGGACGCGATGGGTTTGCTGGTCTGAGGTCGTTGAAACCTCCAGCAGATCGGGCACAAACGAGTCCTCCGGCTCGGCCGTCGCCAGCGCTCGCAACGCGTCCTCGCGGAGCCGGCTGTCCGCCCCCTGGGCCACCGCTCGCTTCAATGCGGGCCGGCCTACAGGCGAGCCCAACTGCCCCAGGGCGACGAGCATCGCCGCTCGACTTGCCCCCTCGGCCTGGGGCAACTGTTGCAATACGATCCCGGCCGTCCGATCCTCCACAGCGACTCGTCGGGCCGTGGCAACCAGCGCCTTGACGACATCGTCGGCCTGGCTGCTCTTGTTCTGTGCGCCCAGCAGCGCTACGAGTTCGGGTATCTGCGCGGCGCCCGCAAGGTTCTCCACTGCCTTCAGCGCCGCCCGTCGAACCTGGGACGTGCTGCTCCTCGCCTGGTCCAACAGGGCCCGCCCCACGATATCGATTGACGCGCCGCGTTCGCGCAGGGCGTCGATCGCTTCCACCTGAATCGCTGAATCGGACGAACCGACGAGGGACAGAATCGCTCGGTCAACCCCATCGCCCGACAGGCAAGTCAGGCTTCGCCTCGCGGCAGCCCGCTGGGCCTCTTCGCCGGAGGCCGCCCGCTCGGCCAGGACCGCTGCGAGTTTCGCATCTCCGACGCATCCCGCCGCTTCGAGTGCCGCGACCCGGACGGCCGGATACGGACTGTTCAGAGCGGTAGACACCAGAGGCAAGGCCGTCTTGCCCTGCTTGACACGCGCGTCCAACACCGCCAGTTGCGCGTCGGCCGCGAGCGAATCCCAATGTTGCGCGCCGGCCTGGGCAACTTGCTCGTCACCCAGTTCACGAATCAGCTTCAAGGCCGCCTGTCGTGCGAGGTGATCGGGCTCTCGCAGCGCTTGGACCATCAACGTCCTGCGGCTGCTCGCATCCGAGAGAACGAGACCGCGCCACGCAGCGACCCGGAACCGCACCGGGTATTCCCCGTCGAACAGAGCCCGGTAGATTCCGGCGGCGCCGGACTCGTTTGCAGCAGCTCGAAGGTCGTCGGCGCACTGGAGCAGAGCTTCCAGCACCGCAGGCTGAACCTGAGGCGCCGCATTGCCTGCGACGGCTTGAAGGGCTGCAGTGACTTCACTGCCGCCAATCCTCCCGAGAGCCGATGCCGAAGCGGAGGCAACCACTGCATCGCCGTCGGACAGCAGCGGTATCAGGAGCGGAACGGCCTGCGTATCGCGCCGCCAGCCGAGCGAATCGATCACACCCGCCTTGATCAAGCCGGAGTTTGCACTCAGAGCTCGGCGTAAGACCTGGCCCGCCTCCGGATAGGGCATTCCTTCGAGCGCATTGCGTGCGGCCTGTGACAGTCTCTCCTGGCCCAGCAGGTCCGCCAGCGCCGGCACGGACTTCGTCGTTCCGACGATTCGCAGCTTGAAGCAAGCATCGCACTTTGCGGGAATACTCGCATTCGACTTCAGGATCGTGATGAGATCCTGTTCCTCATCGCCGCGGGCGATTCCGCCGGAAAGGACCAGGAGACACACCAATATGGACCATGGGTGATTCTTGTTCATAAGGATATCCTTCGTAATCGTTGCCAGTAGCGGCTTCTTTTGCACCTGCTCAGATTCGCCACGGGGCTCGCTTGCTGTACGAGAGAAGCCGATTGGCCTGCTCGTCGTTGGCGAACGCACCCTTGGCCGGTTCCCATTTGACCGAGCGTTTCAGGGCCAACGAGATGCCCCCGATGAGAATCATGTTCATCGTGTACGCGGCGGTCTCGGGGTGACAGATCGTCTGGCGGCGCGTTCGCACACAATCCAGGTAATTGCCCGAGTGGCTGTCGGCGCGGTAGACGCGAGAATCCCCCGGGCGCAGCGGCTGCTTGAGAATACCGGCGGGATAGGAAGCGAGATTCGAGCGATCCACTGCGATGCGTCCCTCGGTGCCGACGAAGCAGGCGCCGCCATCGGGACCGATCGCTTCGCCGGGATAGGCCGCGGAGTGGACCACGACGCCGTCGGCAAAGTGGTAGTGGACGTTGTCGTTGTCGTACTCGACCTCGATCGGCGCCTGCGGGTCCGGATTGATCGTCCACTGGATGATGTCGTAGTGATGGGGACTCCAATTGACGTCGCCGATGAACATGCCGGACATCGCGTGACCCGCATCGCCGCCGTAGGGTCGCCAGGGCAACGGCCCGAGCCACAGGTCCCAGTCGAATCCATCGGGCACCGGCACGGAATGATCCGACGTCCACGGCGTCGGAAAGAACGCGCCGGGCTGCCGATACGCGTACACTTCTTTCAACTGCCCGAGCCGGCCGTTGCGAACCAGATCGCAGGTGATGCGGAACTTGCCATCGTACTCCGAACGCTGCTGCATGCCCGCCTGATAGACGCGGTTGTGTCGGCGAGCGGTTTCGATCAGGTTCTGCCCTTCCCGCACGGTAATCGCGCTGGGTTTCTCACAGTACACGTCTTTGCCCGCCCGCATCGCCATCGTCGCCATCGGCGCAGCCCAATGGTATGGCACCGCGATCAGCAGAGCGTCGATGTCGGGCCGAGCGAGGACCTCGCGGAAGTCGTTGCAGGCTTGCACGCCGCTGTAGCCGGCTTGATTGAACCTGGCCGCGTAGATTTGATTGCATCGCTGCCGGGCACTCTCGCGTCGTTCCCGACGCACGTCGCACACCGCGAGCACCTGGACGTCGTCGCGGGCGACGTAGCCGCCGGGGACGTAGGTCCAGGCCCCGCCCAGAAGGTGTCCGGCGCCTTGGCCTCCGAGCCCGATGAATCCCATTCGGATCCGCTCGCTGGGCGGCGTCTTGCCTGCGGCTCCCAGAGCGGAACCGGCAATCACATACGGCATCGCGACGGCAGAGGCCGTCGCCTTTAGAAATTCCCTTCGCGTCGTTCTCATCCGATCGACCATAATCAACTCCATTGTCCTGAATCTGACCATCCCCACAGGGGAACCGACTGCGACATTGTAGTCTCGGGTCCGCCCGAGATAAAGACTCTACCGCCCGAGCGGGGCGTAACCAGGTTTTCCGGCAGGGCCTGCCGACTTGTCATGCTGAGGCGAGGCCGAAGCATCCGGGCGCCGGATAGGAGGTCTCTCACGTTCGCACGCCAGATCCTTCGCTTCGCTCAGGATGACAGAATTGGTCGAATGCTCTGCTGCAAATAGAGTTACGACGTGCCAGAACGACTAATCCCCCCCCGCGAGCGGCCGACCCACAGAGAGATCGTCGAAGTAGACGGTACCGGTGCCGCCGGCGGCTGGTGCGCGGCGACTACCGACGCCAATCCACATCTTCTTGACCCGGCTCAGGTTCACTCCTGCCAGATCCGTGTACGAGATCGCCCACTGACGCCATGTGGGACGCAGCGTAATGGCCTCGTCGGTGTTGACGACCGTGGCACTGCCGCCGTTGCTGTCTTCGATCCTCACGTACATCGGCTCGGTCGAGTTGCCCTCGGGCTGGTCTGCGCCGATCTCGGCCACCTGCCACTGGCCGGCCACGTCACCGGTCATCGAGACGTCGGAGAACTCGGCCGCCGTGGACACGTCGGCGTTGTGACTGGTCACCGCCAGACCGATAAGGACACTGTCGGCCATCGAGATATCCACCGGCGAGGTGAACGTGATGTCCTTCCACGTGACGCCGTCGGCCGATTGCTGAGCGGTGAAGACGCTGCCCGTTCGGGTCAGCTTCACCCAGGACGAGGCCACCACGATGTCCGTCTGGACCTGACTCATGACGTTTCCCGTCTCCGGACGCTGTTGGAACGAGACACCATAGTCCGGCGTCAGACAGACAAATGCGTGCTTCGAGCCCGGATGGGTGCTCTCGCGGATCATCACGCCCGCCTTGGCCCAGCCGTCGCTGCGAACCAGCGAGTTGACGCGAGCGACGATCGAGCCGTTGCCGCCGAGGTTTTTGTACACGTAGCGGAAATGGTCGGCGGTGTCCCAAATATCCTCGCCGATGGCGTTCATGACGATCTCGCCGTCGCTGGTTTCCATGAAGGCGGAGGCATTGCCGCGGACGTGCAACACCAGCGTGCTGGCCCCATTCTTCGTCCAGTCTTGAGCGGTCGCAAACGTGCGCACCGTCTCGGAGTAGAACGGCGAACCACTGTTGTTGTACTGCAACGGCATCGACTGGCTGCCGCCGTGGACAATCGTCCTCTCGCCATATGTTCCGCCAGTCGAGCCACCGTACCCCACCTGCGAGCCACTGCTGTGATCCACGTAGCCGTCGGCCCAGGTGTCGAAGATGCAGTTGTCGCTGTCGTTGTAGCTCTCGAAGTTCTCGAAGACCTCGTACTCCTCGGTCGCGAAACTCCAGAGGTTGCCCCCATAGGTCCCGGCTTCGCCGACCTCATCCACTCTCCAGTAGTAGGTCGTTCCGAAGTCCAGGGATGCAGGCATGTACGTTTCGTCGGTCTGCGTGGCGGTCGGGACGGTGCCCGTAGCCACTGCATCGGCATCGACGCCCAGATACACATCATGCGACTGGGCTTCCCGTCCGGACCGCCAGGTCAGGTCGGCCGTCAGGCCGACGCCCGTCGCGCCGTCGGCCGGTTGCGGCTCACGGGCCTGCACAGGCACATAGTAGAATCGCACCTCGCTCAGGCTGGCCGCCATCAGATTGCCCCAGGTAGCGTTGATGGTCAGCTTGACGTACTTCGCGTTGACTCCTCGGAAATCGATGACGGTGTCAGCCGGATGGTTCGGCAGGCCGGGCCCCTGGGCGAACTCAGGCACATCCTGTAACGCAGTCCAGGTCTGCTCGTCCGTGGAGTACTCGATCGTGACGTCCTTCGCCCCAAAGTGCATGTAGACTTCCATGTTGGAGTTGGCGTTCCACACCAACAGCTTGTCCAGCTTGTACTCTTCGTCGAAGGTGTATTGGATCCAGGCCGGCACGCCGATACTCATCCACGTGTCCTCGACGTCGTCGGAGTGCTGGTCGTTCGGGTCGATTCCGGAGCCGTCGATGGTCCGGATCGCGAGCGAACCGGTCTGCTGACTCGACGCCTTCACCTTCAGGCTCTCGATCGGGTAGGAGAACGGCTCCGTAGTGAAGCTCCAGATACGGCCTGGGAAGATCGTGGAGCTGGGCGGCGCACCCATTTCGTCGACGCGCCAGTAGTAGGTCCGGCCGTATTCGAGCTCGCCCGGATCAAACGTCGTGTCCGTCTGGCCTTGACCGACCAGGACATTCCCCGGATTGGCCCGACTCGCATTGTCCACGGCGTCGTGGGTCGTCCCAAAGTACACGTCGCGAGTCGTCGCGGTCTCCACCGGGTCCCAGCTCAAGACCACGTCGTACGGCACCTCGGTGGCTTCATCCTCCGGGCTGGGATGCCAGGCCATGTCTTCGATGTAGCCGGCCTTGACGAGCGAGACCTCCTCGTCGGACAGTGCCCGATTGTAGATGCAGACCTCGTCCATATCGCCTTGGAAGACTTCGGCGTTCCCGCTGTATCCTGCGCCGCCGCCGGTGACGCAGCCGATGCCCATATCGGATGCCTCGCCTGCCGCGTAGAAGGCGAACGTGCCGGACGCCACCTGCTCGCCGTTGAGGTAGAGCCGGGCCGTAGTCCCGTCGAAGGTCGCCGCCACGTGCGCCCAGGTCCCAACGAGCGGGTCCAGCGTGTTGTCGGGCGAAATGATCGCGTGGGTCCCCGTTTCAATACGAAACGTGCCGCCATTCTCCGGCCTGACCTGGAATTGGAACATCGTCGTATCGGGCCAAGTGTTTCGCTTGCCGATCAGACCCTGGTAGGTGTTGCTTCCGCCGGACCACCTGATCCACAATGCCAGAGAGAGCTGCCCCGTTCCCTCCGCGGGATTCCAGGTTCCCAGCTCGATCCGGGCGTTCGCGGTGCCGTTACAGTTGACTCCGCCGCCTTGGCGGGCCTGGGCAATCCACGTGATCCCGTTGTAGAGGGTCCCGTTGTGCGCGTTGCCCGACATGTCGTAGGCGATACTACCCGTCCCTTCATCGAGAGGGTAGTACCCTACCAGGCCCTCCGTAACACCGGCACTTGCCACACCGGAAACCAGCCAGACCAATGATGCAACTGATAGCAAGGTCGTTCTCATTGTCGGTCCTCCTCGAAAAAGCGTGGATTGCGGCATTCAACTCTTCACATCACGAAGTCTTCGCCATTCTGACGATGGCGATGCCCCTTCGTCATCACCGCGATGACGGATCCATACGATTCAAGCTCTCACAACACCGGCTCGTACCCCAGCTTGCCCCAGTACGCCTGCTGCACACGATGCAGATCGGGATTGCCCGGCTGAACGGGATCCGCGCCGACCTTCATCGTGCCGTACTCGATCGTTCGCTGGTCCCGCCATTTCCAGTACTCGCTGTGCCCGTCGGCAAAGGAGAAAGAGGTTCCACCGCCGTGCCGAACGGGAGGCGGGTCCTTGTGACGATTGTCGCCCGCCAGGATACCGCTCTGGGTGACCTTGGAGCCGAACCACGACTCGCGGCCATACGGAACACTCCAGCTCGCGAGCGTGGCCCAGCCTTCATCGACGAAGACGATCCTCTCGCCGGACCGGAGGATCCGCATTCTCTTCTTGATGGTGAGTTCCGGCGCGGTGGGCCAGCCATTCATCGCGTCGATGATGGAGTAGGTTCGCATCTCGCCGCGAAGCCCGCTGGGGCACTGATAGAGCTTGGCGGTCTTGCAGAACGGAAACAGGGCCCCCTCCTCGATCGCGTCGATTTGGTCTTCGTCGGCGGTGGCATCCGAGTAGCCGGCCCAGTGGACCCAGCCATCCTCGCCCAGAGGGACATTGTTCTCGCCGCTCTTGCCGGTGGAGCCTGCGACGATCTTGTCGTCGTTGTCGTCGGCGTAGAGAATCCACGCGACAGTCAGTTGCTTGAGGTTGTTCAGGCAGGCGGCTCGCTGCCCCTGCTCGCGGGCCCGGTGCAGGGTCGGAATCAAAATCGCCATCAGAATGGCGATGATCGCAATGACGACCAGTAACTCGATCAGAGTGAATCCCTCGTGCCGATACATGGCTTCGCCTCTTCGATTCCACTTGTCGCTCTTACCGCACGTCGCGTGCGAAACAAACCGTGCCCCGTTGCACTCTCAGCCCTCAACAATCGAGACAATACCGTATATCGACCCGATATCCTTGTACGAGTCCACCTTCTTTGTGTATAATTTCACCATTGACATTGCAGGCCGGCGGGGGGATTGTCCAGAACGCCGATGCCGAATACACACGATCCAGGCTGCAAACCCCGACCACGGCGGCACTTGCAAGCCAATACCAAGCTATTCGAGTTCTCTGGCTCCTCATCCAACGTGTGCTTCTTTCGCCCGAGACCGCAGGGGGGCAAGTCCGCATGGACAACCGGGCGTTCCTGCTGAAACCGGGCTTGGACCGCTGCGATTACATCACGCGAATCTATCTTGGGGTAATGACCGGCGAGATCCTGACCGAGAAGTCCCTGGCCTTCGCAGATTCCTGCCGACCTGCCCCCGACCCGCGGCCGTGAAATGAGCCGGCGGAAGCACGAAACCCGAATATCGAAATCCGACCCCGCCTTGGCGGGAACGTCAACAAATCCAGAGCACCAAATCGCAATGACCAAAACGCTGTCGCTGGCCGGGAGGCACCTGGCATGTCATAATCATGGAGGCAATGTTTCTCGGAAGGATGTGACGCTATGCCTGAGCTCTGTCGGTTCGTTGGGATCGTCATACGCATGTTCCACGACGAGCATAACCCGCCGCACATCCATGCCGAATACCAGGGCAACAAGGCCGTCCTGGATCTCCTCGGCAATGTGTTGAAGTGAACAAGATTGCTCCACTGGAATGAAGGTGACCCATGTGGGACTTGAACGACGTCACGGAGACCGAATACAAAGGCGACTGCTGCCGCGTCGTCTTTGATGATGGGACCAGCGGCGATGTCGACTTCTCACAATACCTGGATCGAGGGCCCGTATTTGCGCCTCTGCACGACCTGAGCTTCTTCCAGCAGGCACGCATCGAGGGGGGAACGATATCCTGGCCCAACGGAGCGGACATCGCCCCCGATCTCTCTGAACAAGTGGAGCAGACCGGCCAAACGGTCAACCCTCCCGCCCAGCACAGAGCCAAAGACAGAGCCTGATCGGAACCTTCGTGAGAGCAGGGACACAGGGTTGGGGATACGATTCGATCATGCTTGTCTCCGCTTCTCGGCACGAGTAGATTCCGGGTCACAGCCGAAGACCGAACCACGCAAGAACAGGACCTGCGGAACCAGAGAGAGTACCGGAGATTGTCTCATTTCCCGACGTCGCCTTACGGAAAACGATAGGTGTCCCTGTATCCCACGAACGGCCAATTCCCCGGTGAACGGCACCTTGCGATACTTCGTGATCCACCCCGAACGCACGTGGGTGCTGAACACCGAATGACTGCCGTGCCGATACGGCTCCATCCCCATTTGATGCTGTAGCCGTCGTCTGAAGGCGACGGTTTTGACCCTCCCAAAGAATGACAGTAGCTTCTGCCAGAAGCGTTCCTTTCCATGCATGAAAGTGATGGTCTGTTTCAAGCAACGATCATAGCGTTTCTCGTCGATGCATCCGCGAATGTGCTGGAGAGTTGCTTCGGCGACCAAGGTAAGGCCCTCTTGAATGCGGCTTTTGGCTGTAGTATCATCGCGCAGCATCTCACCCAGGGCACAGGGAACTGGTCAACTCATTCTGCAGCAACCTCCATTCGTCATAAGAGATATTGCGTGGTGAAGGCGGAGCAGGCATCCCGCAGCGGTCACATGCCTGAAGTTCGTGGAAGAACACTCCCAAGCACTTGATGCAGTGGTCAAATCTGCGATCAGACAGTGCGCACATTGATGCTCCTTGCGACATGTCAGGTATGTCTTCGCTTCGTACTCACGCAACTCCTTGTCGGAAAAGAGCCTATTCGCACTCCCCGCCTTCTGAATCATCGAGTTCGGACTCTCAAGCCGCCTGAAGGCGATGTTCCAGACGTCTACCCCCTCCCCGCTGGCATCCACAACGCGATAAACGCGTCGGTGGCCCATTGGCCCCTGAGGGGGCGGGCGTGACCGTGCTCACGGCCTCCCAGCGTCTCCTCGACTCTGTCATTCCTGCGTCAAGCAGGAATCCAGGAACCGCGGGATTAGGCGCGTCCCCTGATGTGGATTCCCGCGTTCGCGGGAAAGACAATCCATGGTCCAATGGACTGCCATCAACGGCTCGGTCTTCATCAGCTATACCTGCGACGGGGCGGGTCATCCCTGCATCGAGATCATCCCCGCGGCCGATCACGAACCCGGTTCGTTCGCGGCCGCAGCACAATGAGCCGAGCAGATTGAGGGCAAGGTCCGGCAGGCGACCAGGGCCGAAACCACAAGAATCGTGTGGCAACTTGCCCCCCTTGTCATCCCTTCACTTCGTTCAGCATGACGAATCGTCTCCGGCCGCCGGAGGAGTCTGTCACACCCGGACGGCACCTCTCGGGAACTGGCGATGGCTATCGGCTTGCGTGACCACACGCACGGCGGACCCAGAACAGACCCAGAACGCCGGCCAGCAGGTCCGTGGCCAGGCGGCAGGCGAAGACGCCCAGCACGCCCCAAAGATGGGCGCCCAGCCAGGACAAGGGGATCAGCAGGACCAAGACACGGATGCCGTTGAGGAGGGCCGAGGAAGCGGGTTTGTGGAGGCCCGTGAGAATGATGCCGGAATACCGATGCACTTCCATCATGCCGTAGCCGAAGGACACGATGCGGATGTACAGAACCAGGGTCGCGACCACCTCCGCGTCTTGGCTGAAGATCGAGGCCAGCAGCGGTGCGCCGAGGAAGAAGGTCAGGGCAATGCCTCCGCCGTAGAGCATGGCGAACCGGCTCGACAACCTGAGACACTCGCGGATGCGGTCGAGCCGGTCGGCGCCGAGGTTCTGGCTCACAAACGGAGCCAGCGACATGCCGAGAGCCATCGGGATGACGAACGCGAACATCTCGATCCGCTGCGCAGCGCCGATGGCGGCCACAGTCGCGTTGCCGAAGGCGCTAAGGATTCGCGTAACCACCGTCGCGGAGATCGGCATGAGGATCATGCTTAAGATGCTCGGGACTCCCAGCCGGAGAATGCTCCGAATGGATTCCTCGTGGACCTCGGCCTGCCAGCGTTTGACGACCAGGAGACGGTGTTTTCTGTAGAGCAGTTGAAGCAGCCACACCGTGGAGACCCCCTGCCCGATTACAGTAGCCAGGGCGGCGCCGCGTATTCCCATCGCGGGCAAGCCCAGGTATCCGAACATCATGACGGGATCGAGGACGAGGTTCAAGATGGGTCCCAGCATCATGAAACGACCCGCGGCCCGGGAATCGCCAACCGAGATCAGCAGGCCGTTGCCCAGCATAGGCAGCGCCATGAAGGGCGCCCCAAGGTACCAGATCAGCATGTACTGACGGACGAGGGGCAGGACTTCCGCGTCCGCGCCGAGAGCCCTGAACACGGGATCGATGCTCAGATAACCGCCGATGGCGATCACGGTGGCGACGCCGAGTATCAGCAGCAAGCCGTGCGTGGTGATCCTGGCCGCATCGGCCGGATCGCGACGACCGGTGGCGTGCGACATCAAGGTCGTGACACCCACCCCGAGCCCCCCGGCGACACAGGTCAGGAGCATCACGACCGGGAACGTAAACCCCATCGCGGCCAGCGGCAATGTCCCCATCCACGAGACGAACCAGGTGTCCGTGAGGTTATACGCGTTCATGGCGAACGTGCCCGCCAGCATGGGAAAGGCCATGCTGAACAGGGTGCGCTTGACGCTTCTCTGGACGAGGACGCTCATGCGGTCTTGGCCGGCTCCGAGTTCGGACGATGGCTCGGGCGGAACCGCTCCGCGATCCGCTGGACGACCACGTACAGGACCGGGAACAGGAAGATGCCCAGGACGGTGGCCATCACCATCCCGCCGCACACGGCGGTCCCGAGGGCCCGGCGGCTTGCCGACCCGGCGCCGGTGGCGATCATCAGGGGCAATACCCCGGTGACGGTCGTCAGGGCCGTCATCAGGATGGGTCGGAACCGAATCCTACACGCCAGGATGGCGGAGTCCACAATCGAGAGGCCCTCATCGTGGTGCTGCTTGGCGAACTCGACGATCAGAATTGCGGTCTTGCAGGCCAGGCCGATGAGAAGAACCAAACCGATCTGGACGTAGATGTTGTTGTCATACGCTCGGAGAAACACGGCCAAGACCGCACCGAATACGGCAATCGGCACGGACAAGATAATGGCGGCCGGGGTCAACCAACTCTCATACTGCGCTGCCAACACGAGAAACGCGAAGACGGACGCCATGGCGAAAATGATCGGAGCCTTGTTGCCCGCCTCGATCTGTTGGAAGCTCATGCCGGACCATTCGTAGCCCATCGATGTCGGCAGGGTCTCCGCCAGGAGTCGTTTCATCTCGTCCATGGCCTGTCCCGAGCTGTAGCCGGCATCCGCCACGCCGGTGACCGTGGTGCATGGATACAGGTTGTAGTGCGAGACGGCCTGGGGACCGGAGTGGTCCCTCACGGTCGCGATCGTGCGAAGCGGCACCATGCGTCCCTCGTTGTTCGACACCTCCAGCCTGAGCATGTCCTCCTTGGTCGCCCGGAACGGATACTGGGCCTGCGACTTGACCTTGTAGACCCTGCCAAAAAGGTTGAGATCGTTGACGTAGTACGTTCCGAAGTTGGATTGGAGGGCATTGAACACGGTCCCGAGCGACACGCCGAGCTGCTTGGCTTTCTCGCGATCCACATCGAGATACACTTGCGGCACGTTCGCACGGAGCGTGCTGTTCAACCGGGTCACGACCTGACTGGACCGGTCGGCCGCAACCAGGCGGTCGCCGACCTGCTGCAGTTCCTGCAGGCCCGCACCGCCGCGATCCTGGACCTTCATCTCAAATCCACCGCTCATACCCAGTCCCATGATGGGCGGCGGACGGAACACGAAGCACCGGCCTTCCTGAATGGCGGACAGCTTCCGCTGAATCTGCCCCATGATGGCCGTGACGGACCGCGACGGGTCCTTTCGTTCGCTCCAGGGGTCCAGACTGACGAACATGGCCGCTCCATTGGAGGAGGAACCTTCACCCAGCAGGGAAAACCCTCCGATGGAGACGTACCGGGCCACCCCCGGCGTCTCTCTGACGATCTGATCCACGGAATCGATGACCTCGCGAGTCCGTTGCAGACTGGCGCCGGGCGGCAGCTCGACGTTGACGAAGATCACGCCTTCGTCTTCGTCGGGCAAGAACCCGGAACGCAGGCTGCGAATCCCCACCCCTGTGAGGAAGACGAGAACGGCGTACGCAACCATGGAGATCAGCGTGCTGCGCAGGATCTTGCCGACAACGGCCATATAGCCGGATCGAGTCCCTTCGAGCGTGCGGTTGAACAGACGGAAGACCCAGCCGTGCGTCTTGCCCGCGCCGAACGGACGGAACAACAGCGCACACAGGGCCGGGCTCAGCGTCAGCGCGTTGATTGCGGAGAACACCACCGACGTGGAAATCGTCATCGCGAACTGCGAATAGAGCCGTCCGGAGACACCGCCGACCAGTGTCGTTGGGATGAACACGGCCAGGAGCACCAGCGTGGTCGCGATCACCGGGCCGGTCACCTGCTGCATCGCCTTGATCGCTGCATCCTGCGGGCTCAGGTGTTCCTCGTAGATCAGACGCATGACGTTCTCCACGACGAGGATCGCGTCATCGACCAACACGCCGATCGCCAGAACCAGGCCGAACAGTGTCAACGTGTTGATGGACATCCCCAACGCCCACATCACCGCGAACGTGCCGATCAACGAGACCGGGATCGTGACCGCCGGGATCAGGGTCGTCCGCCAGTCCTGCAGGAAGATGAAGACCACCAGCACGACCAAAACCACAGTGGACAGCAGGGTCAGGACCACCTCGCGAAGAGACTCAGAGATGAACTGCGTCGGATCGAAGCCGACGCGGTATTCCAGGCCCTTGGGGAAGCTGGGAACCAGGCCATCCATGACCTTGCGAATTCCCTTGGCCACATCCAGCGCGTTGGCGCCGGGGGTCTGCATGATTCCAACGGTCACGCAAGGCATGTCGTTGAACCGCACGATGGAACTGTAGTCCTCGGCTCCCAGCTCGATCCGAGCCACGTCCTTGAGGTGCAGAACCCGGCGGTCGTCGGTCACCTTGAGCACGATATCCTCAAACTGGTCCACGCGTTCCAGCCGGCCCAGGGTCCGGATCGTGTACTGGAATGCCTGCTTGTCCGTGGTCGGCTCCACACCGACCTGCCCCGGAGCCACCTGTACGTTCTGCTCCTGGATCGCGGCAATCACCTGCTGGGCGGTCAGGCCCCTGGCCTTCAGGAGTTCCGGATTCAGCCAGATGCGCATGCTGAAATCCTTGGCGCCGAAGATCCGCACGCCGCCGACCCCGGATACGCGTGACAGCGGGTCCTTGAGATAGAGGTTCACGTAGTTGCTCATGTACACTTCGTCGAACCGCTTGTCCGGCGAGACCAGGGTGACCATCAATGCGATGTTCCCCGCTCGCTTCTGCGTCGTGATGCCCTGGCGTTTCACCTCCTCGGGCATCCTGGACTCCGCCATGGCGACGCGGTTCTGCACAAGGACGGTGGCCATATCGGCATCCGTGCCCACCTCGAAGGTCACCGTCAGACTCATGGATCCGTCATTGCCGCAGGTCGAAGACATGTACAACATGCCGTCCACGCCGTTGACCTGCTCCTCCAGTGGCGTCGCGACCGTCTCGGCCACCACCTGCGCGCTGGCTCCAGGGTAAGTCGCTGAGACCACCACGGTCGGCGGCACGATATCCGGCGTCTTCTCGACCGTCATCTGCGGGATGGCGACGCAGCCGAGAAACACGATCGCCAGGGAAATCACCGTGGCAAAGACCGGACGATTGATGAAAAACGCGCTAATCATCGAGAAAACACTCCTATCGCTTGGCGGAATCGGTCACGGTTTGGCGGGCGTCTGGACAGGCGCCGCCTGCGTCCCTTCAAGCTGCGGCACGACCTCGCTGCCCGGGAAGGCCGATTGAAGCCCCTTCGTGATGTACCGATCTCCGGTGGAAAGACCCGAGAGCACGACTCGCAACTGCCCGAGCTGCCGCCCGATTGTCACCGGATGCCGCTCGACCACGTTCTTGTCGTTGACCAGCAGGAGGTACTTGCCTCCGAGATCCGTGCTCAGCGCGGCATCCTGCACCAGAAGCGTGTTCGGCTGCTCGGCCATCGGAACCCTCACACGAACGAACATACCGGGCAGGATCTTCTTGTCCTGATTGGGAAGCTCACCTCGCAGGAGAATCGTGCCGGTCGAAGCATCCACGGTATTGTCCCAGTAGTTCAAGACGCCGGCGTAGGGATAGCCGGTTTCATTGTGCAGACCCACGGCCAGCGTCCGGACCGTCGGCTCGCCCGACGTAGCCCGCTGGAAGTCCTCCAGAACGAACGCCTCGCTCGCATAGAAGTGGACATAGACAGGCGAAAGCTGCACGATCGTAGCCAGCAGCGTCTGCTCGCCCGCGCCCACAAGATTGCCTTCGTCCACCAGACGCCGGCTGATCCGCCCGTCCAGGGGCGATACGATCCGCGTGTAGCTCAATTGCAGCTCCGCCTCCGCCAAGACCGCCCGGGCCGCAATCACTGCCGCATTGGCCTTGTCCAGCTCCGCGGCCTTCGTCGTGAAATCCTGCTGGCTGACCGCATTGGTCTTGATGGCCTTCTGGACCCGCTCGAAATCGCTCTGCGCACGGGCCAGTTCCGCTTCGTTCGATTTCAACGTCGCGACCGCCTGATCACGCTTCGCCTGGAACGACTCCGGCTCGATCTCGAACAGCAGGTCGCCTTTGCGGACATCGGAGCCATCCTTGAAATGGATGCGGCGGAGATACCCCTGCACGCGCGCACGGATCTCGATCTTCTGAACCGCCTCTGCGGTCCCGGTGAAGAATTCCTCGTCGGTCACGGTCTGGCTGATCGGCGTCGCGACCGTCACCACCGACGGCGGCATCATGGGCATCGCGACGGTCCGCTTGGACGTGAACAGCTTGAACAGGCCGAGACCCAGACCCGCAATCACGACCAGGCTCACCACCGAGCCCAACAGTCGGCTACCTTTCATATCTCATCCTGCCTTTCGAATAGGAAGATTTGCGGTTGTGCTTTCGAATCGATGCGTTGCGTCACCGAGACGGCCGGCGATTCTCCTGTGAGACCGTCCAGCCTCCTCCGAGGGCCTTGTACAATCGGATCGCGGCCTGAACCATCTGTCCCCGGCTCGTCGCCAGGCTGTCCTGCTGCTCGAAAAGCGTGCGCTCGACATCGAGGACATCCTGGAAGCTCGCCAGGCCGTTCTTGTAGAGCGTCTGCACGAGTGCGACGGATTGCTCTGACGCCGTCACGGCTCGTTCCAGGGCCGCGTTGCGATCCTGTTCCCGGGCGTAGGCCGTCAGCGCGTTTTCCACCTCCTCGACCGCCGTCAATACCGCCTGCTCGTATCGAGCGCGGGCCTGCTCTGCCAGAGCCTCCTGCATCCTGATGTTGCTGTCCACACGATTGCCGTTGAACACGTCCCATCTCAGCCTCGGCCCAAACGAATAGGCCCGGCTCGCCCAGCTTCCCCAGTCGGAAGCGTCCCGCGCCTGGAGCTCGAACGCACCCGACAGGGAGAAAGACGGGTATCGCTGTGCTTCCGCCGCGCCGATCTGCGCCACCTGGGCGGCTAACTGTCGCTCGGCCTGGCGAATGTCCGGTCGTCGCCTGAGCAAATCCGCAGGCAAGCCGACAGGCGACAACTCCGACACATGCGGAACCCCGCCGGGCGCGGTCAGGTCCTGGGCCAGGGTCCCTGGGAACTCGCCCAGCAACACCGCCAGACGATTGATCGCCTGGACCTCGGAGACATTCAAGGGAGGCACCTGGGATTCCGTGTTGGCTACCGAGGACT
>JAXDBU010000045.1:0-27373 GCA_034678485.1 Sedimentisphaerales bacterium | reverse complement strand
TACAAGCTGCACGAGCTGTGGGTCTGGAACTACAACTTCATCGTGGAATCCGTGTCGGGCTTTGGCGCCAGACAGGTGACGATCGAGTACTCGCTCGACGCGAGCACGTGGACCCAGATCCCGGACGTCCCGGAATTCGCCCAGGGGACGTCCCTGCCCACCTACGCCCCCAACACCCCCGTCGATCTCGGCGGCGTCGTGGCGAAATACGTCAGACTCACCATCGAGACCACCTGGGGCGGCAGCACCCGTTGCGGTCTGAGCGAAGTGCGATTCTTCTACGTCCCGGTGGAAGCCCGTCTTCCCGAACCGGAGGACGGAGCAACCGAGGTCGAAGTGGACAGCGTCCTGAGCTGGCGGTCCGGGCACGAGGCGGCCTCCCACACCGTGTACTTCAGCGCGGATGCCAATGCGGTGGCCGAAGGCACAGCCTCTGCCGAATCCATTACCGATCCCAGCTACAGTCCCAGCGATGTAGAATGCGGAACAACCTATTACTGGAGAGTGGACGAGGTCAATGAAGCCACGGACCCCCGTGTGCACGAAGGTCCTGTGTGGAGCTTCACCACGCGCCAGTACAGGCCCATCGACGACTTCGAGGACTACGACGACAGCAGCAAGCTCCTCTATGAGTACTGGATCGACGGTATGACCGATCAGAAGAGCGGCTCAGTCGCCGGACTCACCAATGCGGTCAATGGGACGTTCTGCGAAACAACGATTGTTCACGAGGGCGTGCAATCCATGCCGTTGACCTACGACAACGTGACCAAGTTCACCTTCTCAGAGGCCACGAAGACGTTCGACACCGCAGAGGACTGGACCGCCAATGGGATCGAAAACCTGTCGCTCTACTTCCGTGGCGTGACCAGCAACACCGGCCAACTGTATCTGAAGATCAACAACGCCAAGGTACCATATGACGGTGATGCCGACGATATCGCAATCCCCGGGTGGCAGCGGTGGATTGTTGACTTGTCCACAGTCAACACAACCTTGAACAAAGTCACCAAGCTGACGATTGGCGTCGAGGGTTCCGGCACATCGGGAATCATCTACATCGACGACATCCGGCTTTACGGCCACATCGCCCTGCCGCCCAAGGCCCAGATTCTCTGGGTATCCTTCCACGGGGCGGATGACACGCCTTCGAGCGGCGCTGCCGGCGCAGGGTTCACCGAGGCGCCGGACAAAGCCTACACCGATTTGCTGAAGGCCAACGGATATGAGGTGACGCGCTATGTCCAAACGGGCACGCCCGATCCGGACACAGTCAATAGAGCGGGCCTCGTGATCGTCAGCCGCTCGGTCGCGAGCGGCAGTTTCCAGAACGATGCGGCCACCACGTGGAATGGTGTGGTCGCACCGATGCTCATTTTGAACGGCTACGTCACACGAAGCAGTCGCTTGGGCTTCGCCACCGGCAGCACCATACCGGACACCACCGGGGACATCAAGTTGACCATCAACAACTCCGCCCATCCGATCTTCGCGGGAATCCCGCTGACCGGCAACACCATGACCAACCCCTATGCCGGAGTGGTCACTTATGAGGATGGGATTGTGGCGCGCGGCGTCTCAATCGTGACCGAGCTGCCGGCTTCCTCAGGGACCGTCCTCGCCACCGTTTCCACCGCCTCAGCGACCACGGGTCCTGCCGGGGCCATGGTGATTGGTGAATGGCCGGTTGGCGCAACGCTCACGCACGACGGCGGGGCCGGCACGGATACCCTGGCTGGTCATCGTCTGGTGTTGCTGACCGGCGCTCGCGAGGCGGACGGCAAGAGCGCTGAGACGGCCGGTTTGTACGATCTGTATGATAATGGAGCACAGATCCTGCTCAACGCGGTCGAGTACATGCTCGAGTGAGTGCAGCCCGGTCGCCGGGTCTTTTCGAGACCGATCGGGAGTCCGGAAGACCAAGGCGTGTCACGACGGGAGTATCAAACGGGGCCTGTGTCCACGCGACACAGGCCCCGAACGCTGCGCAGAGGCTTTGTTCCCGCCGGGATCGGCGGTATAATCCACCCGCTGAAAAACCATTATCACAAGACGGAGAACACTATGAGATCACACGTGCTGGTCGCAGCGGTCGTTGGGCTGCTCGGGGTGGGGTATGACGGCGCAACGATGTCCGCACAGACGAAAGAGCAGGGGATTCTACCTGCGCCGGTGAACGATTCGCAGATGGCGGCTCGCACTGAAGCAGACCCGCGGGTCCGGCGGTACGTGATGCCTTCTCGAGTGGTGTGGCAAAGCGGCGACAAGACGGTCGAGAGGCCCGAGTCCCTGCTGATCCATCGCCGCGGACAGGTGACGCTCGATGCGTCGAATCCGTGCGTACTGCGGAACGGCAAAGACGAGCGGGCCGGTGTACTGCTGGATTTCGGCAAGGAGCTGCACGGCGGCGTCCAGATCATGGTCTGGCACACCAAGGACAACAAGCCCGTCCGTCTGCGGGTCCGATTCGGCGAGTCCGTCAGCGAAGCCATGGCCGAACTCGGCGGCGACAAGAACACGACGAACGACCACGCGATCCGCGACCAGAGCATCCTGGCCCCCTGGCTGGGCACCGCGGAGGTTGGCAACACGGGCTTTCGATTCGTGCGGATCGATCTGGAAGGCGCGGACAGTTTCGCGCAGATCAAGATGATCCGCGCGGCGTTCCTCTATCGCGACCTGCCCTATTTGGGTTCGTTTCGCTGCAGCGACGAGCGACTCAACCGGATCTGGCAAACCGGCGCGTACACCGTCCATCTGAACATGCAGGATTATCTCTGGGACGGCGTCAAACGAGACCGTCTCGTCTGGATCGGCGATATGCACCCCGAGACGATGAGCGTCTGTGCGGTCTTCGGAGCCTGCGACGTGGTGCCCAGGAGCCTCGACCTGATCCGCGACGAGACGCCCCTGCCCAAGTGGATGAACGGCATCAGCTCCTACTCCATGTGGTGGGTCCTGATCCATCATTCGTGGTACCAGAACACGGGGGACAAGACATGCCTCCAGCAGCAGCGGGCCTACCTGACCGGCCTGCTGAACCTGCTGGCGAACCAGGTCGGGCCGGACAATCGCGAGACCATGCCGCCGGGGCGGTTCCTCGACTGGCCCAGCAGCGGGAACGACCCCGCGATTCACGCGGGTTTGCACTCGCTGCTCGTGATGACGCTGCGAGCGGGTGCTGAACTGTGCGAGGTGCTCGGTGAGCCTGCGACGCAGGGCAAGTGTGTCGCCGCAATCGAGAAGCTCAAGAAGCACGTCCCCAACCCTGCCGGCAGCAAGCAGGCGGCGGCGTTGATCGCGCTGGCGGGCCTGGACGACCCGGCCAAGCTCAATCGCGAGGTCATGGCGGTGGACGGCGCCCATCGCATGTCCACCTTCTACGGATATTACGTGCTTCAGGCGCGGGCTCTGGCCGGCGACTACCAGGGCGCACTGGACTGCATCCGTCAGTACTGGGGGGCTATGCTGGACCTCGGCGCAACGACCTTCTGGGAAGACTTCGACCTCGACTGGACCGTCGACGCCGGGCGAATCGACGAGCTGGTCCCCGAGGGCAAGAAGGACATTCACGGCGACTTCGGCAACTACTGCTACAAAGGCTTCCGGCACAGCCTCTGTCACGGCTGGGCTTCCGGCCCAACCGCGTGGCTCTCGGAGCACGTCCTGGGCGTCAAGGTGGTTGAGCCGGGCTGTCGCGTGGTCCGGATCGAACCACATCTCGGTGATCTCGACTGGGTCGAAGGGAGCTTCCCCACGCCGATGGGAGTCATCAAGATCCGGCACGACAAGAACGCCGACGGGACCATCCGCAGCGATATCCAGGCGCCCGCCGGCGTGAAGATCGTAAGACCGTAGGATGGGCATGGTGCGTAGGTGCACACCATGCACCCTTTTTGTCATGGTGAGCGAAGCGAACCATCTGGCCGTCGCATGAGAGGTGTCTCAAGCTCGCGGCCCGGATTCTTCGTCTCGCTCAGAATGACATGGAGTCGTACACGATGAAACGCACGATACAGGCATCGTCTCTGGTGGCGTCCCTGCTGATCTCTGCAACGACGTGTGCAAACCGGATCGATCTGGCCGGGACATGGTCGGTCGAGCTGGATCGTCAGGATCACGGCGAGGCCCGGAAGTGGTTCGACCGGGATTTGTCGGGCAAGATCAAGCTCCCCGGCGTGCTGACCGCCCAGGGCTATGGGGATCCGCCTTCCATGCAGACGCCGTGGGTGGGCAACATCAACCAGATCTGGTTCAACGATCCCTACTACAAGCAGTACCAGACGCCAGGGAACTTCAAGATGCCGTTCTGGCTCCAGCCGGACCGGCATTACGCGGGCGCCGCCTGGTATCAGCGGCGGATCGAAATCCCCCAGGACTGGCAAGGCAAACGAATCGTCCTGTTCCTGGAGCGGTGCCACTGGAAGACCACCGTCTGGCTCGACGGGCAACTCATCGGCTCCAACGACAGCTTGGGCACGCCGCACGTGCACGAACTGGGCGCCGGTGTGAAACCCGGGACCCACCGCCTGACGATCTGCGTGGACAATCGCATGATCGTCCCGGTCGGCATCGACGCACACAGTGCGTCGGACCACACACAGGGCAACTGGAACGGCATCGCCGGGCGGATCGAACTGCAAACAACCGATCCGGTCTGGATCGACGATGTCCGCATTTACCCGAATGTCAAGGATAAGACCGCAACCGTCCAGATCAGCATCCGAAACCTGACGCAACAGTCAGGCGATGGGACTCTGACCGTCGCGGTCCCAAAGAGCGGCCAGGCTCAGTCCTACCCGATATCCTGGACCGCCTCCGGCCGGGAAGCTACCTGCACGTACAAGATGGGCGACGACTGCGAGCTGTGGGACGAGTTCCACCCGGTCACGTACCAGATGGCGGTCACTCTGGATGGTAGCGGCTGCACAGACCAGGCGACCGTGCAGTTCGGGATGCGACAGATGGGCACGAAGGGCACCCAGATCGCCATCAACGACAAGCCCACATTCCTTCGCGGCACGCTCGAATGCTGCATCTTCCCGCTGAGCGGGTGCCCGCCGACCGATGTGGATTCCTGGAAGCGGATCATCGACATCTGCAAAGCTCACGGCCTGAACCACATCCGATTCCATTCGTGGTGCCCGCCGGAAGCGGCCTTCGTCGCGGCGGACGAGTTGGGGTTCTACTACCACGTCGAGTGCTCCGCTTGGACGACCGTGGGCGACGATGGGCCTTTCGACAAGTGGCTCTACCAGGAGAGCGAGGCCATGGTCAAGGCCTACGGCAACCATCCCTCGCTCACGATGATGGCCTACGGCAACGAGCCGGGCGGCTCGCAGCAGAACCGCTTCCTGGGCGATTTCGTCGCCTACTGGAAGAGGAAGGACCCGCGTCGGCTCTACACCTCCGCGGCGGGCTGGCCGCTGCTGGCGGAGAACGATTACCACAGCACGCCGGCGCCGCGAATCCAGCAATGGGGTCAGGGTCTGGACAGCAGAGTCAACCGCAAGCCGCCTGAGACAACAAGCGATTACAGCGAGTTCGTCAGGCAGCACAGCGATGCTCCGGTGATCAGCCACGAGATCGGGCAATGGTGCGTCTACCCCAACTTCGACGAGATGAACAAGTACACCGGCCTGCTGAAGGCGAAGAACTTCGAGATCTTCCGCGAGCAGCTCGACCGCAATGGCATGTTGCATCAGGCTCGGGACTTCTTGATGGCGTCGGGCAAGCTGCAGGCCCTTCTCTACAAAGAGGAGATCGAGTCGGCCCTGCGGACGCCGGGTTTCGGCGGGTTCCAACTGCTGGACCTGCACGACTTCCCCGGCCAGGGCACTGCTCTCGTGGGAGTCCTGGACCCGTTCTGGGATTCCAAGCCGTACATCGCGCCGGCCGAGTTCCGCCGCTTCTGCGGTCCGACCGTCCCGCTGGCCCGACTCCCACGGCGGGTCTTCGAGTCGGGCGATGTGCTCGATGCCCGGATCGAGGTCGCTCACTTCGGTCCCTCGGACCTGAAGGACGCTGCGTCGGAATGGACCTTGCGGGACTCCACCGGCGAGGTCGTCGAGAATGGCGTCATGGCCCACCCAATCGTCAGGACCGGCCAACTGAGTGTGATGGGCGACATCTCGCTGCGGTTGTACAGCAACAGGCGAGCGGAGCAGTTCAATCTCGAGGTCGCCTTGGCCGGTACGAATGTGGCGAACGACTGGGATCTATGGGTATACCCCGAGGACCCGCCGGCCCAGCCCGCTGCAGACGTCTTGATCGCGACGGAACTGAGCGACGAAGTGGTTCGACGCCTTGAAGCGGGCGGCAAAGTGCTGCTGTTGCCGGCTCCCGAGACGATCAGGAACGACGAGAAGCATCCCATCAAGATGGGTTTCTCGAGCATCTTCTGGAACACGATCTGGACCAATTGGCAGGCGCCGCATACGCTGGGCATCTTGTGCGATCCGGAGCATCCCGCGCTTCGCCAGTTCCCGACCGAATACCACTCGAACTGGCAGTGGTGGGAGCTGATGCACGGGACAGCGCCGTTCATCCTCACCGACCATCGCGACCTCAAGCCCATCGTCCAGATCATCGACGACTGGGTAACCGCCAGGAAACTGGCGTTGGTATTCGAAGCCCGCGTGGGCGAAGCCAAGCTCCTCGCGTGCAGTTGCGACCTGACGAACGACCTGGAGAATCGTCCCGTCGCCCGCCAGATGCGCCGCAGCCTCCTCACCTACATGGCCGACAACCAGTTCTCGCCGCAGCTCAGCATGACGATCCACCAGTTGGCCGATCTGTTCTGCGAGCGAGGCCCTCGATAGAAACCCGGCGCCGCCATCGCAGCAGGCAACTCATCCCGTCGGCATTGACGGCATAGCAGGGCGCATACCGCACAGCAGCCCCACTATTCTCGGACGGCGCCGGGGGCGTGCCCGGGCAAGGACCGCAAAACCCTGTGTTCACAGACCCTGCGCCGGCCCCACCGAAGATTCACTATATTTTAACGAGGGACCCGGCACAGCAGCGCCGATAGTCTCCTCGTGGAAAGAGCCGGAGATCGCGGACGGCGATGAATCGCGGGTCTTCGGCCGCGTCCCGTTGAGGGTGATTATTACTCGGCATCTCAGGGTGACAAGTGAATCGACGGCAGTTTCTCAAGGGGGGTCTGGCATGGGCCGCCGGGGTGGCCACACTGGGTCCCGCCCGACTTCTGGGCGACGACAGGGACGGATCAACCCGCTGGGCATTTCTCTCCGACACCCACGTGGCGTCCGATCCCGATAACCGCTACCGAGGCTTCTACCCCTACCGCAACCTGCGTGAAATCGCGGCGCAGATCGCGTACAACCTCCCGGACGGCGTCATCGTGACCGGCGATCTGGCCCGCCGGAGAGGCGAGACCGAGGCCTACGAGAATCTCAAGACGCTCCTGGCGCCGGTCAGCGAACAACGGCCTGTCTATCTCGGCCTGGGCAACCATGACAAGCGGGACGACTTCGCCCAGGCCTTTGGAGATCTCGCCGGCGGCACGAAGATGCTCCAAGACAGGCAGGTCCTGACCACCGTCGCCGGCCCAATGAGGTTGATCGTCCTCGACAGCCTTCTCGTCGCCCGGGCCGCGGGCCTGCTGGGCCGATCTCAACGCGCGTGGTTGAAGACCTTCCTGGACGCTTGTGATGACCGGCCCACAATCCTGTTCTTCCACCACCGGCCCAGAATCGACCTGCTCGACACCCGACGGTTGTTCGACATCATCGAGCCGATGGTCAAGGTCAAGGCCGTCGTCTACGGGCACTCACACAAATTCAGGTTCTCCCAATACAGAGGCGTCTACCTGATCAACGTGCCGGCCACCGGCTACAGCATGTCGCGCAGCCAGCCGGTGGGCTGGGTGGAGGCGAAACTCACAGAAAGGGGCGGTGAATTCACCCTGCACGCCCTCGCGGGCAACCGCAGGAACGACGGTTGCTCCGAGAGTCTGCCATGGCGAACGTAACATGGGAGGATTCCTTGCGGAAGTGCCCGAAAAACCATTGCGGGCCGTCGCTTCCTGTGATATAAGGAGGTCATGGCAGAGGCACCACGTGGGTTTTGCTCGGAGGGGAGAAGAGAATCCGGCTTCCTGGGGCGGTATACGATGTTCGATGTCTTTACGCGGAAACGAAACAAACGCCAACTTCTTACGATGAGCTTGGCCGCCGCAGGCGGGATGCTTGCACTGCCGCCCGAGCAAGGCCTGTGCGATGGGTGCCGCGATACCATCCGATGGGCCTTCCTGTCCGATACGCACATCCACGCCGATCCATACTATCGATTCAGAGGCTTCTGCACATATCAGAACCTCCGAAGAGTTGTCGATCAGATCGGCGCCGATATGCCTGAGGGCCTTGTCATCACGGGCGACCTGGCCCGATCCAAGGGCAGCGCCGAGGCCTATGACAATTTCAAGTCGTTGCTGGCGCCGATCACCCGCGAGCGGCCCATCCATCTGTGCGTCGGCAACCATGACCACCGCGAGGATTTCCGCACGGCCTTCGCGGGCCCCACGCACACGGCCGCAATCAAGGACCGGCACATCGTCACCGCGAAGGCCGGCCCGATCCGGATGATCGTTCTCGACACGCTCCTGTACGTCAACACGTTCCCCGGCATGCTCGGCAAGCTCCAGCGAATCTGGCTCCAGACCTACCTGGCCGCAAGCGACGAGACGCCGACGATCCTGTTCTGCCATCACGCGCCCCGTGCCGATCTGCTCGATACGCGAAGGCTTTTCGAAATCATCTCGCCCGTTCGCAAGGTCAAGGCGCTCGTCTTCGGACACTTGCATCGGTACGAGTTCTCCGAAAGGGACGGGATTCACCTGATCAACCTGCCCGCGACCGGCTACAACTTCACCGCTGCCCAGCCGGTGGGCTGGGTGGAGGCCATGCTCACGAGCCACGGCGGGGAGTTCACGCTCCACGCCGTCGGCGGCGACATGAGCCGCCACGGCAGCACGCGCTACGTCCGCTGGCGAGCGTAGCTTCGCGGTCTCCGACGCACGTGAGCCGGAAGAGCCAACGACGCGACCCCTGCATGGACAACCGACCATAGTTCGTCTACACTATGGAGTGCACGCGGTCCCGGCGTGACGGACGCCGGGGCCCGCGGGCTGCCGACAACAAAAGGGGAGCGATCATGGCTGCACCGCGTTGTTACAACTGCGTGTACTCGTGTGTCGACCCCGAGAGGTGGCTGCGATGCCTGTGCAGAGGCGAGCCGCTCATGCCTCGCTGCGCGAACCACCCGCAATGGCCGGGACAAATGCATGACGTGCCGGGCACCGCCTGTCGCAACTACCGGACGAGGCCCATCCTGCCCGAGGGCGACGCGGTCCGCCTGATCCCCCTCGGCGATGGGTATTATGCCTACGTCGACGCCGCCGACTACGACTGGCTCAGCCGGTATACGTGGCATCTGAACAATGGCTACGCCTCCCGGCGGGCGAAGGGGAGGAGAATCTACATGCACGCCCAGATCATGCAGCCAGTCAAGGGCATGGTCGTGGATCATATCGACGGCAACAACGCCAACAACTGCCGCTTCAATCTCCGTCTCTGCACACAGGCAGAAAACTTACGGAATCGACGCAGCCGGTACGGCTCAAGTTCCAGGTTCAAAGGGGTCGGCTACGATCAAGAACACCAGAAGTGGTTTGCCCGATGTCGCCTCGAAGGCCAGCGCGAATGGCTGGGCTATTTCGACGACGAGATCGAAGCGGCGCACGTCTACGATCATGCAGCGGTCGAGTACTTCGGCGAATTCGCCCGTCTGAACTTCCCGGAGGAATGGCCGCCCGAGCGACGGGCGGAGGTCTATGCGCAGCAGGAAGCGGCGAAGAGAAAAGGTAAGAAGGCGAGAAGATCGGAAGGTAAGAGCACCGGCCGGACAACGAGTCGACGGACCGACCCGCGCGCGACGGCCACCACCAAGGAAGGCCGAGCGAAAAGGAGGGGAACGGGGTCAGGCTTTGGATGTAGGTGTCGCGATTACCCGCCACAAGAATTCGGGGGACGCTATTAGTCTTTCGCGGTGCTACGTTCCTGTGGCAGGTGTCGCGTTCTCAGCATCGGCGCGCTTCAGGAGGGTCGTGCGGGCGCCGTTCGCAGGTGCTCCTTGGAGCCTGCCCTGCGCTCACCGAGAGGGCATATCCTCCGTGCCAGGAAGATAACGCCTTGCGGCGTCACTACGAACGGAGAAGTCAGCACTTGCCTCCGACGGCGTCCTCGGGCAAGATAGTGCCGATGCCGCGTGGCTTTTGCTGGCTGTCTTTGTCGGATCACATGGAGAGTATGGAGATGACGAGTATGAGTGCCAAGCGATTCATCGTCCCTGCGTTCTCGGTCTTTGCGCTGACTGTGTGCGGGTTCTGCCAGGAGGACGGGTCCTCGATCACAAATGATTGGGAAGACCCCACGGTCGTCGGGCGGAACAAGGAGCCCGGTCACTGCACGCTCATGGTGTACCCCGACGTCGAGACGGCGCTGGGCTGCGACCGTGAGGCGTCGCCCTATCACCAGTCGCTCAACGGCAAGTGGAAGTTCAACTGCGTGGTCAAGCCTGCGGACCGGCCGATGGACTTCTATAAGCCGGAGTGTGACGTCAGCGGCTGGGCGGAAATTCCAGTGCCGTCGAACTGGGAGATGCACGGGTACGACAAGCCGATCTATCTGAATATGCAGTATCCGCACCCGACGAATCCGCCGTACATCGCCCACGACTACAACCCCGTCGGCTCGTATCGGCGGGAGTTCACAATCCCCGACTCCTGGGACGGTCGGCAGGTCTTCCTGCACTTCGATGGCGTCATCAGCGCGTTCTACCTCTGGATCAACGGCCAGATGGTCGGCTACAGCGAGGACAGTATGACGCCCGCGGAGTTCAATGTCACGCGGTATCTGCAGAAGGGCCAGAACACCCTGGCCGCCCAGGTCTATCGCTGGTGCGACGGCAGCTATCTCGAAGACCAGGACATGTTCCGCATGAGCGGCATCTATCGCAACGTCTACCTCTTCGCAGCCCCCTCGGTGCACATCCGCGACTTCGCCGTCCGGGCGACGCTGGACGACCAGTACAAGGACGGCGTTCTCCAGATCCGCCCGAAACTGGCGGTCCACAAGCAAATGGACCTGGCCGGCTGGACGGTCCAGGCCCAGCTCTATGAAGCCGGGCAGGCGGTCCTCGCCCAGCCGCTGAAGATCGATGCCCTGGCGATCCTCAACGAGCGATATCCGCAGCGTGACAACGTCCCGTTCGCGCTGCTGCGGACAACGGTGCCCAACGTCAAGCAGTGGTCCGATGAGACACCGAACTTGTACACGCTCGTCCTGACGCTGTGCGACGCCCAGGGCCAGGTGGTCGAGGCCGAGAGCAGCCGGATCGGGTTCCGTAAGGTCGAGATCAAGGACGGCCAGTTCCTCGTCAACGGCCGGTCCATCCGCTTCTTCGGCACGAACCGCCACGAGCACGACCCCGACACCGGCAAGGCGGTTTCCGTCGCGCGGATGATCGAAGACATCAAGCTGATGAAGAGTCACAACATCAACGCCCTGCGAATGTCACATTATCCCAATGATCCGCAGATGTACGAGCTGTGCGATCAGTTCGGCATCTACGTGATGGACGAAGCCAACGTGGAAACGCACGGCGTGAACGGCCTTCTCGCGAACATCCCGGTCTGGCACACGTCCTTCGTCGAGCGGGCGATCCGCATGGTCGAGCGGGACAAGAACCACCCCTGCGTGGTGATCTGGTCGTTAGGGAACGAGTCCGGCGCCGGCCCGAACCACGCCGCGATGGCCGGCTGGATCCACGACTATGACCCGACCCGCCCGGTCCACTACGAGGGCGCCGCCAGCCGGCCGTACGATTACCCTTACGTCGATATGATCAGCCGGATGTACGAGCGGATTCCCGGCATCATCCGCCTGGCCACCAACAATGACCCCCGCCCGGTCGTGCTCTGCGAGTACGTTCACGCAATGGGAAACAGTGTGGGCAATCTGCCGGAGTACTGGCAGGCGATCCGCTCGCACAAGCGGCTCATCGGGGCGTTCGTGTGGGACCTCGTCGACCAAGGAATTCGCAAAAAGTCACCCGACGGCAAGAGCTACTGGGGTTACGGCGGCGACTTCGGCGACCATCCGAACGACGACAATTTCTGCTGCAACGGCCTGGTCCAGCCCGATCGCAAGCCCAATCCCTCGCTCGCGGAGGTCAAGAAGGTCTATCAGCGGATTCACGTCACGCCGGTGGACCTGGTCGCAAAGGTCGTCTCCGTCGAGAACGAGTACGACTTCCGCAGTCTGGACTTCGTCGACGGCTTGTGGGAACTCCGCTGCGACGACCGGGTGGTCCAGCAGGGCAAGCTGCCCAAGCTGACGCTCGGACCCAAGCAGACGCAGCGGGTCGAGGTCCCGTTCGACAAGCCGGAGATGAAGCCCGGCGCCGAGTACTGGCTGAAGGCGACGTTCGCACTCGCCGAGGACGCCCCCTGGGCGCCGAAGGGACACGTCGTCGCTTGGGACCAGTTCGAGGTCCCGTTCGACGCGCCGCCCACGACGACCGTGGCGATCGGCAACCTGCCGCAGGCGACGCTCCGCGAGCAGAACAATGCCTTCACCGTCAGCACCGCGGAGTTCGCCGTGACCATCGGCAAGACCAGCGGCGTTATCGAATCCCTCCGATTCAAGGGCAACGAACTGATCGCCGGCCCCCTCGTCCCGAACTTCTGGCGGTGCCCGATCGACAACGACGACGGCAACGGCATGGTCCGCCGTCTCGGCGTTTGGCAGAACGCCGGCCCGCAGCGGACGGTGGAGTCCGTCACGGCCGAGCCGGTCCGGCCCCAGCTCGTCCGCATAACCGCCCGGGCGAAGCTCCCCGTCGGCGACAACACGGAATACACGACGGTCTACGACATCTACAGCAGCGGCGACATCGTCGTCGAGGTCCGCATGGACCCCGCCGGCGGCAACCTGCCCGAACTTCCACGATTCGGGATGCAAATGGCCCTGCCCGGCCGATACTCGACGCTGACCTGGCTCGGTCGCGGCCCGCACGAGAACTACTGGGACCGCAACAGCGGCGCCGCCATCGGCCTCTACTCCGGCTCGGTTGAGGAACTGCTGCACATCTATACCCGCCCGCAGGAGAGCAGCAACCGCACGGACGTCCGCTGGCTCACGCTGACCGACCGCGAGGGCACGGGCCTGCTGGCGGTCGGCATGCCCGTGCTGAGCGTGAGCGCCTGGCCCTTCAGCATGGACGACCTGGCGAAGGCGATGCACATCCACGAACTGCCCCGCCGGGACTTCGTGACGTTGAACCTCGACTACCGCCAGATGGGCGTCGGCGGCGACGACAGTTGGGGCGCCCTGACGCACGAGGAGTACAGGCTGCCCGCCAGGGCCTATTCCTATCGCTTCCGCCTGAAGCCCTACAGCAAGGAGATGCGCGAAGCCAATGCCCTCGCCCGCGAGAGCTTCTCCCGCAACTGACCGGGCACGGCCAGGACATGATCCCCATGACATCAGAGGGAGAAGGCGGCCTCGACGCTGCCTTCTCCCTTCTTCATTACATCGGCCCTTCCTCTCTCTTGTCATGCTGAACGCAGTGAAGCGCCTGGGCATCGGGTGGGACGCAACAAGTGGCGTCAGCGGTCTCTGGGTGTATTGCCTCATGCGATTGACGCCACGACATGACCCAGGGGAGTCCCCGTGACCCACCGGCATCCAGGCCCTCGATGAGCTTGGACGCAAGAAACGCCCTCAAAGGAGCCGGCAAATCCTTCGCTTCGGACATGATCTTGTCGAGCTGGGTTCTCGCAGTTGAAGTGTGCCGCGAGGATCGTCCGGGGTCTATCCTGCCCAACCGAGGATTCCGCAGAACTCTGGGGATGGCTTGAAAGCGCCGGTCAAAGCCGGCAGGGGGCCGCGGATGCAAGAGCCGCACGAGAAAGGAACAGCGAACCACCTTGACCCCGAGTCATGCGCCGGCGTGGGCAACCGCGTGGTGAGCGGCATCGGGATCAGGTTTCACGGTTCAGGCTCGGGCTTACGTGAGATTCCCAGTTCCAAGACGGCGTAGCCGTCGATCTCGAAGTGCTCGACGACGATCTCGACCGTCTTGTCCTCTCGCAGATCGAGTGTCCCGGTGTCCTTCGTGGGGCCATGCCAGGCCCAATTCTCGATGACCGGCCTGGAAAAAGGCAGATCGGGCCTACTTTGAGGGGGGAGAATCACCTGGTTCGATTCTTCCCCCTCAAACGCCGGTCGTGTGTGGCGCCCCCGCCCTCGGGGGTGTTCTTTCCCCAGCCGGGGGCGGCTGGGCCCCGAACCAGAAGATTTCGCTGAAGAATCCAGGCCCGATCTGCCTTTTTCCAGGCCGTCCACGGTGACGCGGATGCCGTCGTCGCTGAGGGTTGTGAACTCCCACGTGCCCGCCGAGAGCGGCAGTTGCGTTCTGGCGACCATGCCGAAGTAGTCGCCTCCGAGCTTGGCTGCGGTAATCGCCTCGGAGAGGTTCTGTTCGCTGGGACCGCTCCAGCCGTACTTGAGCGTCAACTGCTTGATCTGTCCCGAGACCGCCTTCTCGTCCCGGGCGAGCTTCCGCCAGGCGTCGAGGTTCTCTCGCGGGTCGGTCGCCTTGTCCCATTTGAAGAAGGTGACGTCCCAGATCGCGGAAATGAGCGTGCCGTGGATCTCCTGTTTCCAGTCGCCGCTCTTGACTTGCAGCAGATAGGGATGGACGCCGGGAGTTGTGGCGCGAACCACATACGCAGTCCCCTCTCCGGTCTTCTCAGGTGCGGCGTGTTCCCACGTGACATCCTTGCCTTCGATTGCCACCATTACGCTCCTGCCCATGTTATGCAGGTCGTAGCGGATGGCATCGCCATTGTCCTGGACGACGCGAACCAGAGGGGATTCGTGGTCCCACGGCCCCCATTCGGTCATGACGATATTCTGGCGGCCCCGCAGATGGGGCCGGGCACCGACCGGACGTGTCTTGCCGTAGGCTGTGTACTGCGGCTCGTCCTGTCCATTCTTCAACGAAATCGAACCAAGAGATGGCGTTGAAGAATATGGGCCCGATCTGCCTTTTTCCAAGCCTTCCGCCAGTTCCCGCACGACCGCGTCCGCCTCTTTGGACATCTCCTGTCCTACCTTGTCGAACGAGTTGGCCCCGATGGTCAGTTCGCTCGGCCCGCGGAGGTGGAACGCCAGCTTGTCGCCCGTGAACTGATTGTGAGCGACTGTGTTGTCCTTCGATTCGGTGCCATTGGCCTTGGCCCAGGGTTTCTGCGCGAAGTCGCCGACCGGGCCGCCCCAGAGGTGGACGCCGCACTGGTTGTTCGCGAAGACGTTGGCCAGGATGCGGTTGCCCCGACCGTGCTCGATGTTGATGCCGCCGCGTTCCAGGCCGTAGGCCATTTCGCCGTTGCCTTCGATCTGGTTCTTGGCGATCAGCGTGTCCTGCGAGTAGCCGCCCCAGACGCCGCAGATGGCGTTCTCGACCAGGCGATTGCCCCAGAAGACGTTCCCGAACGAGAAGGTCATCTCGATCCCGTGGGCGGGCGCGTAGGAGAAATCATTGTTGATGAGTAGATTCCTGCTGTTGCCGCGGCGCTCGTACCAGTCGAGGGGGTGTTCGCCCGTCTCGCCCAGGGCCTCCTTGCCCGCGAAACCGAAGAAGCTGTCGCCGCCGTGGGTGGCGGAGTTCTCCGCGAGGACGTTGTCGCAGTTCTGCTCGAACATGAGGATGCCCGCGGAGTCCTGGCCTCGGTTGTACACGCGATGGCTGTAGCCACGGACGCAGAAGTCACAGGCGTTTCGCGAGATCGTGTTCCGGCTGGATCGCCACATCGCGATGCCCCAGCCCGAGTTGAACGAGAAGTCGTTGTCGTAGATCTTCGAGTCGTTCACGCGGTCGATGCACAGGGCGTTCTGCCCGTGCCGGACCTTGCAGTCATGCACCGTGATCTGATTCGAATCCTCGACGTAGATCGCGGCGCCGTAATTCTCCAGCCACTGGTTCTGATCGTTGTCGTGTGGAAAGAGCCAGTCGCCGCCGTCCTCGGCCGCAGGGGTGGATTTCAGACGTGCCCGTCGGTTGTCGGAGGCATCGACCGCGTCGAGCACGAAGCCGTCGGCCTTCGTCGCCCAGAGGCCGCACCAGAAACCGCTGACGCGGGCGCCGCGGATCGTGACATTGGACTGGCCATTCACGCGAATGCCGTAGCCCTTGTACTCATCGGGCGGCAGGTCGCTCGCGGAACCGCGCAGGCACGAGCCGTCGGCGAACTGGACCGTAATGTCCGAAGCGACGATCTGAATGACGCCGTCGCCGTCGGCGTCTTCAATCACCGTGCCGGGAGGAATGACGACCACGCACGACTCGGAGATCTTCGTGTTGTCCGAGGTGACGCGCACCGTCGGCAGTCCCTGTGCGGTCATGGCCAAGACGGTTGATGCGATGACGATGGTTGTGAACAAGGTGCAGTCCTCCGTAGGGTGCGTACCACGCACCATCTTCCTTTACTCCTTGATTCGCGGAAACTCCGTCGCGCGGATGTTCGTGCATCCGTAGGGAATGAGCGTCAGCTCCTCGATGGGTTCCCTCGAACTCTGGGGTTCGGGCGGGACCTCGGCCGCCCAGCCGTGCTCCAGTTTCCAGCCGGGCAGTCTGCGGCCCTTGGCCTTGGCGACCACGCCGGCGCCTTCCGGCGAGAAGGGCCTTTCGCCCACCGGGCGGTCCTCGAACGTAACGCTCGTCTCGGGTTTTGCTTCGTCCAGGAGCAGGCCGTAGTTCCAGGGCGTCGCGGGCCGGACCTCGAAATCGCCGTGCGGCAACTCACGGTGTGGCTTGTCCGCGTTCACTTGCGTCCAGGTCTCGCCCAGCTTGAGCGAGTAGACGAGTGGCCCACGCTCCACCGCGATGGCCCCGTTGTACCGGCGCGAGGTCTTGGCTTGCATCGGGAAGCGAAGGTCGATCTGGACCGAGCCCTTCCATTCTCGTTCGACCGTGTGGAACGAGCCGGGCTTCAGGCGCTTGGCGGAGCCGCCCGCAACGCGGATCGTCGCGCCCTCGGCCCAGGCGGGGACGCGTAGGACGAGCGGGAAGCGAACCGCCTTGTCCGTCGTCACCGCGAGTTTGAGCGTGTCGCGGAAGGGGTAATCCGTATCGAGGACCACGCGGACCTGTGCGCCTCGCGTCTCGAAACGGGCCGAACTCGGTGCACAGGCCATCGCGGCGAGCCCGTCGCCCGACCGCATCCAGAGATGAGCGGCGAACTTGGGCCAGCCCTGGTGCATGTTCGCGGTGCAGCAGCCGAAGTTGGGCTCCAGGCCGTAGAGGTTCGATTCGGGACCGTTCGTTGACCACATCTGGTCCGGATTGACTGTGCACTGCACCTGGTTGACCTGCTGGTCATACTGATGCGACCACATGTCAGGGGCGAACGTCGCGGGCAAGGCGTTGAATGCGATTCGCTCCAGGCGGTCGCCAAAGGCGGGGTCGCCCGTCACCGAAAGCAGATGCTCCAGCGAGTACATCGTCTCGACAACCGCGCAGAGTTCGGTGCCCTGGGTCGGGCTCTTGCCGGACAGGCACTCGTCGCCGGTGAACATGCCGGTCACTTGGCCGTGGTAACGATCGAGGATTTCGAGCATCTTCGTTGGGAAGGCCCGTTCGGCGTCGCGCCCGACGGAAAAAGGCAGGTCGGGCCTACTTTGAGGGGGAAGAATCTCTTGGTTCGATTTTTCCCCCTCAAACCCTGGTCGCGCGCCCCCGGTTTCGTTCTGTCCATTCTTCAACGAAATCGAACCAAGAGATTTCGTTGAAGAATATAGGCCCGACCTGCCTTTTTCCGTCAGGCGCCACGAGAGAGCATAGGCCTTCAATGCCATGCCCGTGTTGACGACGTGCTTGTCGAATCGCCACAGGCCGCGTCGCGGCGTGGGCTGTGTCACGTCTTCGCCGCTGTAGAAGGTCATATAATCGAAGCCCTGCGAATACAGCTTTCTCGCAAGGTCCAGGAGCCAGGCTTCGCCGGTTCGCTCATAGACGTAGTAGACCGGAATCAGTCCCTCGAACCAGCGGAACTTGCCCCAGGCAAACAGCGGCGTCCGATCGAGCGCGTCGAGCGTCGCCTTGAGGTTCCGCGTCACCGCCTGCAGGACCGCGTCGTCGCCTGTCGCTTCGTGGTACTGGACGAGCACTTTGTTGGCCAGCAGAATGGCCCAGAGGTCGTAGGGTTTGGCGCTCGCGTCGAGCGGATAGGGCGCGTACCAGCCGTCGGCCCGCTGGTGGGCGACGATGTGATCGACGTAGCGTTTGACTTTCGTCTGAAGGGCCTTGTCGTCGAGGACCCAGGCCAGCGGGATGACGCCATCGAGCCAGTAGGGGGCGCGTTCCCAGCCTTCGGCTTTGCCGCCGAACCATTGGCTTTCGCCGACATCAGGCCAGAACTCATCGAGGTGCCCGCTCAAGCCGTCCGCCTGGAGTCGAAGCTGGCGTGCGAGCCAGCCCTCGGGCCGGATCGCGCCCAGCGGCAAGGGTCGAAACACCGGCTCCGCGAGACCCGCCGGGATCTTCTTTCGTGGCTTGCTGCTTGTCTCCTGGGCGGCCAGCGGCGCTGCGACCATTGCAGCCGCTCCACCTGCGAGACCAGCGAGGAATTGACGACGTTGCATCTGGGACATGTTCATTGGCTCCCGTTTCAGTTGTTCGCGGTGGTCCTTGGGGACCCTGCCCAATTGGCTCTGTGATGGTAGCTTCCAGACCCCTTCTGTTCAAGGCATATTGTCTGGGCGACCGGTCCGGGCGATGGTACGATGGGAACCACATCGGCAAAGGGGAAACGCCATGAACGGGATTCGGTTCGTCATTTGCCTGTTGTTCCCTGCGGTTGCCGCTCTTGGCAGCGAGAATGCTCGCATCACGCTTGAGCCCAAGCCGCGCGAGGGGGTATTGCTGAATCCTGGCAAAGGTTGGTCCGCGAGCGGCCTGCCGGACAGGCAGCCGAAGGAGGTGCTCGAACTGTTGGGCATGGGCGTCATGCGTCTGGACTGGTCCAGCGTCACGCCGCAGGAGGGTCAGTACAGGTGGGACACGCTGGACCGCTTCCTGGACAGTTGGGACCGGCTTGGCAACGTCTGCAATGTCGGCATCATGTGTGCCAACACGCACAGCCGGGCTTCGGAAGGCTATGTCACGCCGAAATGGGTCTTCGACGCGGGAGCCAGGAAGATCGAGATCATGCTGGACCCGGACCAGTCCACGACCGGAACGCCCGGACGGAAGGTCGCGCCTGTGTTCGACGACCCCGTCTTTCTCGACAAGTTCGCCGGCTTCCTCAGTGCCTTCGCACGTCGCTACGACGGCGACCCTCGCATCGCCGTGCTGGACATCCGCTCCTACGGCAATTGGGGTGAGGCCCATATGTACCCGTTCGGCGTCCCGGACATCGCGCCGGAGAAGTTCCGCCAGCACGTCCAAATGCACCTCGATGCGTTCAAGAGGACGCAGCTCTGCCTGTCCAGAAACGCTCACCTTGGCCGATTCGGCCCGCTGAAGCCCGTTTTCGACTGGGCAGTGCTGGACCAGCACATTGCGCCGCGCCGGGACGGCATCTGCGGCAACAGCGACGGCAGCGAAACCGCTATCGGCTTCGGGATCGCGCCGGGCGTGTTCGAGCTGTTCGACAACTACGACGGCCTCAAGAGACGCGGCTGGTGGGACGGGCAGAAGGACAAGAACGGTTGCGGCTTCACCCTCGCCGAATGCATCGAGAACGGCAAGCCCACCTGGGTGGACCTCAGTCGCGGCGGCGAATCGGGGTTGAGGATGGTCCGTGAGAACCGCGAACTCATCGAGCGCCTCACCAACCGGATTGGCTACCATTTCCATCTGCAGCGAGTTTCCTGTCCTCGCCGGGCGGAGGGAGGCGTCCTCGACCTGGAGTTGACCTGGATCAATCAGGGCGTCGCGCCCATCTATATTCCGTGTGTGGCGGCCTTCGCGCTGCTGGATAGCGAAGGGAGACGAGCAGCGGTCGTGTGGCCGACGGAATGCCTGCCCCACCGATGGATGCCCGGCAAGCCGGCTGAAGAGAAGGTCCGCATGGTGTTTTCAGACGTTCCCGCCGGCGAGTATCGCCTGGCACTGGCGATTGTCCGCAAGAGCAAGGACGTCGCGCCGTACATCCGACTGGGCACGGATCTGCCAACGGCGGAGGGCTGGTACGTCCTGGGCACAGTGGAGGTGACGCGATGAGGGGAGACTGCGAAAGGACCCGCCTTTTTCCAATCCGCGGCCCGCGAGGGTGGACACGCGGACGATCCGTCGGTAAGCTTGAGGGTTCGAAGGTTCCGAAGGCCGCCGCGACGCGGGGGCCCATGGCAATGTTGAGTAGTTAGGAGACCATCATGCGTAAGAGACAGACCCCTCTGAGCCGGCGTGGCTTCTTGAAGACCGCAGCCCAAGCCGGCGCGTTGCTTGTCATGCCGCACGTAGTTCCCAGCACCGTCCTGGGCGGCAGCGGGCGTGTGCCCCCGAGCGAACGAATTCGCCTGGCCGGCCTCGGCATCGGCGGACGCGGCGGGTACGTGCTCGGCTGCTTTCTCCACGAGCCGGACGTGCAGTGCGTCGCCATCTGTGATGTGAAGGCCAATCGCCGCAAGGCGGTCAAGGATATGGTGGACGCCCGATACGGCAACACCGACTGCGTCACCTACGTCGACATGCGCGAGATGCTGGCACGCGACGACATCGATGCGGTGCTGATCGCGACCGGACCGAACTGGCACGCGACCGCTTCCATCCTCGCGGCCAACGCAGGCAAGGATGTCTACTGCGAGAAGCCCTCGACGAAGAACATCATGCAGAGCCTGGCGCTGGCGGAGACGTTCCGTCGGACCGGTCGGGTGTTCCAGGCGGGTACACAACGCCGGAGCCTGCCCAACTTCATGTTCGCGATCGAATTGGCCCGCACCGGCAAGCTGGGCAAACTCCAGACGCTCCACGCCCATCCGATGGGACTGAAGACCTTGATGAGCGGCTGGCTGCCTGAGGAGCCCGAGCCTGCGAAACAGGAGGTGGACTGGGACATGTATCTGGGGCCCGCCGCCTGGCGGCCGTTCAACCGCAGGCTCCTCGACGGTTTCAACTTCGAAAAAGGCGGCGGCATGTTTGGCGCATTCGGTGGCGGCGGCTGCCTGGAATGGGGCTCGCACTGCGTCGATTTGTGCCAGTGGGCGAACAACGCCGACGATACGGCGCCGGTGGAGTATGAGCCGGTAGGCGACCAGTTGCACGCCCGTTATGCCAATGGCGTCAAGCTGGTCATGCGTAACGACGGGTGGCTGCCGTTGGGTTCGTGCCCGGTGCGGTTCGAAGGCGAGACCGGCTGGGTCGAGACGGGCGACGACGCCGAGATCGTTGCCAGTTCCGAGTCACTGCTCGTCGGCAAGGGCGCCAAGATCGCGGGCTACCCCGCGGACTTCCACGTTCGGGACTTCCTCGATTGCGTCAAGACGAGGGCCCAGACTCGTGCGAACGCCGATGTCGCCTGCAATTCGCATATCGCCTGTCATGCGGCCAATATCTCGCTATTCCTGAATCGCAAGGTCAACTACGACCCGGTGAAGCATGAATTCATCGGCGATGAGCAGGCCAATCGGCTCCGCTCCGAGGCGATGCGCGAGCCCTGGCGGGTGTGAACGGAGCGTGAAGTGTCAAGTGTGAAGTTTCAAGTGTGAAGCGTCAAGACACGGGAGCCAATCCGTCTCTTCCAACTTCCAACTTCCAACTTCAAACTACTACATACGAGGATGACTATGATGCCTATGAATCGATATTTCACATGGTGTGTCGCCCTGATCGCGGGCGTGGCCTTCCTGACGGTGGTCGGTCCCGATCCGGTCGCGGGTCAGGATTCCCCCAAGGACCAGGAAGCGAAGTTGATCGCGGTGCTCCAGTCGGATGCTCCGGCCGGGGAGAAAGCCATCACGTGCAAGCGGCTGGCTGTTTACGGCACGGAGACTGCGGTCCCGGCCCTGGCGCCGCTGCTGGCGGACGAACATCTGACCTCGTGGGCAAGAATCGCTCTGGAGGTAATCCCGGGTCCGGCGGCCGATGCGGCCCTGCGCGACGCGATGGGCAAGGTCCAGGGCCGAGTGCTGATTGGCGTGATCAACTCGATCGGTTTTCGCCGGGATGCACAGGCCGTGCCTGCTCTCGCGGAGAAACTCAAGGATGCCAATGCGGAAGTGGCTTCCGCGGCGGCAGTGGCCTTGGGCTGCATCGGCGGCGACCAGGCCGCCAAGATTCTGGAGCAGGCTTTGGCGGATGCGTCGCCGGCCATCCGTTCCGCGGTGGCAGACGGTTGTGTTCGCTGCGCCCAGAAGTACCTGGCCGAGGCCAAGACCGCCAGCGCCAAGAAGCTGTATGATGCGGTCTGTCTGGCCGACGTGCCCAAACAGCGGATTTATGAAGCGACCCGCGGGGCGAT
The DNA here is from genome assembly GCA_034678485.1 of Sedimentisphaerales bacterium. Classification (GTDB taxonomy): domain Bacteria; phylum Planctomycetota; class Phycisphaerae; order Sedimentisphaerales; family Anaerobacaceae; genus PLanc-01. The sequence goes on along the minus strand of JAXDBU010000045.1, from coordinate 4,824 downwards.
CCTGGCTCGCGGCTCGGCCGGCGTGTCGTATCTGATCGAGCAGCTACGTTCGGCCGACAAGGGCCGGCTCGGCATCGGGTTGCGGACGGCCCGGGAGTTGCCCGGCCGCGATGTGACCGAAGCCCTAGCGACCGCGATGGGCGGCTTGAGTGCGGACCGCCGGCCTCTGCTGCTCCTGGCGTTGGCGGATCGGACCGACGATGCGGTATTGCCTGCGGTCGTCAAAGCCGCCAAAGACGGCTCGAAAGATTTGCGAGTCGCCGCCGTCGGCGTGATGACCCGGATCGGCAACGTGTCCTGCGTGCCCGTGCTGCTGGAGGCGGCAGCCGACAGCGACGCGGAACTGGCGCAGGCCGCGAAGACCACGCTGACAAAACTCCCCGGCAAAGACGTGGATGCCGATCTGCTCGCCCGCCTGCCCCAGGCGAGCGGCAAGACCCGTCAGGTCCTCATCGAGCTGGCTGGGTGGCGACAGATCGAGGGGTCGCTGGGCGCGGTCCTGCCGGGCATCAAGGACGCCGACGCGGGCATTCGCAGTGCCGCCGTGCAGACCCTCGGTATTCTCGGCGGGCCCCGCCAAGTGGCCGACCTCGTAGCGCTCGCCCAGAAGACACAGGACTCCAAAGAGCGAGCGGATGTCGAGAAGGCTCTCCTGGCGGTCAGCGGGCGCTCGGGGGCGGCTTGCGTCCCGGATCTGCTGCCGCTGATGCAGAGCAGCGACGGCACCCTTCGCATGGTCGGGTTGCACGCGATGGCCATCGTCGGAGGACCGGCCGCACTGGCCGTCGTGAAAGACGCGACCCAAGACAAGGACGAAACTGTCCAGGACGAAGCCGTCCGCACGTTGTCCACCTGGCCGAACAACTGGCCCGAGGATACGGCTGCGGCGGACGCCCTTCTGGCGCTGGCGAAGTCGGGCAAGAAGGTCTCGCACCAGGTGCTCGGCCTGCGCGGCTACCTCCAGTACCTTCGAGGCGAGAAGGCCCTCGCCGCGGACAAGAAGGTGGCCAAGGTCGAGGATCTGCTCGGGCTGATCCAGCGGCCGGAAGAAAAGCGTCTGGCAGTCTCAGTGCTGGGCGGCATCCCTGCGGCCGGTGCTTTCGATCTGCTGACGAAATTCGCGGCCGATCCGGCTGTCACCGAAGAGGCCTGCTCCGCCATGCTCAACCTCGTGGGCAGGGAGATCCCGGGGGTCTCCAAAGAGCGGCGACAGACGATCCTCAAGACGGTCATCGAGAAATCTCAGAACGCCAGGACCAAGAGGAGGGCCGAGGAGATGCTCCGAAGCCTGTAGATCGGGCGATGGCATGGATACGTCGCGAAGTGGCACCCCCGCCCTCGGGGGTGTTCTTTCTCCAGCCGGGGGCGGCTGGGCTACGTGTTCTTTCCCCAGCCGTGTGGCACCCCCGCCCTCGGGGGTGTTTTTCCCCAGCCGGGGGCGGCTGGGCTACATGTTCTTTCTCCAGCCGGGGGCGGCTGGGCCACCACGCACTTTTGAAGGAGGTCAAGACATGGCTGCACGTGACATTCATTCGAAGATCGTCTCTGGACGGATCAGTCGTCGCGATCTCTTGACGGCCGGCTGCCTGGCGGCTTCCGCCGTGGGCGTCGGCGCGGGAACGCGCCCCGCCTCGGGCAAACCGACGGGCGGATCGGACCCGATCTCCAACATCGATCCCGGCTACGTCGGGCCGCAGTTCTTCGACAAGAAAGAAGAGCAGGCGCTGCTGGAGGTCCTGGAGTCCGGGTCGCCCTTCCGCTACTGGGGACCGGGTCGGCCGGACAAGGTGTTCCGATTCGAGGAGGCGTTCGCCAAACACATGGACGCGAAGTTCGCACTGGGCGTGACCTCGGGCACTGCCGCCCTCGATTGCGCCGTCACGGGCCTGGGCATCGGGCCGGGAGACGAGGTGATCGTCCCCGCCTATACGTGGTGGTCAGACTACACTTGCGTCGTCCACGCGGGGGCGCTGCCGGTCTTCGCGGACATCGACGCGACGTTCAACCTCGATCCGAAGGACTTCGAGCGCAAGATCACCCCTCGCACGAAGGCGGTCATCGCGGTCCACCTGCTGGGCGGGCCGTGCGACTTGGACCCCATCCTCGAAATCGCCCGCAAACACAAGATCGCGGTCCTGGAGGACGCAGCCCAGTGCGTCGGCGGGTCGTACCGCGGAAAGAAGCTCGGCTCGCTCGGCGACGTCGGCATCTACAGTTTCCAGATCAACAAGATGATCACCTCCGGCGAAGGCGGCGCGGTCGTGACGAGCGACCCGAGGATCTACGAGCGGGCGGTCCGCTTCCACGACACGGGCGTCATGCGAGGCGTCTTCACCGACCGCACAGGGGCCGCCCAAGGCGAGATGTTCGCCGGCGAGAACTTCCGAATGAACGAATTCACCGGCGCCGTGCTGGGCGCCCAGTTGTCGAAGCTCGATTCCATGATCGCCCCGATGCGCCGCAATGCCCAGGCGGTCTATGAGGGGATCAAGGACCTGCCCGGCATCCGCCTGCGGCATCGTCCCGATCCACAGGGCGACATCGGCTATTGCGTGGGCTGGGAGATGAAGGACGAGGCATCCCGCGACCGGTGCATCGAGGAACTGCGGGCGAGGAAGGTCCCGGCCTGTACGCTGGTCGGCTCGGTCCTGCTGCCCATCGAGGAGTCCGTGGTGAACAAGCGGACTCGACACCCCGACTGGCCGTCGTTCAACAGCCCCGAAGGCAGGAGGATCCAGTACGGTCCCGACTGCTGCCGACAGACGCTGGAGATCTACGACCGCTTCGTCCTGGTCCGAATCGGACCCAAGTACACCCAGCGAATCACCGACTACCTCGTCGATGCCGTCCGCCAGGTCTATAGTTCCATTGTTTGACCAGTGGACACGGATCAGGAGAACAGACATGGCAGAGCGATATGACCGCAGGGGTCTTCTGAAGATGGGGACGGCCGCTGTGACAGCGTGGACTGCCGGCGGGATCTCCCTCGCGACCGACGTCAAATCGTCGGCGATAGAGACTGTCCGTGTTGGCCTGGTGGGCGTCGGCAACCGAGGGACCTGGTTGCTGGAACTCCTCCTGGGCCTCGAAGGGGTCCGGGTCAAGGCGGTCTGCGATATCATCGAAGATCGCGTCGTCAGGGCGCAGGATAAGGTGACCGCCGCCGGGCAGCCCAAGCCGAACGGCTACACTCGCGGCGAGACGGACTTCAAGCGTCTGTGCGAAACCGAGGACCTGGACCTGGTCATCAACGCGGTCCGGCCGTGGAAGTGGCACACGCCGATCTGTGTGGCGGCCATGACCGCCGGCAAGCATACCGCCACCGAAGTCCCTGCCGCCGAGACCGTTGAGGAGTGCTGGCAGTTGGTCGAGACAGCAGAGAAGACGGACCGATACTGCGTCATCCTGGAGAACTGCTGTTACTTCCGCAATGTGATGCTAGTCCACCACATGTTGCGAAAGGGCCTGTTCGGCGAGCTGCGTCACTGCGAGGCGGGATATCAGCACTACTATCTGAAGGTCGGTCCCGGCGCACCGCGTTCGGCGGACCCACTGGTCCAGACGGGCAACAGCTACCCGACGCACGCCATCGGCCCGGTCGCCCAGTGGATGGACATCAATCGCGGCAACCGCTTCGACTATCTGGTCTCCATGAGCGCCGACGGCACCCGGGGCAATCCCGGCGCGGACATCAACACCAGTCTCATCCGCACTGTCAACGGCCAGACGATCACGCTGTACTACGACACGAAGCTGCCCAGGCCCTACGATCTCATCTACCGCGTGCAGGGGACGAAGGGCATCTACTCCGCGACCCTGGACCAGATCTACATCGAGGGCCGCAGTGCCAAGGCCGAAACCTGGGAGCCTATGGACGAGTACTACAAACAGTACGAGCACCCGCTCTGGAAGGCTTTGAGTGAGAAGGCCCTGGCTCGCGGCGGACACGGCGGCGCGGACTGGATCACGATCTACCGCCTGATTCGAGCACTGCAAACGGGCGCGGCCCCGGACATCGACGTCTATGATGCCGCCGCCTGGAGCTGCATCACGGAGCTGAGCGAGAAATCGGTGGCCCGGCGAAGCAACCCCGTGGACTTCCCGGACTTCACGAAAGGCCGCTGGAAGACGACTGGGCCCATCGGGATCATCGGCCTCGACTGAGCGTCGATCTCCGACGATCTTGCAGCGAACTTCACGCTCTGTGCCCTGCCCCTCCGTGCGACAGCTTCCTGCCGACTTCGGCCAGCCAGTCGTCCCGGATGGCGGCGTAAGGCAGGAATCGCTCGATGCCGCCCTGCTCTTCACTGTGGAGCAGGGCGCGGTGCAGGCCCAGTTGGTTGGCGATGGGCGAGTCGATCAGGTTGCTGGAATCGGCGGCGCTCATCTGGAACAGCACGCGGTGGTCGAACTCGTGAATCGTCTGGCGGTCGAGCGTCCGTTCGAGCGTGCTCAACGTGTTGGCCCAGGCGAGCGTGTGCACGCCGACGGCGGGACCTTCTCGCAGCAGCTCCGCGAACTGAACGTTGGGCTGCGCCCCGGTCTGCTCCTCGCGCGAGAAGCTGAAGGCGTCCTCGCTGCGGCGAAGCATCCGGTATCGCTGCAGGCCGAAGATCACCAGGAAGATGAACTCGTCGTGCTCATCGGAAGAAGGCAGGTCGGGCCTGCTTTGAGGGGGAAGAGTCTCTTCGCTTGGTTTTTCCCCCTCAAACCCCGGTCGCGCGTCGAGAGCATAGTCACATCCAATCTTCAACGAAATCGAACCAGGAGATTTAGTTGAGGAAAACAGGCCCGACCAGCCTTTTTACGCTGGGTCGCGACGGC
>JAXDBU010000044.1:0-5437 GCA_034678485.1 Sedimentisphaerales bacterium | reverse complement strand
CCCGTCTGAGGACGGGCATGGGAGATGGACATGGTGAGAACAAGAGGCTTTACGCTGATCGAGTTGTTGGTGGTGATCGCGGTGATCGCGCTGCTGATGAGCATTCTGATGCCCGCGCTGAGCGCGGCACGCGAGCAGAGCCGACGCACTGTTTGCGCCCAGAACGAGAAGAACACCGCGCTGGGCCTGATTATGTACGCCAACGACTACAACGGCAGGCTGCCGCTGAACGAAGTGAGCCGGTGGTTGTTCGACGTTTCCTACTGGACAACGGATATCGTCATGGCGACCGGCGCCTTCGATCGGCACATCTTCTATTGCCCGTCCTGGCGACAAAGGGACAGGATCATCTTCTGGCGTTACTACGAGCAGCTTCCGGCCGGGACCCCGGAGAGCTATGAACGACCTGAACCCACGGCTACCGCCACAAGGAAGACCTATCACCGCATCCTGGGCTATTTCTGGCTCATCGATGTCATCAACGACGGGCGCGGGAATCCGCCGATGAGTTCGACCGGAAACAAGGTGTGGGCGAAATCCGTGGTCGAGGCGATCGCTACGGTCAATGGACAGAAAAAGAAGCTACCGGTCGCCGGTGTGGAATTGATTGCCGACACGACCGCCAGCACCGGCCCAGACCCTGAAACCGCCGATTTCACCAAGGCGACCGGCGGCGTCTATAACATGTGGCAGATGTATGACCGGTCCAACCATATCAAGAGCACGCACGCGGTCGGCAGCAACATCGCCTTCCTGGACGGCCACGTTACCTGGCGTCCCTTCAGCGAGATGGAACACCGCTGGTTCTACAAGAGCTACGGCAATCCCTGCTTCTGGTGGTGACCAGTCGGATGCGAATGGGCGTCACGCCAGCGCGGAACACTGGACGGTGCCTGTCATCCTGAACGAAGTGAAGGATCTGGGCCGCGATCTAAGAGGGTCTCTCTATCTGTAGCCAGATCCTTCGCCTTTGGCTCAGGATGACATATCCCCTCGCAAGGATCGCTCGCTACCAGAGTTCCGTCCACTTGAGCTTGATCCCGCCGGCGGTGGGTCTTGGATCGGGCGCCGACGTCGAGGCGGGGCTCTGTTTGGCTTTGGGGCTCGGTCTTGCCGCCGGACCGGATTTCGACGCCGGGCCGGATTTGCCCTTCGCGTCCGATCTCGGCGAGGGAGCAGGTTTCGACGGGTCCTTCATCGACAGGCTGATCCGCTTCTTCGTCATGTCCACCGCGACGACCGTCACCATCACCTTCTGGTGCACCTTGACCACTTCAGCGGGGTCCTTGACGAAACGGTCCGCGAGCTGGCTGATGTGAACGAGCCCGTCCTGGTGGACGCCGATATCGACGAACGCGCCGAACGCGGTGACATTGGTCACGATGCCGGGCAGACGCGCGCCGGGCCGGAGGTCCTCCATCTGCTTGACCTCCTCCGCGAAGCGGAAGACCTCGAACTGTTTTCGCGGGTCTCGTCCGGGCTTGGCCAGCTCCTGCACGATGTCGGTCAACGTCGGCAGGCCGATGGTCTCGGTCACGTAGTCCTGGAGACGGATCCTCGCGCGGACTGAGTCGTCCCGCATCAGGTCCGCTACGGAGCAGCCCGCGCGGGTCGCCATGGCGTCCACGACGTGATAGCTCTCGGGGTGGACGGCGCTGGCGTCCAGGGGGTGGACCGCGTCGCGGATTCGCAGGAAGCCCGCGGCCTGCTCGAAGGCCTTGGTTCCCAAGCGGGGGACCTCCTTCAGGTCCGCGCGGGAATGGAAGGGACCGTGCTCGTTGCGGTACGCGATGATGTTCTGAGCGAGCTGCGGGCCCAGGCCGGAAACGTATTGTAGGAGCTGCTTGCTGGCGGTGTTGACCTCGACGCCCACGCTGTTGACGCAACTGATGACGACGTCGTCGAGACTCTGCTTGAGCATCGGCTGGTCCACGTCGTGCTGGTATTGGCCGACGCCGATAGATTTCGGATCGATCTTGACGAGTTCTGCGAGCGGGTCCATGAGCCGTCGCCCGATGGAGACCGCGCCGCGGACGGTCACGTCGTGGTTGGGGAACTCCTCGCGGGCAACGTCCGACGCGGAGTAGATGGACGCGCCGCTCTCATTGACCATGATGACGGGGATGCTACTGGGCAACTGGGCGCTGCCGACGAACGCTTCGGTCTCCCGGCTGGCGGTCCCGTTGCCGATAGCGATGGCCTCGATCTCGAATCGCTGACACAAGGCCGCGAGCTTGACTGCATCGGGCGAGCCGGGCTTGTCCGCGTGGTGCAGGTAGACGACGTCGTTGTACTTCAGTTGTCCCTGCCGATCGAGACAGACGACCTTGCAGCCCGTGCGGAAACCGGGATCGATGGCCAGGACGTTCTTGCGCCCGAGGGGAGAGGCCAGCAGGAGCTCTCGCAGGTTCTCTGCGAAGACCTTGATCGCCTCTTTGTCCGCCCGCTCCTTGGTCTCGACGAGAATCTCGGTCTCCATGGAGGGGGCCAGGAGACGTTTGTAGCCGTCGAGGGCGGCCTCGCGGACCTGGGTCGAGCAGGGGGATTGCCCTTTGACGAACAGGACTTCGAGGGTCCGCGTCGCCTGCTCTTCCGGCGTGTTCACCTGCATTCGGAGGAACCCCTCGCGGGCGCCTCTTCGCATGGCGAGAATCCGGTGCGACGGCGCCTTGGCGACCGGTTCCTCCCAGTCGAAGTAGTCCTCGAACTTGCAGCCCTCGGTCTCCTTGCCTGTGATGACTTTGGTCCGGAACGTGCCCTCCTTCTGGAACAGCTCGCGGACGCGGGTACGGGCCGTCTGGTCCTCGTTCACCCATTCCGCGATGATGTCCCTGGCGCCGGCCAGTGCCTCCTCGACGGACGCGACGCCTTTGTCCGCGTTCACGAAGGTGCCCGCCTCGGCAACCGGGTCCGTGGTCGGTTCCTGAGCGAAGACGAGCTGCGCCAGGGGCTCCAGTCCCTTCTCCTTGGCGATTGTCGCCCGCGTGCGGCGCTTCGGACGATAGGGCAGGTAGATGTCCTCCAGTGCAGTCATCGTCGTTGCCTGCTCGATTCGATCTTTGATCTCGTCGGTGAGCAGGCCCCGCTCCTGGAGCGAGGCGAGGATCGCTTCCCGCCTGGCGTCCAGCTCGGCAAGCTGGGTGAGCCGGGTGCGGATGGCGGTGATGGCGACCTCGTCCAGGCTGCCTGTCACTTCCTTGCGGTATCTTGCGATAAAGGGGACCGTAGCCCCGCCTTCCAGCAGTTCGGCTGCCGCGAGCACCTGCCGGGGATTCAGGGACAGTTCCGATGCGATCTGAACCACGTGCATCTGATTCAAGAGGCGATCCTTTGCATAAACGTACAATCACGACGGTCCGCGCCCACCCTGTGTGCAGACGAAGCAACTATAGCGGCGTGCAGAGGTGTTTTCAAGCGGCGTGCGATGCGCACCATCTTCGTGACGCCGGCCGGGACAGGAGTCCCGGAGACTTGAGAACGTGTATGAGAAGTGGCAACGGGTATTTTTGCCCGTGAGTATCAGGGGCGTCTCGCCCGGAGGACCAGACCGTCTTGGGAGGGCCAGGATGGTCCTGCGAATCATGGGCAAGATGCCCATGCTACGACGACGTGCCTTTGCGCACGCGTTCTGAAGGTGTCAGTGCAGCCCCACCCGCGGAAGGTAGAACAGTCCCGGCGAGATGCCGAGGTTGTCCGGGTAGGGTTCGCCCGTCTCCGGGTACAGGATGACGCGCATGGGGGTCGTATCGACCGGCAGATAAGACTCGACGTGGCCGTCGATATAGGCGGCGTGGAGTTTGATGCTCATCTCCGCCATCTCCTCGGTGGTCGATTCGCCGGGCACGGACCAGAACGCAGAGGAGATATCGCTGCCTTCGGTGACTTGCGCATCGTGGAACCGCTCGCAACTGCCGTAGGCATCGGGGCTGCGAAAATGATCGTACCCCAGATAATCGGTGACGAGGATTCGGCTCTCCCCCCGGCCTCGGCCCGGGCCTCGCGGGCCTCGGAACAGACCTGCCTTGTTCCCGAGATGCCCTGTGTAGCTCCAATAGAGGCAGTATGTGCCGAGCAAGGCCTCGGGCAACGGGGCGATGTCCGGGTTGTTCCAGTCGTCGCCCGCGTCCCATGCCTGCTGGAGGTACTTGTACTTCACAGGGGCACTCGGGCAGAACAAGGTGGCGGCGTCCGTCAGATAGTCGTGCAAATACGCGCTGACGGACCGGTGCACGGCGGGACTTCGTTTGCGGTACGCGGTCAGGTAGGTGGGTTCCTGCCAGTTCCAGTGGCTCCCGACGCCAAGCGTGGCCACGGAGGGCGGATAGCATCCCTTGTTGTCGTCCGCGTAGCAGTTGACGGCCATGCCAATCTGGCGCAGATTGCCCACGCCGACGACCTGCCTGGCCTGCTGACGTATCTTCCCCAGGACCGGAATCAGGGTTGCCATCAGGATGGATAAGATACCCAGAACGACCAGCAATTCAATCAGGGTAAATCCAGTCCTAAATTCTTCCCTTCCTACCCCTTTCCGGCTTCGCGAACCCGATCTTGTTGGATGCGCTCTCACCGACATCCTGGTTCCCATGCCACAACATATCGCACCCTGTCTCTGTCATCATAATGAAGATAGGCATTCGCGTCAACGCAGAAAAGGGCGGTTTCTTGAATAAATCACGTTTCCCGCGAGGAGATTTCCGCCGCCAGGGTCTTTCCGGGGCGTCCCAGGGTCTGGATAGGGGTGCTGCATGCAAAAAGCGAGCGGGACCGCACCCTTCGCGTGGCGATCCCGCTGCTGTGTGGTGGGACCAAGTCCGGCCCGCCGCTCCGGACAGGTCCCTGTTACATTTGTCTCTACGATTTGTCTCTACAACCTGTCCAGCCACCCTGCTGCCAGGATGGCCAGGTCTTCAAAGTCGATCGACCCATCCCGGTTGATGTCCCCGGCCAACCCCCACTCGCTCATGCTGGCCTCGCGCGTTCCGCCGAACGCGCCCATGTTGATGCGTCCCCCGTTGGGCATCCGCTCCGCCGCGACGTCTGACTCGGGATCACCTGCATCGATGCATGGGCTCGTTCGGTCGTCGAACGCCCACAATCCATAGGTCGATACGTACCGTCCTTTCTCCGACAGCAAATGATAGTCTCCGCTGCTTGTGTCGGCGAACAGCGGGTCGTCACAGATATTGCCCTGGCCCTCAAGCCCTTGTTGTATGCAGCTAAACCTCGCCGCACAGCCGAACAGATCGCCGTCGGCGTTGTCCCAGAGAATGCAGTTGACGATGGTGGGGTTCGCTCCGTTGTAGGCGGCGATTCCAAAATCGTTCCCTGCCACGGTCACGTTTCGGATCGTCGGGCAACTGCCCGCGATGAAGATCCCGACGTCGCTGTTGGCGACGACGAAATTCTGCAGAACGCTGTTCACCCCCTCCGCGGTGAA